>NZ_CAJHOF010000012.1 GCF_905120465.1 Campylobacter majalis
ATTAAGATTATATTAATTAAATATTGATATTATTATAAAAATATTAATAGTAATAATTATATTAGGAGGCTAGATGAGTTATGAATAATTTTATTAAGTTTGGTGTTGGCGTATCGCTAATAACAACACTACAAGCGGCACAAGATGTTGCTCTTGATGGTATAAACGTAGAGCATAAACTACAAAAGGAGAGCAAAAAGGTCTATAAACAAGCAGGTGCATTAAGTGCTAGAGATGATGTCGCAACATCCACAAAAAGCATTGATAATATCATTCGCTCAGTTCCAGGAGCATTTACAAATATCGATAAATCATCAGGCAGTGTTTCGGCAAACATCCGTGGTATGAGTGAATTTGGCAGGGTAAATACGATGGTTGATGGTGTTACTCAGACATTTTTTTCAACATCTTCTGATAACAGCAATAAAGCAGGTGGCACATCGCAATTTGGAGCAAATGTCGATCCAAGCTTTATTAGCACAGTCGCAATCCAGCGTGGTAGCTTTAAGGGTAGCGGTGGTGCAAATTCCTTAATGGGTGCAGTTGATTTTAAAACAATTGGCATTAATGATATCATACAAGATGGCAAAGATTTTGGCTTTATGGGTAGAATTTTAGGTGGCAAGAACGCAACTGGACCAAATTATATGGGTGCCTTTGCTGCAAAGCATAATTTTGAGAACGGTTCGCAAATAGGCTTTTTATATGGATATAGCATTAGGAAAATTTCTCAAAATTATAATGTCGGTGGCAAGGTAAATATAAAAGATGTGGATAAAGATGATCAAGAAAAGCTAATCCAACAAGCCTGCACTGGTGGTATGTTTCCATCGGAGAGTAGAAAGTGTGAAAACGAGTATCGTCAGACGCTAAATCGTATACCGTTTGAGCCAGAAAAACTTAAAAATAAACCAACAAGTAATCTAGCAAAGATAGAGTATCTAGATGATTACAACGCTTTAACGCTTCAGTATCGAGATCTTAAAACATCAATTGCTGGTAGGGATATTATAAACAATAACTATCAGATAAACTACAATCTAAACAACGATAAAAACATCGATATAAATTTGTTATTTGCCAATAATATCGGCAAACAAAAATACTACAAAGGTTCAAAATTTAATAGCAAAGAGATAATAGCTGACCTTGAGAGTAAAAATGAGTCAAAAACGTTTGATATAAGCCAGACATTTACCAATGAACTTGCCTTTGATACCGAGCTTACGACGACTTTTGGTATGAATTTGTTGCGCAATTCATATAAGAAAAATCGTCATCCACGCGAACTTGCCTATCACTTTGAAAATGGAGAGCCAAACAGCATAGATGAGTGTCCAGAAAGAGGAAACGACTCTACGGAATTTACCAAATGCACCTTTCATAGCACCAAATCAAATGCTTTTCAGCCAGATGGCAACCAAAAGATAAAGACACTTTATTTAGACAATACATTTAGCAATGACTTTTATACGCTAAATTTTAACATAAACAGGCAACGCTATCAGTTTGATGGCAAGGTTTATAGTAGGTTTGGAAAACGTAATGGCGACATACAAAAACCTATAGGTAAATACAATGGCGGAAAGATATATGGCGATAGTCTGGCTAAAAGATACTTAGATGAGTTTGGGCTAGAAGTGGCAAAAAAGTATTGTAAATTTGAGCCTGATGAAGATAATGCTGGTGACGGAGATGATATGTATATGCTAGAAGATTGCAAACAAGCGGATCTAGCTATAATAAGAGGCAACGAGGGGCAACTAAATAACTATTCGCTTAGTTTTTCGGTAAATTTTCACGATCTTTTTGTTCCGTTTGTGACATACTCTAAAACACATCGCATACCAAATATAAAAGAGGTGTATTTTTCAGAGATTGGAGATTTAGCAGTTAGGACCGACCTTAAACCAGAACGTGCTAGAACGGTTGAATATGGCTTTAACTCTTATAAAGAAGGACTATTTGGCAAAAGTGATATTTTGGGATTTAAGATGCTATTTTATGATACAAAAATACAAGATTATATAATCAACGCAAAACGCGAGTGCAATAACGAGTCGATTTATACATGCTACCCACACATCACACACTTAAACTATCCAAAGGATGTAAATATCAGGGGCTTGGAGCTTGAGCTAAGCTATGATATAGGGTTTTTCTATGCAAATTTAGCTTACGCTAGACAAAAGACAAATCAGCCTAGCTCATACTCTGATGCAAGTCATAAAGTAAATGCAAGTGCTTCAAAAGATGTGTATTTGCAAGGGTTTGGATTAAGCAAAGTCTCCATGCTACCAAAAGACTACGGCTCACTTGATATAGGAACTAGGTTGTTTGGACAAAAATTTACCATAGGAACAACGGCAAAATACTACGGCAAATCCAAACGTGCAAAGATAGAAAAAGCCTATGGAGACGTGATAATCCCTGATGTTTATGCGTCTAAGTGGAACAATAAAAGCAAGATGAGAATAAGCGGCACTGAAGACATCAAGGCACAGCCGGTGATATTTGATTTTTACGTTATTTTTGAACCAAGTAAAAATTTCATGATAAAAGGCGAGATACAAAATTTCTTTGACAAAAGATATGTCGATCCGCTTGATTCAAACAACGACTCAGCATCGCAAACTCACTTTATAATGGGTATTGGCAACACTCCTACGTTAAACAACTATTCACGTGGGCGAACTGCTGTAGTAAGCTTGGTGTATAAATATTAAGCACTTTTTAATAATTATTGTAAAGCCTAGCAGTAAAACTGTCGTGGCTTTACTTTAGTGCTATTTTGGCATGGATTGCTAAGTATAAAGTTTAAACGTGTAAAATGTATAAAAGATGGGACAAAACTGTCCCATAGAAGTTAAAATTTGTAGTTATAGCCTAGATATAAACCAAAATTTCTAGCATTTGCGTCTTTGAATTTTACGTTTTCACCTTTAAAGCCAAACTCAATCTCATTGTGCATATCAAGCTCATAAAGTCCGCCTAGTTTTATCCCTGTAATAAGACCACTTGCATTTTTTGAACCTGTAGCAACGATTTTGCCAGTAGAATCTTTTAGCGCCGTATTAGACTTAGCATAAGATACGCCCATATATCCACCAACAACAGCTTTAAATCCGCTTACGATCTCAGGCGTCCAATCTACTCCACCTACGATGTTGTGGCTTTTCCACTCGATTTTTAAATTCTCTGTTGGTTGTGCGTTAGATTTAGATGTTTTATCTTTCTTTGCCTTTGTGCCATACACATAAGCTCCATATGCTCTAAAGCTATCAAAATCATAACCAGCTTTTATCCCAAACTCCGCATTTTTATCATCAAATTTGCCAAATTTTCCTTTTTGCTCTGATTTATCTGGCTTGATTTGGCTTTTGAAGTTGTATGCACCACTAACGCCGACAAAAGCACCATCTGCAAACGCTATACTGCCTAGCAAAGATGATGCGATTAAAATTTTAGAAATTTTCATTTTCTCTCCTTTTGTTAAAATAAAAGTCCAGATTTTACTACTAATTTGTTTAATTTTTGTTTAAATAAAGTTATTGTGTATATCTTTTAGGTAAAATATATCAAACTTTGTGCTATTAATTTATCTAAAAGAGAGTATTAGATAATATTTATGAGTTACTGATGTGCCTTAAAAAAGATAGTTATTTATTAAAACAAAAGAGTTTGATAAATATGTAGGTGTTAAATCGATAAAATCGTAAAGATTTCAAAACACAAAGCGTGAGCTAAAAATCATACAAAGGATAAAAATGATACGAAAAGCCGAGAAAAAGGACGCATTTGAAATAATTAAGCTAATAAAAGAGTTAGCAGAATATGAGGTGCTACTAGATGAAGTTAATATCGATGAGGAGCTGTTTATAAAGCACTTGTTTGATCTTAAACTTGCCAATGCTTTAGTTGTTGTAGAAGATGATAAAGTAGTCGCTTATGCACTGTATTTTCACTCATTTTCTACATTTTTAGGTCGTGCAGGAGTGTATTTAGAAGATTTGTATGTCAAACCAGAATATAGGCAAAAAGGCATAGGATTAAATCTCATAAAAGAACTAGCAAAGATTTGTCAAGAACAAGGATTTGGGCGACTTGAGTGGGAGTGTCTTGACTGGAATGAGCCAAGTGTTAAATTTTATGAAAGCATTAAAGCAAAGCGTCAAAGTGGATGGATAAAATTTAGAATGACAAAAGATGAAATTTCTACTCTTGTAAAAGGATAAAAAATGAGCAATTTTGTGTTAGGCGTTGCGATAGTATTGTTGATTATAGCTATATGGGGCATTAATACTTACAATACTTTCATTGCAAAGAAAAATCAAGTAAAAAACATAAGAGCTGGAGTTGATACTCAGCTAAAAAAACGCTACGATTTGATACCAAATTTAGTTGCTAGTGTAAAAGAGTATATGACGCATGAGCGTGAAACCCTTAGCAAGATTACTAAACTAAGATCAAATGCAATTAACGGCGATGATGATTTTAAATTAAATAACGAAATTTCTAAACTACTTAGTGGCATTAGGGTTGCTGTTGAGGCGTATCCGGAGCTAAAAGCAAATGAAAATTTTATCCATTTGCAAAAAAGTCTAAATGAGATTGAATAGCAACTAAATGCTGCAAGACGTGCGTATAACGGCTCTGTAATGGATTTAAACAACTATATTCAAATGTTTCCTACTAGCATAATTGCAAAGATGTTTAATTTTACAAAAGAGCAGTTTTTTCATGCAAGTGAAATTGAGAGAGAAAATCCAAATTTAAAAGAACTGTTTAAATAATGCTTAAACTAGAGAATGAAAGACAACGCATACTCTTTCGTTTAAAATTGCTTAAAATTTTAATGTTTTTGGGTTTGGTTGCGTGTGTTTATATTTGTCAAGTGCGTTATATTGATAAAATAATGATGGTTTTTGTTGGCTATGTCTTTATCTGCATTATTTTGTATAGCATTGCAAAAACTAAACTTAGTAAAAGCATAGTAGTAAATTTCAAAGACGAAATAATCTTAAATATCATAAATGAGCTAAGTGCCACGCTTACTTATGATAAATCAGGATATATAAATCAAGATGAGTTTGATAGATGCCAGATATATCCAGACAAGTTAAAGCGTTATAGCGGAAATGATTTAATAAGTGGCACACAAAGCGGTGTTAATATTAGACTAAGCGATATTTATGCAACAAAACAGATACAAACTAATAACAAAAGCAAAGAAATTGTCGTTTTTAAGGGGATTTTTGCGATATGTGAATTTAATAAAAAAATCCGTTTTAAAACATATATTATCGATAAAAAGGCTAAAATTTTTATCTCTGATAAAAGTAGGGCATATATGGATGACAGTGAGTTTGAAGCTAAATTTAATGTATATTGCACTGATCAAATTGATGCTAGATATATACTTACTCCTCGTTTTATGCAAGATTTCATTAAACTTAAAAATGAGTTTAAATGCATTGTAAATGCTTGTTTTATGGATAATAGGATGTATTTGTTTTTAGAACTTAATAAGGATAGTTTTGAGATTAGACTTGACATTAAAATAAGCGAAGAAAATATCAAAATATACAAAAATGAGATAGAGCAAATCTTAAATATAGTTGAAATTTTAAGACTAAATGATGATATGTTTATTAAATAATAATATCGTTTAAAAGATGCAATTAGGTAGTTATAATTTTGTCATAATGATATGATATGTGATTTGAAAAATTGTGCATTCGTTAATAGCGGTTTTGTGGTCTTTAAGCTACACTTTTAACATACTAAAATACTTACATAAATTTATTTGCTATCTTGTCAGGCTAAGCGGTATATTTTTAATATTTAAAGCTAAAAGTGTAAATGTAAGCTTTCTTAAATTTAGATAATTTTACAATAAATACGCTAAAATATCATAAAATTTTAAGGAATAAATATGAGATGGCGAGATAGCAGACGAAGCTCAAATATTGAAGATAGGCGTAGTGGTGGGGGATTTGGCTCAGGTCGTATCGGCTCACTTTTGCCTATCATCCGTTTTTTGCTAGGCTCAAATATCGGTCGTGTTGTACTCGGTTTGGGTGTAGTGGCGTATTTTATGGGGTATAATCCACTTGCACTTTTAGATCTTGACATGTCACAGACTTCCTCGCAAGTCCAGATCGCTCAAAATGAACAAGAAAATGAGAGATTTGCCTTTGTTTCGGCGGTCTTAGCCCAAACAGAAGATGTGTGGAGTAAAATTTTTAAAGATCATGGGGCGACTTACGTAGAGCCAAATTTGGTTGTTTTTAGGGAACAAGTTAGAAGTGCTTGTGGATTTGCAAGCTCTCAAAGTGGTCCATTTTACTGCCCAGCAGATCATAAGGTGTATCTAGATCTTAGCTTTTTTGATGAGCTTGCTAAGGTGTATAAGGCTAGTGGTGACTTTGCACAAGCTTATGTGATAGCTCATGAGATTGGTCACCATGTGCAAAATTTAAGCGGCACTTTAGATAAAATCCAGCAGTTAAAGGCTCGTTCTGGCAATATTATAGAGCAAAATGCCCTGCAGGTGCGTGTCGAGCTTCAGGCTGACTGCTATGCTGGAATTTGGGCTAAGCATATAAATTCGCGTCTTGAAGATGGTGATATACAAGAGGCTTTAAATGCCGCGAGTGCCATCGGTGATGATACTTTACAACGAAAATTCCAAGGTCATGTAGTGCCTGACTCTTTTACTCATGGTAGTTCAAAACAACGCATGCAGTGGTTTAAAAAGGGTTTTTTAAGCGGTAAGATCGAGGCGTGTGCGTTTTAAGATGTTTAGTATTTTACTTGTTGAAGATGATGAAATTTTAAGCACGATTATACGCGACAAACTGCGTCTTGAAGGCTTTAATGTAAGTGTAGCAAACAACGGCAAAAACGCACTTGCCGCACTTGAAAGCTCTCATTTTGATCTAGTTATAACCGATGTGATGATGCCACAAATGGATGGCTTTGAGCTTAGCCGCCAGATACGAAAATATGAAAAAAACAAGCCGATTTTAATGATTACCGCAAAAAGCGAGATAGAGGATATGCAAACGGGCTTTGGTAGCGGTGCTGATGATTATATGAGTAAGCCTATAAATTTAAAAGAGCTGGTTTTAAGGGTAAATGCCTTGCTAAGAAGGGCAAAAATCGCAAATGAAAAAGAGCTTGTGATGGGTGGCACAAAGCTTGATTTTAACGCACTTAGTGTGAGCGAAAACGGCGTAAAAATCGAGCTTGCACCAAAGGAGTTTTATCTTTTGTTTTTGCTACTTTCAAACGAGGGTAAAATTTTCACTCGCTTTGAGATAATGCAAGAAATTTGGGGCTTTGAAAGCGATAGCGATGAGCGAGTTGTCGATACTCACATCAAAAAACTTCGTGCAAAATTTGAAAAAAACAGCGACTTTGAGATAGCAACGGTGCGTGGGCTTGGCTATAAAGCGGTAAAAAAAGAGGCGTGATGAGAAAGTATTATGTAAGCTTAAAAACTTATGTAGCGGCGTTTAGTTCGCTTGCTTTTGGCTTTTTTAGTGTGATTTCTTGCCTTATTATTTGGGGGATTTTTTATCATATTTTTGGCAAGGATCTAAGCTTTTATAGTGCACTTTTACTTAGCGTTTTAAGCTCTATTTTGGCAATTGGGCTAAATTTTACTCTGCTTTATTTTGGTATGAAATTTCTAATTAGACCCATAAAACGCATAAAAGACACGATAGATGCCGTGGCAAATGGTGATTTTAGTGCAAGGGCTGAGCGAAAAGTGCATAAAAATCTAAGCAACTATGTCTATATGCACGAGCTAGACGAGGTCATCGTAAATTTAAACAAGATGGCACAGCACCTAGAGCTTAATCAAAACTTACAAAAAGAGTTCATCTCAAATGTCTCGCACGAGATCAAAACGCCGATTTTTAGCATCGCTGGGCTTAGTGAGCTAATGCTTGAAAACCCCGCACAAAACGCACACTACGCCGCTCTTATAAACAAAGAGGCAAACCGATTAAACCGCCTTTGCGAGAACTTGCTAAAACTAGCAAGACTTGATAACTCAAGCATCGTAAAGCTTGATGAGATGGTGCAAGTCGATGAACAGCTAAGATCTAGCGTGATATTTCTAACGCAAAAGTATCCAAACCGTGAGTTCGTGCTAAGCTTAAACAAAGCAAACACGCTAAGCAACGCACCACTTTTAGCACAAATTTGGCAAAATTTGATAGAAAACGCCATAAAATACTCACCTGAAGATAAGCCCATAGAGATATCTTGCAAGGTAGAAAAAAGCGAGATAGAGGTTATCATAAAAGATCAGGGTATCGGCATAGAGGCTAAGAAAATCGATAAAATTTTTGATAGATTTTATCAGTGCGAGGAGTCACACTCAGATCTTGGAAGCGGACTAGGGCTTAGCATAGTGGCTAAAATTTCACAGCTTTTAAGCGTAAAAATAGATGTAAAAAGTAAGCAAAATTTTGGCACTCAATTTATCTTAAAAATACCAAAAAAGACACATTCAGGACACAAAAGCTAGATATAATTTGCCTATAAAACAAAAAAGGATATGAGATGTCAGATGTAATTTCAAAAATTGCGTATTCGTTGATGGCGGTTTTGTGGGCTTCAGTAGCAGCTGCACTTTTAACATACTAAAGATACACTTTTGGTTATGCTATTTTCTAACTATCTTGTTTTTTGGCTATATGGATGTCAAGGCGAAAAAGCATGGAGCATAAAAAAGCAAGGGCGATACATTTTAGTTGTACGCTAGTTATTTGCGTGCTTTTTGATAACTTACACTACTAGTGTATTATTTTAGGAGAGAAAATGAGTATTTATGACATAAATGTTTTGACAAACAAGGGCGAGTGTAAAAGTATGAGCGAGTATAAAGACAAGGTTATCTTAATCGCAAATACCGCTAGTAAATGCGGTTTTACGGACCAATACACGCAGCTTGAAGAGTTAAATAAGGAATTTAAGGATAAAGGGCTTTGCGTGTTAGGATTTCCAAGTGATAATTTTGCAAATCAAGAGCCAGATGATGATGAAAATATCGCTAAAAATTGTCAGTTAAATTTTGGCGTGACATTTGAGCTGTTTAAAAAGGGCGATGTGAGAGGCGAAAATGCCATAGAGCTTTTTAAGTATTTAACACAAAAGCAAGGATTTAAGGGCTTTGATAAGGCTCATCCACTCTCGCAAAAGCTTGAGGCTTCTTTGGCTGAAAATTTCCCAGAAATCTTGCAAGGCGATGGCGTGAAGTGGAATTTTACAAAATTTATCGTGGATAGAAACGGCGAAGTTGTGGCTAGATTTGAGCCGACGGCTGATTTTGCAAAGATTAAAGAGTGTATAAAGAGCTTGATTTGATAAATTTAAATTTGATCGATGATGGGCGAGAGTTTTGATTTTCCGGATTTTGTTAAAAAGTAAAAGGCGTGGATTACGGCATAGATGGGCTTTTTGTGCATAGAAAGCATACGCCAAGCAAAACGATTTATTTTGTTAAAGCACAAAAAGAGGTAAAATTTCCTCGCCATAGTCATAAAGCACAATTTACAAGCGTTTTGTCAGGCTCTTGCACACTTTAGATAAATGGCGAGTGCAAAACCTATAAAAAGGGCGATATATACATAATCCCAGCTGATACCTTGCATCAGATCACGCTTCATGCGGGATATGACGAGATGGATTATGTAAAGATCTAAATGACGGCGAGTATTAAAGGGAGAGAGAATGAATTTAGTAGAAGCTATGCAAAAACGCATAAGTTTGCGTGATTTTACAGACTATATGCCAAGCAAGGAGGAGATTGATGCGATTTTGGAAGCTATTTATCACGCTCCAGTCGTGTTTATGAGTAAAATACCCACATTAGCGTTATTACCGATAAGGCGGTCTTAAAACAGCTTGATGAGCTTGGTGTGAGTCGTTATGGAAAACCACTAAATATCAGCAGTGTTTTATACAATGCACCAGTTTACATCGTGATCTCAGCACCACTTGTAAGCGAAGTGCCAGAAGCGTTTAAGGACGCGATAGATCTTGATTTTTGTAACCGAAGCTTGGCTTGGACGATAGGCACGATGGTGCAAAATATCCAGCTTAGAGCGACTGATCTTGGGCTTGCGAGTTGCCCTGTAAATGGCACTGTCGCAGGGCTTATACATGATAAAGAACTATCGCAAAAGATAAGCATACCGCAGGGCTACACACCGCTAACATCTGTCGTGATCGGTAAGAGTAAGACGCCTTATGAGGTTCGTGAAGCACGAAAAGATAACTATCTAGTAAGCTTTGTTTAAGCGTAAATTTGTCTTTATGGCAAGGCGTGATGGTTGCGATGAGAAGTTAAAATTTTAAGTAAAGAAAAATTTAAATTACACTACAATACTAAAAATTTAAAGGAGAAAAGATGAAGCTACTAGAAGCTATGCAAAAACGCCAAAGTGTGCGTAAATTTAGCGATGAGTTGCCAAGCTCTGAAGAGATAGAAGCGGTTTTAGAAGCCGGATATCTAGCACCTGCACTTTTTACCACGAAAGACGCTCACATTAGTGTTATTACAAACAAGGAGCTTTTAGCCGAGCTTGACGCGGCGGCATCGCGAAAATTTGGAGCTACGCTTGATATGCTTGGCGTAAAAAATACGCTTTATGACGCACCTGTTTATATACTTATCTCTGGAAAATTAGTAGATGAGTTGCCAAAGGGATTTGAGTTTTTAAAGCTTGAAAATATCCATAGAAATGTTTATTGGGCGATGGGTTCTGTCATGCAAAATATGCAGCTTCGTGCTGCGTCTTTAGGGCTTAGCTCATGCCTTATAAACACAGTCGTGGTTACGCTTTTTGATGAACCAGAGCTTGCTAAAAAAGCTGGTATCCCTGATGGCTACTCACCACTTTGCTCTATCGTGCTTGGCAAGAGTGACGCCGAGTTTTATCCACGCACACCTAAAAAAGAGCATTATCAAATAAGCTATATTTAATCTCACGCCCCATATTTGTATGGGGTTTAAACTACTGCGATTTAAAAAAAATAATAAACTTGATTGATAAAACTAAAGTTTTTCATTTTCCCAGATAATTTTTTTACCAAAACCAAGCGTGTTATCTGTGTATTTTATCCACTTTATTTTACATGCCCAAAGTGTTGGGTTTAGAGTTTTTGAGAAGGCAAAAGCCCTGTAATAGCACTCTTTTTGTATCTCATTTGCACTATTTACTATGCCTAAAATTTGAACGCCTTGTATTTTTGCGACTTTTAGCGTATTTAGTGCTATCGTGGCACTAACTTTTGGCGTGGATAAAAATGCTTTTGTGTGAGTTGTGTTTGTGTCACTAGCAAAAATTATACTCTTAGTATCATCATCATAAGCATAAAATGCACTAAAAGAGTATGGCAGATTTTTGTGTAAAACGCAAATTGAAGCTAGATGTTGTGAGTGTAGAAATTTGCTAATTTTTTCATGCATACGCTACTCTTACAAACTCTAAAATTTCAGTAAAATTTTGACCTATAATATAAAATAATATACCCCAAAAAATGGCTATCAAAATCTCTATAATTAAAAATTTATCAAATTTTTTAGCAATATAAAAATAGCCAATAATCATCATTAAAAAACCACCAATTAAACTAAAATAGTGTAGAGTTTGTGGCTTAAAATACTCTGGAAGTTTGTTTGAAAAATATAATAAAAGCATTGTAATACTTAGTAAATTTGCAAGTATAAAATAGTAAAGCAAAGCTGGATATAATGGGAAAAATTTATGCAAAAAAATACTTGCAAATGTTATAAAAAACAGCATTAAAACCCTGATACCAAAACAACACATATAAATTTCCTTAAATTTTGTAGATATTTTAGCCTTAAAGTGCTTAATATTTTTGAAATTTTGCCGATTATAGTAAAATCAAGGAGAAATAAAATGCAAGTAAAAAATCTTTTTAATGCAAATCTTAATTCATTGGATTTTTCTTTTAAAACAAGCACTGGCGATAAGATAAACTTATCAATGTATGATAATAAAAGCGTGAGCTATAATAGTGCTAAAACGCAAAACTCAAGCGTTAGTGTTATGACATTAACACACGAATATGGTTATAATTTTAGTTATGAAGGCAATGGTTTGGATGCAAATGACATAGCTGAGATAAACGAGGCGTTAAAGACTATACAACCGCAAATTGATGAATTTATGAAAAACATTAATGAAGGATTTAGCTACTCAAATCAAGAGATAGTAAATTTAGCAAATAGTATGAAAAAAGAGCTTCCTAGTCCAAAAGACTTAAATCACGCAAATGCAATAGCGGATAAAACTCTAAAACTGTTTGATGAATTATTAAAGCAACATAAAGCAAATCAAGAGCTACTAAACAAGAGTAATAAATTATTTGAAAATTTATTAAATCAGACTCATAAATTTTCATTTTATGTCTAAAGAGGGCTTTTAAAGCCCTTGTTTTACGCTTCTTCGGCGATCTCTTCGTTGGATTTTACAACCATGCCTGAGCCGTGAATCACACTTGGGATACAGCTTGTGCATATATCAACTTCTTGGTTGTTTTTGTGTGCATGGATAAATACAGCGTTTTGATCGTCTATACTTTTTAGTCCGCATACGTTACAGATTACGACATTGTCTTTTTTCATTTTGTGTCCTTTGATATATTTGAAATTTTAAACTACGCTAAAATTTTATAAAATTATACTAAAATCTAAAAAATTTTAGATGACTTACATCAATTATTTATAAAATTTTTGATAAAATTACAGGTTTTTACAAAAGGATAATATATGCAATATAAAAATTTAATACTTGATATGCTAAACATGCAACAAAGTCTAAATGACGAAACAAACGGGGCTGGTTGGGAAAATGGCTATACAAACAAAAATAAATTAATAAACTGGAAAAGATGTATTTATATGGAGTGTGCTGAGCTTATTGATAGTTTTGCATGGAAGCACTGGAAGGCTATATCATCACCGACTGATGAACAAAATTTACGCATCGAAATTGTTGATATATGGCACTTTGTTATGAGTTTAATGCTTAGTCATTATCATGTAAATGGACTTGGAGGCATAGAAAAACTAAGTGATGATATCGCTATATCAAATGGATTTGAAGCGTTTTGCAAAGAGCCGTTTGTGGTCGCAAATGAGAGTATGTATGAGATTATAAATGACATTGAAATGCTTATAAATCGTTGTAGTGGCTTTGATGCTGATGTTTATGAGATACTTAAAATTTACTTTACCATTGCGTTAAAGTGCGGCGTAAATATACAAAGTCTATATGAGTGCTATGTTGTAAAAAATGTACTAAATCGTTTTAGGCAAAATAACGGATACAAAGAGGGAGTATATAAAAAAATATGGCAAGGACGTGAAGATAACGTCGTAATAAGTGAAATATTGGCAAATGGTGTCAGCGGCATGGATGAGATATATGCCTTGCTTGAAGCGGAGTATAAAAAAGCGTGATTGAAATTTTTAGTATTAGTTTAAGAGATTTTTGGACTAAAAAATTTATTAAATTAACTATAATGCCACTTATATTAAGTATTTTATTGCTTGGTTTTGCAGTGGCATTTAGTGCTTCATCGGTCAGCGAAGCACTAATTGGTGTGATTCAAACAGGTGATTTTGGATATTTTAATTTAAGCGATAATGAGATATTTAAAATAGTTGTTTCTAGTGCGATTTTAAAGTGGTTTATGGCATCTATTTTTTATCTATTTGGTGCTTATTTGGTGCTTATTGTAAGCGTTTTTGTGGCACTATTTGTGGTTGGATTTTTTACACCATTGGTAGTAAAAGAGATAAACGCAAGGCACTACGGACTGGATTTAAGCGATTTGCCAAGCACTGCTTTTGTAATGCGTAAAATGATCGTTGAAATTTTTAAATTTTTAGGCATTTTGGTTGTAAGTTTGCCATTTTTGGTTTTGCCATTTTTAAATTTTATTGCTATTTCGGTGCCATTTTTTTATCTGTATTATAAATTTTTACTAATAGACGTTGCTTCGAATGTGCTTAATGATATAAAATTTCGTCTTGCATTGCTAGAAGGTGGCACGATGGCATTTTCTGTTTCGTGCTTAGTATTTTATATTCTTTGTTTAGTGCCTTTTGTTGGATTGTTTTTTCAGTTATTTTTTATAATATTTCTTACGCATTTACTATTTTATAAATACCATAAAGTTAGCCCTAAACTCCAAGAGTTTTAATAACTCTTGGAAGGACAATTAGGGCTGAGCTAAGCATTAATGCCATAACTAAAAGTGTTAGCAAACCAAAATAAATTGTTGGTATAAAATTACTACTAACCATTACGCTAAAGCCCAAAATCACGGCAAAAGATGTGTAATACATGGCGTATCCGATACTAGCATGGCTATTTTTTATGCTTGTGTTAATATCGTGCGTGTGGCGTTCGTGTTTATAGCGATGCAAATAGTGTATGATATCATCAACGCCTATGCCTATGCTTATAGCAGCTATTGTGACGCTCATCACATCGAGTGCTATGCCAAAAATACCCATTATCCCAAACAAAACACAAAGTGGTATGATGTTTGTAGTGATTGCAATTAGTGCTATTTTTATGCTTTTAAATACTATGCAAAATAGCACAAAAAGCACAGCTATACTAATACTAAAACTATTAATCTGTGAAGCAACTAAATTTTGCAAAACGTTATTGTATAGCACCAGCATACCAGATACACTAGCACTTGCATTTTCATTTTTTAAAAGTTCGTTTAGGTCATTTTGCAGCTTTTTAATAAACTCATCTCTTCTTAATCTCTCGTCGCTATCAACTACACGAATACTAAATCGCAATTCATTATCGTCTATGCTTACATATGGGCTTAAAATAATATTTTTGTATTCATTTGGAAGTTTTTCATACATTGCCGAAAGTAAAAAATCATCAACTTCGCCATTATTTAGCTCTTTTATCACTTTTATTAGCGTTGCTAGTGAGCTTACGTTTCCAATAAAATTTTGTTCTTTTAAATAATCATGAACTTTTAATGCAATCCTTGTTCGGTAGCTATTAAAAAAATACTTCTTTGAGTCTGCTTCGTTTTGAAACTCGCTTTCAAACTCGTCCATCTCTTGCGTCAAGACTTTGTCTTGAACTTCATTAAATTTTACTATTACATCAAGCGGAATAGTTCCTCCAAGCTCGTTATCTATAACCTCCATGCCACTGCGTATATCGGTATCTTTTTTAAAGTATCCAATAAAGCTATTTTCGACTTTAAGCTGAGAAATCCCATATATCCCAAAAGCTATTAAAAAAGCACAAGCACCATATATAAGCCATCTGTCTTTTATGGCAAATTTAGCACAAAATTTCGTAAAGCTAAAGCTATTTTCAAAGCTATTTTTTGGTGCAAGTTTTGGTAATAGCGTAACAACCGAGCCAAATATCAAAAATGCTAAAATTAGCGAAACAGCAATACCAGAACTCATCATTATACCAAGCATTATAACAGGCTTAATATCCGCACTCATAAGTGAAGTAAAACCAATAATCGTCGTAAATATCGCCCAAAATGATGGATTTGCTTTATCTTTAAGTGTTAGATAAACTAGTTGTTTTTGACTGTATCGTTGATATTTTATGTAAAATTCTCTATAAGATACAATTAAATGTATCGCAACGGAGATTGAGATTATTAAAACAAGCGAGACAAAATTTGATGATATGACTGTTATTTCCCAGTTAAATAAGCCAAATATCCCCATTGAAAATACTAAGCTAAGCACACATATACTAATTGCAAGAGCAACCCAGCGAATTTGCCTAAAAAATAGCCATAAACTAATTGCAAGCAATACTGCAACACTAAACCCATATGTGCTAAGGTCATTTTTAACAAAGCTAACCATATCGTCAGCGATCATAGTTGCACCGCCTAAAAATAGTGCATTTTGCTCTGAATTGTATTTTTTAATTGTGTTTTTTATCTTTTGTAAATTTTCATGCTCTTTTTTTCTTAATTCATCGCGGTAGTTTTTAAACTCAGTTTTTACCGAAGCAAATTTTGTAATTTCATCGGCACTAAGTGTTTTATTTACCTCTTTTTGCGATAGTAAATTTCGCTCATTTAGTAGTGCTTCATACTTTTTGTCTGATTTTAAATTTAGCACGATTGCCGTAGTTTTTAAGTCGCTACTAACAAGATTGTTTGAATAAATTGGACTTGTTTTTAGCTCATTTTTGACCACTTCTAAATCAAGATCGTCATCTTTTAGCGTTGGAGTGTGGTTTAATATCCCACTTAACCCACCCTTTACGCTTTGAAGTAGCGGAATATTTAGTATAGATATGACATTTTCAATCATATCGTTTTTGGATAGTTCGTCGCTTATTTTTTGTATCATTTTAAGCGAATCAGGCGACAATAAATCAGAATTTGGCGTGTATGTAACGACTAAGAAATTTGGCGAAACATAGCGACTTGCAACATCTCGCCAAACAGCCAAATCAGGATCATTTTGTAGTAAAAGCGTCTCAGATGACGCATCTATCTCAAGTTTTGTGGCATAATATGCAAAAAACAAAGATGATATAAGCACAAAACTTAAGACTATCTTTGGAAAATTGACAATAAATTTAAATAATCGTTTCAATTATCTACTTTTGACTTGATTCGTTTAATTTTGCCATGAGTGTTGTAAAATCAGCACTCTCAAGCATATCGGCAAATTGACTTCTGTATGTTTGCATGATACTTACGCCTATTATATCTATATCATATATCAGCCAACCACGCTCTTTTGCATCGTAAAATTTAAATACAAACTCATATGATTTGCCATCACTAATAAGCTCTCCATTTAAAAAATAGCGTCTTGGTTGTGGTTCGTTTGCATCTTTTATATGTATTTTTTCGCCAGAGTAACTTTTGATTTTATCGATATATGAGTTTTTTAACTTTATCTCAAATGCTTTGCTAAACTCATCTTGTTCTTCTTTGCTTAGTGAGTTAAAGCGTTTGCCTAAGCTTATTTTTGCCATCTGCTTGTAGTCAAACATCGGATCAAATATCTTAAAAAGATTGTTTAGTTTTGTATCTTCATCGATCTCTTTTTTAGCTAAAATTTCTAGTGCCTCGTTTATTTTTATACTTACATTTTGCTTAATTTCATCTTTATCTAAGCCAAATAGGCTAATGCAAAATAGCGATAAAATAGTTAAAAATTTAAAAATTTTCATTTTATTCCTTTATTAGATAATCTCGTCTTTGCTCATACGCATCGCGTAAAAATGGATACAGCTCAATTGCGTCTTTTTTAAACTCAGAGTATGGAATTTCAAGTGAGTAATCATTTAGCATACTAAAAGCATTTAACCCCATGCTTAACTCGCTTGGCTTAACATAGCTAAGCGGATTAGTAAAGTAGTCAGCAACGCCACCAATTGTATCTCTGAAATTTGATGGTCCAAGGATTGGCCAAACTATATGAAAACCACTTCCAAAGCCCCAATGTCCGAGTGTTTGCCCAAAATCTTCATCGTGTTTTTCAAGTCCATAGTGCTTACTTGCCACGTCGCTAACACCAGCAAAACCGACTATCGTGTTTGCTACAAACCTAAGCGTCTCCTCTCCTGCATTTTTAAATTTAAACTGAAGCAGATTATTAACTAATCTAATTGGATACATGAGATTGTCAAAAACATTATAAAAAGCTGTCCTGTATGGTGTTGGCACTACGTGTTTATAGCCTTTTATAACTGGTTCAAATGCGTATTCATACACTACATCATTGACGTTTGTCATGATTTTGTTATATCCACTTATCGGATCATATATCTCGTTTTTATCGCTAAATTCGCTATCAAAATCATCTATTTGATCTGCAAAACCAAGTGTCATAGCAAACAAAAACGCTAATAAAAATCTCATTTTTACTCCTTTGTTGTAAATTTATAATTATACCTTTTGTAAAATAAATTTAAAATATAATCATATAGTATATCCAATGCTTTAATTAAATATTTCATATACTTTAAATAGGCTAAAACGGCTTGATAAAATTAAATTTAATGAAATGTAATAATTAAGCGAGTTTATATATATAATTAATTATACTTGTGAAATTAATTTTATTTATTTAAGGAATGTTTTTGAGAGCAGATGTAAGTTTGGAGTTGCTTTTGGGCGAGGGTGTGCAGGTTGTAGGGCGTCATATTGATTTATTAAAAGCTGTTGATAAAACAAAATCAATCACCAAAGCAGCAAATGAGGTTGGGATATCATATAAAAATGCATGGGATACGCTTGACATAATCAATAACAAAAGCGAAAAACCGCTGATATCACGCACAAGTGGCAATAAAAAAAATAGCGGTTCAGAGCTAACCGAATATGGCAAAAAGATGATACAAACATTTGAAAATCTACAAAATTTACAGCGTGAGTATCTAGCAAATGTGGCTAAAAATTTTGATATAAACAGCTTGGATATCAAAAATTTAAATAGATTAAGTTTAAATCTAAGTGCTAGAAATCAGTTAAATTGTGAAATTTGTGAGATAAATGAGGGTGTGTTAAAATCGCAAATCATAGCTAGATTAAATGGAGGTGAAAAAATAGTAGCAACTATAACAAAACAGAGTCAAATAAGCCTTGGTTTGGCGGTTGGGATGAGTGTTGTTTTTATCTTTAAAGCACCTAGTGTTAGCTTAAAAGAGCCTAGCAAAGATGGGCTGGTAGGCGAAGTAAGTGAGGTAAAAATAGGTAAAGACGATGCCGAAATAACACTAAACTTAAGCGGAGATCAGAGCATAACCGCAGTGACAAGCAAAGACGAGGCGTTTGATTTAAGAGTAAGTGTAGGGGAGAGATACGAGATACTCATAGATAAAACAGATATTATCATAGGAGTATAAAATGAAAAAAATTTTAACAATGTTGGCATTATGTGTAGTTATGGCAATTGGTGGGGAGGTTGTTGTGTTTGCAGCGGCAAATACGACTTATGCTTTTAATGAATTAATTCAAAAATATTCTCAAATCGCACCACAAACTAAGATAAAATTAAGCTTGGGTGCTAGTGGCGGACTTGTAACTCAGATACAAAATGGAGCACCAGCTGATGTGTTTATGGCGGCAAATATGGATTTTGCACATAAATTATATGAGAGTGGTTTTGCACTAAAGGCACCAGTTGTTTATGCACAAGGAGCGTTGGCGATATTTAGCATAAGAGATATTAAGCTAAATGCCAACTTAAAAGACTTAGAAGCTACAAAATCACTATCGATTGCCAATCCAGATATCGCACCATATGGCAAAGCTAGTATTGAAGCGTTAAAAAATGCAAATGAGTATGATAAGCTTAAGGATAAAATCATAATCACGCAAAAAATTTCAGAAACACTCTCACAAGCATTAAGTGCTGCTGATGTCGGCTTTATCGCAGCTAGTGCGATGTATGATGAAAAGATGAGCAAATACAAAGAGGGTGAAAATTTTGTGTTGGTTGATCAAAGTTTATACACACCAATTGATCAAGGCATCGTGCTAACAAAAAAAGGCGAAAGCAACCAGGAAGCAAAGGTCTTTTATGAGTTTATATTAAGCGATGACGCCAAAGAGATATTTAAAAAATATGGTTATAACACACCAAAATGATTAGAGCAAAAGTAAAAAGTATAGATGTTAAAGACGGCGTTAGCTTAGTCGTCTTTAACGCCAATAACACGCATCTTGTGATGCTAAGCTTAGAAAACATAGCACTTAAAATAGATCAAGACGTGATGTTAAATGCCAAAAGCTCAGATGTGTTTGTTGCTAAAAGTAGTATAAAAAATAGTTCAATCAATAATGAATTAAAATGCAAAATCACAAACATAAGATTTGGAGAAATTTTATCTGTTTTAAGTCTAGATTTTGATGGTGAAATTTTACAAAGCATGATAACAACAAGATCAGCTTTAACACTTAATCTAAAGCAAGATGATGAAATTTTTGTATATATTAAATCTACATCACTTTATATAAGCGAAATTTTATGATTAAGATAGACATCAAAAAGCGTTTAAATGGTGCTAATGGCGAGTTTGTGTTAAATGCAAATTTACAGATAAATAGGGGCGAGTTTGTATGTTTGTATGGCAAAAGTGGAAGTGGCAAAACCACGATACTAAGACTTTTAGCTGGATTTGAGACGCCAGATAGTGGTGAGATAGTTGTAAATGGAGTGAAGTTTTACTCAGGCTCAAAATCACTACCACCGCAAAAGCGAAATATCGGATATCTTTTTCAAGATTATGCGTTATTTGATAATATGAGTGTTTATAAAAATTTGCTTTATGCCAAAAACGACACAAAAAAAGCCGATGAGTTGCTATATAAGATGGATTTGGCTTTGCTTAAAAATGCAAAGATACAAAAGCTTTCAGGCGGACAAAAGCAACGCGTAGCATTGGCTAGGGCGTTAATGCGTGATCCTGAAATTTTGCTACTTGATGAGCCGCTATCTGCTCTTGATATTAAAACACGTGAAAATTTACAAGAGTATCTAGCAAAAATTCATGCCCAGCACAACATAAGCATCATATTAGTAAGCCATGATGTCGCTGAGATATATCGCTTGTGTGAGCGTGTTTATGTTGTTGATGATGGCAAAATACAAAGTGCTTTAAGCCCAAAAGAGCTGTTTTTAAAACAACTTGGTTCGCAAAAATTAGCATTTAATGCTAAAATTTTAGAGCTTAACGAAAGTGATAGCGTGAGTGTGGCGATAGTGCTAGTTGCTAATCAATTATGTAAGGTAGTGCTAAGTCAAACGGAAGCAGACGGACTTAGAGTGGGTGATGATGTAATGCTTAGTGCAAAGGCGTTTGCTATGAGTCTTAAAAAATTAAGTAAGTTTTAATATAAGTTTGCATTTTGTATTATACTAAAATTTGCACTCTTTTGCTTTCACGCAAATATTTTGGAATTTTGTTTAGTTGCTAAATTTTGGTTGTTTTGTGAAATTTTATATATTTTAGCAACTCTTGCAACTTTTTACTATACTTTCTAAATGTAAAATTTAAAATCAAATATCTATATTACATAAGTTGAAAATTTTTAATTTATTTGCAAAAAATTAAAAATTTTGTTATACTTACGGGTTTATTATAAAAAATTTTTAAGGATGAATTTATGATAAGATTTTCAAAGATAGCTTGCGTGATAATTGGCACACTATACAGCATGAACGTTTATGCACAAGATGTTGCAGGTGTTGCAACAGATAGAAATAGAATAGAAGCCCAGAAGCAATTCATTTCTATTAAAAATACACTTCAAGAAGCCAAGAATGACTATGAAAGTAAAATACAAAATTATAACAAATTAAAAACAGAAAACGAGAAGTATAAATCATACTTTTACGAATTGGCTGGTATTGGATTGCTTGATAATTTAAACTCTAATCCTAAAGAGATACTTCAAAATCTTAAAGAACAACTTGATAAGGTAAGTAAATTTCAAGAAATTAAGGAAGGCGAAAAAGAAAAGGTTAAAGAGTTAAATGAATTAATGACTGAAATAAACTCATCGATATTTCAAAATAACGATTTATTGACTTTATTAAAAGTATATTCAAAGGATGACAAACAAATAGACAAAGATAGCGTAGAGGCAATAAATCACTCATTAAAACAAATACAGCATGCAGCCAATGATAAAATACAAAAATTTCTAACTGATGCAAATATTGATAAAACAAGCGAGATTTTTCAAAAGTATAAAGATACATATGAAAAGTATACAAAAGCAGAAAAAGAGACTGAAAAAATACAAGAGACTATAAAAGATTTTCAAAGGCAATTAGATGAGCTTAACAAGAGATTAAAAGATCTTGGCGTATTTGCAAATGCAAAAAATAAGCAAGAGCAACAAGTCTATGAAGCTATGCATAATATCGGTGGCAAATCAGATATACCAGATCAAGACATTGTAGAGGTTGCGGATTCTTTACAAGAGATAAGCAATACTTCGCACAAAAACACATCAACCAAAATTTCCAAACTAAACTCACAGCTTTCTACAAAAACACGTCTTGCAAAGCTTTCAAATCCATATAATAACAATCTAGCTATAGCTTACGCTATAAACAACTTAAAAGACGAAGCTTTTGCTGATAGTGGCGATACTTTAAACTCCGTGTTTAAAGAGTATACAAATAGATTTAATTATGATAACAACCTATGGGCAAATGTCCTTGGTGCAAAAGCTAATTTAAGTAGTGGTCAAAATGCCAAAATGCATGGCTTTAGTATCGGTTACGATAAGGCGTTTGATGATACTATAGTGGGCACATTTGCAACGATATCAAAATCTAAACAAACAAGCAACAGGCTAGAAAATAGGGCAAATAACTATGAATTTGGTGTTTATGCAAGGCAATTTTTAAACAGTCATGAAATAGATGTAAAGACATCATTTGGCGTATCTAAAAATAAACTTAATCGTAATGTAATATTAACAAATAGTGCATTAAGGACTAACGGCAGATTTACGTCTAAATTTGTATCGTTTGATTTGGATTATGGTTATTTGTTTGAGTTGGGACAGAGTGCTTTTGCTAAACCAAATTTGGGATTATCGTATTTGTGGCTAAGAAATTCTCAACTAAAAGAGAGTGGAGATCTCCCTGTAGTAGTGAGATCCAACAACTACAAAGAGTTATCTTTAAATTTAGGCGTTGAGATTAGAAAATATGTAGCAGATGGTAGCTATTTTTATCTAAATCCTGGTTTTTCTCAAGAAATTTACAAATCACAAGA
The DNA here is from genome assembly GCF_905120465.1 of Campylobacter majalis. Lineage (GTDB taxonomy): Bacteria > Campylobacterota > Campylobacteria > Campylobacterales > Campylobacteraceae > Campylobacter_A > Campylobacter_A majalis. The sequence goes on from NZ_CAJHOF010000012.1 coordinate 22,833, forward strand.
TGATACTGTTATAAACTTTATAGGTTCAAACAATAAAATAATCTTTGACAAAGACAACGATAAAAAGGGCTATTTTACACTTCAAACTGGTGCAGAATTTAGCATAACAACTTCGCTATCTACAAATATAAACTTTGGTTTTAAAGCAAGAGATGAAGAAAAATACTACACTGGTACAATTGGCGTAAGATATAAATTTTAACCAAATCTTAGGTGGCAAAACCACCTAAGATAGATGATTTTGTAAAATTTAGTGCAAAACTTAACGTAAATTTATAAAAATATCAGTTTTAAGTATAACTAAAGCTATAAATCCATACTAAAAACCTGCAAGGGCTGTTTATGGTAATAAATTGTTGGCTAAGCTTATAATTTATTGTTTGTATAATTGCCTTATGTTTTTAAAACTGTCTTTCTTAAATAAAAGAGTAACAGTAACAAATCAAGTGTTTTTGTATTAGTAAAAATGCTTTAAAATTCTTTAAATTTAGCCTTTTAAATCATTAACAATAAATATGCAATGAAGTTTATATATTTGTTTAAATGAGTCAGAAAGAGCTAAAAGACTTACAAATATTTTTAAAAATCTATCTAGCTCTTTTTATTGTCTAGTTTATTTTGCTTATCTTTTTAAATTTAAAAGATTTTGGATTATAAGTGTTTTGTTTATGCTAAATAGTATGCTTTGTTTTTGTCTTAAATAGTTTTTATTTTGTTGTTTTTTGGCTTGAAAACCGCTTTTTGATTTTGCTACACTATTGTGTTTGTTGCTATTTTACGTTATGTTGTTTTGTCATGTTTTATTATTAAGCTAAAATTGCTTTTAATCTTTGTTGTAACAATCAAAATTTTAATTATGTTTTTGGTCAAGTTTAATAAATATTTTTTTAAAAATATTTGAGTTTTAATCTGAAATTTTACTACATAAATATGCTCTAGTTTGCTACTTTATCGATGAGTTGGTGGCAACTACTCGTTTCTAAGTGTATTTAATACGTCTATTTGTGTTGCCTTTTTGGCTGGATAAAATGACGAAAACGCAACTATTAATATAGCTCCAATAACTATCATGACAAAATCAGCAATAGAAAGCTCCATCGGTAGTTTTGAGCTTCCATATACGTCTGCTGGAAGATTTACAATGTTGAAATTTGATAGTAGCCATACGCCAAAAAGCCCTAAGATAATGCCAAAAATTATGCCACTCCCACCAATTACAATACCCTGCATAAAAAAGCTTTTTTTAATCTCGCTTTTTGTCGCACCCAGTGCTAAAAGCAAGGCTATTTCTTGGCGACGATTCATTACGGTCATTAAAAGTGAGCTTATGATATTTAGCGATGCAACTAAAATAATTAGCATTAATACTATAAATAAAGCACGTTTTTCAAGCTGTAGTGCCGAGAAAAAGTTGCCGTTTTGTTGCCACCATCCTATCGCTCGTAGTCCCATTGGAAGTGCTTCTTGAAGTGAGCTTATATCATCAAATGGATTTTTTGAATACACATGCACGCCATCATAGTGATTTGGTTGATAATCTAAAATTTTAGCAAGTGCTTGAATGCTTGTGTAGCTATAAGCCTTGTCATAGGCGATAAGTCCTGAGCTAAAGCTTGTTTTTATGTCAAATCTTTTCATTTTTGGTATCAGTGCAAATCCGCTCGGATCAGCCTTAGTAAATATTAGTGTAACTTTTTCGTTTTCTGATAGAGCAAGTTCGTTTTTTAATCCTTGTCCTATTAAAATTTCGTAGTCTTTTAGCTCGGTATCTTTTAAAGCATCGTTGATGACTGAGTTTATTTGTTTCTCATCTGATGATTTTATGCCAAATATTACACCACCTTCTAAATTATTTGTGCCTTTTACGATAACTTGCGTTGAAATAAATGGACTAAATTTAAGATGTTGAAAATTATTTTTTAAATTCTCTACTAGTTCATCATTTATGTTTCCTTTAAATGGTGACATTATTGTAATTGGATAATTCATAGTAAATAGTTTTCTTTCAAATTCTTTATCAAAACCATTCATTATCGCCATTGCAACTATAAGCACCATAAGTCCAACACTAACACCCAAAAACGCAAGCACAGCACTAAGTGTAATAAATGGCTGTGTTTTATCAAAGCGTAGATATTTAAAAAGCAAATATTTTGCTAAATTCATTCCCCGTCCTTTGCGTTATGCAAACACGCCCCTTTTAGGACCTGATTTACCATGGCACTCTTTATATTTTTTACCACTTCCGCAAGGGCAGGGTGCGTTTCTAGGTATCTTTTTGTCTCCGGTTATGCTTTTAAATTCATCATTGTGATTTGTCTTAATCTCATCTTGTTGTTTTTGCATATTTTCACGCATATTTGCGACTTGCTCGTCTTGCTCTTCAGGGCCTCTTAGACGTATGAGTTGCAACATCTTAATGCTTTCTGTTTTTAGGCGATTTACAAGCTCCATAAATAGATTGTAGCTCTCTTTTTTATACTCAGTTAGTGGATCTTTTTGGTTGTATCCGCGTAATCCAATACCCGTTTTTAAGATATCCATTTGATACAAATGCTCTCTCCACGCATTGTCTAATACCTGTAAATATAGCATTTTTTCTATATCTTTTTTCTGGTTTGCATCAATGACACTCATTTTGTTTTCGTAGCTTATGCTTAAAATTTCATTTACTTTTGTCTCTAGTTCAGGATACTCTAAGTCCTTTAGCTCATTTTGATCTATTTCTTCGCCACTTTCGCTTAAGATTGCATTAGCAAGTCTTGATAGATCAAACTCATTTTTGTATCCGCCATTTACTATATCTACACTCTCAAGTAGCGATGTCACATATTCGGCTCTATTTTGAGCTATTTTTTCGCTTATATCATACTCTGGATCTAGTAGTTCGTTTCTATATTTATATATAGTTTTTCGTTGCTCATTTGCTACATCATCGTATTCTAGTAAGTGTTTTCGTGCTTCAAAATGTAGGCTTTCTACCTTTTTTTGGGCATTTTCTACGGCTCTTGTTACCATTTTGCTCTCTATACTTTCGCCTTCATCAATACCTAATTTATCCATTATCATTTTGATACGATCTGAGCCAAAAATTCTAAGCAGATTGTCTTCTAAACTTAGATAAAATCTACTCTCTCCAGGATCTCCTTGCCTACCTGCACGTCCGCGTAGTTGATTATCTATACGTCTGCTTTCGTGACGCTCTGTGCCTATTATATATAGTCCGCCCAATGCTCTTACTTCATCATCTATGCGTATATCCACGCCACGTCCAGCCATATTTGTCGCTATTGTAACAGCACCTTTTACACCAGCATTTGCTATTATCTCTGCTTCTTTTTCGTGATTTTTTGCATTTAAAACAGAGTGTGCGATTTTTTCTTTAACAAGCATTGAGTGCAAAAGCTCACTTCGCTCGATACTTGCCGTGCCAACTAGCACTGGTTGACCTTTTTTGTTTGCCTTTTTTATCTCTTCAATTACTGCTTTAAATTTTTCATTTTGTGTTTTGTATATTAAGTCGTTTTGATCTTTTCTAATCACTGGGACGTTTGTTGGTATGCTTATAACATCTAGTTTATAAATTTGTGAAAATTCTGTAGCTTCTGTTTGAGCTGTGCCTGTCATACCGGCTAGTTTGTGATACATTCTAAAATAATTTTGATACGTTGTATCGGCTAGTGTTTGACTCTCTTCTTGGATTTTAACACCTTCTTTTGCCTCAAGTGCCTGATGAAGCCCCTCGCTAAATCTTCTTCCTTCGCTTAAGCGCCCAGTAAATTCATCAACTATAACAACTTCGTTATTTCTTACAACATAATGCACATCTTTTTCAAATAGATTGTGTGCTTTTAGTGCCTGATCTAGATGATGGCTTAAAATGGCATTTTCTAAATCGTATAGATTGCTAACACCAAAAAGCTCTTCAGCCTTACTTATGCCTTGTTCTGTTATTAAAATAGATCTATTTTTCTCATCTGCTACAAAATCTCCAGTTGGTTTTGAATTTGGCACATTTGCATCAGCTGCTTCTCCACGAATTAGCTTTTTTGCTACTTCGTTTGCTTTTATATAGCCATCAAGTGTGCGGTTTGTAGGGCCTGAGATGATAAGCGGAGTTCTTGCCTCGTCTATTAAAATACTATCAACCTCGTCTACTATTACAAAATTGTGTTCTCTTTGAACTTTTTGTGATAGTTCAAATTTCATATTGTCTCTTAAATAATCAAATCCAAATTCTGAGTTTGTTCCATATGTAATGTCGGCATTGTAAGCTATTTTTCGTGCTTGATCGTCGTGCAATCCACCAAGCACAACATCTACGCTAAGACCCAAGAAATTATATAATTGTCCCATTTGTGTAGCATCACGCTTTGCTAGATAGTCATTTACAGTTACTACATGCACGCCCTTGCCACTCATGGCATTTAGCACAACTGCAAGTGTAGCTACAAGGGTTTTTCCTTCGCCTGTTTTCATTTCAGCGATTCTGCCCTCATGAAGCACCATACCACCTATTATTTGCACATCAAAATGACGCATACTTAGCACTCTTTTACTAGCTTCTCTGGTTATCGCAAAGACATCATTTAACACTTCGTCTTCACTTGTGCCGTTTTTAACTTGTTCTTTAAATTCGTTAAATGATTGTTTTAACTCATCATCGCTCATCGCTTGATATTTGCTTTCAAGTGCGTTTATAGCTTTTAGTCTTTTTAGATATTTTTTTACTTCTCTGTCGTTTTTTGTGCCAAATATCGTTTTAAAAATAGTGCCTATCATCTACTAACCTTAGTTTTAAATTTAAAGGGCAGATTGTAGCACATTTTAACTATTTATTTAATTAAAGTAGGTTAAAATAGGCAAAATTTTAAGGAGTAATTATGAAAAAATTAATAACATGTATCATTTTTAGTGTTTTTTTAATTGGGTCTGAGCTTGATTTTAATACGCTTAGTAGTCAATTTACACAGGTTGTAAATAGCAATGATACAAGTGTTGAATATAGTGGCGAGTTTTATGTTAGAGCTGATAATTTTGCACTTTGGATATATAAATCACCAACACCTAAAAAGATATATTTTGGCGATTCTCATGTGATTGTTGTAGAAGATGCGTTAGAACAAGCCATTATCTCAAAGCTAGATAATACGCCAAATTTAACACAAATTTTAAAAGATGCTAAAAAAATTAGTCAAAATTTATACAAAGCAACATTTGATGGAGTTGATTATCTAATAACATTAAAAGAAAATAAACCTTACATTATTGATTATAAAGATAAACTTGATAACAAAATAAAAATTACTTTAAAATCACCAAAGATAAATCAAGAAATAAGCACAGAGCTACTAACACCAAAAATCCCAAAAGGATATGATATCATTACTCAATAATTTAAAGCGATATTTTATGCTTTTATTCGCCAAAATCACGTCCAAAATCGCCTATTGAGTTTAGATCGATAGGCTGTTGATTTACGTTGTTTAGATTTGGATTTATTAAAATTTCATTATTTTTGTTTGTATTTTTAGGTGTGTTTTTGTATGAATTGCTTGAAATATTTGAGCATAAATTTCGTGCTTGTATGGCTTGTATTATGCTGTCAATCTCGACATTATTTACAATTTTTAAGCTCAAAATTAGCACTGTATCGATATCAACTGAGTGTTTTTTGGCAGTGTATTTACTAAATGCTTCTTTAAAGCGTTCTTTGCCAAGTGATGTTAGGATATCTTCTACATAAAAACTACCTACAATGACGTTTAATGCATCCATGACATAGGCTTCGTTATCGTTTAAATCTGTGCCAACAAGCTCTAATGTCATGGATATTTTTTTGGTCGTGTTTTGTGAAATTTTAGAGTATATATCGACTTGAAAATCACTTATTCTAAGCACATCAGCATTAGAAAAACTCACTATAAAAAATAATAAAAACGTAAAAATTCTCACCATATCTCCTTAAAATTTTCAAATTTACTCTCATTGTAGAATTTTTTTACTTTATCGTCTATTTTAACAACACTTTTTAAGTAATCGCTGAAATTTTTTCTTTTATTGTAAAATAGCTTTAAATTTTCTGGATTTGTCGCTCTTGATAACGCCACATAAAGTTGTCCATTTGCAAAAATTTGATTAAGGTTGCAAACTAGATTATTTATACTCATTCCTTGCGATTTATGTATAGTTATAGCGTAAGCTAGTTTAAATGGAAACTGCGAAAAAGTGGCTAAAATTTGCTGATTAATCTCATCGCCATCTTTAACAAATTTAGTGTAAGTAAATAGATGTTTTCCTACTTGAATTATCTCGCCATTTTGCTTTTCAATCACGACAGATATGCATTTGTCATCTTCTTTTATAATTTCTTTTATTTTTCCTTGTTCGCCGTTATAATAACCCATGTATGCGTAATTTACCACAAAAATTATTTTTGCTCCGACTTTAATTTTTAGCTCATCTTGGCTATTTAGTGAGTTTAGCCAGTTTTGTATATTTTGCAAACCATTTTTTTGAGTGGCTTCATCTATAATGTTTAGCTCGGCATTGCTTATTTCTAGCGGCGTGTCAAGCCTATCAAGCATGATTTGATTTATATTGTCTGCATCGACGTTACGACCAAATAGCATGGTTACATTTTCATCTAGTTCATACTCTTTAATCCTTAGTGAATTTATATAATCATTTACGTTTTGATTTATCTCTCCTAGACGCAGTGATTTTAAAATTTCATAAAATTTCATATCCTTTGTTCGTTTTGAGATTTTAAGCTCGATATTTTTTAACTCAAATGACTTCCAAGCATCTGAATTAAACGCGTAAGTGTAGTCAAATAGCGTTGCTTCGTCTTTTTTATAAACTGGTGGAAGCTGATAAAAATCGCCAACAAGTAAGAGTTTGCCCTGAAATTTTAATGTCCTTAGTCTATAGGCTATCATCTCAAGCAAATCACCGCTAACCATTGAAATTTCATCGATTATGATTAAATTTGCTATTTTTATTATCTCAGCTAATTTTGTGATGTTTGATTTTTGACGTTTGTCATAACTTGCAAGTTCGGCAAAATTTGAGCATATGCCAAATTTAAAAAAACTATGTATGCTTACTCCGCCGATATTTACGGCACTTATGCCAGTTGAGCCTAGTTTTATGACGTTTTTGCCATTTGTTTTGTAGTGTTTTATTACAGCTTGTGTTAAGTGCGTTTTTCCAACTCCAGCTCCGCCTGTTAAAAAAACGTTATGATTTTCTAAGATTTTTAATATCTGTTCTAGCACGTCATACCTAAGTTTTTATTTACTCAAATTATATCAAATTTAATTATTATTAAGCTAAAATTATCCATTTTTAATAAGGAAAATTATGAAAAATTTTATCATTTACGGCTTTATTTTGATATTTTTAACAGCATGTGGCACAAAAAATATCTCAAAAAACAACCATTTACAAGATGAACGTATAGTGCTTTTAGAGCTTGGCGATCAAAATTTATCATCGCTACCAAAAATAGATGAAAACATAGCATTTAGTGGCGATGAGTTGTTAAAAAAACGATTTAGAGCGTATGAGTTAAAGCGTGACGATAAGGAGATGAAAGATCCGTTTTGGGCATTTTCAACATACAAGTATAGCGTTAATAAGCCAAGATACGGCGTAAATTTTCGTCCATTAAATAAAGAGTGGTATGATAAACATAAAATAAATGCAAATGTGAGCAAGTTTTTGTCTGTCTCAAAAATAGCAGTCACTACAGCAAACACATCTCATAGAAATTTTCCAACATCTGAGCCGATGTTTTACAATCCAAATACACCAGGCGAGGGCTATCCGTTTGATTATTTGCAAAATTCAACATTAAGCATTGGTTTTGTGCTGTTTGTTTCGCATTTTTCAAAAGATGGTGCTTGGGCTTTTGTAAGAGATGATGATGTTTGGGGCTGGGTGAAGGCAGATGATATAAAAATTTTAAGCCAAAAAGAGGCACAAGATTATAAAAACTCAAAATTTTTAACCATCACAAATGACAATATGCCAGTTTATGATGAGAGTGGGGATTTTTTATTTTACGCTAGAGTGGGGGCTTTGCTACCATATTTTTACAGCGATTATGATTATTTTAAGGGCAAAATTTATACAAGAAGCGGATTAAAAGTGTATAAAATTTCAAAAAAACACGCTTTTGCTTATCCGCTTAAGTTTAATCAAAACAATATAGAAAAAGTAGCCAAAACGCTTATGTCTCAGCCATATGGCTGGGGTGGGATGAGTGAGCTTCGGGATTGTTCGCTGATGATAAAGGATTTTATGAGCGGCTTTGGCATATGGCTACCTAGAAACTCATTTTCGCAAGCACAACAAGGGCGTAAAATCATGCTTGAAGGATTAAATAACGATGAAAAACTATCCATAATCAAGCAAAAAGCCATCGCATATCGCACACTTATACATATGCCAGGACATATTATGCTTTATGTTGGTGTGCGTAACAATGATGTCATGGTGCTACATCAATCGTGGGGATTAAAAACAAAGTCAAATGGCAGGGCGATGATAGGTCAAACAGCCATAACACCTATAGATATAGGCAAAGATAAAGATTATATCGATGAGCAAAGCCTACTAATCTCAAAAGCCAAATCCATAACTATACTTGATACTAAAAGGATAAATGATAAAATTTTAAGATTAAAACATGCATATGGCGTTGAAGTGGTGGGTAATTATGTCTTATTTGATAGTGGCAAACAAGAGCTTTTTGATGATGGCAAAATAAAGTCACTAGAGTGTGAAAATGGTGCAGATATAGAAGATATGCTTGGAGAATACGCCGCATTAAAGCCACTATCTCATGCTCCAAGTGATGTTGGTAGATGCAGGAACTACACGCTTTTGGGTGAAATTTATGGCAAAAATGAAGCCGATGTAATGGCAAATTTGGTTGATGTTGTTTGGCTTAGGGATTTTGTCGCAACAAAAGTGAAGTTTAACTCTAAAAATGGAGCGAGTAAAGCACTACAAAATGTTAGTGATGAACTAAATGAGATGGCTAAAAGTGATGCTAGTATTTTGGAGTTTTTAACTCCGCTTAGCGGGACTTTTAAGTGGAGAAATATAGCTAAAACCACGCGTTTAAGCACTCATTCTTATGCGATAGCAATTGATATAAATGTTGCAAAATCGCACTACTGGCAATGGCATGAAAAAAGAGAAAATTTAATCCCTGAAAAGATTGTGCATGTGTTTGAAAAACATGGCTTTATCTGGGGTGGCAGATGGGAGCATTTTGACACGATGCATTTTGAATACCGTCCGGAACTAGCATTTATCAAGTAGCACCTTAAAATATAATAAAAGCAATCTTAAGTAGTTGTCTTGCTTTGTGGTGTTACTTGTTATTTTTTGTCCTAATTTGGCTAAGAGTTTAAAACCATGATTATGCCGATGAAAATAAGTATATTATTAAAATTTCAAAACAGAAATTTTATGAAAATTTGAAGTTGTTTTTTGCTTGGATTAGGTCTCACAAATTAGCCAGACAATATCGCAACTAAAAGGTTTGGATTAATTTTATGCTTTGTTGAAATTTGATTTAGTCTTGTGCTGTTTATTTGGTTTTGCTTACATCTTACTTCGTAAAAACGCTTCGCTTGTTTTGAAAATTTATGAATGAATATTTGATATATTTAATGATGATAAAATAAAATTTAAACTTTATTTAAAATTGTGTATTTTTAAAATATAAATAATGCGTGGTATTTTAAAAATTTATTAAAAATGTTTGCTAGTATGATTAATATACAGTATATAAATGATTTTGATTATTAAATCTGTATCAAAAGTTCTTTTAAAGTAGTAAAAACTAAATTTAATCCAAATTTTGGCTAATAGTATAGCTTTTATAAATTATATTTGATATTTTGTTATTAATTGTTATATTTATATTTAACTTATTTTAATAAAAAGTTTATTAAAATACGCACTATTTTTTATATTTTTTACGGAGATTAATATAATGAAAATTAATTACTCAAATGCAACACTTAGTATAATTTTATCTGTATCGCTAATAGGATGTGGCGGAGGTGGTGGAGGTGGCACCGGGGGGGGTCCTACTCCTAATTTAAGGATTAACGTAACGCCAGAGATGCCACGGCTTTTACCATTGCCATCTACTACGCCATCTTTAAATAAGCCTGAGCCAAAAATAACTGAGTCAAAAACAGATGAGCTAAAAATAACTGAACCAAAAGTAGATGAACCAAAAACAACTAAGCCAAGCACCCCTGATGTCTTGCCGACACCACAGCCAAGCACTCCAACACCTACGCAACCACAAAGTAGTGATATAATGCCATTAAGTCCTAAAGCTGCCCAGCCATCTTTGACAGAACAAATACAACCTTTAATACCATTGCAACCAGCACAACCAATGCAATTAGGTCCAGTTGAACCAAAAACATATAATGAATATCAAAAAGAGATTATAACATCGACAACATCAGATAATATAAAAGATGAAGAGCAAAAGAAAGAAGTAGGCATAATTGATTCAGATTTTTACTTATATGATAATTTTTTGCGTGGCAAAACAAAAGATGGTGAATTAAGGATAAAGACAGTAGAAGGCGGAACTGCAGGAAGTGCTCATGCACTGCAAACTCATGGAACTATCGTGCTTGGGATATTTGCGACAAACAACAGCGATTCAAAAATAAAGCTAGAAGCAGTTTCAGCTGGTGGCGGAAATCTTGCTATTGGAAATGATCATTTTGATAGATTGTATAAAAGCGGAGTAAGGGTTTTTAATAACTCATATGGAAACGTAAAAGAAACCGAAGAAGGTGCGGATATGCAAAGTCTAGTTGGCGACAAACCTGAAAAAGATAGTATATTTGTATGGGCTGCTGGAAATGAAGGTGGCAAAGACAAAACTAGCGGATATGCTTCGCCACAATCTTTATATCCTACTATAAAAGATGAAGCTAGAAATGGCTGGATAGCGGTTGCTGCTACAGAAAAAGATAATGAGAATAAACTTGCTTCTTATTCAAGCAAAATTGGCGAAAAAGCAAAAAACTGGGGCATAACGGCTAAGGGTAATCATAGTGTGAAATTTTCAGCTAGGACGGTTACATATTTTACAGGCGGCACATCTTTTGCAGCTCCAGTTGTAACGGCGGCTGTTGCAAATGTATGGAATAAATTTCCATGGATGAGCAATCACTTAGTTACTGTATCTGTCTTATCTACAGCAAATAAACCAGGCACAAATGAGCAAAGTGATGGACCAAATGCCGATTTTGGCTGGGGTATATTAAATCAAACAAGAGCATTAAATGGACCTGGTAGGTTTGATACGAAGCTTTTGACAAACAAAGATCATGAAAATAAGCTCTTAACGGTTGATTTTGAGTATAGGGATTATAAAGACAAGTCAAAACTAACATGGAGCAACAATATAGCAGGTGATGCGGGGATATTAAAAAAAGGCACTGGCATACTGTATCTAAGTGGTGATAATACATACACCGGAGATACGAAGATACAAAATGGTGTGCTTAGTTTTAGCGGATCACTTACAAACTCAAAAGTTATAATTGAGCAAGGCGGAACATTTGAAGCTAGAAATGATGATAAAAAGATGCAAGTTGTAAAAGTAGGTAATCAAAACTCATATACTTTTACAAATAATGGCTCACTAAACATTTATGGCAAGGGGCTAAAGATAGATGGTGATTATACAGCAGGAAAAGACTCTCGCATAGTCATAGATATAGATAAATCAAATCTAGAAGTAACAGGCACTATGAATATGAATGATTCAAGGATTGTAGCTGATATACAAAAGGTAGATGAAGTGCCAAATTCTACTGAAAATACCAAAACAATCATTACTGCTAATAGCATACAAAACTACAACGGCAAATACAATATATCTGATAAAATTTCAAGTTTAATTAGTATCAAGGAGCTTAGAACAGATGATAAACAAATAAGCGTCGTGTATAAAAGAGAGAACGTAACAAAAGCACTACAGACATTTCAGGTACTATCAGCATCTACAATAAATACGAGCGAAAATGTCGAAAAAGTATTAGAAAATATATCGAGAAATCCAAGCTCACATCTTAAAGCGGCTGCACTTAGTTTTTTTGCTATGTCAGCACCCGTTTTAAATAAAACCATCAAAAGTCTCTCGGGTGAGATACACTCAAGTAGTTTAAATACTCTAGTGCTTAGCAATAAGATCTTTAATCGCACGGCTTCTGATAGAGTGTATAACTCTATGATATCTGAAAGTAGTGGTTTTTGGATGGATGGGATATATGCTGATACGAAACTAAGTCAAAATGGCTACTCTAGTGCCGATGTGGATACCAAGGGCTCACAAATGGGACTTGATTATAAGCCAAGCGAGAATACTACTTTGGGCTTAAGTTTAAACCAAAGTGTGACTAAAACAAAATTTGATAGATATTCAGGAAGCAATGAGATAAAAAGCACTGGTGTGTCTTTATATGGTGGATATGAGTTTGATGATAGGTTTTATATAGCATCTAGACTTGGTTATGCATTTTACAAAAATGAAGTTGATAGAGAGATAATTAATACTTCTTCAAAAGTAAAATACAACGCTTCATCTTATGCTTTATACACAGAGGTTGGTAAAAATTTTGCCATGAATGAGCTTAACGCAAATATCTATCTTGCAAATGAGATAAATTATATTAAGCGAAATAGTTTTAGTGAAAAAGAGGATTTTGGTATCACTAGCTCAGACAAAAAATATACTTCAAATGCATTTTTAATCGGTGCTAGAACAAGCATAAATAGCGGAAATTTCAGCTTCATGGCAAATATAAACCACTCATACACGCCAAAACCTAAAAATTTTGATTTCATGGCAAACTACACAAATGACGATACGCCAATATATATAAAAGGCATGAGTGAGCTTAGACATCTTACATATGTTGGCATGGGTATGAGCTATGAAGTCTATAAAAATTTGACTCTGAGTTTAAAGGCAGATAAAAGCCTGTCTAAAAATAGGGCAAAAAGTAGCTTGATGAGATTTGGGTTTAGGTTTAAATTTTGATAATAGTTACTATTAAATATTAAGCAAAATTCCTTTATAATTGATATTTATTTTTATTATATAAAGGAATTTCGTGCGAAACAATCATGTATTAATTTTATCTATTTTTGTTGTTATAGAGCTTTTTGCGGCTGATGATGTTAGGCTTGATGAAGTAAGTGTAACAGCTAAAAATATCTCATCAAAAAAGTCGATTTTAAACAAGTCTGATATCAAAAAAGGACAAATTTTTAGCGAAAAAGACTTAGTTCGAAATGAAACTGGCACAAGCGTGACAGAAGGTGGCAGAAGCGGTAATAATGGCTATGCTATACGAGGTGTCGATAGTGATAGGATCTCTGTAAAAGTCGATGGCATGGAGGCTGCAGAGAGTTTTATGCCACGGTTTTATTACATAAAAGGCTTTATGAATGGCAATCGAAACTCAACTGAGCTTGAAAATTTATCAAGCATTGAGATTACAAAGGGGGCAAACTCGCTTACAAAAGGCAGTGGTGCTATCGGCGGTTCTGTATCAATGCAGACAAAAAACGCTTCTGACTTTGTAGCTGATGGTGAAAATTTTGGACTTTATAGCAAAACAGGCTATGCTTCCATAAACAACGAATTTCGCCAAGTAATAGGCGGCGGTGTGAAATTTAATGGCATTGAAGCACTTTTTCAACACACTTATAAAAATGGCGATGAGTATAAGAATTTTTATAGTGGAAGCATCAAGGACATATCTCACTGCGGAGTTGGCATAAACGGCGTAAATAACTCTGAAAAATACCAAAATCTCTGCTCTTTTGGTAGAATTTTGCCAGATACAGTTAATAGTAAAAGTAACTCACGACTTGCAAAAATTGGCTATAGATATGATAATCATTTTATCAACACATTTTATGAGGACCTGCGTCAAAATCACTTCACAGAGCAAAAGAGCAACAGTGTAGCATCACTTAATAGACGAAATTTTAATGAAAAAATTCCATACGAAAGATATGGTATATATTATGAATATGAGCCGAGCAATGACGCTCTTTTAAGCTATTTTAAGCTTGGTTTTGCAAGACAAAATATTAAACAAATCTCACACAGCAATCAATACAACGCTTTTGTAGGAAAAGATGCTTATTTAAATAATAAGATTGATAAATATCGAAGCTATGAATTTTCTCAAAAACGAGATCAGTTTGATACACAAGGTATTTTAAGTGAGCTTTGGGGAGGGCATATTTTAAGTTTTGGGGCTGGGGCTCATAAGGGCGAGTTTAAAAATGAAAATTTAGAAATTGATAATGGTGGTCGTATTGGAGTGCAAAACTTTACCTATCAGCAGCCAGTTAAAAGTAGGCTGTTTTATGGTTATTTAAAGGATGATTTTTATCTAACTGATAAGCTTGGATTAAGCTTTGGTATTAGGGCTGATAGATATAAATACACTCCAAAAATGTCAAATTTAAAATATGAAAACGCAAGACAGCAAATTCAGGAGTTGCCTGAGAGTAAATTTAACGCATTTACTTATGAGGCTGGATTTGAGTATGAATTTATCGATGATGCAGTGTTTTCTTATGCATTTAGCACTGGTTTTAGAGCACCAAAGATAGAAGAGATGTATTTTGAAATGGGGACGCCCAAATCTAGTACGGTTTATACTAGAAATTTAGATCTAAAGCCAGAAAAAGCACAAAATCACGAGATAACTTTGAGTAAAAATTCGCAAAATTACGCCATTTCAACTAGTGTATTTTATACAAGATATACTGATTTTATCGATATTGGATATGATGTTTTGATAGAAACCAGACGAGTTCGTGATCGCAGCACTAGACCAGCTGGATGGAAAAATCAATATTTTCTTGATAAAGTCATCTATAAGCAAACAAATATCGATAGGGCGGTCATTAAAGGTGTTGAGCTAAATACTAGAGTAAATGGTGGAGTGCTAAATTTGCCTGATGAGTATTTTGCAACGCTAAAAGCAACCTATCAAAAAGGACGCAAAAGTGATAATACATCACTGATGGCGGTGCAGCCATTTACGGCGATTTTTGGATTGGGTTACGATGGAGAAAGGCTTAGTTTGCTACTAACAAGTAAATATGTGAGTGCTAAAAGATCAAAAGACGCAAATGATTTTATTCCATTAAACTCGCTTCAGGTAAAAGTCGATAAAACAACTGCAAAAGTCGATAAAGGCGAGATAAAACCACATCCATATCTAAGTAATTCTTATTTGATTTATGATCTTACGGCAGGATACAAGATAAATAAAAATTTTAGTATCAATGCAGGTATTTTTAATCTTTTTGATAAAAAATATACAACTTGGGAGAGTTTGCGTCAGTTAAGATATAATGGCAATCAAGGCTATGTTTTAGGCTCTGGCGTTGGACTTGAAAGATACACGGCGGCTGGACGAAATTTTAGCATCAGCTTTGAGATGAGATATTAACTATGTAGGCAAATAAGCAACTTGGTTTAATACTGATATAAGGATGTAAATTATTTACTTGTGTTTTTGTTAAGATCAAGTAAAGCAAAACATAATTAAGAAGCTTGGTGACTATGATAGCAATGAAAATAAGTATATAAAAACTCAAAATTTAAAAAGCTAAATTTAGGGAATTTTAAAAGATGAAATGGTTGCTAGAATGATTTACGTTGCCATTCTTGCTGTTGTTGCGTTAGGCGTTATTGTTGATTGGACTGGGTTTAAAGTAGCTAAAATTTAAAATCTATCAAACAATGCCTTATTACTAGGTAAATTTGGTTTATATTCTTGTTTAAAATCATTTTTTGGTGCTAAAATCAAAGCATATCCACCTTTTTTGTTTTTATCCCATAGATTATAAAACTGCTTTTTTGTGCTTACATATTTGCCATAGCTTGGATCGAGTATGGTTATAAAATCGCCTTGATGGTTAATTACTATAACAAAGTGTAGGTGTCTAGGGTCATCTTCTATTTTTACAAGTATAGGTATGGTTATTTTTTCAAATATGCTTCTATTTATCTGATAGCCTTTTGATTCGTAAGATAGTTTGGCTGCTGTTTGTTGGAGTTTAAGAAAGCTTACCATATCTGTATTTAGCTTTTTGTCTTTCTTACTCATGAGTTTTATAATATCTTTTTAAAATCAAGTAAATTTATAAGTGTTGCCAAAGAAGCCGCACCACACGACTCCTCATAGCTTTGTCTTATTACTTGCTCGTTTCTAAGCTATTGGTAACTTTTGACGGCGAAGTGGGTGTGTAAGTGAGTAGCAAATATAAAACAATAAATCAGTGCTAGTAGAAATTTCATCTATACCTTGATATCCACCGCTTTTTTATTAGATATTTTTTCTAATAACCTAAGAACATCTATGCCTCGTTTTTGCTCTAGCTCCTTAAGCTTTTGTGCAAAAGCTTTCATATTTTCATCTTTGCTTATATCGTATGTTTCACCTTTGCTTGTGGCTTGTATTGGTTTGCGTTTTGCATTTTCTTGTGGCTGATTAATCGACGCTTCTATGGCTTCTCTGCTATTTTTATACTCTAGCTCAACCTCTTTATCTAGTTTTTTAAACTCTGCCTTAAATTCCTCAAGGCTCATATCATCTTCTGTCAAAAACAGCAAATAGTGATTTTTGTAATTTATAGCAAGTCCATCGAAAAAACTCCGAAAATTTTCTAACTCCTCTTTGTTCATGGTTGAATCAGCACCATGCATTTTTCCATAAAAAGTAACTTTACCATCTTTGGCATAATCTATGCTGCCTCTTTCATCAAAAAATTTCACCATCTTGTGTGCCATTTATTCTTTTTATAGCACCATCTATCGCCCCATTTATACGCGATTTTGCTAGTTGTTCTTCATTTGTATCGCTTGATAAGTATTCAAGCATTGATGCTTTTAATTTTTGTATCCAATCAGTTCTTGTTTCTTCTGAGGAAACCCAACTTGCATCAACTTCAAGACCATTTACTGCAACTCGGTTAGTTGATCCCATTTCATCAAGTGCTTTTGAAATTCTAGTGTTGTAATGCTCTGGTGATAAATTTTGATCTTTGTATAATTCTTCTTGAAATTCTCTTAATCCTTTTAAGCCGCCTTCTTTATAGTGCTTACTTTCTTCTATGCCTATATTAAGCCAATTTAGCATACCAATAGGCGTATCTAATAGTAGTTGGCTAATCATTATTAACTCCTTAATTAGCTAAAAATTTTTAGGCAAGTAATTTTACTTGCCTAAATTTCTTTCTAGTTTTAACTGATAAGAATTTCGCAACTCTTTGATCAGGGTGTTATTGTTTAGTATAAGACTGCTATTTATTTTGTGAAATGTGCCTTTTTGAGTGTTGTATGCACCAACATTGTATGTAAAAAGATTATATCTTGTCCCTCGATTATCAACTTTAACTTCTTTTTTTACAGTAAATATTGGTCTGTAAATATTTTCATCATTAGCATCAAAATAAAATTCTAAAGCATTTATATATTAACCCCAACGATTATCATTTACACCACAGTTATTTATACCCATAGCACATATAGTGTGCTTTTGTCTTTCGTTTGGACTTATATCAGTATATACGCCACTTTCCATATCCAATAATCGAATTTCAACGGCTGTATACTCACCCACAACACTACTCATCTAAGCATTATCAAGAGCATTAACCCCAGTCATATTTTCACTTATTGCCCCACCAGTAGCTTTAGATAATAAATCTCCAGCATTAGCACCGATAGATAATACACCAATCAAGACAACTTTAACCAAACTTTTCATAATCTATTCTTTGGGAGGTTTATATCTTTATTTTATATCGGCAAATTTTCATAAACATTTATCAGTGTATTAAAATTTTTGCCAAATGCTTATGCCAAACACGCTATCGGGAGCAGCGCTTGATCCTCCAAGATTTGCAGAAAATGTGATCGATGTATCATCGTCTATGCTATAGGTAGAACCTACGCTATAAGTTGGAATAGAGCGAACATTGTTTGTTTTTTTATCATTGATTTTATTTGCAGTTTGAAATCTTTGCTCAATGCCAAGATCAAGAGTTATCTTTGGACTCAAAACTATACTTAGATCGCCGCCAAAGAAAAAGGTGTTGCCATAGTTTATCTTTGCAAAGCTAAATTTTCTAGCTTGATTATATCCAAATCCAGTATAGATAGAATATACCACTGGATCAGTATATCCTTTTAAACTTGCCTTTAATGAGTATGATTTAAAGTAAAATTTTTTTGTTCTCTTTTTGCACTTTCATTTTGAAGTATGGCTGTTTGAAGTGTCAGCATAGGGATAATCTCACCTATTTTATCGCCTCTATAATTAAGCCCAATCCAAAGGTTATCAAATTTTGTTTTATTTTGGCTTTTGGGCTCTAGGGTAAAAAAGTCGATATACTCATTTCTTTTATAACTTCCACTAAAAGAAGTTATAATATCTAGCTTTGAAGTAAGGGCATACATAAGGGTTTGAGTAAGAGTTAGTTGCTTTGTATCGTCCCATACAACAGGATCGCCATTTATCATTAAATTTGGAGTGCTAGTATATACATTGGGGTTGCCACTACTTAGCAAAGATAAGTTTGTAACACTTCTAAGTCCGACTTGTTGTTTATAAAGGCTATCGATGGTTATAGGGTCGGAGGCAAAGAGGGATAGCGCTAAAATAGATACAACAACGAATAATTTTTTCAAAATTTTATCCTTCTAAGTTTATTGTTTTTTATAAATGCTGATTATGCTTAAATTTAAATCATCTTATCAACTACTTTTTCGCCCTTTTCTTCGAGCTTTTGCATAAGCCTAAGCACATCGATACCTCTTTCTTGCTCTCGTTTTAAAAGCTCTTGTAGGTAGGCAAATTTTTGATCTTTGTTTATATCATAAGTCTCTGTGTTTTTACTTACGGCTTGGATGGGTTTAAAACTCTCGCTAGTAGTTTGCAGGCTACCGTAATCAGGCGTTGAGCCACCTTTAATCCTAGTGTCTATAAAGAATTGATTGTGCCTTGAAAGCATATGACTTTCATACTGATCTATAAAATCACTTATGCTAAGCTCCGTTGATTCAAGTAGTTCATAACCCTTTTGGCTAGTAAAATCCACTCCATATTTTGCAAAAATTTCATTTGCTTTGTCAATCTCATTTTTAGATACTGTCTTGTCAGAACCATTAACTTTGCCCCATATGGTGTATTTGCCATCTATTACAACCCTTGCCACACCAACGTATTGTGTAAAATCTCCTATCGCTTTAGCTATATCTTTGGCTTGTTGTTCGCTCGTTTTTGCTTCACTGTTTTGCTCTGAAATTTGAGTAGCTTTAGATGGTGTCAAAACATGTGCGGTTTTGGTTTTTGAATTTGATTTTGTGTTACTAGCCTGTTGCGCATTAAAGTTTTGATATGATGCAAGGTTTTTTAAATCACTTAGTTGCATTTTAAACTCCTTATCTTTGCATTTTGGCTAATTCGTTTAACCTAGAAACGAGTGCGTTATCGGCAGCTTTTTGTATTTCTTTAACAATAGGATTATGTTCTAGTGCCAAAGCATAATTTACACTGTGAATAGTTCTGGTTGAATAATCAAAAGCACCGAGTCTAGCAACATTAGCACGGTAATGTGTTCCACCTGGTGTAGTTCTGATCCGTTTTTCCATTATATACACTAATGCATAATGCATTAAATCATAAGTGCTGCCCATCGCTTGATAATATTGCAACAGTCTATCTCTGTTAGCTTGAGAATGTGTTTGAGTTTGTGAATTTAAGTAGCATTCTGTAACATTTAATCCGCATATACCCTATCTCTAAGTGTACTTTTTTCAATATCTAATAAACCAGCATCATTATACACCAAGCCAAGCTCGCTATCATAATGGGGTATTGCTATAACGGCTACGGATGTATTTGAAATATCTATAACACCAGTAAGCCGATATCTTCCCTTGATATTTTTCATCTCAGACACACTAAGCTCTTTAACACCAAAAGCATTATTATTAATACTTCCACCAGTAGCCTTAGATAGTAAATTATTAGCGTGAAGCCCCAATGCTAACAACATGCTAAGCAACATAGTCTTACATTTTTGCTCCTTTAAATAAGATGATTAATATATACTTACAGCATAATTTTTTATAAAAGAGATAATGTTAATATGCTTATAATTAAGTTACTGTATAAATTAACCTTCGCTTAAATCTTCTGCTACCTTTGCGGCTAACTTTAGTTTATCATTGTCAAAGTGTGTGTAAATTCTTGATGTGTTTAAACTAGCATGTCCTAATGCTTCTTGAACTAAAACTATATCTTTTTGCTTTTTATACAGCATGGTGGCAAACGTGTGTCTAAGCATATGAGCACCATTTTTTTCTTTTCTGATACCAGCCTTAAATAGTATTTGCTCAACTATCCTGCTAACATAGGCTTGGGTTAGTCGTGTGCCTTTTTTGTTTATAAACAGATATCCTTCTTTGTTGATATAGTTTATCGCTATTGAGTGAAGATACTCACTTATTAGGTGCTGCTTTATCATGACAATGCGGTATTTGTTGCCTTTGCCGCGTATTCGTATGATGTATAAATCGCCCTCTTCACTTATATCTTTTCGTTTTAAATTCAGTGCTTCACTAACGCGAATACCTGTGAAAATTATGAGTTTGATTATTAGTTTATTGCGATTTTGGTTTGATTTAAACTCGGCTTCATCGATCGCGGTTAAAAATCTTTTTACTTCATCTTCGCTCATAAACTCAGGCAGTTTTTGCCCTCTAGCACCACTGACACCACCCCAATTTTTAAGCTCTACATTATACACATGTGCCTTGCCATCTTCTTCATTTTGTTTATCAAGATATGAGAAAAAATTAATAACACTTATGCGGTAGTTTTTCTTACTTGCATCGCTTAGTCCCCCAGTTATCGATGCTAGAGTTTCGCTTAGCAGCTCTTCATCTATCTGCTTTAAACTTGTTAGCTCATACATACAAAGCGTTTCATATAGTTTTTTAAGCGGATTAAAGTAAGTGTTTATCCCTGTTAATCCAGCGTTTCTAGCTAGTTTAACAAGTCCATCAAGCTCTATTAAAGTGCCTACTCCACGGTTTAGTTGATAGTTTGCTTTGGCTAAGGCTTGTGGATCTCTTAACTCTTTATTTGATAACGAGCTAAGTTTGTATTTTACGTAGCGAGTGAGCCAAAACAACATTGATGATTGAAAATCTTGCTTGTGATCTAGTTGGTATTTCACGCATAATCCTTGAAATTTTAATGCAGATTATAGCCACTATTTTATATAATTTTGCTTTTTGTTAGGAGAAAAAATGAGAGTAGGGGTCTTTGACTCAGGATTTGGTGGACTAAGTGTATTAAATGCAGCACTAAAACGCTTTAGTGGAGTCGAGTTTGTCTATTATGCCGATACAAAAAATGTCCCATATGGCACCAAAAGCGTAGATGAGATAACCGCATTAAGCATAAATGCTTGTAAATACTTAATAAACAGTGGCTGTGAGATAATCATCGTCGCTTGCAATACGGCAACATCAGCTTGTATTAATGTGCTTAGAAATATGTTTAACGTGCCTATTGTAGGGATGGAGCCAGCTATAAAAATTGCTTTAAATAAATTTGATAAAAAGACAATTCTAATCGCAACACCAGCCACAATAAACGGCGAAAAATTAAAAAAACTAATATCAAAATTAAATGCAAATGATAATATTTGGCTACTTGCCTTGCCCAAGCTTGTTAGTATGGCGGAGAATTTAGATTTTAGTAGTTCAAAAGAGTATTTAAAAGGCGAGTTTTCTGAGATTTGTTTTGATGATTTTAGCTCACTCGTGCTTGGTTGTACTCATTTTAATTATTTTAAAGATAGCTTAAGAGAAATTTTGCCATCTCATATTAGCTTTATAGATGGTATAGATGGAACATTAAATAGATTAAAATCACTGTGTAATGATGAAATTATGCACTATGAAAAACAAAATAAAATAGAGTATGTTTGTTCTGGAAATTTGATACAAGATAAAATAGAGCTTAATAAAATTTCAACACTCTTAGCTAGGCTAGATAAGATGGAATATGTAAAATAATTTATAAAATTTTATGTATTTATTTTCATATTTTGATACATAAAATTTTACGTAATTTAAAAAGGTTAAAGATGGAATTTGAAATATATGCTTATGCTATTGTGATTGTAGCTGCGTTTTTTGGGGGATTTGTAGATGCGATTGCTGGAGGCGGGGGATTGATAACGGTTCCCGCCTTGCTTGCTGTTGGTATACCACCGCACGTTGCATTAGCAACAAATAAGCTTCAGGGTAGTTTTGGGACGTTTGCTGCGATGATTAACTTTTATAAAAAGGGTATGATTGATTTTAAAAAGATAGGCGTGGGGATACTTTTTACATTTATTGGGGCTTGTATTGGAACTGTTTTGATACTTTATTTGGATGCTGAAATTTTACGAATTATCATACCTTTTTGCTTGATTGCTATATTTGTTTATACTCTTTTTGCAAAAAAAATAGGTGAAGAAGATAGGGCTGCTAGAATGAGCTCAAAGCTATTTTATGTATTATTTGGGCTTGGACTTGGCTTTTATGATGGTTTTTTTGGCCCTGGTGCTGGATCGTTTTGGACTTTTGCACTTGTTGCCTTGCTTGGACTAAACATGAAAAAAGCTGTTGCAAACACAAAAGCATTAAATTTTACAAGCAACTTTGTAAGTTTATGTGTATTTATTGTTGGCGGACAGATATTGTGGGTGGTTGGCATACTTATGGGGTTGGCACAAATTGCTGGTGCTTGGGTTGGTTCAAATTTGGTTGTAAAAAAAGAGGTTAAATTTATAAGAATAATGTTTTTGTGTGTAGTTGGTGCGACTATTGTTAAACTTGTGTATGATTATTTTGGTTTGCACTTTAAAGACATTTTTTAACTATGACTTTGTTTTGATTTAATCAAATTTGTTAGAATTTTCTTTTGTATAAATTTATATCTTTTGGACGCAAGATAACATTGTTTGGTTTTCTACTTTGCTTTGATAAGAGCTACTTTGCTTCATTTATGTTTTGAAAAACTACTTGTGATATGCCTATAATTTCACCCCCACTTAACCCCAACCATACTCTCTTATAATTTAAGTAAAATTTCATATAGATTTTCTTTGTTATTAAACCAAATTTACACTCTTTTAACTTCACTTTGTTTGTTGCTTTATAACAAAAGTGTAATATAAAATTATCTTTTTTTCTACTTCGCTTCGCTCGTAGCTTTTCAAGAACTACTTCGCTTTGTTTATAGATTTACAAGAAATGATTTTAAATTTATCTAACCTTGTTTGACAAAATTTGTTTATATGATTTTTGCTATTTGCTTCTTTTAGGTTAAAATTTATTTTTGCAGTGCTTAATATAATAATAAGCCTTATTTGTTTTAGAAATTCTTTAACGAATTAAATACTTGTTTTTATCTATAACATTGCAGTTTAAAGATTGTTTTTTTTGGAGGGGGGGGTAAGAAATCACAAAATTTTCTTTGAAATTTAGGTAATAAATACATTTGTTTTTATTGACACAATAATAAATTCTTATGCTTTAGTGCTTTTTAAGAAAATGCCTTTAAATTTGCTTTAATGTATTTACAAAATACTCAAAAATATTCATATCATTGCATGGTTAAATAGTGAGCGAAGTAGAAACTCATTTTGCAACAACATAAAAAGATTTGCTTTGTTTGCAACTATTAACAAGACAAAGCAAATACTAATCATCTGCATAAAATGTATTTTTTAAAAGATATTAAACTTTATAAAAAATCATTTGATTTGCTTTATTATCGCTTTGTGATGATTTTTACTCGTAATTTTTGTTAATCTTGCTACAAATTAACATTACTCTTTATTTAAAAGCCATGAGTGCAGCATTATCATTACTAGTTTTTATGCATATAAACACTAAAACACCGACTTGTCTAAATGTTTTTTATCGTGTAAATCTTTATTGTTTTTAAAACAATGCTAAACGAGCATAGTGCTTGTGCGAAGTTATATTTTTAAACTAATTATAAAACTTTTTTGCGGTCTATTTTAGGCTCATTTTGACGATTATTGCAATAGTTTTGTTGTTAAATTGTTTGTATTTTGCAGATTTTTAATATGCTTAAGTTTGTTATAATGACCGTGAAATAATATTTTAGTATGCTAATTTTAGCAGTTTTTTAGTAAAGATATAAAAGCTATTTAATGTCAAATTCTAACAAATTTTTAGATTTATTTGCCTAAGAATTTGACATCATAATTTATGGTTTGTTTTGCAAATCCAATTTGATAATTTTATTTACTGTTTTTTATATTTTCGTATGCTTTACATGCGATTTCGTTACCCATTTTGCATGATTTTTGACTTAATTTTTTTGCTTTTTGTAAATCTTTTTTGACACCATTTCCATCAAAATATGCCACTGCTAATGCAAGACATGCCTTGTCGTCTCCTAAATCACATGCATGATTGAATTGCTCGTTTGCTTTTTTTACATCACCATTTTGTTGCCAAATAATTGCTAATTCGCTACATGCATATGGTAGTTTGCCATCACAGGCTATTTGGTAGTATTTTATGGCGTTTGCTTCGCTTTGTATGACACCTCTACCATCAAGGTAAAATTTTGCTAGGTTATAACAATTATACAAATGACCCTTTTCACAGCTTTCTTTAAAAATTGCAGCTGATTTGTCATACTCATTTTCTAATATACTCTCTCCACTTGGCTTAACACCTCCAGTATAAGCCTCGCTACCGCCAGCCATTAAAGCACAACATGCTACTAGCATAATTAGTAATTTTTTCATTTTTTATCCTTTAAATTTCCAAATTTTTCTTGCCACCAAAGATGAGCATACATAAATCCAAAGCCTTTTACTTTACTTTCGTCATATGCAAACTCATGCATTTTTGCCCGCTCTATAAATACAAGCTCTATTGCTTCTTCGGCCACGCCTCCTCCGTCATTTACTCTCATACTCTCATCAATACAGGCATAAAACATCGTTTGTGTGCCACCACCAAAACCAAAAGCGGTATAGCACATGGTTATTTTTTCGATTGCATCTATCTCATAGCCAACCTCTTCAAGCACCTCTTCACGTATAGTTTGCTCCTCGCTTAAACCCTTATCCATCAATCCAGCACAAAGCTCATAAGTAAAGCCTTGTTCATCGCTTTTATAGCCTAAATTTTCTTGAGAATACCATACTGCTGGACGAAATTGTTTAACAAATAAAAATGCATCTTTTTCTTTGTGATATAGCATGATGGATACGCTATTGTGAACCTTTACGCAATCCCATATGCGACGTTTGCCATTTTGCATAAATTCCATTCTAAATGGTTTAACATAATCAGATTTACCCATTGGTAAAATTTTTAAATCAGTTACAGTAATATCCATTTTGCAAGTCCTAAAAAGCTAAAAAAGCCGATACAATCGGTAAATGTTGTAAGCAATACGGCTGAGCCAACTGCAGGGTCAATATTTAGTCGCTTTAAACTAAGAGGTATGATTGTGCCAAACAAACCAGCCAAGCTAAGATTTATAAGCATACTTAGTGCAATAACGACACCCAAAAGTGCCTTATCAAACCATATCCATGCGACTATGCCCATTAATAGCCCAAAAATTGCACCATTTATTAATGAAATTCCAACTTCGCGTTTTAAAACATGTTTAGCATCTTTAAATTCAATTTCTCCAAGCGTAAGGCGTCTAACTGTAACTGTAAGAGCTTGTGTGCCAGTGTTTCCGCCCATTGAGGCAACGATTGGCATTAATACAGCAAGTGCTACATATGAAGCTATAGTATCATCAAAAATACCAATAATCGATGAACTAATAATTGCTGTAAATAAATTTATAAATAGCCAAACCGCACGTGCTTTACCTGCTTTTATAAGCGTTTCGTCTTCTTCGGCTTCGTCATTTACACCAGCTAGATTATAAATTTGCTCAGTTGCACTCTCTTCGATAAAATCATGTATGTCATCTGCCGTAATACGTCCTAGCAACACGCCCTTACTATCAACTACTGCTATTACGTTTAAGTCATAATCTTTTACTCTATCGGCTACATCTGTTATGTTTTCGCTATCTAAAGCCGTATATGGTTCATATTTATCACTACCGTTTATAAGTTCGCTAAGTGTTTTTGAAAAATCAAATAATATTAGCTCTTCAAGTGCGATAGCATGTTCTAAAACTCGGTCTTGATTTACGATAAATAGCTGAGAGATATTTTCTAACTCTCCTTCTGCTTTTAATTGCCTTAATCTTGCTATAGCATCACCTAGCTTTTCGTTGGCAAACGCCGAAAAAAGCTCTGTTTGCATATATGCACCAGCCTCATTGTCATTATAGCTTTGTAGTCGTAAGATGTCTGCTTTATCTTCTTCGTCTAGCTCATCAAAAAGTTCGCGTGCCTTATCTTCATCTATTTCTTCAATGTATTGAAGCAAATCTGTAGCGTCATCACTTTCAAGCTCTTCTAATGCTTCTACTATTTTTTCGGATGGCACATTTTCTATGACATCTTTTAGCATACTTTCAGGAAGTTCAATTGCAACATCGCCAAGCGTTTGAGGATCTATTTTATTTAGGTATTTGGTAAATAACTCTTCGTCATGGTATTTTAGAGTTTTTAGATGTTGAGCGATATCATATGCACTTAAATCCATCTCATTACTATCATCTATGTGCTGATCCAAAATTTCTTGTGCGTTTTGTAGCTCTTCATTCATGCTAAAACTCAATCACATTCTGAAAATTTTCATATTTTTCTGTTGTTAAATTTTCTTTTGTATATTTTTTATACTCTTTTGTGTATTTATCAACTATTGCTTTAAATTTACTTGCGTTTTTGTTTTCAGTTGCTACTTTTACAGATTTCATCATATTTTCTGGATTGACTGGTTTATCGCCTATGTAAAATCCAAAATGCAAATGAGGACCAGTGCTAACGCCAGTGCTTCCAACATATCCTATTAGTGTGCCTTGTTTTACTTTTTGACCTGTTTTTAGACCTTTTGCAAAGCCGTTTAAGTGTGCATATAGTGTTTCGTATCCATTTTGATGTGATAATATTATGGTTTTTCCATAGCCATTTTTTGTCCCTACAAATTTTACAGAACCATCACCTGAAGCCTTTACTGGCGTTCCTCTTGGTGCTCCATAATCAACGCCAAGATGTGCCCTGTATCTTTTATATACTGGATGCCATCTTTTTAATGTAAAACCAGAAGTTATGCGTGCATTTGGCAGTGGTCGCACGAAGCTTACGCGACGCTCTTCTTTACCTGATTTATTGTAGTATTTGTTTTCAAATTTATATGTTGTGTATGTTTTGCCTTGGGTTTGAAGCATTGCAGAGTGCAATTCTGGTGTTCCAAATGGCATTCCCATGCGAAATTTTTGTGTGTAAAAAATAGTTACTCTATCGCCTTTTTGAATGCGTTTGTAGTTAATATTTTGATTTTTAAATGCTGTTTTAAAAGCATTGGCAAGTGCATTTGATACATAGCTTGTTATATCTTCTGAAATAGATTTTGTTATCTCGATATTTAGCACTAGATCTTTTGTTTGATACGATATAGGCACAAAATCAAGCTGGTAATTATTGTCGCCATCTTTAAATATATGTATTTGTAATTCATCATTTACTGGAATTAGAATTTGTAAAATTTCATCATTTTCTTTAAAAATGTGAAATTTTAATCCAGCCGATATTTCTGCCACAGACTCTTTGTCTTCGTTTGTTAGATTGTAATAAAGTGATGATGGTAAGGAGTTTTGACCCAAAAATGACAAAAACGTCATCCCTTGTGACCATCTTAGTTCATCTACACTTGCTTTAATTGCAAACAAATTAACAACAGTAAGTGCAACAGCAAGTAGAATTTTAATCATCATTATCCCTTCGTTAAATCCGTAATGTTACTAAAAAAATCTTTAAATTATGCAAAAAATAAAGCAATTTAGGCTATAATCTGCAAAAATTTTCACAAAAGGATATAAAATTGAAAAAAATATTGCTTAGTTTTGTATTTGCTCTAAATTTACTTTATGGAGTTAATTTAAATTTTAAAGAGTATAAAACACCCATTATTGATGTAGAAGATGATGGCACGGCTACTATCGTAGATGCACCAGATATTGTTGTTGGTTCAAGCGGCGTTGTTGTACATAAATTTAGTTCAAATGACAGCTCTATTATTGCACGTGTGAGTGTGCTGGAAAAAAATAAAGGCTTTGCTAAAATTAGATTTGAAGTATTTGATTCACTAGAGCAAAAGGCTCTGCCTTTGCCTGGAATTGCACCTAAAAGTGGAGATTATGTCATACTAAACTTCTTATATTCTCGTGCTGTAATAGTCGTGCCTAATAAGGAAATTTTCGATGAAATTACAAATGCTTTTAGTGGAATTACGTTTATCCATCCAGATATTGTTGGTGCGTATTTAAGTTATGAGTATAAGCCAAATCCTAGTCGCGATGATTTTAGAAAAATGTGTTCAAAGAGTGCCGCTGGACTTATTTTTATAGCGATGAATAATCGTGGTGTTTTTGCGGATTGCCAAAGCTTTAAAGTTATTAAAGAGTTTCAAACTGGTGAAGTTGAGTATTATCAACTACCATTTTACACACGTGTTAGGGATATAGATACGATATTTTTTAAATTAGATAGTGCTCACATAAACAACTATGACGCACATTATGAAAGATTACTAGAAGAGTGACATTAAAATTCTCAAGTGTTATGCTTGAGAATTTTATATTTTATCCAAAAAATAGTCTTTTTATTTTATTTAAACCTAGCTTCATGCCACTATATTTCATCATTTTTGCCATTTTTTTCCACATTGCTAGCTCATAACATGGATGCGGACATTTATGACAGCGTGGTTTTTCTATGTGCGGACATTGACTTAGGCGATAATAAGCGTGCTTTGCCATATCACTACACTCTTTACATAGATGAAAATTTACACTAACAACATTGTCTGTATCATTGTAGTCAATGCTTATATTTTCTGTATTTTTTTCTCTATCTTGATGCTTGTCATCGCAGTATATTTGAATAAATTTTGTAACAGTTGTAACTTCGTAATGAAATTTTTCATTTGTCATTTTAATCCTTTGCTAAAATATTATCAAAATTTTTAAGATTAATTCTTGTTTTATATCAATAAATTATAAATATAAATTTATGATAAAACAAGCAATTTAGAAATAAATTTTAAATTTTTAAGAAAATTAAAAGCATTAAAATTTTAAAATTACCACAATTATTTAATAAAATTTTATTAATTTTAATTTTTAAGTTATAATATTTTATTATAATTGTGTCAGATGTAGTTGCCATTTTGTGGTCTGCGTTAAGTTTTGATTGTGTCGAAATTTAACAATTAACTAAATATTAATACTTTAAGGATTTGCTATGAATAATTCAAAAATGAATAGCTTTGATCGACGTTGGATGTGGTCGCTATTTGGGACGGCGGTTGGTGCTGGAATACTGTTTTTGCCTATACGTGCAGGAACTGGTGGCTTTTGGCCGATTGTTGTTATGTGTTGTTTGATATTTCCTATGACATGGCTTAGTCATAGAGCGTTGGCTAGATTTGTAAATTCTAGCTCAAAGCCAGGCTCAGATATTACAAAGGTTGTTGAAGAGCATTTTGGTTTTGGCTGGGGTTTTGCTGTTACGGTGCTTTATTTTTTTGCGATATATCCGATATGTTTGGCTTACGGTGTTGGCATCACAAATGTTGTTGATTCATTTATAGTAAATCAGCTTGGATTAGATCAGGTAAATCGCTTAGTCCTTGCAGTTGTTATGGTTTCAGCTATGATGGCTGTTATGCTTTTAAGCGAAGAAAAGGTCACAAAAGTATGCGAAAGTTTAGTTTATCCGCTGTGTTTTATATTGTTAGCATTCTCATTATATCTTGTTCCAAATTGGAAGTTTGATGCTATCGCAAGTATGCCAAGTGCCAAAGATTTTGTTGTTGTGGTTTGGCTAACACTTCCTGTTTTGGTATTTGCATTTAATCACAGCCCAGCCGTTTCGACGTTTGCATTAAGTATAGAAAAAGAGTATGGTGAAAATAAAAATGCAAAGACAAATCAGATTGAATTTCACACATCAGCTGCACTTTTAAGCTTTGTTATGCTTTTTGTTTTTTCATGCATTATGTGCTTAGATAATGCCGATTTTGCCGCTGCTAGAGAGGCAAATATACCTATTTTGTCATATTTTGCAAATAAATTTGATAATCCAGTAATCACTTACGCTGGTCCAGCTGTTGCATTTTTGGCGATATTGTCATCGTTTTTTGGACACTATTACGGTGCTAGAGAAGGACTTAATGGCATCATTCGTAAAGCAAGCAAAAAAGATGGAGTACAAAGACTTAGCAATACAACAATTAACGCCATAACTACTATTTTTATGTATGTCACAATCATTGCTGTTGGTTATGTAAATCCAAGTATTTTAGGCTTTATCGAGGATTTAGGTGGTCCAATTATTGCTGCTATTTTATTTATCATGCCAATTGTTGCGATTTATACAGTGCCTTCAATGGCTAAGTTTAAAAATAAATTTACTGATATATTTGTATTTGTTATGGGATCACTAACAATACTAAGTATTATCATAAAAATGCTTTGAAATTTAAACTAAGGGTGCAAAATGGATTCGATACTTTCTATTTTTAAAATCGGAGTTGGACCTAGCTCTTCTCATACTATAGGTCCGATTACAGCTGGGTGTAGGTTTTGCGTCCTTATCTCTGATATGATAGAGCGTGTGCATAGTGTAAAAGTGACTTTGCATGGCTCACTTTGCCTAACAGGCAAGGGGCATTTAACCGATATTGCGTGTTTAATAGGGCTAAATAACGTCCAAGCAAAAGATGTAACACCGCAGATAAAAAGCGATATCATAAATGATGTGTTTAAGCTTAAAAAGCTAAATTTAAATGGCGAAAAATATATACATTTTGACTATGAAAAAGATGTTATTTTTGAGCCAAAAATGCTTGAGTTGCACGAAAATGGCTTAGTTTTTCAGGCATATGATGAAAATTCTAATTTAATCATATCACAAACTTATTACTCCACTGGTGGTGGCTTTGTATCAACACAAGAGGAACTTATGAGTGCAAGTGGTGCAAATGGCGATGAAAAAGAGCTTGAGTTTGATTTTGACTCAGCTCAAAGGCTATCTGAGTTATGTAGAGTGCATAATAAAACAATAGCGCAAATTGCAATGAAACGTGAGTGCGAGCTACACTCAAAAGAGTATGTTAAAAAGTATTGTTTGGATATATATAAGGCTATGCTTGAATGCTACGAAAATGGCGTAAGCTCAGATGAAAAAACACTCCCTGGTATAATCAAGCTAAAACGATTAGCGCCAGCTATTAAAAAACGCTTAGAAACTAATCCAAAAAAGGATTTAGATCCACTAGCGATGATAGATTATGTGGCTATGTATGCTAGGGCTATATCTGAAGAAAATGCAAGTGGTGGCAAGGTAGTCACTGCACCTACAAATGGTGCTTGTGGTGTTGTGCCAGCTGTACTTTTGTATATACTTAATCATCGTTTTTATATGGATGAGGACAAGATAGTTGATTTTATTTTAACATGTTGTGCGATAGGGTATTTATATAAAAAAAATGCAAGTATTAGCGGTGCAGAGGCTGGATGTCAAGCTGAAATAGGTGCGGCTTCATCTATGGCAGCAGCTGGTATGGCTTTAGTTAGTGGGGCAAGCACTGCTCAGGTTTTAAGTGCTGCTGAGATTGCTATGGAGCATCATTTAGGACTTACTTGCGACCCTGTTGGTGGATTGGTTCAAATTCCTTGCATTGAGAGAAATGTTTTGGGTGCTATAAAAGCCATAAGTGCTGTAAAATTAGCGTTAGAGAGTGATTATACAGCACATGTTACGCTTGATGAAGTTATTATAACTATGTATAAAACTGGCAAAGATATGAACTCAAAATACAAAGAAACATCTCTTGGTGGCTTAGCACAGATGGTTAGTTGTTAAAACATTGGCTTTTTAGATATTTTTGTTTAAAAAGCCTTTTGTAAATTTTTACAAAAACCTTAGCCTATTTTTTATTGTCATGATAAAGTTTTGCGATTGTTTAAGCTTTATACTTGAGTGAATTTTGCTGTAAATTATCTAGAGTCATTTTAACTTAAAGCTCATTTTATTTGCTTTAAGTTATGATTTTACTGATGAAAAACAAGTATATTTATCGTTATTAATTTAAGAAGCCAAATTTAAAGAATTTTGAAATATT
>NZ_CAJHOF010000013.1 GCF_905120465.1 Campylobacter majalis
GCCCTGTTGGTTTTTTGCTTATTATAACATTAGATTTAGAAAAAATTTATAAAAGATGGTGAAAAATGTATTGGTTTTTAATATTTATAAACACACAAATGATTTGGTTTGTAAAATTTTATTAGCATATTTTATCTTTAAAAATGTCTCATTTATGCGGTGTTTTATATCTGCTATGACAACATTGCCAACTTTGAAGTTTGATATCGTGCAACACAAAAAAATAACAGTTATAAACTTAGTTTTATTAGATATCTATGGGAAATACAAAAATGGCTCCGGATGCTGGATTCGAACCAGCGACCAATCGGTTAACAGCCGACTACTCTACCGCTGAGCTAATCCGGAATACGTAAAAAAGAAATTGAATTATATATAAAAAGATTTGTTTTGTCAATAAAATTTAGCTTAAATATAAAAAATTATCTAAATTTGTGTCAAAATAGACAAATTTGACTCAAAATCCACTCCATACCAAGATCTATTTTCTCTATTAAGAGTTGTTTTAATACAAATCACTATAAAATCAGCTGCGGTTTTTACAGCAAAATCAATATCAAATCCACGAACCAAAAGAGAAAAAACAATCGCAGCAAACATATCTCCAGTTCCACTAACCTTATGCGGTAAAAGTTCGTGAGTATATGTATTTTTGCATTCTGTTTTGACATCGTAGCTTATCACACTACATTCATCATCACTATAGCTAATGCCTTTTAAAACTATCTTTTTTACGCCCAAACTTGCTAATTTATGCAAAAGCTCATCTATAAAAAACTCATCATACCCCATATACGGATAAGGTGTTTTTGTAAGATAGCAAGCTTCGGTCAAATTTGGAGTAATAACATCTGCATGTTTGCAAAGTCCAGCCATAGCAGCAGCAAAATTCTCATCAAATACAGAATAAAGCTTACCATTGTCCCCCATACAAGGATCTACCAATATAAGACCATCGCCAAATTTATCAAACAAACCAGCCACCAATTCAAGCTGTCTAAAGCTACCTAAAAAACCTGTGCAAATACCGCTAAAGCTAATACTTTCTTTTTGCCAAACAGATGAAATTTTATCTATCTCATCAGTTAAATCACAAAAGGTAAAATTATTAAAACCAGTATGAGTTGATAGCACAGCAGTCGGCATTATCACGCACTCAATCCCTAACGCACTAATCACAGGAAGTGCGACCGTAAGAGAACATTTGCCAACGCACGAGATATCTTGAATACTTAATACTCTATGCAAATTTTATCCTTATTTATCAAATTTCAACAAAAAATATTTTGTTATTTTAAAGCTTTTTTTAATTTTCTTATCAAAAATCTAGCTGAGTGAAGCTCGTTAAACAAGCTTTTTTCGATACAAAGCGGACGATTTAAAATCAAATCAGCCAAAATTTTAGCCCCTAAAACTGCAGTACATAAACCACGAGAACCATGTGCGATGTTTAAAAAAACATTTTTATGATATTTTGGTGCGACATTGTCACTCTTTTTCTTTGTCCAAAATAAATTCTTGTAATTTTGCTTGTAATACTCATCGTCATGAAATGCTGATATTATAGGAAACCTATCGCTTGAATAGCTTCTATAACCAACTTTATATCCGATTATCTCGGCTTTATTTGTATCAATAAATTGCTTGATATTATTTAAATTTTCAATATCATCTAAGGCTCTTTGATTGTCATCATACTCATTTCTTGCATATGTAGCACCAATTACTTGGATATTATCTCTAGCAGGAGTGATGTATCCCTCACTACTAATTGGTTGCAAATTGTCAATAGCGGGTCTTATATGCGTCACCTGCCCTCTAACAAAACTAATTGGCAACGTTTTAAAAATATCCACACTCTCACTTCCTGTGGCAAATATAAGTGCGTCAGTCTTGATAATCGTTTTATTTTGAAATCTTACACTTATTTTGCCATTTTTTAGATGCCTGTGGCTTTTGTATTCATGATTTAGCAATACGTTTAAATCACTTGCTAAATGCTTGCACATCTTGCGTGGTCTAGCTGTTGCACCAAGAAAAATATTTGCTTTTGGATATGGTTTTGCATCTAAATCTAAGTTAAAAATTTCATTTTTTCCGTGCGATAACATTCTTAAAAGCGTCATTTCATTAAAGGCATATTCGCTCACACCGTCAAAGCTTATCTCTTTCTTGCTCATCACATTTTTATACGTTCTAACCGCTTGTAAAAATGCGTTTAAATGCATCTTGCCAAGATTTACATCAGGTTTAGTAATTAGTGGCATAAGTATTCCGCAATGATTTCCTGAACCATTTAAAGCTATATCGGCTCTTTTTTCCGCTATTGTTACGCTTAGCCCTGCCCTTTTAAGCTCATAAGCACATGCAAGTCCAGCCACACCACCACCTATAACAAGCACATCTTTTATATCTTTATATCTTTGTCGTTGATACCATATGTCTTTTGTGGTAAAATTTTCTTTCTCAAGCACAGCATGACTCATCTCACGCTTTTTGCCGTAACCTTTACGTAGCTCTAGCTTAAATCCAGCATTTGGTAAATTTTGCCTAACTATTTTAGCACATGAATACGTCCGCAAAATCGTGCCAACCCTGCTTAAACTAGCGATTTTTTTAAATACATCTTCGCTCCACATGGCTTCATTTTTGCTAGGGGCAAACCCATCCATAAACCACAAATCAGCCTTAAAATCAAGCTCATCAAGCATGTGCGATATATCGCCAAAACACAAATCAAGCGTAACATTTGGCATAAATTCTATACGATGTATGCCAGAAACAAGCGACGGATAAACACTAAATAACTTCTTGCTTAACGCCTTATAAATACCAAGTCTGGCATATATCTGACGTAAATCATCTATGTTAATAGGATACGCTTCAATACTTACATAATGTAGTTTTTTGTCGCTATTTTTAAAGCGATTACAAAGCGTTAAAAAGTTAAGTCCAGCACCAAATCCAGCCTCTGCAACCACAAAGCTATCTTTTGTGTGCCATATCTCATCTATGCCTCTAACAAAAACATACTCGCTCTCTTCCCACGGCTTGTGTGTGTTAAAATAAATATCATCAAATTCCGTGCTAAATGCGATATTTTGCTTAAAATCTACTATTGCGTTTTTCATCTATTTTTGACAAAATAATCATCAACTCCATTTGCTATGCCTTGTGCTAGTGCGTTTTGATAGCTGTTATTAAACATTAACTCACCTTCAATTGGATGAGTGATATAGCCTATCTCTATCAAAACAGCTGGCATCAAAGCCCCTACAAGCACCCAAAATGGTGCCTCTCTAACACCACCATCAGTCACACTAAAATTTCTAGCTTTAATATTTTTAAGCATATTTGAGTGTATGTCAATGCCTAATTTATTTGAAGCAATAATCTTTTCGCGATTTAAGAAATTTAAAAATGTCTGTTTTGAGAAAAAATTCATCTCTTCAATATCTGATTTATTTTCTAGTGCGGCGGCATTTTTGCTACGCTCCGAACGTGCAGGCGATAAAAAAAACGTCTCAATTCCTCTCATGCTTTTAGCTTTTTGTGCGTTTGGAGCGGCGTTTGCGTGTAGAGATATAAATAAATCAGCATTTTTGTCATTTGCCATTTTGGTGCGATCACGTAAATTTATAAACTTATCTGTTTGTCTTGTAAAATGCACTTTATACCCACGCTTCTTAAGCTCATCTCCTAGCTTTTTAGATATCTGCAAAACGGCTACTTTTTCTTGCAATTTGCCACTGACTGCACCAGGATCTTTGCCACCATGACCAGGATCAATAACTATAGTTTTGCCAACTTTTGATATGCCTTTACTGGATGTTGTGGCCTGTGTTTGTTTTGATTGAGCGGTATTTGTTTGTGGTTTGCTTTGTTGCTTTGTTGCTTTGTTTTGTGTTGTTTTAGTATTAGTATTTGTATGTAAGTCTTTGCCTATATTTTCATTTGCCAAAAAATTATCAAGAGTTAAAATAATGTTATTTTCTTGAAATTTAGCCTTTAGTGTTCTTTGAAATTTGCTTTTAAATACTATTCTAATTGTGCTTGGATTATTTTGTGCTATAACTATCTCATCGGCATTCATAAAATTTACAATTTTAATTGCTTTGCCATTTATAATGCCTTTTATGTCAATGAAATTTCTATAATTTGGCTTTTCGTTTAATGTAGAAATCTTGGCATCTGCACTACTTATTGATTGATTAAATTTAAGCACTAAGGCATTATCGCCTTTTGTAGCAGAAACAAGATACGGCGATTTTGCATACAGCACACCAACCGCGCTAAATAGCAACAAGCAAATTGCCAAAATTTTTCTCATTACTCGCCTTGTATTAGTTTATTAAATAGCTCTTTTACACTTATTATCTCTTTTAATTTATAACCATTTGCACCAGTAAAAAACAATCCACTCTCTTTTTTGCCACTATACGCATCAAAAAGTCTATCAGCTATACAATACCCAACCATTTTTGCCTCTTTGCCACGACCGCATGGACTTACGCAGTTGCTAATGCATTGTATTTTTGGACCTTGTCGTTTATCTACTAAATTAATTAATTGTGTTCGTATGCCACGTGCCGGATATCCAACTGGGCTTTTAAGTAGCTCTATGTCTGATTGTTTAGCATTTAACAAAACCTCTTTAAAGCCATCAGCAGCATCACACTCGTGAGTTCCAATAAATCTTGTCCCCATCTGCACTCCATCGGCACCAAGTGCCATCACCTTATCAATATCAGCCCTATCCCATATGCCACCAGCGACAAAAAGAGGGAAATTCCCCCACTGAGCTATTTCATCTTTAACTGGTTTAATTAAATTTTCTAACTGATACTCAGGATCAATGCACTGCTCATATGTAAAGCCTTGATGACCACCACTAAGCGGCCCCTCAAGCACTACAGCATCTGGCAATCTATCATATCTCTGGCTCCATCGCTTACAAATTATCTTAAGTGCCTTTGCCGAGCTTACAATAGGAACTAAGGCTACATCCTTAAAGTTTTGTGTAAATTCTGGTAAATTTGTCGGCAAACCAGCGCCAGAAACTATAATGTTTATCCCAGCCTCACAAGCATCTTTTACGACTCTTGCGTATTCGTTTGCCGCATACATAATATTTACACCAAGCGGCAAGTCTCCACAAATTTTTCTGGCATTTTCAATCACGGCTTTTAAACCTCTTGTTGAATAAAAATTCTCGCTTCCAAAAGGCTTTGCATTTAGCTCTTTATCAATATGTGCTCTTTGCTCATAATATCCCGTTCCAACAGAGCTTATTATGCCAAGTCCGCCATTTAGGCTGACATTTCCAGCTAGTTTATCCCAACTAATGCCAAGTCCCATTCCGCCCTGAAATATAGGATACTTTATCTCATATTTGCCGATTTTTACTGATTTTAGTTCCATTATAAGACCTTTAATTTTGCAAATTTTCTCTTGCCAACTTGAAGCACGTATTCTCCAGACTGTAATTTTAACTGCTCATCTTTTGATTTTTCTTGATTTATGCTTACAGAATTTGCGGCGATATCACGTCGCGCTTGAGAATTTGAAGGGCTTAAGCCACACTTAACCAAAGCCTCAACTATCCAAATAGGTGCATTTATTTCGTATTCTGGCATATCTGATGGTAGTTCGTTTTTAGCATGAACGCTATCAAATTCAGCCTTTGCATTTAGTGCAGTCACATCACCATGATATCTAGAAGTAATTTCTAATGCTAGATCTTCTTTGGCTTTTTTAGGATGATAATTACCGGCTTTGACTGCCTGTTTTAAGGCTGAAATTTCACTCAGACTTTTTGTGCTTAAAAGCTCATACCATCTCCACATAAGATCGTCTGAGATACTTAAGGTCTTGGCAAACATGTCATTTGCACTATCCGTCACGCCGATATAATTGCCTAAACTTTTACTCATCTTATTTACGCCATCAAGCCCTTCAAGAAGCGGCATCATGATAACAGCTTGCTCTTTTCCGACATTATAAGTTCGTTGTAATGTCCTACCCATTAAAAGGTTAAATTTCTGATCTGTTCCACCCATTTCGATATCGCATCTCATCGCAACACTATCATAACCTTGAAGCAGTGGATACATAAACTCGCTTATTGAAATTGAATTTCCAGCCTTATAGCGTTTTTCAAAATCATCTCTTTCAAGCATCCTAGCAACAGCAAAAGTGCTAGTAAGCTCAACCATTCCAGCTGCACCAAGCTCATTAAGCCAAACAGAATTAAACATAACATTTGTTTTATCTTTGTCTAAAATTTTAAAAACTTGCTCTTCATAAGTTTTTGCATTTTTTGCAACCTGCTCCTTATCTAGCTTTTTTCTAGTAGCTGATTTTCCACTTGGATCGCCTATTTGTCCAGTAAAATCACCTATTAAAAACTGCACTATAGCACCATGTTTTTGAAGTAAAGCCATCTTATTTAAAACAACAGTATGTCCTAAATGTAAATCAGGAGCTGTTGGATCAAAACCTGCTTTTACGTAAAAATTCTCCCCTTTTTCATAGAAATTTTTAACTAAAATCTCAATTCTGTCAAAATCAATTATTTCAGCCACTCCGCGCTTTATCTCATCTAAAATTTCAGCCAAATTAATCATCTTTTCTCCTTAATTATATGCATCATCTTGCGATACGAAATCAATTATTTTAAATCTATCTTTAAGTCTTGCTCTGACATTTTCAACACCTACATTTTCACCAATCTCGACACTAACTACAAACAAATCTCCTGTCACGTCGCCACTTTCGTTTAAATTTATACTTGCGACATTTACGCCAAGTCTAGCAATATATGTTAAAAATTCAGCCAAAGAACCCTTGCGATTTTCAAGATTTAGTATGATTTTGTATCGATGTGGTGCATTTCTAGTCCATTTTACAAAAATCATCTCTTGCTTGTCTTTAATCATTTTATTTGCTCTATCGCAGAGTTTATTATGCACAAGCACATTGCCACCATTTCTAAAGCCAACAATGTCATCGCCGCGCTTTGCATTACAGCAATAATCAAACTCAACATTTGAAATTTTATAATTTGAGTAAATTACGATATTTTCAAATTTTTGCTTTCTTATGGCATATTTATTGCCTATGCTTAATATAAAAGCTTTCTCTTTTTTGACATGTTTTTTAAGCATATTAACTACATCTTGCAAAAATACAGAATCAGTTGCAATGCGATAAATTTTCTTGCTTAAATTTTCTATTTCTATCCATTTTCGTATCCTAGCACGCGATGTGTCAAACACAGAGTGTAAAATTTCAATAGCAACTTTACAATTTATATCTCTTATTTTTTGCTTACACAATGCTCTAATATTTGCTCTTGCTTTACCAGTTTTTACGCTGTTTATCCACGAACAGCGATATCTTGGCTCATCCCCTGTTACTATGCGAACCACATCTCCATTTTTAAGCTCAGTCAAAAGTGGCACATGCACACGATTTACATACGCATCTTTTGCATATAGTCCTATTTCAGAATGCACCTCATACGCATAATCCAAAACTGTCGCACCACGTGGCAATGTAAATATACCACCCTTTGGTGAATACACAGCGATATCTTCTGTATAAAGACTATCTTTTGCATACTCATATAGTTCCTCTGGTGTATTTTCAGCCTCATTTTGCATACCTATATCATTTAGCCACTCTAGTTTTGGATTTAGCATACTGCCATCTTTGTATTTCCAATGTGCTGCCACTCCAAACTCAGCGGTTTTGTGCATATCATATGTGCGGATTTGCACCTCAAATATACTTTTATTATCAAATATAGTTGTGTGTATCGTCTGATATCCGTTTTGTTTAGGAAGTGCGATATAGTCTTTAAAGCGTGAGATTATAGGATTAAAGTTCATGTGCAAATTTCCAAGTGCCAAATAGCAATCAAGTGGCTTATCAACTATAATCCTAACTGCTAATAAATCAAGCACCTCTTCAATGCTAAAGCCTTTTCTTTGCATTTTTAAAAACACAGAGTAGTGATGCTTGATGCGTTTTTGCATCTCAAAACTACCCTCTCGAAAGCCATTTTTGAGTAAAATTTGAAGAACTTTATCGTAAAATTCATTGATTTTAAGTGCAAGTTGTTGTTTGTGTTCGTTTAAATAACCATCTATTCTAGCATATTCATCTGGCATAACATACTTAAAACTCAAATCTTCCAATATATTTTTAATACTAGAAATTCCAAGTCTATGTGCTATAGGCGCATAAACCATGAGAGTTTCTTCTGCGATTCGCTTTTGCTTTTCGGGCTTTAAGGCATCAAGCGTCATCATGTTATGTAGTCTATCGCATAATTTAACCACCAAAGCCCTTATGTCTTCAATAGAAGCAAGAAGCATTTTACGAAAGCTAAGAGCAGAGTTGGCTAATTTTTCATTTGAGCTTGAACTAACAAGATTATCTTCTCTTATAGTTACAATTTTTGTCAGTCCTTCAACTAAATTTGCCACCTCATCGCCAAACTCACGCTCAATATCTTCATGAGTGGCTGCGGTGTCTTCTACTACATCATGCAAAAGTGCAGCAGCTACCATGCTCTCATCTCCACCCATATATGCCACTATACAAGCAACATGTATAGGATGCACAGCATACGGCTCACCACTTTTACGATATTGTCCAGCATGAGATGAGATACACATATCTATCGCCTTATCTATGCT
Source organism: Campylobacter majalis (assembly GCF_905120465.1). Classification (GTDB taxonomy): domain Bacteria; phylum Campylobacterota; class Campylobacteria; order Campylobacterales; family Campylobacteraceae; genus Campylobacter_A; species Campylobacter_A majalis. Next base: position 8,706 of record NZ_CAJHOF010000013.1, read on the forward strand.
TGGAGTTAGTTGATAAAGTGACAAAAGTAGCTCTTTTGCTCCAGTTACATTCTTACAAGCTACAATTTCTTCTAAGAGCTGCTCTAAAAATAAATTATTTTTCTTCAACAATTGCGTCAAGTCCGATTTTACCTTCTGCTACTTCTAGCAATGCTATGTCTGCTGGTTTTAGTTTTTGTGTGCCTATGCTTACTAAAATTTCAGCACCGTTTGCGATAGCTTCAGCACGTTTTGCAACTACTAATGATAGCTTATATCTATCATCTCCGACTTGTTTTAACGCTCTTGCTGTAATTTGTTCTGTTCTCATTTTAATCCTTTTATTTTACTATTGAATATACTGCATCTTCATCATCATTTACAATCTTTAAAAGATTGCCTTGCTTAAACATATTGCAAACGATTATTGGAAGTTTATTATCCTGTGCTAAAGCAATAGATGTATCATCCATAACTTTTATGCGATCATCTAGCCCTTGCTTGTATGTTAGCTCTGGTAGCAATACTGCATCATTATATTTTTTTGGATCTTTGTCATAGACACCATCGACTTTAGTTGCTTTTATAATAACATCTGCCTCAATTTCAATAGCACGCAAAGTAGCTGCCGTATCAGTTGTGAAGAATGGATTGCCTGTTCCTGCCGCAAATATAACAACACGACCTTTTTCTAAATGACGTTGAGCTCTACCCATGATAAATGTCTCACATATCGCTTCCATTTTGATGGCACTTTGAACTCTAACACTAACACCCAAATGCTCCAAAGCCTCTCTCATGGCAATTGAGTTTATCACAGTTGATAGCATACCCATATGATCGCCACTTGTTCGTTTTATAATACCATCTCTTGCAGCACTAACGCCACGTATAATATTGCCACCACCTATAACTATGCCAACCTCAAATTCATTGCAAACCAGTTCTTTTATCTCACCTGCAATGTATTTAAGTATGGAGTTATCTATGCCAAAACCACTCTCTCCAGCAAGTGCCTCACCTGAAAATTTTACCAATACTCGCTTCTTTTTCCCCATAGTTTCTCCTTAAAAATTTGCCAATTGTATCTAAAATGTCATTAAATTAAGATAATAACGCATTTTCATGCCCTATTTCATGCTAATTAGCTCTAGTGGATCGATGTGAAAATTTTTCTGAGTTACTTCAAATGTCAAATCATCTCTTACTCTGCCTATAACGTAACCTTTTTGAACTCTCGTGCCAACTTTGATAGTAGGTGCAATTTGACTTAAATGTGCATATATGGTGTGTATGCCATTATCGTTTTCTATAATTACCACCTTTTCTAGCAACTGTGTTTGTTTGGCAAACACAACTTTGCCGTTTAAAACTGATTTGACTTTCGCATCAGGGGTCTTGGAGCGAAGAACAACGGATTCATTAAAAATTTTAATATTATAAATAGGGTCTGTGTAGTTGCCAAATTTTTGCTTTACAACAAAACTATCAAGAGGTGCGATGGTTTTGGCACCAGTGTATTTCTTAACAGAGCTACTTTGGTAGCTAGAACCGACTTGGCGAATGCCTTGTGAGCTAGGTTGCTGTGTGTTTTTTGCATTTTTGGTATTGGCTTGTGCTTTTGCAGCGGCGGCTTTTTTAGATGCTTCATCCTCTTGTTTTGCTAAAATTGCCAAATCTTGCAATGTTTTTCTTAATTCGTCTTGCTGAGATTGTAGTTTTGCTAATTTTTTTGTATAAATTTCCTTGTCGCGCTTTAAATCGCTTATTGTTCTTTTTTGACTATCTTGTAATGATATTAGCTCATTTTGCTTCTTTTTATGCTCATTTATGCGAGTTTGGATCTTCTCTATTCGACTTGATTTTTCTTTGATTAAATTTGATGTGCTTTCATACTCTTTTGACATTTTTTTCAAGTCATCTTTTAACACATCATTTAGTTTTGTAAGAACTGCTGATGAAACTATACTCTCATCACTCTCAGCAAATCCATCACCTTCAAGCAACAAATCTAGCGAAAATTCTTCTGCAATTATTCTTACTATATTTTGCTCTATCTCTTTTTGCATTCTAACTAGATCTTTGTTTTGAGAATTTAAATCTTCTAACTCCTTATTTGTGGCAGTTGCATTGCTTTCTAATGATTTTATTTGCTCCTTTGTCTTGCCTATGTCACTGGCTATTGTTTTTAGTTTTTTTTCACTTTGTAATATATCGGTAGCCAAATCTTCAAGCTTTTTGTTTAATTGCTTTGATAGCTGTTCTGCTGAGCGAAGTGAGTTTTTGTTGCTTTCGATCTTTTTTTTAGTATTTGAACCAGCAGCCGTTAGCAAAACAACGCTAACAAGCAAAACAATAAGTTTTTTCACGTCATTTATACCTTTTTCATAACTATACTTACAACTAAAATGCTAAGTAAAAATGAAATAGCAAATAAACTCAAAATTTCATCAATAGAAATTGTTGGCAAAACTATACTTATCTGCTCTTTTAAAGTATTTGCAAATCCAAAAGTAGGCAATAGATAAAACACAACACAAACAAAAGCCGTAGAAAAAACACTAGCAAAAAAACCACTTTTATAAAGCACTGCACTTTTTAACCAAAAACCAGCACCAAAAAGTCGCATTATGTCAATTCTCTCTTGATGTTCATAGATCCACACATCAACCTGTTTTGCCATCAACAAAAGACCGATAAAACCAACTATAAACATAAAAATCTGCGATATTGCTTTTGATAGCTTTAAACTCCTATATACTTTATCGTGCGTTCTTGCAAATGTTTCAACCTTATTAACTCCATCTATTTTAATAAGTTTATTCCTTAGCTCTTTCATATACTCACTGCTTGGCAATGCGTTTAATTTCAACGTATAAAATTTTGGCAAACTATTTTGCAGGATCGATAAATTTTTAGCTGAAATATCGTTATTTAATCGATTTATAATTTTATCAGAACTCATTATTTGCATACTCATTAGTGTTGGAACGGCTGGTTTTATGGCATTTTCGTTTAACTCTTTTGTTGCGACTATGATGATGTTATAATCATTATTCATCAGTTTTTCATACTCTTTTACTACCTTGCTAGAAAGCATAAAAAACGCAACAGCAAAAAGTATAGCACTAAGAGCTAGAAAAAAGCTAAAGTGATTTTTAAACGATCTCATTTATGCTTCCTTCTTCAATATGAAAATGTCTATATGGTATGCGTAAATTTAGCGGTATATGGTGCGTAACAACCACAATGGAAGTCCCCAAATACTCTCTAGCAGACATCAGTAAAGACCATATAACATCGCTTGAATACTCATCTAAATTTCCTGTTGGTTCATCGCATAATAATAAATTTGGATTGTGTGCTAACGCTCTAGCCATAGCTACTCTTTGCTGCTCTCCACCGCTTAACTCAAGTGGATATTTATGTGCTTTATGTAGCATATTGACATGTTTTAAAAGCTTTGCTGCTTGTTTTTTGCATACACTATACGATACACCCTTAATAATCAAAGGCAACATTACATTTTTCTCGACACTCCACTCATTTATCAAGCGATAATTTTGAAATATTATGCCTATTCTTTGACGAAGCTTATTTAAGTCGCTTTTGCCTATATTATTTAGCGATGTTAAGCAGACATTTAGCTCACCAGCACGTGGCGAAATTTCTGCGTAAAACGACTTTAAAAGAGTTGATTTACCACTTCCGCTTTTACCTGTTATAAACACAAAATCATTCGTTTTTATATCAACATTTGCATTTTTAATTATCACTTCTTCATGCTCATATGCTAGGGTTAAATTTCTAGCACTTATTATATTTTGCATATGTCTAAACACTCCTGCACTTTTTTATGTGCCTTTAAGTTCTCAAAAGTCAAAAGCGGCTTCTTGGCAAAATACTCACATTTTTGATTTTCTATCTTGATAAAACAGTGCTCTGGTCTAGCAAAGGCACCAAAGGCAAGTTTGATTAAAATTCTCTCATTGCTTGAGTAAATATCTTCAAAATGCACAAAATAATCGCTATCTTTTATAGTTTCATTTTTAAAATTAGTTAAAATTTTAACCATATCATAACTATTGTGAAATTTCATATCATCTTTGATTTCACGCTTAGGGCTTGAAATTTCGCACTTATACTGCATGTCATAAATATCTTTTTCTTGTCGCTTCCATCTATCTTCATATTTGCTTGAAATTTCAAGATTTTCATTTTTTTTCAAAAATATTTTTGAGTTTGATAAATTTAAAAAATTTGACACACAATACTCAGCATACTCTTTGCTATCCGTTCTAAGCTCAAAACTGCCACCCTCTTTTAGCACTCTTTCGCACTCCAAAGCAAAACTTTCACTAACCACTCTTCTATGTGGTGCTTTATCCCAAGGCACCGGAAAATGAAGGAAAATTTTATCAATTACATTTGAGTTAATAAGACCTAAAAGCAATCTTGCATCTGTATTAATTAATCTAATATTTTTTAAATCGTTTAACATAGCAAGTTTAGCGACTTGCTCTATGCTTGGCTTATATACTTCTATGCCAATTACTAAGGTATTTTTATTATTTTTAGCTTGATATAACAAGTGCCTACCAGAACCAAAACCAATCTCTATAAAAATCTCATCATAAACCCCAACAAGAGTATTAAACTCCACTGTAAATTTATCAATATCCGTAATTAATTCTGATTTTTTAATTACTTTTGTTGGTTTATAAGCCATGGCTTCGCTTACAATCTCATTTGCATTTTCGTCGCGATACACACAAAGTGCTTTTTGCAATAAACTTGTTCTTGCTGGTTTGCTAAGTTTCTCGCCTTTTAGCACTACAAAATCTTGCTTTGGCTTTAGCGTAAGCAAAAAGCTCTCGTTCTCACACTGTGTATATATGAGCTTCTCATTTCTACCGCAAACTTCCCACAAAAACTTAACATCATCACGCCCAAATGGATATGATTTTGATTTTATACTTTTAGCTATAAAATTTGGCATTATTTTGTGCTTATATTGATATTTTTTGGCTTTGACTCTATGCCATATTCATCCACTGCCACAATCTTATAGCTGTATTTTGTGCCAAGTTGTATATCGCTATCATAGTAGCTATTAGAATTTAGCCCACTAAAAACCATCTCTTTATCGCCACCACTTCTAGTTAATGTATATGATTTTGCACGTGCCACACTGCTCCAGCTCACATTTATACCACCCCCATCATACAATGCCGTTATCTCAGGTGACAATGGAGCATCTAGCGTCGAGCCAACTACCGGCTCATCTTGTCTTAGGCTTTCAAGCTCATCTATATCAACAGCCGTGACCTTGTAATATCTTGTAACACCATTTGAATTAATTAAATCTTCAAAGCTTGTTTCATTTGTCTTTGCAAGATACGCATATGGCAAAAATTTACTAGCCGAACGATACACATTATAATAAACCACGTCGCTAGTTATAGATGGCTGCCAACTTATAACTATTTTTTTAGGCTCACCTTGAGTTGCATTTAAATTTGTTACTCCTTTAGGGTAACTCCTTTGTAACAGCCTTGACAATCTCACTGGACTTTGAAACAACACCAGAGCCATTTACAACAAACACAGCATACAAATATCCCTTGCCATGTTTTACACTAGTGTCGATATATTCTGCATTTAGCCTACCTTTTACATGTGCAATTTGTGAGAATTTTTCACTACCAACATCTGCTCTTTTGATTATGTAGCTTACTACACTTGTATCAGGGTGCGGTCGCCATATTAGCTTAACCCTTCCAGGAAGTCCTGCAATAGCTTGAATAAATGGCACCGAAGCATAAAGTGGTCTTGTCATCACACTCACGCTTTCTCCACTATCTGAAATGTGCTCTTTAGAGTATGTTCTTAGCTGATATACATACGTGGTCTCAGGCTCTAATCCACTATCAACATGGTGAGTTGTAAATCTATCTTTTATCTGTGCGACGGCTTTAAATTTACCAGTTTTATTATCTTTTCTGTATAGTTCGTATCCAATTACATTTTCATCATTTACCGGAAGCCATTCAAAGCCAACTTCTGTCATATCGCTTATAGTTTTTAAACTCGTAATAACCGGCAATGAGCTACTTTGCTGCGTTGGAACACTATGTGAGCTGCAACCAGCTATCAGTGTCGCTAAAACTACCGCAAACAAACTCACTTTTAATTTTTTCATAAAATATCTCCTTGTCGATTTTTTTAAAGACTATCTCTTTAAAATCATCAAAAATATCCGCTTCAAACTGCATATATTTGCCACTAATTGGATGCTTAAAATACAAAATATAAGCATGAAGCATAACTCGATTAATTTTATCATTTTCGCTCTTAAATCCGTATAAATCATCGCCTAATATATGCCTATTTATGCTTGATAAATGCACTCTTATTTGATGAGTTCTGCCAGTAAATAGCTTACAAGCGATTAAATTTATACCACTATCGCTAATCAAGCTTATAAACGCTGATTTTGCCTCTCGTCCGCCTTTAATAACGGCATTTTTTAGCCTATTATTTGGATTTCTGCCGATTGCTCTATTTACTACACATGGCTCTTTGATATTAATATCTGTAAGTGCTAGATAAATTCTTCCCATGCTTTTGTCACTAAGCTGCTTTGATAATGCTGCGTGAGCGATGTTTGTTTTAGCAATGATTATTGCTCCACTTGTTTGCTTATCAAGCCTATGCACAATACCCGCTCTAATGTCTCCGTTTAAATTTGATAGCATATATCCACGTTCATTTAGCCACTCTACTAAAGTAGCTTGTTTTACACTATTTGCTGGATGAGTTATGACATGTGGTGGCTTATTTAACACCAATATATCATCGTCTTCGTATATTACATCAACATCAAAATCAACCTCATATCTATTTGAAATTTCTTGTTTTAAAGCAGGTTTAATACATATTTTATTATTTATAAAAATCTTAAATGATGGCTTTGTAATTAAATTTTCATTTACTTTTACAAGTGAGTTTTTTATCATGACATTTGCTTGATTTCTTGAAATTTTAAGCATTTCAGATACTGCAACGTCCAATCTTGCTTCATTTTCTGCAATAAATTCAACCAATTTTTTACCTTTTTGTGCTATCATCTATCAAAAATTACTAAGGCTTAATTTTGATAAGATTTGATAGGCGTATTGTAACACATTTTGACTTTTTTCAAATACTTTTAATAATTCCAATCATTGCTTTATCATATTTTTTGGTATCAGAAGTAAATGCAACACTTGCTTCAAAACAAATAGTGTATTTTGGTATTGGATTTGCTTTGTTTTGCCTATTTTTCTTTATCCCATTAAGGCGACTTGAATGGTTTATACCGATATTTTATTGGTTTAATATAGTCTTGCTTTTAAGTGTTGAGTTTTTTGGGATTAGCAAACTTGGTGCAAAAAGATGGCTTGAAATTCCATTCGTTCATTTTACGCTCCAGCCTTCTGAGATTATGAAACCAGCATTTTTATTAATGCTTGCGTATTTAATTAAAAAAAATCCACCAAGCGAAAATGGCTACAATCTAAAAGACTTTTTAAAACTGAGTTTTTATATACTTTTGCCATTTTTTCTAATCGCCAAAGAGCCAGATTTAGGCACGGCACTCGTGCTTTTGCTTGTTGGATATGCTGTTCTTTTTGTAATAGGAGTAAATAAAAAAATATGGATTTGTATATTTGTAAGCATAGGACTTTGTGCTCCAATACTATATGAGAATTTACATGATTACCAAAAAAAACGCATAACTGACTTTATCTCAGAAAAACCAAGTTATCACGTTCGTCAAAGCATTATTGCAATTGGAAGTGGTGGAATGAGCGGCAAGGCAAAAGATGAAGCCACACAAACACATTTTAAATTTTTACCAATAGCAACAAGCGATTTTATATTTGCTTACACAATTGAGAGATTTGGTTTTTATGGTGCAGTTGCGGTATTTAGTTTGTATGGGTTACTTATTTTACATCTTCTTACGCTAAACTACATACTGAAAAACGACTTTTTTACGCAGGTTATGACCACAGGTATCGCTGTATTAATTTTTATCTACGTTGGCGTAAATGTTTCCATGACGATTGGGTATGCACCAGTTGTTGGTGTGCCACTACCATTTTATAGTTATGGCGGAAGTAGCTTTGTGACTTTTATGATACTTTTTGGAATGCTTCAAAATTTACTTACATTTAGGTTTGATTTTGCTGGAAATTTTATCAAGATAAATAGATAAAGCAAGATTGTTTAAATTCTTGCTTTATCTAACGTTAGGCTTTTTTCAAAAACTCAGTTTTTAACACAATAACACCCATTTTATCTATCTTGCCTTCTATTTCTGTATCTTTATTGGTTAATTTTATATTTTTTACCATTGTCCCACGCTTTAATGTTGCACCAGCACCTTTGACTTTTAAATCTTTGATTAAAATAACACTATCACCAGCATTTAGTTCAGTTCCGTTTGAATCTTTTGCCATAAATTTCCTTTACAAATTTAAATAAAGCTTTGATTATAGTTATATTTTAGTTAATTTTTACTAAAATCATGCATTTTAATTCGTTGCAAAAGGTAAATTTTGAGTATAGTTTTTGGTCCAATTAACTCTCGTCGCTTTGGCATGTCACTTGGCATAGACTTATCTCCAAGCAAAAAATCATGCAATTTTGACTGCGTTTATTGCGAACTAAAGGGCGCAAAAACAACAGACAAGATCGAAAATCCAGTATCAGTTGATGAAATTTTAACCGAAGTTAAAGCTGCGTTAAAAAAACATCAAAATATCGATGTTATCACGCTTACTGCTAATGGCGAACCAAGTTTGTATCCAAATTTAAAAGAGCTAATTTTTGAGCTAAATCGCATAAAAACTACACAAAAACTACTAATTCTTAGCAACGGCACTGCTGTGCTTGATGAGATAAAATTTCAAAGCCTATTAGATTTAGATATAGTTAAGTTTAGCCTAGATAGTGCAAACCAAAAAACATTTAACAAGATAGACAGAAATGCCAAAATTTCAGTAAATAATATCATAAACAAAATGATAAAATTTCGCCAAGCTTTTAAGGGAGAGCTTGTGCTTGAAATTTTAATCGTAAGCGGCTTTAACGACACGAAAGATGAGATGCTAGCACTAAATCAAGCGATTAAAAATATCCGCCCTGACAGAGTAGATATAAGCACCATCGATAGGCCGCCAGCTTACAATGTAAAGCCAGTAAGCAACGAACTTTTAGGACAACTATCTACTTTTATAACAAACGCACCAGTTTTCATAGCCAGTAAAAAACAAAGCACTCAAAAATATGATTTTAGTCAAGATGACATAAAGCAACTTTTAGCTAGACGACCTCAAAGCACTCAAAACGTAGATGAAAATTTCTCCGATATTTCAAGGGCAAATCTTAAAATTTTACTCGATAAAAATGAAGTAAAATGCGTAAATTTAGCTGGAGTTTCGTTTTTTAAACTCGTGTGATTAAAGCCGTCTTGCCACCACTTGCTTTAAGCAAATCATTAACGCCAAGCTTTAGCTGTTTGCCACGTACGCCAGCACTCACGATAATGTATTTAAGTTCTAAAGCCCTATCATCAATATATGTATCAAACTGCTTTTTCATGGCTAATGGCGAACACCCACCACGAATATAGCCTGTGATTTTTTCTAAATCCTTTAAATTTATAAGTTCGCATCGTTTCGCACCACTTGCCTTAGCCAAAGCTTTTAAATCAAGCTCTAAATCCCCTTGCACACACGCCACTATATAGCGTTTTGGCTCACACTCACAAACTATTGTTTTATAAATATATCTTATATCCTTGCCTGTGATGTTAGCAACATGCAAGGCTGACAAATCGCTCTCATCAACTTCGTATTCTAAAATTTCATACTCTATTTTTAATCTATCTAATGCCCTAGCGGCATTTGTTTTATGCACTTTCATAGTCTTGTTTGCATCCTATCAAATTCATCCTTTATACTCTGTTTGCTTGGCTCATGACTCATACGCCCTATCTCTTTACCACATACACTAACGATAACAATAACGATACTTGATGCAATAAATCCAGGCAACAGCTCATAAACATACTCATTTAATCCAGATACTATCCAAAATACCACAACAACACCGCCCATGACCATACCAGCAAGTGCAGCCAATGCACTCATTCGCTTATAGTAAAGACTAAATAAAAGCACAGGACCAAAACTCGCCCCAAACCCAGCCCAAGCATTGCCAACTACACCAAGCACAGTATCCCTAGAAGTAAAAGCAAAAATTGTAGCTATCATCGCAACTATTACGACAGCACATCTCCCAATGCCAACCTCAGCTTTGGCTGAAATTTCACGCTTATAAAAAGCCAATACAAAATCTTTAGTTACCGAAGAAGCACTCACAAGAAGCTGTGACGCAACCGTGCTCATGATAGCAGAAAGCACAGCTGAAAGGACAATTCCTATGAAAAATGGATGAAAAAGCGTTTCGCCAAGCTTTAAAAACACAACCTCTGGATCACTAAGTGTTACTGCACCTTGCGTAAAAAATACAAATCCAACAAATCCACTAGACATCGCCCCAATTAACCCTATCACCATCCAGCCAATTCCTATACGTCTAGCTTGTGCCAACTCTGATGAGCTGCGTATCGCCATAAATCTCACTATAATGTGAGGCTGACCAAAATAACCAAGTCCCCACGACATAAGCCCTAAAATCGCCCAAAAACCAAGGTTATAAAACGGATCTAAATGCTCTGATCTTATCTGTCTTATCTCGTTTATCAAGCTTGTTTCGCCACTTAAATTTAATGCCAAAAATGCCGTTGTTGGTATAGCAATAAGCACCAAAAACATAAGCGTTCCTTGAAAAACATCAGTCATATAAACAGCCTTAAAACCACCAAAAAAAGTGTAAAAAACCACTATAAAAAACGTCATAAATGCACCAAGCCAAAACGGAAGCCCAAAAAAGCTCTCAAAAGTCTTGCCACCAGCGATAATTCCGCTAGAAACATATAGAGTAAAAAATATCAAAATAAGCATTCCAGATACTATTCTAAGCACTTTTGTGCGGTCTTTAAAACGATTTTCTAAAAAATCTGGTATCGTTATGCTATTACTTGCAACCTCGGTATAAACACGCAAACGTTTAGCCAAAAATAGATAATTGCAATACGCACCAACAACAAGTCCTATTAACATCCAAATATTACTAAGCCCACTAGCATAAAACGCTCCTGGCACACCAAGCAACATCCAACCACTCATATCAGACGCACCAGCACTAAGTGCCGTTGCAACTGGTCCTAGTTTGCGATTGTCTAGCAAATACTCGCTCATATTTGCACTTTTATTATACGCATACCAACCAATTGATAAAAGCACTCCAAAATATAAAGTAATAGCAAAATACGATGAAATTTCCATAAAAAGACCTTAAATTTTTCTAAAAAATTGATGATATTATAATTTTGTTTAAAATTTAAGAAATTTAAGCTAAAAAATATGAAATTTTACGTATCATTTTAGGCTATAAAATTTTAAGGGTCAGGGTTGAATAAGCAAAATTTATTTAGAGTTCTGTTTTTTACGCTAATTGTTACTCTTGGTGTGATTTACACGTATCCTACTGAGCTAAACGAGGCACAGAAACTAGCCTATTTAAAAAGCTATGGAGTTACTTTAGGGTTGGCATTTGGCGGTATAGTTATAGGTATCGCACTTGGTTTTTTTCTTGCGTTTTTAAAATTTTTAAACATAAAAATTTTAAATTTTTTCATAGATGAATATATTGATATATTACGTGGAACGCCAATTATTATACAACTTTTGATATTTTCAGTTGTTATTTTTTCAACGTGGAGCAATAACTTTTATGTCGCAATCATCGCACTAGGCTTAAACAGCTCAGCATATGTTGCAGAAATAGTAAGAAGTGGCATAAATAGCGTAGATAAAGGTCAAATGGAAGCCGCAAGAGCCATGGGGCTAAACTACTATGCTTCAATGCGTGAAATTGTCATGCCACAAGCTACAAAAAATATCCTACCAGCACTTGCAAATGAGTTTATTTCGCTGTTTAAAGAGACATCAGTTGTTGGATACATAAGCGTTGTAGATATCACAATGCAAAGCAAAAGCCTACAAGCCGTGTTTTATAATCCAAAGCCTATACTTTTTACTGGGCTTGTTTATTATGTTAGCATTAAATTCTTTACTCTGCTTGTTAGAATACTGGAAAAAAGGCTAAATCGTCATGATTAAGATTAAAAATTTAAGCAAATTTTATGGAAATTTACGAGTTTTAAACAATATAAACGTAAATATAAAACAGGGCGAAATCATAGCTATAATCGGACCAAGTGGCGGTGGAAAAAGCACATTTTTACGTTGTATAAACCGCCTAGAAGAGCCAAGTATGGGCGAGATATTAATAAATGGTGCAAGTATCACAGATAAAAACACAGACATAAACAAAATCCGCCAAAAAGTAAGCATGGTATTTCAGCATTTTAATCTTTTTGCAAACAAAAATGTTTTAGATAATCTAATCCTAGCGCCGATTAAAGCTGGAATTCTAACCAAAGAACAAGCTATACAAAAAGCCGATGAATTATTAAAAAGTGTGGGCTTAAGCGATAAAAAATATGCCTTTGCACACAAGTTAAGTGGCGGACAAAAGCAACGCATTGCAATAGCTAGAAGCTTAGCGATGAATCCTGATGTCATACTTTTTGATGAGCCAACCTCAGCACTTGATCCAGAGATGATAGGCGAAGTGCTTGATATAATGAGAGATGTGGCAAGCAAAGGCCTAACAATGCTTGTTGTAACGCACGAGATGGGATTTGCTAGAAATGTAGCAAATAGGATATTTTTCATGGATGGTGGCGTGATAGCCGTAGATGATACGCCAAAAAATGTATTTGAGAATTCTCAAAATCCAAGACTTAGAGAATTTTTAGGCAAGGTCTTAAATCATTAAAATTTCACAAGGAGACACAATGAAGAAAATTTTAAGTTTTTTAGCGTTTATGCTATTTTTTGTAGGTTGTGACAACAACGCAAAGCAAGACAATACACAAGTAGGTGATGCCGCAAAAACGCAAGTTATAAAAGTCGGTATGAGTATGGATTATCCACCATTTGAATATATAGATGACCAAAACAATCCAGCTGGTTTTGACGTAGAGCTGATTAAAGAAATTTCAAACATGATAGGATTTGAAGTAAGCCTACAAAATATAAGCTTTGATGGGTTAATACCTGCACTAAAGGCTGGTAAAATCGACGCTATAATGTCAGCCATGAGTGCAACTGATGATAGAAGAAAATCAGTAGATTTTACAGATAGTTACTACACAACAGAAAATCTTTTCATACGCAAAAAAAATACCGACGTTACACAAGATACATTTAAAGGCAAACAAGTTGGCGTTCAGCTTGGCACAGTTCAAGAAATGGCAGCAAGAACTTTTAATGGCGTAAATGTCGTTCCAGCTGATAATATACTAAGCTCAATCATGGCATTAAAAACTGGCAAAATTGACTTTATTTTAGTTGATAGCTCAATAGGCTATGGCTATTTAAAACAAAACGAAGATTTAGAAGAGTTTTTAAAGCTTCCTGATGGTAGCGAAGGCTTTTCAATCGCATTTGATAAAGATAAACACAATGACTTAATAGCAAAAATAAACAATGCATTAAAAGAGCTAAAAGCAAATGGTAAATTTGACGAAATAGCCAAAAAATACGATTTAAGATAAATTTCAAACAGTGCTACGCTAATCTTGGCGTAGCACAAAATACTTTACTTTGCAAGTCTTTACATAAAAGGACAAGATTATGAAAAATATATTAATTATTGCTGGTTCTGATAGTGTTGGCGGTGCTGGAATACAGGCTGATTTAAAAACATGCGAGGCAATAAAATGCTATGGCTCAACCGCTATAACTGCAATAACTGCACAAAATACAAATGGCGTTAGTGATGTTATGGCAGTATCGGCTGAAATTTTAGACGCACAGCTTAAAATGATAACCGATGAGCTTGAAATTCACGCTATAAAAATCGGCATGCTTTTTAATGAAGAATTAATAAAAGTAGTAAAATTTTGGCTAGAAAAAATAGACAAAATTCCCATCGTAATTGATCCAGTTTGCGTAGCAAAATCAGGGGCAAAGCTATTAAAAAACGAAGCACTTGATGCTTTAAAACAAATTTTACCCCTAGCAAGCATCATCACGCCAAATATCAAAGAAGCCGAGCTTTTAAAAATTGACTTGCAAAATTTACCTTGCGATACATTAATAAAACGCACAAAAGTAGATACCAAATGTCAAGATACGTTATATAAAAAAGATGGCACGATTTTAAATTTTGCCGAGCCTTTATTAAAACCAGAAATCATGCATGGTGCTGGTTGCACCCTAAGCACGGCCATAGCGTGCCATCTAGCAAATAGCAACGACACGCAAAATGCTGTAGTAAATGCCAAAAAATACGTCTTAAACGCCATACAAAATGCTTTAAATACAAAATACGGCATAAGATTACTAGATCATAAAAGAGCATAGCATGAGTGAGATTTACGCATTAAGCGATGATGTATTAAGTCCAAATGATTTAATACTAGCTCATGCACACGAAATTTTAAAAAATGGCATCAAATACTATCAGTATCGTTGCAAAACTGAAAAAAACGAGCAAATTGCAAGAGAAATTTTAAAACTTTGCAATAAATTTAATGCAAAGTTTATAGTAAATGATGATATTGATTTCGCACTAAAAATCGGTGCAAAATGTGTGCATATCGGCAAAGACGATGCAGATTTAAAATACGCTAGAAGTGTACTTGGAGATAATGCATTTATAGGTGTTAGCTGCTATGATGATTTGGATTTAGCAATTAAAATGCAAGAAGATACAGCAGATTATGTAGCATTTGGAGCAGTTTATCCAAGCAAAACTAAGCCAAATACAACTAAAGTTAGCCTTGAAACCATAAAAAAAGCAAAAGATGTTTTAAGCGTTCCTATTTGCGTTATAGGTGGCATAAACACTGAAAATATCGCCGAGGTTGCTAATTTAGGAGTTGATATGATTGCAATTGTAAATGCGATTTATAAACCAGAAAGCATAACTAAAAATATCTTAAAATTAAAACTTGCGATGAATAAAAAATAACAAAAGGAGATAGCATGAAAAGCGTTGCCATTGTATTAGCTGATGGATTTGAGGAGATAGAAGCCGTTAGCGTGATAGATGTGCTTAGACGTGCTGGTGCAAATGTAAGCATAGTGGGGCTTGATAGTGCATATGTTCGCGGTGCTCATGACATAGTTATAAAGGCAAATTTATTGCTTGATGAGCTAGATGAAAACAAACATGATATGATAGTGTTGCCAGGTGGATTACCAGGCACTACAAATCTAGCTAGTAGCGAAATACTCTTAGAAATTTTAGCTAGATTTGATAAACACAACAAACAAATCGCTGCTATTTGTGCTGCTCCGATGGTATTAGAACGTGCAAAAGTGCTAAAAAATCACTTTGTTTGCTATCCTGGGTTTGAAGCAAATGTTAGAAATTTTGGCTATGATGATAGCAAAAATGTCTTAACAGACCAAAATATAACCACGGCAAAAGGACCGGCTTTCTCAATTGAGTTTGCGTTAAATTTAGTCAAAATTTTGTTTAATGATTCAAAATATAATGAGATAAAAAACGAGCTATTAATCTAAATAGCCTTACTTGTTTTTAAGGCTATTTATATACTCATTTACTAAAAATATCTCATCATCGCTAAGGCTCTTTAGCATATCTCTCATCACAGAACCCATGCCATATTTATTGTTATTTCCTGCTTTGTATCTTTGCATAGCCTTTAGGCGTTTATCACTTGACATATGTATTATTGCACTAGCTTTTGGATGAAATTTCTGCTCTGCTTGCA
This sequence comes from Campylobacter majalis, assembly GCF_905120465.1. Taxonomy (GTDB): domain Bacteria; phylum Campylobacterota; class Campylobacteria; order Campylobacterales; family Campylobacteraceae; genus Campylobacter_A; species Campylobacter_A majalis. The sequence goes on from NZ_CAJHOF010000013.1 coordinate 24,676, forward strand.
AACCATGACAGCCTGTGCATTTTTTATATATTTGTTCGCCCGTTTTAGCCTCAATCATACAAGACAACATCAATATAAAGATAGGTATTTTTCTCATTGGTATTCCTTAGTTTAAAAAATATATTATAAAATTTATTATTAAATAAATTATTACAATTTTATCAAAATTTAACAAACTTGTTTAAATTTGTTACAAAAAATAGAAATTAGTTTAATAAAAATTAACTTTTTGCATCAAGTTATTTAATTTTATAGTATTATAAGACTACCGTAAATACGGAATAAGAAAAAGGAAAACACTAGTGAATATCTATGTGGGAAATTTGTCATATCGTATGACTGAGACAGAACTAAAGGATGCATTTTTGCCATTTGGCGAAGTAAAAAGAGCCAAAATCATAAAAGACAAAGAAACAAATCGCTCAAAGGGCTTTGGGTTTGTTGAAATGGATGACGAGGCTGCTTTAAAAGCAATAGAAGAACTAAACAATAAAGAGATAGGTGGTCGCGTTTTAAGAGTTAATGAATCGCGTCCAAAAGAGTAAAATGCCGTCATATGACGGCTCTTCGTAAATTGAATCTAATATCACGTATAGCCCCCACACCAAGTGGGTTTTTACATATCGGAAATGCTTATAATTTTTTGCTTACATACTTGCTAACAAAAGCAAATAATGGCTATTTACATCTAAGAATTGATGATTATGATTTAAGTAGATACCGCGAAAAATATGTGCAAAATATATTTGACGTGATTGAGTTTTTAGGCATCAAGTATGATAGTGGGGCTAAAAATGTAAGCGAGTTTGAGAATAAATTTAGCTTTAAACTAAGACTAAATGAGTATGAAAAAAATCTACAAAATTTAAAAAATACATACTATTGTAGCTGCACTAAAACTACACAAAATGCTTATAAAAACGGCGTTTATCAAGGATTGTGCAAAAATAGAAAATTAAATTTTCAAAAAGACAAAACAGCACTTAGACTAGATACAAAAAGTGAAGTTTTAATGGGAGATTTTGTAATATACAAAAAAGATAAAACACCATCATACAACTACGCTTCAGTTATAGACGATGAAAGACTTGGGGTAAATTTTATCGTTAGAGGAGATGATTTAAAACAATGCTCTCAAGCACAAATTTACATAGCAAAAATGCTTGGATTTAAGTTACAAAACGCAAAAATAATCCATCACAAACTACTACTAAAAGATGGTAAAAAACTAAGCAAAAGTGCTAATGCTCCAGCTATTGATTTTAGTCTTGGTGCTAAGTTTTATTATAAAATTTTAGCCGATGAATTAAAACTAAATCCAAAATCAGCCCAAAACTTAGATTCCTTACTCGATGAGATTATTGATAAAAACTTACACAAACTTCATGAAATTTAAAATCAAATCTAAGGCTTAAAATTTTAAATCTTACAAAATATAAGCCAAAAACTCAAGCATAAAAAAAGCAAAATTTTGCTAAATTTTTACACAAAGGATTAAGGATGAATAATTTCACACACCTGCATCTACATACAGAATACTCTATGCTAGATGGTGCAAACAAAGTAAAAGAATTAGCAAAAACACTAAAAGAGCAAGGCGTAAAAAGTGTCGCAATAACAGATCATGGCAATATGTTTGGGGCGATTGATTTTTATCAAACGATGAAAAAAGAGGGCTTAAAGCCGATAATTGGCATAGAAGCTTACATTCACAACCAAGATGAGCTTGGCGATAAAAGCACAAAACAACGATTTCACTTGATACTTCTAGCTAAAAATGAAGTTGGCTATAAAAATTTAATGTATCTAAGCTCACAAAGCTATATTGAGGGATTTTATTACTACCCACGCATTAACAAAAAAATTTTAAAAGAGCATAGCGAGGGTATAATCTGCACGGCTGCTTGCTTACAAGGCGAAGTTAGTTGGCATTTAAATTTAAGCGAAAGAAATTTAAAATTTGGTGCAAAAGGTTATGACAAAGCCAAAGAGGTGGCACTGGAGTATAAAGAAATTTTTGGAGATGATTTTTACTTAGAGATTATGCGTCACGGCATAGGCGATCAAAGACGCATAGATGATGATATACTTCGCATCGCAAAAGAAACAGGTATAAAAGTAATAGCCACAAATGACACGCACTACACTTTCAAAAATAGAGCCGATGCTCACGAAGTTTTTATGTGTATTGCAATGAATAAAATTCTAGACGATCCAAATCGCTTACGCCATAGCGTGCATGAATTTTATGTAAAAACTCCAGAACAAATGGCTGAGCTTTTTGCCGATATACCAGAAGCGATAACAAACACTCAAGAAATTGCAGACAAATGCGATCTAAACCTAAAACTAGGCAACCCTACTCCGCCAAATTTTAAATTTACTATAGAGTATGCAAAAGAGCGTGGATTAACACTGCCTGAGCCTGAAAACAGATATAGTTTTGCAAACGATGCTGTGCTTTTTGAATACGAGTGTAAAAAAGGCTTACAAGAGAGACTAAAATTTATCCCTGAACAAAGACACCAAGAGTATGAAAAACGATTACAAATCGAAATTGACGTCATAAACAACATGAAATTTCCAGGCTACATGATAATTGTATGGGACTTTATAAATGAGGCCAAAAAACGCGATGTTCCAGTTGGTCCTGGGCGTGGTTCAGCGGCTGGTAGCTTGGTGGCATATGCACTAAAAATCACCGACTTAGATCCGCTGCCTTATAACTTGCTTTTTGAGAGATTTTTAAATCCTGAGCGTGTAAGTATGCCAGATATCGACGTGGATTTTTGTCAATCAAGACGTGCTGAGATCATTGATTATGTCACGCAAAAATATGGCAAATACAACGTAGCTGGGGTCATAACATTTGGTAAATTACTAGCAAAAGGCGTTATTCGTGACGTTGCAAGGGTGTGTAATATGCCATATGCTGAAGCAGATGCCATGGCTAAACTTATCCCGGATGAGCTTGGCATAACGCTAAAAGACGCTTTTGAAAAAGAACCAAAAATCAAAGAATTAATTGAAAAAGATAGAAATGCGGCTAGAGTTTGGAGATTTGCTCTTGATTTAGAAGGTCTAAACCGCAACGCTGGACAACACGCAGCCGGAGTAGTTATATCAAACGAAGAATTATGGCACAAAACGCCACTTTTTAGGCAATCAAATAGCACAGAAGAGCACTTTGTAACTCAATACAGTCTAAAATATTTAGAAGATGTTGATTTGATAAAATTTGACTTTCTTGGGCTAAAAACACTAACCGTTATCGATAACGCCATAAAATTAATCAAAAAAAGATTTAACAAAGACATAATCTGGGAGCAAATCGATAAAAACGACGAAAAAGTCTATAAAATGATACAAAGTGGCGATGCGATTGGGATATTCCAAATAGAAAGTGATGGCATGAGAAAGCTTGGCACTAGACTTATGCCAGATACATTTGAAGATATCGTAGCGATGTTGGCATTGTATCGTCCAGGCCCTATGGAAAGCGGTATGCTTGATGACTTTGTCGATAGAAAGCACGGCAGAGCATCGATCACTTATGCGTTTAAAGAGCTTGAAAGCATACTTGCTCCTACATATGGTGTTATCGTTTATCAAGAACAAGTTATGCAAATAGTGCAAGTAATTGGCGGATTTAGCCTTGGTGGGGCGGATTTGGTGCGTCGTGCCATGGGTAAAAAAGATCCAGAACTGCTACAACAACAAAAAGATTTATTTGTAGCAGGTGCAACTAAAAATGGCTTTGATGCGGCAAAATCAGGCGATTTGTTTGATCTTATCTTAAAATTTGCAGGATATGGATTTAATAAATCACACTCAGCCGCTTATGCGTATATTACATTTCAAACAGCATATTTAAAGGCATATTATCCAGCTGAGTTTATGGCGGCACTTTTAACAAGCGAAGAAAATAATGTCGATAAGATAGCAAAATATATAGACGAGGCAAAACGCTTAAAAATAGACGTTTTAGCCCCTAGCATAAATAGCTCCATGAAAGAATTTAGCGTTGTAAGTATAGATGGCAAAGATAAGATTATATTTGGTCTTGGTGCGGTTAAGGGCGTTGGCTCATCTGCGATAGAAAATATGCTAGAAGTAAGAAATAGTGGAGAATTTAAAAATCTAGATGATTTTGTATCACGCGTAGATGCATTTAAAGTAAATAAAAAAGTAGCAGAAAGCCTTATAAAATCTGGTGCTTTTGATGTATTTAATTATACTCGCAAAAATATGCTAAATAATGTTGAAAGCATAATGGATGCGTGTAAAAATGCTGCACAGATACGAAGAGAAGCTAGTGAAAGTTTATTTGGCAATGATGATAGCATGAGCAATGTTAAGGTTGATTTTGTGCAAAATGACGTTGAGTTTAGCACAAAAGAGTTATTGAAATTTGAGCATGAAAGCATGGGTATTTACGTATCAGGTCATCCTCTTGATGACTATAAAGATGAAATTGCAAAAATAAAATACACATTAAGCTCTGAGTTTGAAACACTTGAAGGAAGTAATGAAATTTTGATTGTCGGAAAGATCGAGGAATTTAGCACACGCATAGCTAAAAGTGGCAAAAAAGTAGGCACTATAAATGTATTGGATCTGCATGGCAACATCGAAATAGCAGTATTTGAGCGAGATTTGGCACAGGTTGAAGACGTATGGTATGATGCAAACAAAAAAGAGCTTCCATATGCATTTAATATAAACGTTACAAAAGATGATCAGTTTGTCAGAACAAAACTAAATGCATTAATCGAGCTTAATCAAGCAGCTGATCTTGAGTTTAAGCCAAAAGCAATCAGACAGTATCAAGACAAATACAAAAATCAAAACGAAACAAAAGAGCCTGCAAGAACGTATGAAAATCTAGAGATAACGCTAAATTTATGCGAGTTAGATCAAGGCAGATTAAAGATGATAAACGAACTAGCCACACAAAATCACGATATCCAAAACAAATATAAACTAATCGTTAAAATCATCAATAAAAATACAAATGAAATGCTTGTATATGAGAGTGGCTACCGCGTAAATGATGAGTTTAAAGCCAAAATAGATCAAGCACTACAACAAGCAAGTTAGTTTGTGCTTTGTTTATAATGGTATTAAACTTAACACTGTCTAAAATGCCAATTAAAGCTCAAAAGCTTCAAGCTTATGGGCTTTAACTTATTTATCCCTAACGCTAACAAGCCACAAATAATAAAAAGCATTTAAATTTCACACCACTTTAAACTAACAAATTTAAACATAAATACAATAAATAATCATTTTATAAGACAAATAAGACCAAAGATACTTTTAAAAAGGTATCTTGTGGGTAGTTTTGGTGCGATTAGTAAAAGCAAGATTTATACTCACTTTCATCTGCTTTGCCAAAATTTAAAAAACAAAAGCAATTTTAAGATCTCAAACCTACTTAGCATAAGCAAAAGTCGTGTAAAAAATCTAAAACTAAACGCACACCTACCTTATAATCCAAAAGATAACAAAAGCAAATCTTAAAATTTTGCTAAGCAGACAAATTTCTACGTTTATTTTAGCTTTAATAATGAAATTTTATATATAAAATGGTTTTTAGCAAAAATTTTCAAAGACAATGAATATAAAATTATAGAAATTTTTCAAGAAAATATAGCTAATTAGAAAAAAGCAAAGAGATTATCTTAAGCTTAAAAGAACTTAAAGATAGGATAAATGAATTTGTGCAAGAAAATAGCGATATCATACAAATGACAACCAAGATAGCTAAAATCATGTTTGAAAAGATACAAAAACTACAAAAATGATAGATAAAATTTTAGATTAACCAAAATGATTTTAAGACTTTATTTAAAATTTATAGCCACAGCTTTAAGCACAACTCACATCAAAAAGCTAATTAAAAGATCTTATCACATACACTTTATTTTTGCCAAGTTTTTTTGCTTCATATACTGCTTTATCAGATGCTTTTAGTAAATCTTCTTTGTTCTTCATGGATTTATTTGTAGTTGCAACACCCAAGCTCGCCGAACCCTCCCAGCCACCTTCGTCAAAACGCACACAAATACCAGCTAAATTCTCATGAATTTTATTTGCCAGCGTGGTAACTCCATTTATATCGGTATTTGGACAAACCACACAAAATTCATCTCCGCCAAGCCTACACACCAAATCATCAGTGCGTATGCTAAAACTTAAAATTTTGGCAAAAGTTTTTAACACCTGATCTCCAGCATCATGCCCATAAGTGTCATTGATGCATTTAAAATTATCTAAGTCTATCATTATGACTGAGAGTGGAGTATTGTATCTTGTGTATTCATCCCAATATCTACTAAGTTCGCTCATAATTTTATGACGGTTTGATAGTCCCGTTAGCTGATCGCTCATGGCTATCGTTTCTAGACGTTTATTCATCTCTTCAAGTTGAGCATTTGCTTCTTTTAACTCCAGAGTTCTCTCTTCAACTTTTTCTTCAAGAGACTTCTTTAGTCCCAAAAGCTCTTCATTATACTTCATTAAGACACTAAAAACACCATTAAACGAACGCACAAGAGTATCTAGTTGCTCGTGATTTACACCATTTATCTCATTAAACGCTTCTTCTGGCGAGCTCCCAGATTCAATAAGTCTAATTTGTGTAATTAAGTTTTTATCTACTCCAAGTATATGAAAAGTAAGCCATTGCACCAAAAAATCGAGTAATTTTTTAGCACTTTCCTTGATATTTTGACGATCTATCATACTGTATTGTTCGGCTATTTCTGTGATAAAGTTTCTGTGGGCTTCGACGTGTTCTGTAACATGGCGTCGATCGACACGTGCTTCTTTCATTATAGTTTCTTCATTTACAAAATGATACTTTGTATATTCAACAAGCTCACTAAAAACTGGATCTATATCCTCAAAAGTAGGTCTTGAATTAGATAGCTTGTTGCCTAAAGAGTTAATAAGCTCAACCAAATATCTATGTTCGGCATCAATCTTTTTAAAGTCGGTTTCAAACTCTTGACCCCAAACAAAAACAGGCTTAAGCATATCTTATCCCTTTTATTTTATTCTAAATTTGACGCATTATAAAAAATTTTAACTTCAAATCAAATAAAAAAATAATAAATAAGTTACATTAATTTTAATATTTAATAAAAATCAAATTTTAATTAAATATTATCTTACCAGCCATTGCTTTATATATCATATTTTCATCAGATAAAATTTTATATTTTTGATTTATTAGCGTTATTTTCGCCTCTATCTCGTTGTTTTTTGCACTTAAATAATCCCTCATCTCTATCTTGCCATACTCTTGTTTTAGCTTATAAATTTCACTTATGTCTTCATAATTATTAATCTGAGTTTTATAGTTTTTATATAAAATTTTATCATTTTTTAACTGCTTATATGCCGTATTTATCTCATTTAATGCAGATGTTAAAGTTTTTTCATACTCTAGTTTCATGCTCTCAAACACAACTTCGCTTATGATTAAATTTTGTTTTAAACGCTTATAATTTAAAAAAGGCAAGTTTATACTAACATTGCCACCAAGTATATTAAAACCAAAGCTTTTATTAAATTTATCATCGCTATCACTCAAACTAGCACCCAAACTTATGCTGGGGTAAAAACTCTTTTTGCTTACTTTTACATCAAGAAGTGCCGAATTTATCCTATCAATCGCCGCATTTAAATCCGGACGATTTGATATGGCATATATAGGCACATCCAAATTTACACCAATTAACTCAACATCAAGACCATCTTTAAACTCAAACTCATAATCTGGTCGCAAGTTTAATAAATTTCTTAACGTCTGTTTGGCATTATCAAGGCTTATATTTGCATTTATTATACGATTTTGTATGTTTAAAATTTGGCTTTTTATCTGTTTTGGGCTTATTGCTTCATCTTTACCATTTTTTACTTTAATGTTTGAAATTTCAAGCAAATCGTTATAGTTTTTTAAATTTTGTGTATAAAGTTTTAGGCTCTCGTTTAAATATAGTATATGAAAATAGCTATCAATAACGCCATTTATCACACTTAGCTCAAGTGCTTTTTTATCCCATTTATTCGCACTTGCTTCAAATTTTAAAGCCTCGGTTTCATTTGCCAACTTGCCCCATATATCAAGTTCATAATTTAAAGTAAAATTGTTTGAGTATCTACTTGCAAAACTATCATTTATGCTTAAATTTCTGCTCGTATTAGCACCAAAACTAGCTCCTAGCGTTGGCTGCTGTGCTGCCTCACTTACACCAACTCTTGCTAATGCCTTGCGTATATTTAAAATCGCTTTTGCAATATCAATATTTTCACGCAAAGCTTTGTCTATAAGCTCATTTAATACAGGCTCATTATATCCCAACCACCATTTTTCATCGATTTTAACTTGCTCAGTTTGATTTATATCAAGCACGATAAGATCCCTATTTTTTACAGCACACCCCGATAATAAAATCAAAAATACAATACTTAAAATTCTCATCCTACTCCCTTGAAAGTGCTTCTATCGGATTTAGCTTTGATGCATTTCGTGCTGGCATATAACCAAAAACAATTCCTATTAGCATCGATGTTGTTATAGCTACAAATATAGATGTATTTGAAAAAATCATCCTAAATCCGTCTATAAAATTATTAAACACATATCCAACAACAAATGACAAGCCTATCCCAGCCAAGCCACCAATCAAACAAAGCAAAACCGCCTCAATCAAAAACTGCTGCAATATATTTGACGCTCTAGCCCCTATAGCCATTTTTATACCTATCTCTTTCGTTCGCTCAGTAACCGAAACTAGCATGATATTCATAACTCCTATACCACCAACTATCAATGAAATAACAGCAATTGATGAAATCAATAATCGCATAGTAGAAATAGTCTCTTCAACAGTTTTTTTAATACTGTCTGAATTTCGTGTAAAAAAATCCTTCTTTCCATGTTTTGCGCTAAGTAGTTCAGTTAGGCTTTTTTCAGCAACTTGTGCATTTATCTCATCGCTTACTTTTACTGTGATTGAGTTTATATTTTTATCGCCAGAGACTTTGTTTATCGCGGTTGAATAGGGCGTATAGATGCGAAGCACACTATTATCCCCAAAGGCATTATCGCTATGTGCTATAACCCCAATTATAACAAATGGTTTTTTGTTAAACAACAAAATTTCGCCAATTGGGTTAATGCCCTTAAAAACACTTATTTTGGTGTTTTGATCTATCACAACAACATTGGCCGACTCATCTAGCTCATCTTCATTAAACATGCGTCCAGCTTCAATTTTCATACCATTTACAGCCAAAGTATTAATACCGCCTCCTCTAAGCGTAGCCGAAACCGAGATATTTTGATAAGTAAGTGTTCCAGTTGTTGATGTATTTGGCGTAACTGAGTCTAAAAAGCTCTGTTGCTCTAGCATTTTTGCATCGCCTATACTTAAGCTTTTTACCTGATTTGCTCTCATGTCGCCAAATCCTTTGCCGGGGAAAATATCTATCGTATTTGTGCCAATTTTACGAATACCAGCTAAAATTTGCTCTTGTGAGCCTTGCCCTAAAGCCACAACGCTAACAACTGCCGTAATACCAATTATAATACCAAGCATCGTTAAAATAGAGCGAAGCTTATGTGCTAGTATCGCCAAAACCGACATGTTAAAATTTTCAATAAATTGATCTTTGTAATATGTAAATTTTGATTTTTGCGATAGTTTTTTGCTCGTTTTTTGATAAATTTCATCATTTTTTATAGTGTCACTAAGTATGTTGCCATCTTTTATCTCAATCACCCTATTTGCGTGTGCGGCAATATTTGGATCGTGTGTGACTATGATTATGGTGTGTCCTTGTTTGTGCAAATCCTTTAATATCTGCATAACAATCTCGCCACTTTTACTATCAAGTGCTCCAGTTGGCTCATCAGCTAGTATAATCTCTCCGCCATTTATAAGCGCTCTAGCGATACTAACACGCTGCTGTTGTCCGCCACTTAGTTTGTTTGGATAGCTATGTATTTTATCGCCAAGTCCAAGAGTGCTTAAAATTTCAATAGCCCTATCCTCTCTATCGTGCTTACTAACACCAGCATAGATACTAGGAAGTGCAACGTTAGCAAGTGCGTTCATAGTAGCCATTAGATTATAACGCTGAAAAATAAAGCCAAATTTCTCACGCCTTAATTTAGCAAGCTCATCAGAACCAAGCCGTGAGATATCTAAAGCATCAAGCAAATACTCTCCACTACTTGGGCTATCTAGGCAACCAAGTATATTCATTAAAGTCGATTTTCCAGATCCAGACTGACCGATGACGGCTATAAACTCGCCTTTTTTTATGCTTAAATTTATACCATGCAATACCTGCGTATCGTTATCGCCTATCTTAAAAGATTTAGTTATATTTTTTAACTCTATCACATCGGACCTCTACGTTCGCTTTTAACCATTTTAGCTATCTCGTCACTGCTAACTTGCGAAGTTATGACATTTTCTCCCTCGCTCACGCCTTGCAATACCTGCGTGTTTAATCCATCGCTTATGCCTATTTTTATATCGCGTCTTGATACGCTTTTATCATCGTTTAAAACGCTTACATATGAGTTTTTACCATCCCTTTTTATAGCTATTGTTGGGATGATAATAGCATCTGTTGCTTCGGCTACAAATAAAGAATTTTGCGTAGTCATACCAATACGTAAAATTCCATCATGATTATCAACCAAACTCTGTGCGTAATAATACACTGCCGATGAAGTAGATGAGCCTGTGCTTGAGGTGCTTGATGAAGCGTATTTGCCATCACTTAGCGTAGTTAGTCCAGGGTCTATTGAAGTGATTTTTGCTTGGAATTTAATATCTGGTTCTGATAAAATTGAATATTCAACTTTAGTTCCTATACCTATTTTAGTTATATCGCCTTCTGCAATTTGCATTTTTAAATTTACCTTTGATAAATCAGCTATATAAACAATTGTTGGTGTAGTTTGATTGGCATTTACAGTTTGTCCTTCTTCAACCAATACCGAAACCACCACGCCATCACGAGGTGCAACTATCTTAGTGTAGTCTAAATCTATCTCAGCCGTATTTAGTGAAATTTTAGCCTGGTTTATGCTTGATTGTAGCTCTTTAATCCGTGCTTTTGTGCTTGCATAAGCATTTTTTGCACCCTCATACTCCTGTTTTGATGTCGCATCTTTGCCAAATAGTATCTTTTCACGCTCGTATTGAGTTTTTGCTATATCATAAGCCACTTTTGCACTATTTAATTGTGCCTCGTAGATTAAAAGCTGAGCCTTGCGATTATCTACTGCGTTTTTTTGAGTTTTATCATCTATTTTAGCTATCATGTCGCCTTGTTTTACACTATCGCCTAATTTTACATACAGCTTTTGTATCTGTCCGCTTACCTGGGCACCTACGTTTACTAGCTCAGTAGCATATATTTCGCCAGTAGCTTCGACTTTTTTAACCAAAGTTCCTTTATAAGCTTTTTTGGTTATATACTCAGTCGCAACGCTCTTTTTTGCAAAATTTTGATAAACAAAAAATCCAGCCACAACAGCAATCAAAACAAACAAAATCTTTTTCATAAAGCTCCATTTTATATTTTTATGTATTTTAATTTAAAATTTTAAATATTTTTGTATTTGCAGATATTATTTTAGGAAATTTTTAATGAATAATAAGTGAATTTTGGCAGATTACTCTGCCAAAATTTTAGTATGTAACTACGTAAGCTATCTGTGATCCATGCACACCAAGCACTGGCACTAGCTCGATATCAGCCGTACGCGAAGGACCTGAGATAAACACTACGTTTGTAGGTAATTTGCCACCTTCGGCCTCTTTTATCGTGTTTAACGCTACGCTTAAGCTTTTTACAATACACTCTTTATTTACTAGCATTATGCAAACTTTTGGAGTTAAGCTTAAAAGTCTAGGTTGCTCTTTTGATGAAGCTATACAACAAACACCATGAGAACTTACAGCGTGACGAACATTTACAACTGATACATCATAATCAAAGATGTTTGACTTAAATCCGTCAATTGGCTTGTCAAATTTAAACTTACCAGCTATATCAAGATTATCTACACTTACTGGAAGACCTTCAGGATATATTAAGCTACTTACACCCTCTTTTTTGAAAATTTCGTTTATGTCTTTAGCTAAATTTTCAAGACTACTCTCAACAACAAAAGCTTTATTTTCAGCTGCACGAGTTATAAACTCCTTATACATGTTTTCATCGTTTTTTATATGAACAACTGCATCTGGAGTCTTTTGTCCATCAGCCTTAGCTATTCTCTGACCTTTTACTCTTATATCTCTTAAAATATCTTCTCTACTACCCATAGATCACCCCCGGCATTTTCTTAACATTTTCATATGTATTAAAATCAATCTGATCTAAATCTTTAAATTCAAACCAGTTTTTCAACACAGGAATTCTCTTGCCTTGGCTTTGAATTATGCCATTAAAGTATCTTGCATTGCTCATACCAAGCTTCCAAAGTCCGCCATGTGTAGAGATGTAAGTAAATCCAAAGAATATCATTTTCTCAATCACATTCTTCTCAAGTTTCTCTGTGCCATGTGGTGGATTTTTACCTTGACCTATCTTATCACGTCTTAGCTGCCTAATCATCTCTGCTAATGGAATTTTAACAGGGCAAACTTCACTACAGCGTCCACATAAAGAACATAGTGTTACAACGTCGCCATTTTTATCCATGCCAAAAATTTGTGGGCTTATAACAGCTCCAATTGGTCCTGGATATACTGCTTGATAGCTGTGTCCGCCTATCTTGTCATAAACAGGGCAGAAATTCATACAAGCACCGCAACGAATACATCTTAATGCACCATAATAATCCTCATGTGCCAAGATATCTGTTCTGTGATTATCTAGCAAGATAATATGGCACTCTGTTGGACCATCTAAATCACCCTCACGTCTAGGTCCGCAAACTATATTGTTGTAGTTTGTTATAAACTGACCTGTTGCAGATGGCACTAGTAATGTAGCCGAAGCCGCTGCGTCTTCAAATGTCTCAACAACCTTTTCTATACCACATATACTAACTAAAACGTCAGTTATAGTGGTACACATTCTACCATTTCCCTCATTTTCAGCAAGCCAAACAGCCCCCTCGCTTGAAAGTGCAAAGTTTGCACCGCATAGTCCCATTTGTGCGGTTTTAAACTCGCCTCTCATATGTTCTCTTGCTATAGCATTTAGTTTCTCAGGCTCATGCTCTTTTGGAGCACCTGGTATTTTTTCATGGAAAAGTTCGCCAATTTCGTAGCGATTTTTATGAATAGCTGGAACAACGATATGTACCGGCGGTTCGTGTGCTAACTGAATAATTACTTCGCCAAGGTCTGTTTCTAAAGCCACTAGCCCTTTATCTTCTAGATAATGATTTAGATGAATTTCTTCACTAGCCATTGATTTTTGTTTTAAAATTTTGCCAATGTTTTTCTCTTTCATCAAATTATACACGATTTCACAGGCTTCTTTGCTATTTCTAGCCCAATGCACCTTCCAACCATTAGCTGTAGCATTTTTTTCAAACTCTTCAAGTCTATCAGCTAGTGTATTTAAAGCATTGTCTTTAGCTTTTTTAGCCTTGTCTCTTAGACCTTGCCAATCTTCAAATTTATTGGCCAATAAATTCTTTCTGTTTGTCTGCAATGTGTGCATTGCGTTAAATAAGTTGTTTCTTAATTGCTGATCCTGAAGTTTTTCACGGACTATTTTTTCATGATTCATAGCCTTTCTCCTTCAATTCTTTTTAGTATAAAGTCATACAAATGCATACTTTGTGTTTTTGCATTTTGTCTTTTTAGTGTTCCGCTTATGTTTAGCAGACATCCACCATCACCTGATACTACGTATTTTGCACCAGCATTTTCTATGTCTTTTATCTTTTCAATCGCCATTGCGTTTGAAATGTCAGGCTCTTTTACGGCAAACGTACCACCAAATCCGCAGCACTCTTCTTCGTATTTTAAATCAACCAACTCAACATTTTTAAGTTGTGCCAATAAATTTTTAGAGCTTTGTATTGTATGAGATACGCGTAGTGCGTGACAGTTTGTGTGCCATGTGATTTTAATCGGCTCACCCTTATCCTCATATTTTACGCCCAAGTGTTTATCTAAAAACACACCAAGCTCAATTATTCTAGAGCTAAATTCTTTCATAAATGCTTCATTTTTGTCGCCATGAAACAACTCACCATAATCTTCAACCATCATACCAGCACAAGAACCACTTGGCACGATTATAGGATAGTTTTCGCTAAATTGCTTTGCGTTATATAAAGCTATTTTCTTAGTTTCTTCGAAATAACCTGTATTATAGCTAGGCTGACCACAACAGGTTTGTTTCTCTCTATAAATAACCTCAATGCCCTCACGCTGAAGTAGCTTAATGGCACTTATAACAGTTCTGCCCATTACAGCAGAACCTAAACAAGTAGCGAAAAAATAAACTTTTTTACTCATTTTTTCTCCTTTAAAGTAATATCACTCCGATGCAAACTGCCAATAAAACATAGAATATACAAGGTGCTATGTTGTAAGTAAGCAATCTGCCTTCACCTTTGCCTAATAATCCAACAGTCGCACAAACTGCAACGATGTTGTTTATACATACCATATTACCTATCGCACCGCCAACATTTTGAAGTGCAACGATAACTTCTGTCTTAAGTCCTACTAGCACAGCCGTTTCATATTGAAGACCTGAGAATAGGAAATTTGAAACCGTATTTGACCCAGAGAAGAATGAACCAAGAACACCAACCAATGGAGCCACGGCTACATATCCTTGTCCTGAGATATCTGCAAAAAACTTAGCCATTAATTGAAGCATTGTATAATTTTTCTCAGCACCAACTACACCAACGTTTAACATAAGTTGAACTAACGCCAAACCAGCTGCTAATGGAATAGCCGCCTTTGAAACCTGTGCAAATGTCACAGACCAGCTAGCTTTAACATCCTTGGCACTCATTTTATGCAAGAATATCGTAATAATAGCAACCAAGATAAAAGGTATAATGCCTGGCAAATAGCCATAGCTAAAACTATAAGCTGTATTTGCTACACCAAATATAGGATCAAAGCTTAATTTCCAACTCTGAAGTATCGGCTTAAGTCCGATAGCCGGAATACGTGTAACAACCAAAATAAGAGAAATAAGCACATATGGCAACCAAGCCGTAAATAAAGACATGCTCTTGCTTTGAGTATCTTCTTTTTTCTCTGCACTTTCGCTAGCTTGAGTTGAGCCTATCCAAAACTCAGGCCATTCAGGGCGTGGAGCAAATTCCCAATTGTCTTTTGGAGTTAAGAATTTCGCTTTTGCTGCGGCAACAAGAATACCAAGAGATATAAGACCACCAATAAGTGCAGGTAACTCAATACCAGTAAATTTAGCCGCCAAATAGTAAGGAACTATAAAACTAACTGACGCAAGTAAAGCAAATGGTAATGCTCCAAACGCATCGCCAAAGCTTCTATTTTTACCAAATAGCTTTGTCATCATCATAACAACTAAGAATGGTATAAATATCGCACCAACTGAGTGGATGATGGCAGTATATGAGCTAACCGTTGTCATATATGCGTCTAAATTTCCGCCATCTGCGGCAACTAGTTTTTCAACTGTCTGCTGAACACCAAACGTAGGCGTACCAACCGCACCATAGCTAACTGGAGAGCTATTGAGCAATAAAGTTGCAAGAGCTGCACCAAGAGCAGGAAAGCCTAAACCCACAAGCAATGGAGCTGCCAAAGCCGCAGGTGTTCCAAAACCAGCCGCACCCTCAATAAACGCACCAAAAGCCCAACCTATAATTAAAACCTGAACCCTACGGTCGGTTGAAATTTTGTTAAAGCCATTGTTAATAGCTGTCATAGCCCCTGAATACTTCATGGTATTTAATATCAAAATGGCACCAAAAATGATAACCAAGATATCAAACGCCTTTAAAAATCCATAAAGGACATACGCAGAAACGTTCGTGGCACCCGCATTTGAATCAAATGCAGTCAACGATATAATGACGGCCAAAACAGCAGCAGTACTAAGCGAAACTTTAGAACTAAGCTTAAAACCAATCATCATAACCAAAATGACGATAATAGGCAAAAATGCCAACATGGTATGCATGTGTTTCTCCTTCTTATAAAGATCGTTCGTTTCATTTAAAAACTTAAGTAAGTTTAAGTTTAGGCTTAAAACTTATCTTACATAAACTTTCAGTTGTAAATCTATTAAAAAAAGTATTTTATCTTTTTGAAATTAAAAAATTAATTTATTTTTATAAATTAATTTTAAGTATATTATTTTACCTATTTGAGTTGATAAAGCCTATTTTTAGGGATTTTAAAAGATTTTGAATATCAAAAAAGATAAATTTGCTATAAACACAAATGTAACTATTTGTAACATATAAAAATAGTTTAAGAATTTATATTACAGCTTGTAGTAGCTTAATTTCAATATTTAAATTGTCGTTTAATATAAAGACAAAATTTTATATGTTTTAAGGCAATATAGGTTCTTTTTTGTGCTTACATTACTAATAAGCTCTAGTATACTTAAGTATAAATATTAGAAATTTAAAATTTTGTTTATGGTTTGTTTATAAAATCCATATTGTTATTAAATAATTAAATATTAATAATAAAATATATATTTTAATAAAATAAAACTTTTCTATAAATGTTTGCCATTACATGATAATCCAAAAGCAAACAAAATTTTAATTACTTTAAAAGTGTAGATAATTTAAGCAATATCTAATGAATGCATATTCAAATATTTATTTTAAATTTATATAAAAATATGGTAATTTAAATTTTATCAATGCAAAAATGTAACTTAAAGTAACACTATTGTTTATTATAAAATCTCATTATTTTTACATGTATTATTAAAGATAAAATTATAAATATACTTCCTAAGAATAGTTTAATAAATTCAATATCTTTTTGCCATATTATCAAATTTACAATTATGGCTACTGGAATAAGAGCATTATTCATAATAGCAAGCACTCCACTATCTACGCTAACTCCCCCTTTGTTCCACATAAAATATCCAATCCCACTAGCAACTACGCCAAGCCACAACAAAATCAAACCTTGAGTAAAATCAACTGAAATTTTGGCAAAATCTCCAAACGTCAAAAATGCAAAAAGAGTCACAAAAAACGCACCAAAATGAAAATATCCAAACACTTCACTCTGGTTTTTTAAATCATGTTTTTCAATGAGCACCTTATAGGCACTTTGCCCCACGCCAAAGCACAAATTTGCACCCTGAACTAACAAAAATCCAATCACAAAGTCACTGCTAATATCGTTATATCTAATAACAAATGCACCAAATACTGCAATACCAACGCTTATTAGATATAACGCCCTAAACCTTTTTAAACAAATATCATAAACAAAAGTCACATAAAATGGCGTAAAAATAGTAAAAAGAGCAATCTCTGCAACACTAAGATATAAAAAAGAGTTATAATAAAAAAGATACATTATGCCAATTTGCACTGCACCAATTGCCATTAGTGAAATTTGTAAATCAAATCTGATATTGCGAAATTTAGTAAATGGTAAAAATACCAAACTAGCCAATGCAACACGCACAAATACAGCAAAATAACTATCAATTCGCCCAGCTAAAAACTCACCAATCAGACTAAAACTAAAAGCCCAAACAATAGTAACTATTATTAAATATTTCATTTATACAAAGCTTTTAATTAAATTACCAACTAACAAATTCCAACCATCGACCAATACAAAAATCAAAAGCTTAAAAGGAAGCGAGATCATAACAGGTGGCAACATCATCATACCCATAGCCATAAGTACAGAGCTAACCACCATATCAATTACCAAAAATGGCAAATAGAGCAAAAATGATATTTCAAAAGCCGTCTTAAGCTCACTAATCATAAAAGCTGACATTGCAATACTAAGCGAAATTTCATCAATATTTGCTGGATTTGGCAACTCTCTTATGCGATAAAACAGCGCCAAATCCTTCTCTCTTGTGTTTGCAATCATAAATTCTTTAAATGGCTTTACGCCTCGCACAAAAGCCTCTTCATAACCAATTTGCTCACTTAAATATGGTCTAATGCCTTCATCATAGCTCTTTTTTGCCACTGGCTCCATAATAAAAAATGTAAGCACCATTGCAAGCGATATCAAGAGCATGGCTGGTGGCATCTGCTGCGTTCCCATGGCTTGACGCAAAAATGAGAAAACTATAATCAAGCGCAAAAAACTAGTTGCCATAAATATAAGCCCTGGCGCTAAAGTAAGTATTGTTAGCACAATTAAAACATTTAGCGATGTAACTAATTGCGATGGAGTATCTGGAGCCGACAAGCTTAAATTTATAGTAGGGACTTGCACGATATCTTCGGCATTTAATACGCCTAAAAATACCATTATAACAACAAGATATCTAATCATTTATCAAGCACACTTTTTTGCGTAGCTTCTTTTTTCTCTTTATCAAGTGAGACAAATCTAATCTCAACACGATTATTTAAGGCTTTATTACTAGTGCTTGTATTTGGTGCAACAGGCTCATACGAAGCACGTCCAGAAGCAACTAGACGCTTTGGATCCACCCCGTCTTTTAATAGTTCATTTACTACAGATATCGCTCTAGCAGTAGATAAATTCCAATTATCTTTATATAAAGAATTAATATCTGGCGCAGAATCATCAGTATGACCCACAACCGCCACATCTACATCTGGTGGCAACTTTGCAGCTATCATTGATATGCGCTTTAAAAATAATTTTGCATCATCGTTTTGTATCTCTGCTCTACCCTGAGCAAAAAGCAAACTAGCTGGAAGCCTGACAATAAAACCGTCTTCTGTATCTCGCATAGTAATCTCCGGCGAACCAGCCACATTTAGTAGTTCATTTATGGCTTTGACTGCTTGAGAGGCATCCTTGTGTTGAGATTTTGCCTCCAAACGCTCCTTTTTTACTTGAGATTCCAGCTCCGTCTCTTGCTCTCTTTG
Organism: Campylobacter majalis; assembly: GCF_905120465.1. Classification (GTDB taxonomy): domain Bacteria; phylum Campylobacterota; class Campylobacteria; order Campylobacterales; family Campylobacteraceae; genus Campylobacter_A; species Campylobacter_A majalis. The sequence goes on from NZ_CAJHOF010000013.1 coordinate 43,757, forward strand.
CACCTCTGGTCTAGCACCACCATCTAACACAGATAATGCTCCTGCTAATGATCCAACGGCGTATTCTAGTTTCTTGGCATCCATTGTTGACATAGACAATAGCAAAACAAAAAAGCAAAGCAGTAGCGACATCAAATCGCCAAACGCCGCAAGCCATCCAGGCATACATTTAGGGCACTCTTCAGGTTTTATTAACTTTGCCATTATTCAAACTGACTTTTTCTATCTTTTGGTGGCAAATACGATAGCAACTTACTCTCTAATGTCCTTGGGTTATCGCCTGATTGTATCGCCATAATGCCTTCTAATACAACTTGTTTTTCAAGTATTTCATCTTCGTTTCTTATGCTTAAAATATTTGCAACTGGACCACCAAGTATATTACCTATCATTGCACCATACAATGTAGTAAGCAACGCAACCGCCATAGCAGGACCGATTGCTGAAGGATCAGCCATATTTAAAAGCATCGCAACAAGTCCGATTAATGTTCCTATCATTCCCATGGCACCAGAAAAACCTCCAACCTGATCGAAAATTTTAATATTTGCACCATGTCTTGCACTAGTTTGATCCATTTCTATTTCTAAAAGAGCTCTTATAGCATCGGGTTCATTGCCATCAACTGCCATTGATAAGCCTTTTTTTAAAAATAAATTTACTTCATTATTTACATCGTTTTCTAGTGCTAAAATTCCATCTCGCCTAGCCTTTGTTGAATATTCAACAATTTTTTTAACAGTTTCTTGTAGATTAATTTGCTGTGGTTTTACCGCCACACCCATGAAGGTAAATAATTTTTTTAGTTGCTCCATTTTAAAGCCAACCATCAAACAGCCAATCGTTCCGCCAAAAACAATCATTACCGAAGGTATATCTATATAAGGTCCTATACCAACGCCTATTGCCATAGCACCAAAAAGCAATACCATTATCAACACCCAACCGACGACGGTTCCTAAGTCCATATTTATCTCGCTTTAAAATTTTGATTAAACTACCTATTTTATTAATATTTAGTTAAAATTTGGATAAATTCAAGCAAATTTTTGATATTATTTGAGATTAAAATCAACACTAAGGTAAAATGTGAGCGAAATTTCAGTCATAATTCTAGCAGCCGGTCTAGGCACCAGAATGAAATCAAACAAACCAAAAGTCATGCATAAAATAAGTGGCATAAGTATGCTAGAACACGCCTTATATAGAGCATATGAGCTAACAAGCAATGTAAGTGTAGTGCTTTATCATCAAAAAGACTTAATAATGGACGAGATTAAAGCAAAATTTCCAAACTTAAAATTTTACATACAAGATTTAGTAAATTTCCCTGGCACGGCTGGAGCACTAAAAGGCATAAATTTTAATAGCAAAAAAGTATTAATAACATGTGGAGATATGCCATTAATCACGGCTGATGAGCTTAAAGCACTGTCTGGCAAAGATGGCGATGTTGTCATGAGTAGCTTTATCACCGATGAGCCATTTGGCTATGGCAGAGTAATACAAAAAGATGATCTTGTAGTGGGTATAGTTGAAGAAAAAGATGCCACACAAGAGCAAAAAGCAATAAAACGTGTAAATGCTGGATGTTATTGCTTTAAAACAGAAATTTTAGAGAAAATTTTGCCACTAATTGATAACAGAAATGCTCAAAACGAATATTATCTAACAGACGCCATTAAAATCGCAAACGAAATGGGGCTAAAATGCGTTAGTGTCGATGTTAATGAGCAAAATTTCATGGGTGTAAATGATAAATTTCAACTTAGCGAAGCTGAAAAAATAATGCAAAATCGCATAAAAACACAGCTAATGAAACAAGGCGTCACAATGCATCTGCCTGAAACAATTTTCATCGATGTAAGGGCAAAATTTCAAGGTGAATGCGAGATAGAGTCAAACGTTTGCATACATGGTGAATGTGAAATTACAAATAGCATAATAAAATCATCAAGTGTAATTCAAGCCAGCAAAATCACTAACTCAGACATCGGTCCAATGGCTCATATTCGTCCAGATTCTATCATTAATCAAACTCATATTGGAAATTTTGTCGAGATTAAAAAAGGCATACTAGATGGGGTTAAGGCTGGACATTTAAGCTATCTTGGGGATTGCGAGATAGCTAAAGGCACAAATGTTGGCTGTGGCACTATAACATGTAACTACGACGGGACAAAAAAACATAAAACAATCATAGGCAAAAATGTCTTTATTGGCTCAGATACTCAGCTTATAGCACCTGTAAATATTGCCGATGACGTCTTAATTGCAGCCGGAAGCACAATCACAAATGACGTTGCAAGTGGTGCTTTAGCCATGTCGCGAGTAAAGCAACAAAACAAACCTGGTCTTTTTTATAAATATTTTACAAAAACAAAGAGTGAGTAAAATCGCATATGTTAATGTATTTAAGCACAAAAAATATAGCCAAAACCACCAAGTTATATAAATTTTACAAAGCATACTTACAAATAACCAAAATTACAAAATTTATTTTAAATTTCTTACAAAAATACTCATTTTTAAATCAAGCTAAGAAATTATCATAAGGAAATAAAGTGTTAAAAGATAAGAAAATTTTACTAGCAGTTTGCGGCTCTGTATCATTTTATAAAGCTTATGAAATTTTATCTCACCTTAAAAAATTAGGTGCAGATGTGCGTGTGATGCTAAGCGATGGGGCATTAAAATTTACAAATCCTTTAAGCTTTGAAGCACTCACAAATCATGAAATTTTATCAAGCGTAAATGAAAAATGGCAAGAAAAACTAAGCCATATAGAATATGCAAAATGCGATCTTGTTTTGATTGCACCAGCATCGGCAAACACAATAAATAAATACGCAAATGGCATAGCCGACACTGTCTTTTTGCAAACTCTAATCGCATCAGACGCACCAGTTATAATAGCACCAGCAGCGAATAATAAGATGCTAGAGCATTTTACTACACAAAAAAGCATCGAAATTTTAAAGCAAAATGGAGTAAGCGTAATTGAGCCACTTACTAAAATTTTAGCTTGTGGAGATCTTGGAAAAGGTGCTTTAGCTGAACCCAAAAGGATAATTTACGAAGTAAAAAAAGCCCTAAGCAAACAAACACTAATAGGCAAAAAGGTCGTCATAACAGGCGGTGGAACAACCGAGAAAATCGATGATGTTAGGGCTATTACAAACCACTCAAGCGGTAAAATGTCAAAAGCTTTGGCTGACGCATTTTATTATGCTGGTGCTGATGTGACGTTGTTATCACACGTGAGCTACGAAGCACTTCCTTACCCATGTCATAATTTTCACGATACTAAAGATTTGCTAGATTTATGTAAGCAAAAGTGCAAAGATGCGGATTTGCTAATTATGAGTGCGGCAGTTAGCGACTACGTAAGTGCAAATGATTTTAACGGAAAACTTAAAAAATCAGACTTAGGCGAAAAGTGGGGGCTTTGGCTTGTTAAAAATATAGATATTTTAAGCGAACTTAAAGCATATAAATGCAAAAAAATTGGCTTTAAATTAGAAACAGATAAAAACACAGCCATTAGTGATGCCAAAGCAACACTAAACAATAAAAATTTAGACGCCATATGTCTAAATATAATGAGTGATAGTGTAATATTTGGTGCAGACATGAACGAAATAACATTTATTACAAAAAATAGCCAGACACTGCTATCACATGACACAAAAGAAAATTTAGCCAAGAAAATAGTGGAATTATCAGGCAATCTATGATAAACGCAATAAATAAAATCCAAAAACTAACAAATACTAAATCAAAAACAATTGAGCTTAACACGAGCTTACCAATTAGTCTAAAAGTAGCTGAAAAAATCGGACATAATCGCTATATTTTAAATTTTGCCAATAAAAGCCTAAACACAAGAAGTGCAAAACAGCTAAACGTGGGTGCTGAATATTGGGGAGAGATCAGCAGCAATAGCGACAATATTATAATAACCGGACTTTATCAAAAACCTAGTTTTGATTTTATGGTGTTAGAAGATGGGCTTTTATTGATTGAACGACTTGTAAGTGAGCCTGATACGGCGTGGCTTTATGAGTATTTAAAGCAAAATTTACTCACGTGTAGCCAAAAAGAAAATTTTGAAATATACGCAAACATGCTTCTTGCATTGCAAAACAACACAATAAATATAGGCTTTAAATATAGTGAAAATTTAGGAGTTTTTCAATACAAAAAACAAAAAAATTATACAAAAATTTATCTAGTATTTTCCAATTTTGCTCCACTTTTATTTGAGCTAGAAGCTAGTGATTTTAAAAAAATAACAACGCCTTTTAAAAAAGTGGCAAAGGCTTTAAATAACAGTTTTGAATGTGAAATAGCAGTAAGCGACGTCAAACCCTTATGGGTCAAAAATAATAGTTTAATAGATTTTAAAGGATGAAAATGAATGAGCTAAAACACCTAGCTATAATAATGGATGGCAACGGCAGGTGGGCTAAAAAACGTGGTTTTTTACGGACAAATGGGCACGAGGTTGGGGCTTTGGTAGTTGAAGATATGTGTGAATATTGCATAAACAATAATATTGAGATTTTAAGCCTTTATGCCTTTAGCACCGAAAATTGGAAACGTCCAAAAAGCGAAGTTGATTTTTTAATGAATTTGCTAAACAAATTTTTAATTTCTCGCCAAGAAAAATTTATAAACAATGGCATAAAATTTCAAACCATAGGCGATATTACACCATTTAGTGATGAGTTAAAAAAGCAGATAAAAATATTAAAAAACTTAACACAAAACAACTCAAGATTAAAGCTTAATCTAGCCATAAACTATGGCGGACGCGACGAGATAACAAGGGCTGTAAAAAAACTAATGCAAAACAATACTGAAATTTCAGAAAACAGCATAAAACAAGCACTTGATGAGCCATGCGATATTGATTTGCTGGTGCGAACTGGTGGTGAGTTTAGACTATCAAATTTCATGCTTTTTCAGGCTAGTTATGCAGAGTTTGCCTTTACTGATACGCTATGGCCAGATTTTAATTCAGGACATTTAGATATAATTGTCAAAGATTTTAAAAACAAAAATCGTAGGTTTGGGGGACTTTAAAATGAGTGCGTTGGAGATTTTTAATTGCTCGATATTTTTTATACTTGGTCTTTGTATGGGCTCATTTTCCAATGTTTTAATTTACAGATTGCCACGAAATAAAAGCATAGTTTTTCCAGCGTCTTCTTGTATAAATTGCAAAAAAAAGCTTAAATTTTACCACAATATACCAATTTTATCGTGGATATTTCTTAGCGGAAAATGTGCATATTGTAATAAAAAAATAAGCATTATTTATCCAGCTAGTGAAATAATATGTGCATTTATAATGGTAAGTATAGCATGTAAATCTACGCACTTTTTCACACCAAATTTAAATGAGGTCATAGAAATAGCCTTACTTGGTCTGTTGTTTATCACACTTTATTCGCTAAGCGTGATTGATATACAATACAAAGCCGTTCCAGAAATATTGCTTAACATCGGCATTGTCTTATCGACTGCATACGCAATCACAAACAATGTATGGCAAGAGATACCATTTTATCACAATGTGTTAGCCGGAGTTGTGTTTGCGTTTGCATTTTGGATGCTTAGACTAATGGTAAGCAAAGCACTAAAGCGTGAGGCAATGGGGGTGGCAGATATATTTATCGCATATGTTATTGGGGCTATACTTGGATACGCACTCGGTCTTGTGGCTATTTATATTGCAGCAGTTTTAACATTGCCGTTTTATGCCGTCATAGGACGCAAAAACTACGAATTAGCATTTGTGCCATTCTTATCGGTTAGCCTTTATTTGGTTTTTATATTTGAAAAATATTTCGCCATAGCATTAGGATATCTTTTATGAGTAGAGTAAATTTATATATTTTACAAAATTTTCTAGGCACATTTGCTTCACTATTTTCAACACTATTTTTAATAATGTCAATTGTGTTTTTTATACAGATTGCCAGAATAACATCATATATTGAAGTTACTTTTTTTGAGCTTGCTAAGCTATATTTGTTTATGCTGCCACGTGTTTTGCTCTTTGTCTTGCCAATTTCATTTTTTGTCTCACTTAGCATGACGCTTTTTAGGCTATCTAAAGAAAACGAAAGTATAGTAATCTTTACATTAGGGCATTCTCCAAAACATATAGCAAAATTTTTTATGATTTTATCTGGCGTCTTGTCTATATTGCTGCTAATTATCGCATTAGCACTAATTCCAAAAGCAGCTGAGCTAAATACAAATTTTATAAATTATAAAAAAACTATTGCCAAGCTAAATTTAAAAGGCGGAGAATTTGGGCAAAAATTTTCAGATTGGATAGTGTATATTAGTGACGAAGATACCAAAAACGATAAAACAATATACAAAGATATCGCGATGTATAATTCAAACGAAAATCGCCTAATTTTAGCCAAAAATGCACAAATATCAAATGAAAACACAGGCATACAACTTGAACTAAACGATGGAACAATATATGATATATCAAGCATAGTTTTTCATAAGAGCAACTTTAAAAGTATGAAAATACGCACCATACAAGATAACTCAATAGATAAAGTAAATAGCATAAAAGAATACTGGCAACAAGCACTAACAAACAAAAAACGACGAAAAGACCTAATCACCTACGTTTTAGTTGCACTGTTTCCGTTAGCTTCTACGCTATTTGCGATCAGTTTTGGAATAGTGACTTACAGATACGATCGAGGAATGGTTTATATTGGCACATTTAGTGTATTGTTTGCGTATTTTGCATTAATCATGTTGCTAAATTCTCATACACAAATCGCAATTCCAATTGTATTTTTTAGCTTTTTATTCGTCTCATTTATAGTATATTTACAAAAAATTGCAAAAAAATACTAATGAAAATAAAACTAATTATAAGCTATGATGGCTCAAAATTTCAAGGCTCACAAACACAGCCACACCAAAATGCCGTTGAAGATGTGCTAAGCACTGCATTAAGTCGTGTTGGTATATATGAAAAACCTAGCTCGAGCTCACGCACCGATAAGGGGGTTCATGCAAACAATCAAGTTGTTTGCGTTAGGTGCGGTGAGCATTTTAGCGATTTAAACCGACTAAAATCCCTGATAAATTGCCATGCACACCCCTATATACATATAAAAAAAATCCAAAAAGTAAGCGAAAATTTTCAAGTGCGTTTTGACGCTAAAGCCAGAGCTTATCGCTACATTATAAGCCATGATGAGTTTAGTGTGTTTGAGTCTGATTATGTCGTATATATGCCAAAATTTGACATCAAAAAAGCAAATGAAGTGCTTCAAAATTTCATCGGCACTCACGATTTTAGCTCATTTATGAAAACTGGAAGCGATACAAAAAGTCCTATTAGAGAAATTTCAAAAGCATTTTGCTACGAATATAAAAATAAAACGATTATTGTATTTAAAGCAAATGGGTTTTTGCGTGGGCAAGTAAGGCTTATGGTTGCGTGTTTGCTAAAATCATTAAAATACAAAAACTCATCTGAGTTGCTAAAAGCCCAGCTGCAAAACACCAAAATTCTCACTCGCATTCCAGCTCCACCACAAGGGCTATATTTAAACAGAGTTTTTTATAATTAGCTTTAATAAGCTTATAGATTTTGTATATTTAAGAGCCTTGATGCTAATTACAAATGATAATTTTAGCCATTAAAAAGCTTTTGCCCATAAAAACAAAAAGGCGGATTTATCAAGCACAAAATCCACCTAAAATTTATAGCTGTTTTAAAGCCAATCTTAGCCTATCAAAGCCAAGTTTCATCTCATCTGCACTGATGTTTAGTGGTGGCAAAAATCTTAATGTTTTTGCTCCAGATCTAAGCACTAAAACTCGCTGTTTTAACGCCAACTTCATAATCTTTGCTAAATCAACGCCCTGCTTTGCTTCAAGCCCAAGCATTAAGCCAAGCCCAGTTTTTCTCTCAAATATTTCACCAAAGTCAGTCAAAATTTCATCCAAATATAGATTAAATTCATTTATTACATCATCAATCTCGCCCAATTTTTTAAGCCTTTTTAGCTCTTTTAGTGTCGCATTTGCAACAGCGGTTGCTAAGAAATTTCCGCCAAATGTCGAGCCGTGATCGCCTGGCGTAAAAATATTATGCTTACTAACGCAAGCACCTATGCTAACTCCACCACCAAGCCCCTTTGCAAACGTGATAACGTCTGGCTCTATGCCATAATGCTTTGATGCTACAAACTCGCCGGTTCGATAAATGCCGCATTGCACTTCATCTGTTATGAGTAAAATTTTGCGTTTTTCTAACTCTACGCTTAAGCGTTTTACTTCGTTTTTATCAAGCGATTTTATCCCACCCTCACCTTGAACTAGCTCTATCATTACGGCTGCTGTTTTGTCGCTTAAGTTTTTAATAATCTCATCAATCGTATCATAAAAACTAAATCCATCAATATACGGTGCAAAAATTTCTGGATGAAATTTATCCTGTCCTGTTAGCTTTAAAGTAGCCAAAGTGCGACCGTGAAAAGAGTTGCTAAGCGATATAATCTCGTATCGTTTTTGTGCAAATTTCTCAGTGCCATATTTTCTAGCAAGTTTAATCGCACACTCATTTGCTTCAGCACCAGAGTTACAAAAAAATGCATAAGTTTGATATCCGAGTAGTTTTGAAATACGTTTTGCTAGTTTTTCTTGTGGTTTGATGTGATATAAATTTGAAGTATGAAGCAGACGTGATGATTGCTTTATGATGGCATCTGTAATTAGCTGATTTGAATATCCTAAAGCATTTACTCCTATTCCAGAAGCAAAGTCTATATAATCGCGTCCCTTTTTATCAAAAAGTACCGAGTTTTTGCCATGCACAAAACCAACATCAAACCTTAAATATGTGTTCATAAGATACATTTTCAATCCTTTAACAGCGGTAGCGACCAGCCCCTATAATATGCTAATAATCTAAAAATTATACCAAATATCAGTAAAAAAATCGTGAAAAACAAACTAGAAAAACCCAAGCAAAATGCGACGTAATACAGCACTCCAACCACAATACTAATCGTTCCATAAAGCCCAGTTGATAAAAACCACGGAACTTCATTTAGCAAAATATCGCGTAAAATACCGCCTCCAACGCCGTTACTAAAAGCAATCAATGCTACGCCAAATACGTTATATCCATGCTCACTTGCTACTATCGCACCAACAATTGAAAAGCAAATAACATCAACTGCGTCCGTAAAAATAAACACAAATTTTTTCTCAATGCGTTCTTTTTTACTATATAATTTAACCCTGTTTGCCACAACTATCATTACTAAAACAATAACGCATGGCATATAGTGCGTAAAGCTGTAAATGTCGCGTCCAACAAGCACATCTCTAAGCACCCCACCACCAAGTGCAGTAAGAAATGCCGCTACAAAAACACCAAGCCAATCGCACCCTTTTTTCACAGCAAACAAATATCCACTAATAGACGCCGAAGCCATGCCAATAGATTCAACAACTACAAAAAAGTCCATTTTCACACCTTTAAAGCGGATATTTTATATAAATTTTGTGAAAAATTTAATTAATTTTTTATGTTTGAAATGTTTAGGCTGGATCGTTAGCTTGTATTATAGCATCTTTATGTTAGACGAGAATTTATCCTTTATAAGTTCTATAAGCTTGGTTTTTTCATTTATGCTTATGCTTTTATCTTGGAGTATCTGCTCTAAATAAGGAGACATAAATTTTGATGTTTGGTATTGTGCTATATTATCACCTACTTTTTTATTAAATGACAAGTCACCAGTTTTAATAACATATTCTAGTGCCTTTGTAATAGCCGTAGCTTTATTATAATCATCTTCTATTTCTTTCCTACTATCTTTTGTAAATAACCTCATATCCACACTAGCATCTACATTTGATGATATGTTTGTAGAGTATAGCTCTTTGTTTATATTTTTTGTATCTATGTTTAGTCTATCTGTATCATCTGAACTATCTTTATCTTTTATATTTAGATTTCCTTGCCCTATAGTAGCTAGAGTTTTACTTGATAAATAACCTTGGTTTTGTGAATTTGAATAATTTACACTTGTGATTTTGGAGTTTAGCAATAAACTAGCGTTTGATGTAGTTTGAAAAAATAGTAATATTACCAAAAATATTAAATTTAGAAATTTAATTAGTTTCATCGATACTACCACTATTTTTGCCTTTAAATTTTGATATTTTTTTATTTTATTTCCAATTTGGTCTAGTTAAGCTTCCTATTATTTAATTCTTTATCTTTTTGTTTGCACAAGAGTATCAATTTATCTAGCTTTTGTTTATACTTAACAAGCAAATCTAATTCTCCTGATTTAATATGCACATCAGATAAAAGTCTATCAAATTCGTTTCTACAATTAACAATATTTATATCTAAATTACCTTGTTTTATAAACGACGAAACAGCCCCCATAACAAACCCATCTAGTTCTGCTAGTTCGGAAAATAAATCATACAATTCATCTTCTTGCGGAATGGGCGGAAATTCTGTTTCCATTACTTTTTTATATTCTTGTTCTATTTTAAACATATTAATCCCAAAATGTAACTATTTTTCCATCTTTTGTCCAATAGCCACCAATTTTATTTTTACCTGTGCCAGTCTGAATTTTAATTGCTTCTGTACCGTCTTTTAAGATAACTTTTTTACCAAGTTGCTTATTCTTATTATAAAAATTTGTTGCATCTTCCGTATATTGTTTCAGGGTTCTACCTTTTCCGTGTTTTAATAGATGATAACTCATAGATTCTTCAACCGAACCAAATGTGGATTTATGCCAATTGTTTGTAATTGTCTCTTTTGCAATATTACCAGTTAATCTGCCTTCGCTGACTTTTCCAGCAACTCCCACACCAGCCACTTTCCCACTATTCCCAACCACCCCAATCGGTGTTAATAAAGTAGTCTCAGTCGGACCTGAGTAAATTTCATTGTCATTAGTTGGAGCATTTAAATAACTAG
>NZ_CAJHOF010000014.1 GCF_905120465.1 Campylobacter majalis
TCACATCAAATTTATCTTCCATTTCTACCCTTTCAATAAATTTTTTCTAACCTTGCCAGTTGAAGTTTTAGGAAGTTTGTCGTAAAACTGCACTATACTTGGCACTTTAAACTTTGCAAGCCCCTTTTTACAATTCGATTGTGCCCTAAAATCGTAAATCGTAGGGAAATGATTGCTTAAATTTAGGCTAAATTTCCTAACTGCAAGGCTTGTTAAATTTAGCCTAACAACTGCCAATAGTTTTGCGGATAAAATAGCTACTCTACGTATTGTAGCTTTATCTCTTTTGCGCCCTTTGCTGGCGTGAGATAGCCAACGCCTTTGCTAAAAATAATCTTGATGCCATCTTTGCTTACAAGATATACTCCACTTGCATCACGCTTTAGGCTGTGCTTTTTGCCATTTGCATCGATCAAAACGGCAGTTTTAAACAGATCTTTTGATGTTAGCGTTATTTTATAAGATGCATCTTGTGTGGCGGTAAATAGTATTGTTTGAGGCTGTTGTAGCATCTTGGTGGCTACGCTATTTGTCTCTTGCTCGCTTGTGTCCATGGTGCAACCTGTTAAAAACGCAAGCGCACTTAACGCGATCAGAAATTTTTTCATACATTTTCCTTATTTTTATTTAAAATTATGTCAAAATATTATACATGAAGAGCAAATTTTGTCTAGGCTTGTTGTAAAATTTTTCTCACCGCAAGACTTGCAAGATTTAGCCCAAAAACTGCCAAGCTTTACACACCTTGGAAGTTCAGTGCTAAATACAACGTCAAAATCGCACAAAATTCAAGGTACACTGGAGTGCTTATTTGCTAAAATTATTTTAAAAATTTATTAAATTCTAAAATTATAAACTCGGATACATTATCCCATAATGTGATACTATCATTACGTATATTAAAAACTTTCCCATGATTTTTCTGTGATATATTTACCATTTGCGCAAAATTTTGTTTAAAAGTCTTTAGATTACAATGTTTTTCTAGTGTTGAAAACGAAACAGGTATTTGATTACAATTAGATAACCTCATAAATGTAATCAAAATTTTTGAGTTTATTTGGTTTGGATTTTTAAACCATTTTGGAATTCTGATATGTATTTTTTCTATTTCATCTTTCATGCTAAATCCTTTAATATCTAATTTTATTGGATTGTAAAAAATCTCTTAAGTCCTCGTATTCGCTTGTACTAAAGTATCGCCATTTGCCCTCTTTTAGCATGCCAAGCTCAACACGTCCAAATGCGACACGCTTTAGCTCGACAACTTCAAGGTCAAAATATCCAAAAAATCGCCTTAACTCGCGGTTTTGTCCTTCGTTTATTATCACGCGAAATTTAGTATATCCGCCACTTGAACCAAATATATCAAATGCAACAAATGGCTTAAAGTTCATCGACTTTATCTTGCTTTTTGCGTGAGCGCCCTTACTAGCATCAGCCGCAAAAAACCCCTCTCTCATCGCACTTTTTACCTCCTCGGTTATCTCACCCTTTACTTTTAAGTAATACTCTCGCTCGATGTCACTTTGCATAAGTGCCGTAGCAATCGCTGGAGCGTCAGTTAATAAAAGCAAACCTTCACTAGCAAAATCAAGTCGCCCAATGCTAATAAATTTTGAAAAACCACGTGGCAAGTTATCATATATCGTTTTTCGTCCGCGGTCGTCTTTTTTAGTTACTAGCTCGCCTTTTTGTTTGTTATAAACAATCATTGTAAAGTCCTTTTTAAGCTTTACAAATCGCCCATTTATCTTAACCTTGTCATCTTCACTAACACTAACACCCATGTCACTAACAACCCTGTTATTTAGCGTAACTTTGCCATTTTTTATAAGCTCGTCCGCTTCACGGCGTGAGTAGTTTGTGTTATGAGATATAAATTTATTTAGACGCATTTTTTGCATTATTTTAATCCTAACTCAAGTAGCTGATGAATGTGCAAATAGCCCTTGATTTTATTTTCATCATCGCATATTACAATGCTTTGAATTTTATATGTTTCTAGTAGTTTAAGAGCATCTATAGCAAGCATACTGTTATCTGTAATAACACGTGGATTTTTAGTAGCATATTTTAAAGCCACATCATCGATGCTAAAACTCTCACTTCCTAAAGCACGTCTTAAGTCTCCATCGCTTAATAATGCAGCTAACGTGTTAGTTTGCTTGTTAGTGATTAAAACAGAGCCTAATTTGCCATGAGTCATTGCATTTATCGCTATTTTTAAACTAACATCATCACTAACAATAGGCAGATTGTTAGTAAGCATTATATCTTTTACTTTTACAAATAATCTTTTACCCAAACTACCACCTGGATGGAAATTTGCAAAGTCTTCTACCTTGAAATTTCTCTTTTTCATCAAACAAACGGCTAACGCATCGCCTAACGCTAACGTTAGTGTTGTTGAGCTTGTCGGAGCCGCATTTAACGGACATGCCTCTTGCTTGATATTTAGCATGATAACGATATCACTAAAACTTGCTAAAGTGCTATTTTTATCTCTAGTCATACCTATTATTTTCACGCCAAATCTCTTAATATGTGGCAAAATTTTACTAAGCTCATCGCTCTCACCACTAAAACTTATAGCTAAAACAACATCATCTATACCTATCATACCAAGATCGCCATGCATGGCTTCTGTAGGGTGCAAAAAAAAGCTTGACGTGCCAGTACTTGCTAATGTCGCAGCTATCTTTGCTCCAATATGACCACTTTTGCCCACGCCAGTTACGACTACTTTACCTTTTGTAGCGTATATTAAATTTACCGCTTTTTCTATACTATCATCTAAATTTTGTGCATTTTGCAACAATTCGTTTGCCTCTAGCCTTAAAACATCTTGTGCAATTTTTATAAACTCACTCATTTTATTCCTTCAAGCCATAAAGGCTCTCGCTCAAACTTACATCTTATCACTATATTTTACTTTAATCAACCAACAAAAATAGTAAAAACTAAGTGAAATATAAAATTTCACCAAATTTAAATCCGCCAAACACTCTTTTACATTATGTATATTATCGGAACAATTGTTGGGTGTTTTTTAACTTTTCTAAAGATATGCTTACGTATCGCTTGTCTAATTTGACTTTCAAGCATTCTATTATCTTTTAAAAGCTCCTCTTTTACATTGCTTAAAAACTGAACTAAAATTTCTTGCATCTCACGACTAAACTCAGCATCTTGTCTATCTGCAACAAGTCCGTAGCTTATAACACGCGGTTTGCCAATTAGTTTATGTTCATGACTTGAAATTTGTGCGATTATCATCACGACACCAGCTTCGGCTAAATTTTGACGATCTATTACGACATCATCAGCGATTTGTTTGTTTATTTGATTATCTATAAATACCTTGCCAGTTTTTACAGTGCGAATGCGTTTTAGATATTTTTGACAAAGCTCCATCTGATCGCCATCGCTCATTAAATAGATATTTTTTTCATCCACACCACAGCTTATCGCTGTATCTTTATGCTTGGCTATGTGATTGTATTCACCATGAACTGGAAGGAAAAATTTCGGCTTTATTAGGCGAAGCATTAGCTTTTGCTCCTCTTGTGCAGCGTGTCCTGATACGTGAATCTCGCTAAATTCTTGATGTGCAACATTTGCACCTGATTTGATTAAGAAATTTAGCACTCTTGAAACGCTACTTTCATTACCAGGGATCGCTTTTGAGCTTATGATTATCTGATCGGTTGGCTTTATTTTTATATATTTATGCTCATCAGTTGCCATGCGATAAAGTGCTGACATTGTTTCGCCCTGAGAGCCAGTTGTCACGATAAGTACTTCATTATCTTTAAATTTACTAACTTCATTTGCATCGATAAAAATTTTCTTATCTAGTTTAATGTAGCCAAGCTCAATGGCTGTAAATAAATTTCGCTCCATCGATCTGCCTATGACACAGACTTTGCGATTATATTTTAAACCCCACTCGATAGCCTGATAAACTCTATGGATATTTGAGCTAAACGTACTCATTATCACACGCCCTTTAGACTTTGCAAATATCGTATCAAACGTCTTACCCACGCTACTTTCGCTTTTTGTAAAGCCATCTTTATAACTATTTGTGCTATCACTCATCAAGCACAATACGCCTTTTTCGCCATAGTGTGCCAAACGCCCCAAATCAGTCGGATAGCCATCTATTGGAGTGTGATCTATCTTAAAATCTCCCGTGTGAATTATCGTCCCAGCCTTTGTTGTGATAGCAAGTGCTGAGCTATCGATAACTGAGTGAGTTATATGTATCCACTCTATCTCAAAATCCCCTATTCTGTATGGCTTTCGTTTTTCAACTGAACGGAAAAAAGAGCGTTCGTTTTTTAAGCCATGCTCTTCAAATTTATTATTTATCATGCCAAGTGGAAGTGGCGTAGCATATATCGGAAATTTAAACTCTTTAAAAAAATATGGCACCGCACCGATGTGATCTTCGTGTGCATGAGTGATGATTATGCCATCAATTTTGTCTTTTATCTTTCTAACATAGTCAAAATCAGGTATAAGTATATCTACCCCATGCATTCCTTCACTTGGAAAACTCATACCGATATCTACTATGATGGCACTCGTATCTGTTTCAAACACAGTCATATTTCCGCCGATCTCGCCCAGTCCGCCAAGTGGTGTTATTCGGATTTTATGTTCGCTTGAGTTTAGATATTTTAGTGGCTCTAGTATTAGCTCGTGTGCCGCTTCGTTTGCTTTCATTGCACTTGCGATATCTTGTTGCCATGGTTCGTTGCCGTTTAGTTTGGCTGGCAGATTTCTCTTTGCTTTTTTGCTTTTCTTTTTTGACTCTTTTGTTTCACTGTTAGTTTCTGTGTTAGTTTGTTGTTTTGTGTTGTTAGTATTTTGATTTTTGTTATTTTGCTTATTGCCCTTGTTTTGATGATTTTGCTTATTTGAATTAGGTTTTTTGTTAGTGCTTGGTTTGTTAGTGTTAGTCTCTTGATTATCTGGTGCAAAAAAATTATCTATTACGCCAGATAAACTACTAGTATTAGCCATGTTTTTACTTTTATTTTTTGGACGAAATCTCTTTTTTTGTTTTTCACTATTATTTGATTTTGTCTCGTTGTTTTCGTTCATTGTCTTTCCTTATTAACTTATAAATTTCTAAATATAAGGCGACATTTGACTCATGTGGACGGATAGTGGCACTAAGATTTAGCTTTAAAAATATATCGCTTAATAAATTTTTATCAACACGTGAGCTTAAATTTTTAAACAATGTCTTTCTGGGACTACCAAAACAGACCTTTAAAAAGCTTTGAAATTTCTCATATTCGCTTAAACTATCAAACACTCCATCTTGTGCGATTAGCTTTTGCGTTTTGCTTATCTGAAAAACTGATGACACTACTTTTGGGGTCGGCTCAAAACACTCAGGGGCTACATCAAAAAGTAATTTGGCTAAGCCATTAAGATGTGCTAAAACACCAAGTGAGCTAAACTCACTCTCACCACCTTTACAGGTAAATTTAAGTGCAACCTCTTTTTGCACCATAGCTATCACACCGACACAAAGGTCATCTTTAAGTGCATTTAGCACCATTTTTGTCGCGACATAATACGGCAAATTTGCAACAATCATATAAGGCTTATCAAGCAAACTTCCCTGCTCTTGCCACGCTAAATTTGCATCTTTATGTATCAGTTTAAATCTCGCACCTTCTAGCTCATTTTTAAATTTTGCCTGAAGTTTTGGCACAAGCTCACCATCTATTTCGTAGCTTGTCAGTTCAAAACCGGCATTTAAAAGCCAAGAAGTCAAATCACCTAAGCCAGGCCCAATCTCCACAACTCGCCCACCAAAATCAGGCGTGGTTTGCTTGGGAATCGCTTGGATGATCTTTGCTAAGACGGAGCTATCTTTTAAGAAATTTTGCCCGAACTGCTTTTTTGCTTTTACTTTTTCCATGAAGCACGGATTGTATCTAAAAAATACTTACATAATAATTAGATAAGTGAAATTTGGATATTATAAAACCATAAAAGGATTAAAATGAACTATTTTGCAAAACGCATTATCCCCTGCCTTGATGTCAAAGACGGACGTGTCGTAAAGGGCGTAAATTTTGTAGGACTTGTCGATGCTGGTGATCCAGTCGAAGTTGCCAAACGCTACAACGCCGAGGGTGCTGATGAGCTGTGCTTCCTAGATATTACTGCCACGCACCTTGGAAACAAAACGATAGTCGATGTCGTGGCTCGTGTCGCAAAAGAGCTGTTTATACCACTAACCGTTGGTGGTGGCATACGCTCGGTCGATGATATCTCGGCTTTACTAAATGTCGGCTGCGATAAAGTAAGCCTAAACTCAGCCGCCATTCACAATCCAAAACTAATCGACGAAGCCGCGAAAAAATTTGGCTCTCAGTGCGTAGTTGTGGCTATCGATGCGAAAAAAATGGCTACGAAAAATTTAGCCCAAAATGCATTTGTAAAGCAAAATTTTACTGAAAATTCTGACTTTAAAATGGGATTTAATGAGTGTAAAAATTTAAATGAAAAAACCAGCAACTTAATAGCTAAAAGTGCCGTTTTAAATGGAGAAAATTCCGAAATTTTACTCACCCAAAATCTGGTAAAAAATTTAAGCAGTATGGACAGTAAAGCACAGCAAAAAAACAAACAAAATACCTATCACGTCTTCATAAACGGCGGTCGTGTAGATACTGGACTGGATGCCTTTGCGTGGGCAAAAGAGGTGCAAGAGCGAGGGGCTGGAGAGATCTTGCTAACCTCGATGGACGCAGACGGTACAAAGGCTGGATTTGAGCTAGAGCTTACAGGACAAATGAGCCGTGAGCTAAATATCCCAGTCATCGCAAGTGGTGGCGCTGGGAGTATGGTGCATTTTAAAGACGCATTTCTAGCTGGAGCCGACGCAGCTCTTGCGGCAAGTATATTTCACTTTAAAGAGATTGAAATTTTGGCTTTAAAGCGATATTTGAGCGAAAATGGCGTGAGTGTTAGGATTTAGCTTTGGGCTAGTTTTCGCATTTGAAACTTAAATTTCAGACGCTAAACGCCTAGGCAAAACTTCAACAAGGAAAAATATGAAAAAAATCGGACTTATCGCTGGAATGAGCTATGAATCAAGCGTGAGTTATTACATCGGCATAAACAGGCTTATAAACGAGCGTTTAGGCGGTTTAAATAGTGCTGAGATCTTGCTAAGTAGTCTGAATTTTGAACCTATAGAAAAAACCCAAAGGCAGAACGAGTGGCAAAAAGCAGGTGAAATTTTGGCAGGTCACGCGAAAATTTTAGAACTTGGCGGAGCGGATTTTATTCTTATATGCACCAACACGATGCATAAAGTCTATGACATAGTCCAAAACAGCGTAAAAATCCCCATCTTACATATCGCCGCAGCTACATTAACAGCCCTGCAAAATGCCAAAGTAAAAAGCGTTTTGCTACTTGGTACAAGCTATACTATGCGTGAAAATTTTTATAAAGAGGTGCTTATAAATGGCGGTGTAAATGTGGTAGTACCAAATGAAAATGATATGAAATTTATAAATGATACGATTTTTAATGGGCTTTGCAAAGGCGAGATCTCGCAAGTCGCCAAAAATCGCTTTTTGCAAATTATAAGATCTCACTCAAATGAGATTGGCGGAGTGATTTTGGGCTGCACTGAAATTGGACTTTTGATAGAGCAAAAAGACAGCGAAATCTTGCTTTTTGATACTACACAAATCCACATAGAGCAAGCTGTAAATTTGGCGTTGTCGTAAGTTTGGATTTATTTATACGATCCGCTTTTAGTTTTAGTTAAATTTCATAAAATGCCCTATTTTGCGAAATGAAAGACTAGCGCGCTCCTAGTGCGAGTATTTTTCACTTTAAGCAGATAGAATTTTTGGCTTTGAAGCGGTATTTGAGCGAAAATGGCGTGAGTGTTAGAGTGTGAAAATTTAGTGGATTTATAATTTTTTGGGCTAAAACTAGCCCAAAATCATTTTAGTATATCATACATATCGCAGACTTGTCTGCACTTATTTGCATCTGCTCCAAGGTCTAATACACTACCCATATCACATGCCTTTTTAAAGTATTCTTTTGCTCTTGTATTATCTTTGGCGAAGTAGTAATTTAAAATTATCACACACCAGCCACGCCTAATATCACACGCTCCACAAAAATAAGCAACATCTTTAACATGATTTATTTTACACTAAACCCATACTCATACATAATACCAATGTTACTACAAGCCACAGCATCTTTGCCATCACGCTTTGGCGTATAGCTCTAATGCCTTTTTATAGTCTTGTTTTACTCCTTGTTTATTATCATACATAAGTCCAAGATTAATACAAGCCTGAAATTTACCTTAATCATCTCGCTTTGCATTACACGCCTTTGTGAGATATTTAAAGTTTTTGCATAATATTCCAATACCTTGTTGATATACTAAACCAGCAAATAGGTATGGATGCGAAGTCACTCCATCCCATATTAAACATAAATTTTCTTAAAAAGGCAGCATATTGATTTGTACCAAAAATGCCAAAATAGGCAAAATAGCCAAACTCAAAAATATTTTTTCATTTTTTATCCTTATTGTTTTTTATTCATAATTAATAGTAATGCTTTTTATTTACTTTTCAGTCCTTTTCTCATTTAGTTTTTCTTTTTGATTTGTTACGAAAAATATAATCAATATACCAAACAAACACAAAATCATAAAAACCCATGTTATTATTTGCGTATCTTTTTCAGATATATAAATAGCAGTAACTATACTAGATAAACAACTCGTAAAAAACGATAATACATATTTTTCATACTTATCCATACGCTCTCCTTTATAAAATTTATAGTCTATATTTTACTCCCCCCCCCACTTAAAAATCACTAAATTTTTGTTTTTATTTTGTTTATGATTTGAGCTAAAAATTTGCGAAATTTATATTTAAATTTAGCCGCTTTCTATCATTTACAAAATAAATTAATAGCAAAAACCACTAGGTTGATAGCTAGAAGAGAGATAACTTTTAGTTTGTGTAACGTCAATCACACCAAAGTGATGTGTAATGCGATAAGACTGAGCGAAATTTTAATCTTAAAGTGATATTAAAATTAAGATTTAATTTAACAAAAAAATTTATACAAAATCGGACTTATAGGCGTAATGAGTTATGAATAAACCGTAAAATAAATGAACAATTAGGTGGGCTAAATAGTGCAGAAATTTTACTAAGTAGCGTGAATTTCGAAGAAATAGAGATATGTCAGTGAAAATAAATGGGATAGAGCTGGTAAATTTTTAGCTCATCATGTAAGGATTTTAGAGTTTGCTGGGACTAATTTTGTACTGATTTACACCAACACTATGCATAAGGTCTATGAAAATGTGAGCCAAGCTGTAAAAATCCAAATAATTCACATAGCTCGCTACACTAAAAGCATTACAAGCATAAGACGTCGATAAAGTCGGTCTTCTTGGCACAATACAATGAAAGGCGTTTTATAAAGATAGACTTACGCAAAACGGCATACAAGTTATTTTGCCAAATAAAAGCGAGATGAAATTTGTAAATGACATAATCTTTAATGAACTTTGTTTGGGCAAAATTTCAGCTACTTCGCGTGAAAATTTTTACAAATAATCTCAAATTTAAGCAAAAATGGTGCGAAGGGTGTGATATTAGGTTGCACTAAAATAAGGCTTGTGATAACACAAAACGACACTGACATAAAGCTTTTTGACACAACGATGATACATATAGACGAAGCGGTTAATTTGGCTTTGCTATCGGACTAAAATCATTTGCTTTATTCCTTAAAAATACGATGAATTTTACTTAGTTTTAGCCACTTTTTGCTATCATTGACTAAATTTAAGACGAAAGATAAAAATGAAAAGATTGATAGTGTGTGCTGGAGAGAGTGAGAGTTTTGATTTTGCTGTGCCAATCGGCATAGGGCTAGTGCAAAGTGGCATAAATCTGAGTGAAATTTTAACTAAACTCGCCCTTTTTGATGAGCTAAAAAGCTTTAAAAATAGTGATGAAAACTTAGCAAAAATAATACAAAGAGAGTGCGAAGCTGATACAAATATGGCTAAAATTTTAGCTGATTTTACCCCTAAAAACACAAAAAGTGAGCGAAATTTCTTGCCTAGTGAGATCATTTTCGTTGGCTCTGCTGGGCTGTATCAAAAGGGCGAGTTGTTTGAAATTTTTGAGAGCAAAAATGCTGCAAATATTGAAATTTCGCTACTTGACGATAAATCTTATGTGCCTGTTCCGCAAGATATTTTTAATGATGTTTCACAAGAAACATTCATAAACTCGTCAAATTTCATAACCAAAAACAAAGAGAGTGCCAAAAAGCTTTTTGAACTTGGTGCATATGCGGAAAATATGGAGTTTTTCGCTGTTCTTGCCACTGCACAGAAATTTGGTATAGATGCAAAAGGGATTTTTGTAGCGACAAATTTCTGTGACACAAACGCACATACCGAATTTGTGAAAAATCACGCCCTTGCAAAAGATATGCTACATAACTATCTTGAAGAGAAGGGCTTGATATGAAAAATATACTTGATCTTACTTTAAATGAGTTAGAAACGCTTGTAACGCCTAAATTTCGTGCAAAGCAAATTTATGAGTGGATATATAAAAAATACGCCGATAGCTTTGATGAGATGACAAATTTACCAAAAGAGTTGCGTGAAAATTTAAAAGAAAATTTCCACTTCGAGCCACTAAAATGTGTGCGAAGCGAAACTAGCCTAGATAAAAGCATAAAATATCTTTTCGAAGCGACCGATGGCTCACGCATAGAAAGTGTCCTGCTACCGATGAAAGAGGAGCTAACACACGAAGACGGCGGTATCAAACGCCACGCTCGTTACACTATATGCGTTAGCTCGCAGGTTGGCTGTCGCATGGGCTGTAGTTTTTGTCTGACGGCAAAGGGCGGACTTACGCGAAATCTAACTCCAGGCGAGATAGTAGGTCAAATTTTATGGATAAAAAAAGCAAACAACATACCATACGAACGCCGTATAAACATCGTCTATATGGGTATGGGTGAGCCACTTGACAACTTAGCAAATGTCGCAACAGCGATTAAAATTTTAAAAGAAAATGACGGGCTTGCTATCGCTGCGCGTCGCCAAACTATCTCTACAAGCGGTCTAGCCACGCAGATAAAAAAACTTGGAGAGCTAAACCTAGGTGTGCTTCTTGCCATCTCACTACATGCCACAACCGATGAACTACGCACAAAGCTAATGCCTGTGAATAAGGCGTATAACATCGAAGCCGTGATGCAAGCTGTGCGTGAGTTTCCAGTGGATATGCGTAAGCGAGTGCTGTTTGAGTATCTAGTCATAAAGGGGCTAAATGACAGCATAAGAGACGCCAAAACGCTTGTGAAGCTACTGCACGGTATCAAAGCTAAGGTAAATCTCATCTACTTTAACCCGCACGAAGGCAGTCCATACGCTCGTCCAGATACCCAAACGATGATAAAATTTCAAGACTATATGTCCGCTCATGGCGTTAGTTGCACAATCCGCCAAAGCAAAGGACTTGACATATCGGCGGCTTGCGGTCAGCTAAAAGAGCGAAGCAAGGAGCAGATAAACCCAAACGCTGTTAGTGCAAATCAAGCTAACATTAGTAAAAATGTTAGTAAAATTTCATCACAAAAAACTGCTAACAAAACAAGCCAAAAACAAAACTCACAAAAAGATAACTCCGTTAGTAAAAACTCAGCTAAAACATCTAAATTAACGCCAAACATTACTGCTAACAAAAAGTCTAACAAAGTCACTAGTGTTAGTAGTTTAAAAACAGCAAAAGATAAAATATCAAACAAAGCTAACACTAACAAAAGCGTAAGCAAAAGGAGCAAGGCGTGAGCGTTTTAGATATAGCACAGGTTGCGTTTTTAGCAGTTGTGGCGTTAGTAGGAGTTGGCTTTATAATAAAAGTCGTGCGAGATGAGAAAAAAGTTTAGCTACGCAAATTTAATCCTTATGAGTTAAACACAATTTTGTAGCCATAAAATAAAATGGCTACAAACCAAATCTACTAACATTTTCATGAACCATAAAATTATTTTACCAAACAAAAATACCAACAAAACCGATACAAATGAACTAAATTTATAATAGTGTCAAAAAACTACACCAAACAATAACCAGTAACAAGATACATCATGATGGTGTTTTACACAAAACTAAACGTTACTTTTTTGTTTTATCTCATCTAAACTATTTACAATAACAGCCACAATTAAATTTAACACAACAAAAGAAACTATAAAAATATAGCTAACAAACAATATCCATGCATATGGATAAAGCTTCATTATAGGTCTAACAACGCTCTCAGACCAACTTTCAAAAGTCATAATTTGAAAAAGTGTAAAAAAACTACTGCCTAAATCCCCAAAATACTCTGGAAACTCAGCTCCAAATAAATTTACGCACAATAATGCATACACGTAATAAAATACCATCAATACAATAATAACCGAAAACATAGCTGGTATAGTGTGTAAAATAGCACTGGTAACAAGTCGCATAGAAGTAAAATGAGAAAAGATTTGCAAGAGCCGTAAAACACGAAAACTTCGCAGTATTATATAACTTATAGAAAAAATACTAACACCAATAACAATTAAATCAAAAATATTCCAACCACGCTCTACTTTATCTGTAAAAAACTCAAGTCTATAAACATACAAACGTATAAAAATTTCAATCGTAAAAATAGTTAAACAAACATTATCTATCATGGCAAATAAAAACTCATATTTTCCAAGACTAGGTATGGTTTCAAGCCCAAAAACAACAGCATTTAGCATAATTACAGCAAAAATAAAGCTATTCCATAAATTTGATGATACGATTGTTTTAATATTTTGCATATAACCTCATTTTAATATTTATTTTTAATATTTTTATTTCCCAAAACAATAGCAAAAAGCATAATATATGGTATATTTTCTCCTTCAAAAGGTAAAATTTTATCGCCATATATACACTCACGCATATCAAGCGTAGCACACAATACACTAGAATTTCTCCGACCATCGAGCCAAGTAGCAATATTATCCAATAATTTTTTAGGCAAATTTGTATTATCAGTTTTTAATTTATCCAGTGATTTTTTGGATTTTTTGACCCATATGGGACAGATTACAAAAAGAATTTTAAAGTCATAGCTAAAACGAATGCTTTTTGTTTTTTGCATATCATAAAGTTGTAAAAAGCCATTAGATATAATATTTAAAGTGTTATTGCGTAAATTTTTATCATATTCTAAATCGATGCGTTTAACTTCCATGGCAATACTAAGATTTTCATTAAAAGCGACAAAATCGATAAATCTTTGATTAAATTTACAGTCTGATTTATATGCAAACTCACTAATCACGCAGTCAAATTGCTCGTATAACGCATATGAAATAGCACTATAATTGTATTTTTCACTAGGATATATAAGTGGAAAAACTATACTTTCTTCATTCATTTTATGAGATATTATGGCGGATTTTAGGTTTATTTTGAAAATTTTTTCAGTAAAAATAGTAAAAAATTTCTTAAAACTTCGCCCCTTATTTAATAAATCAGATGCAAATATCTATCATCTAGGATATATTTGGCTCCCCAAAAATCCTCCATAAAGCTCACCTAAAACAATCTTAATGCAACTTTACCAGCGATTATAGGTAGCGGAGCCCCATTTGCATCATAGGTATTTGATGAGTTAGCACCATTTTTTGGCTTAACCTTATCTCCCTGGACTATCCATGTGTTACTTAAGGTTGCTCCATTTTTTGGTTTTAGCTCATTTCTTTCATAAATCCAAGTATTGTTCGAGGTTGCACCATTTTTTGGCTTTAATGTTTTTCCATCATACACCCAAGTATTACTTGCATTTGCACCATTTTTTGGTTTCAATTCTCTACCATCCCACACCCAGCCGTCACACTCTCTACCATTCCAATTTATTTTTGGCATAACTTGCTCCTTTAAAAAGTTTTATAAGGAAATATTACATTCTATATCCTTAATAATTAATAAATATAAGTAATTATTACTTATATATTATATAAGTAAAGAAATATTTACTTTGTTGAGAGTTATAAATTCTTAGTCTAAAATCATACAAAAACAAGGTAAGTAAAATGGTAAATTTATCACAACGAGATATGGCTGGAATTTTGAAAATTGATACAAAAACTATCTATAATTGGCGAAAAAATAAACCGGAACTTTATCGTATTGTGATGTTAGGATTTAAATTTGACGAGCTTTTAAATCAAAATCGTAAAAATCTAGCAGAACTAGAAATAATAGCAGAAGAAAATAAAAATTTTAGGCTAAAATAAAAACTACTTTAAATTTTTATAAAAGTCCATTCTCACATCAACCGCACTTTTTATCAGAAATTTTTCGCCTTTAAACTCAAACGAAATTTCATCCGCATGAAGCAAAAGCCGACTTGCACCAGTGAGTTTTATCCGCTCATCTTCGCTCATCTCGCCGTCTAAAATTCTCACCACATCATCTCGCTCAAGCCCGTAAAGTGGTTCACCTAAAATGCAATGTTGCACGTGAAACAAATGCAACCTTATCTGATGTTGCCGTCCAGTTAGCGGATAGCACCGAAGCAAACTAGCGTCTGCCCTTTCATCATAACACAGCATTTCAAAGACCGTCACGGCACTCTTTCCGCCCTGAGTCACACTGCAAATCCGCATTCTAGTTTTTACATCATCGTAGTTTTTCGCAAGTCCCATACTTGCATTTACGATAAAAACTTCATTATCAAAATTTATCCTATCGCAGAGTAATGAGCTAAAACTACTTTTTAGAAATTCTCGCTCCGAATTTTCATCAAATTTTTCTGCTGATTTTTCGCCCTGCTTTAAAGCTAATTCATCGCCATTTTTAACACACTCAAGCTCATTGGTGTAAATTTTCTCATCATCACTTAAAGCCTTAAATTCCATTGCCAAACCTTGCCTTACAAGCTCACTCGCACACACCTTGCCTCGCACCATCGCTAGATAGCTCTTACTCACCGCCCTACTCTCAAACAGCCCTTTTAGCTTAATTTGCGAAGCCTTATTTTTTGCCACGACGATAAGTCCGCTAGTTTCTTTATCCAGCCGATGAGCCACGGCAGCCTCACGCCCAAAAAGCGAGTAAATTTCATCATTTAGCGAATATTCGCAGTGTCTGCCGTTTGGATGACTTAGCACTCCACTTGGCTTGTCAAACACCGCAAATTCCGCCGTTTCAAAAATAGGCTTTAACCAGCGTGGCTTGCACTCGTATTCTATCAGTGTTACATCGCCATGCAAGATAGCATTTTTCTCACGCACAACCTCGCCATTACACGCAAGTCTAGCTCTATCTATGAGGCGTTGTGCCGAGCGCATATCATATCCCAAATCTAGCAAAATTTCATACGCTTTTTTGCCGTTCGCGATGGCTATTTTTTTATTTATATAGGGCAAATTTTTCCTTTTATTTGTAGATTTTAACCAGCTTTTCAGAGCCATTTTTATATAATCAAGGCTTCAAAATTATACAAAATTTCAAATAAAGGGCATATTATGGTAGAGCGCTACTCTCGTGAGATAATGGCAAAAAATTGGAGCATACAGGCAAAATACGACGCATGGTTAAAGGTCGAAAAGGCAGCTGTAAAAGCATGGAATAAACTAGGCTTTATCAGCGATGAAGACTGCGAGAAAATTTGCAAAAATGCTAAATTTGATGTCGCCAGAATCGATGAGATCGAAAAGACAACAAAGCATGATGTAATCGCATTTTTAACAAGTGTGAGCGAAAGCCTTGGCGAGGAGAGTAGATTTGTACATTACGGTATGACTTCAAGCGATTGTATCGACACCGCTGTAGCACTTCAAATTCGCGATAGTATCGAGATAATCGAAGCTGACATAGACGAGCTGCTTGACGCACTAAAACTTCGTGCGATGGAGCATAAAAACACGCTTATGGTCGGTCGCAGCCACGGAATTCACGGCGAACCGATAACATTTGGTCTAGTTGTGGCGATATGGCACGATGAGATCAAACGTGCAAAAGAACTCATCTCACACGCAAAAAAAGTCATAAGTGTAGGCATGATAAGCGGAGCGATGGGAAATTTCGCTCATGCACCGCTCGAGCTTGAAGAGCTTGCTTGTGCGGAGCTAGGGCTTGGCGTAGCTCCAGCGTCAAATCAAGTCATACAACGCGACCGCTACGCACAGGTGATGAACGCTATAGCGATACTTGCGTCAAGCTGTGAAAAGATCGCGGTTGCCATTCGCCACTATCAACGCACTGAAGTTTATGAGTGCGAAGAGTATTTTAGCCCAGGACAAAAAGGCAGCTCAGCGATGCCACACAAACGAAATCCAGTGCTTAGCGAAAATATCACAGGACTTTGCAGAATGCTACGCTCATACGCCACTCCAGCGATGGAAAATGTCGCTCTGTGGCATGAGCGAGACATCAGCCACAGCTCGGTTGAAAGATTTATCCTGCCAGATGCCTTTGTGACGGCGGATTTTATGCTCGCACGCCTTACAAATTTAGTTAAAAACCTAGTCGTTTATCCAGAAAATATGATGAAAAATTTAAATCTAACTGGTGGTCTCGTGTTCTCTCAGCGTGTGCTTTTACAGCTTCCGATGCGTGGTATATCAAGGGAAGACGCATATAAGATCGTGCAAAGAAACGCGATGAAAGTCTGGGCGGACTTGCAAAGTGGGAAACCAGCACTTAATGCAAATGGCGAGAGCTTGTTCTTGCAAAATTTACTAGCCGATGAAGATCTATCAAAATCACTCTCGGCAGACGAGATAAAAGAGTGCTTTGACTATGCTTACTACACGAAAAACGTGGATAGAATTTTTGAAAGGGTGTTTGGGGGAGTAATAACTAAAGAATAAAAAATGAAACATTTTATTATAAAATTTGGTACTCAAATTTATATTTTTTCAGCAGTTTCTCCGATTATTATCGTTTTTTTGCTGAAAAATCATTTGCCTTGCTATGCCCTTGGTCTTTTTATTTTCTCTTTTATTTATTCAAATTTATTTTTAATACTACGCTTAAAAGATCATGGAAAAGAAAGCACCATGTGTGATTTTATTGAGATTGCAGAGCCAAAATTTGTGCCTATATATGTTGCATATTTTGTTATAGCTTTAAGCATAGATAATACGGACGTGGAGTTGTTTATGATAATTTTTACTGGGGTTTTTATTTTAATTCAAAGATGCAAATTTAGTTTTTTTAATCCATTTGTTCTTTTTGGTTTTAACTTTTATGAAGTTAGCATCAAAGGTGGAAATATCCCAGATGATCCAAAAAAAGAGTATTCTAATTATAGATTATTTTTAATGTCAAAACAGAAAATAAAAACAAGTGATAGGCAATTGAATAATTTAATAAAACTAAATGATTTTACATTTTTACAAAAGGATTAAAATGGGTGAAATTTCAATATTTGGTTCAGGTAAAAAGAAATTTTATAAGGTTGCAACTGCTAATATAAAAAATATTTGGAACTATAACAAAATAGACAATCTAAAAAAGATTGACTTTATGCAAGAAAAAGGAAGTTATAAACTAGAAGAAGATGAGATATTTTTTATTAAGCTAAATAAAGATGAAAGTCTTTCTGTAAGCAACCTATTAAACACAACAAGTGCTAATGATATTAGCAAAAAGTATCTTTTGGATTTAGAATATGTTTTTGTTATCAAACAAAATAAAATCTTTTTTCAAAGAATTTTTAAAACCAATCTGATAGACAAGCCATTTTGGATTTTTTCAGATACCGCAACACTGCATACAAAAGATACTGTGCTTGTATTACAGAATAGAACTGATATTGCTTTTATGAATGATAAAATTTACTTTTTTAAATTTAGTGACTTAACAGCGGTTTTTAAAAATTTATCACACTATTATAGAGAGGCAAGTAAAGAAGATTTGCAGATATTTAGAGCAAATAAAATAATAGATATTGATCCAATTTTGAATTTAGAAAAACTACCAAAGACCTCGCTTCAAAAAATCGCACAAATTATTGATAATCTACAAATCTTAAATGAAAATTTTAAAATTTATAAGCAATATGCTGATGAATATGTTGAAATTTTTGATGATAATAAAATTAAAATTGTAACCAAACAAGATATTGATAGTTTACATAATATTATATTTCAAAAATATTTTCAAACTACCATTAATACTGAAAAAAGGGTAGCTAATTCATTTCAGAAACTTTAATTTTTGACTATTTGAGCTTTGGACCCAAAATTTAGAAGCTATAACTATTGTCCCAGGTGAGTAGCATTTGTCTTTTGCCAAATATTTGACGACCTTTGTTTATGCTACTTGTAATGTTAAGAGCGTAGCTCATTGTGCTTAATATTACTTTAAGATAATTAAAAATTGAGCTAAAAATTATTTCATAAGGCAAATTTTGCTAAATTTTTCGCCACAAAAGACAAAATTCTAAGGACATCACTTGCTAAACGCCACCTACACCATCGCCCTACTCGTAGGTTCAAACATCTTTATGACCTTAGCGTGGTGTGGACACCTGAAATTTAGCACTAGCCACTTCACGCTTTTTAGTGTCATCGCCATCAGCTGGTGTGTGGCGTTTTTAGTATTGCTTTCAAGTTCCAGTCAATTGCGTAGGCTACACCGCAAACGGTGGGAGCTTCGATCTTTGGTAGTTAAAAGTCATGCAAAAGATCACATCGTTAAGCATTTTTACCATCTTTACATTTGTAGTTTTTTGCTACGAGAGTCTGCGACTAAATCACATCATCGGCTTTGTATTTTTGGTATTAGTAGTATCTTTTATATTAAAAAGTGAAAATTAATGGAATTAAATTTAAATAAATCAGATAATTTTGTTCAAAATCATAAAAAATTACAAGAAATTTTTGGCGACAACAAAGTTAAATTTAGAAATGAGATAGGAGTTGATTATACAAAACGAGTGCATATCGTGCAAGATGTTGATCAAATTAACATGGTAAAGAATGAGCAATTGCAAGATATTTTACAACAAGATATTATAGAATTTCATGAATGTAAAAACTTAGGCTATGTACTAATAAATGATTTTAAGAATATAGCATTTAAAAACTGCAAAATTGAAATATTTGAATCTCGTAAATCAGATACTGAAATAAAAGAGAATTTAACATTTTTAGATTGCGAATTTTACTCTATGAATGAAAATATAGTTTTGAATTCAACAAATTTTAAAAATATCATATTTAAAGATTGCATTTTTAATTCAAGCATAAAAATAAGCGGCTCTAAATTTGAAAATTTTATCTTTGAAAATTGCGATGTTAATGGTAAATTTATTGCTAATGATTGTATCTTTGAAAATGCAAATTTTAAAGATAGCCATTTTTATGATATTGTAAATTTAAAAAATAGTATTTTTAAAAACAATGTCTATTTTAATAACTCCATATTTAATAAATTTGCTGATTTTCATGAGTGTGAATTTAAAAATACAGCCTCTTTTTATGGGGTTACGTTTTGCCAAACACCGAATTTTAGCAGTGTATCTTTTGATAAAAAAGCGATTTTAATCAACATGGCTTTTAATTCAAAAACTTTTGATGATATTAAACGAGATTGTGACGAAGAAGCAAAAAATAGACTTAATGACGATAAACATACAAATAAACCAGAGCAAGAGATTTATACAAAAGTATATTCAGATTTTCGAAGTTCATTTGCCCTGCTTAAGCATACGCTAAATAGCAGCGGAAATTTAATAGATGCAAGTAATCACCACAAAGCCGAGTTATATTGCAAAGAGATGGAATTAGAATGCAGTCTAGGCATCAAAAAATACACCGCCAAACAACAAAATAAACAAGATATGTATATACAAAGAACAGATAAGCAAGATATAAATATAATTAGATTTTTTAAATTTATAAAGTTTATAATATTAGTATTAATATTAATATTAATATGGTCTATAAAATCAATGTTTAATATTTTCAGGAATACTGCAAAGTTTATATTATATCTTTTATTATTTACAATATTCACTATATTACTTTATCTGTTTTCTACAAAAAAATGTGCTTGGAAAAGAAAAATTTTAATTAGCATTAATAAATTAAAAATAAATAATTTCACGCTATGGTTTGATTATATGGTTTTATATTTATACCGCAATACCAGCAATCATCATACAAATTTAAATAAAATTTTTAATTTTACTATCTTAATGATAGCAACTTATGGATTAAATTTGCTATGCACTTATAATTTTAACTCTTTTGTCATACAACAAGGAATGGAAGCTATATATACTATTCTAAGTATTATCTTGATTGGTTGCCTTGCCATCCTAGTGGCATCTAATAAGAAAAAAATACATTTATTAAGTATTCGGGCAATTGTATTTTTAAGTCTTGTTTTTACAATGATCACTTTACCATTGCAACATATATCATATGTAACTTTCGGCATTTTGATGTATGGCTTATTTACCTTTTTGGCATTTTACTTGTTTATGCAAAAAAGCAAAATTGCAATCATAATCACAAAAACTGTTTCATATGTTATTTTGGTTTCTGTTTTACTTATTCATCCAGAGCTTATAAACCCAACGCTAAATATTTTTAACAAAGAAAATATGCAAAATCAACTTTTATTAGAAGAAATCAATAAAGCAAACTATGAAATTTTATCAAATTTAACAAGGCTATCCTTTAGAGATTGCGACTTAAAAAGCGAGACAAAATTTGATGAAGGTAGCATAATAAATCAAAGAGAAATTATCATAGCCAATAAAGAAACTTTAGAGAATATGTTTGATTTGCTATTTGCTCCAAAATCAATAGATAATTTTACAGGCAATAAAGATGATTTTATTAAAACAAAAACAATCGTAGAAAATCAAGACATTTATCTTAAAATTTACAATGCTATAAAACTAGACAAAATCAACTCACAAACATACAAATCCACATATATTTTATACATTCTCGTAATGATTTTGTGTTTGTATTCACTTACAAAAACGGCAAGGAAAAATTCTGTGATGTAAAATTAATAAATACGTATAAGTTGTTTAAAATATATCATAAGATACAATATATAAAAATTTAAATAAGGGCATATATTGAAAGTAGTAAAACGTAACGGCAGGACTGAATTATTAGACATTAGTAAGATCAAAAAATACACAAGCGAAGCGGTGGAGGGATTAGAAAACGTAAGCCTAAGTGAGCTTGAAGTCGATGCAAAAATCCAGTTTCGTGATATGATCACGACCGAAGAGATACAGCAAACTCTCATAAAAACAGCAGTCGAAAAGATCGACATCGATCGCCCAAACTGGACGTTTGTTGCGGCAAGGCTATTTTTGTATGATTTGTATCACAAAGTGACTGGATTTAGCGGCTACAATCACCTTCGCGAATACCTAGAAAAGGGCGAAAAAGCAGGTCGCATCGTGCCAGGACTAAAAGACAAATACGACCTTGATGACCTAAACTCTCACATCAAGCCTGAGCGAGATTTGCAGTTTGCCTATCTCGGGATCAAAACCCTTTACGATCGCTATCTTATCAAGGATCAAAATGGTGCACCAATCGAGCTTCCTCAGCATATGTTCATGGCGATTGCGATGTTTTTAGCACAAAACGAGCTTGATTCTCAGGGCTGGGCGAAGAAATTTTACGATCTTATTAGCAAATTTGAAGTCATGCTTGCCACGCCAACACTTTCAAACGCAAGAACTCCGCGCCACCAGCTAAGCTCATGCTACATAGGATCAACACCTGATAACATAGAAGGAATTTTTGATAGCTACAAAGAGATGGCGTTGCTGTCAAAATTTGGCGGAGGCATTGGCTGGGATTGGAGCAAGGTTCGTGCGATGGGCGGTAGCATCGACGGACACAAAAACGCAGCTGGTGGCATCATACCATTTTTAAAAGTAACCAACGACATAGCCGTTGCCGTCGATCAGCTAGGCACTAGAAAGGGTGCGATAGCCGTGTATATCGAGCCGTGGCATATGGATGTGGGTGACTTTATCGATCTACGCAAAAACTCAGGCGAAGAGCGTCGCCGTGCACACGAGCTTTTCCCAGCACTTTGGATAAATGATCTGTTTATGAAAAGAGTGCAAGAAAATGGGCTTTGGAGCTTGTTTGACCCAGCTCAAACGGCTGATTTGTGCGATCTATACGGTGAAGAGTTTGAAAAACGCTATGTTGAGTATGAAAACGATGAAAATATACAAAAAAATACATTAAGCGCAAAAGAACTTTGGAAGAAAATTCTTACAAGCTACTTTGAGACAGGCATGCCGTTTTTAACATTTAAAGATAATGCCAACCGTGCCAATCCAAACGACCATACAGGCATTATCAGAAGTTCAAATCTATGCACTGAAATTTTTCAAAATACCGATCCAAATTACTACAAAATCAAACTTACATTTAGCGACATGAGCGTAGCTTTGTATAACGAAGAAGACGACGTAACCACCGATGTTGGCATCACCAAAAAGGCTAAAAAACTATCCGCTCTTGATAGTGTTGGCGGCAAACAAATTTTCATAGTTGAAAAAGAACCGATTGAAGGCAAAACCGCCGTTTGCAACCTAGCAAGTATAAATTTAAGCAAGATAAATACACCGCAAGACATCGCACGTACCGTGCCTGTGGCCGTGCGTATGCTAGATAATGTAATTGATTTAAATTTCTATCCGCATATTAAAGTTAAACACACCAACCTTGACACTCGTGCGATAGGACTAGGCGTCATGGGCGAGGCTGAGATGTTAGCCACAAAACAAGTCAAATGGGGCAGCTACGATCACCTAGCACTCATCGATAGCATAATGGAAAACATCAGCTATCAAGCGATCTATGCAAGCTCAAATTTAGCCGTTGAAAAGGGCAAATATCCAACATTTGAAGGCTCAAAATGGAGTAAGGGAATTTTTCCGATAGATAGTGCAAATGAAAATGCAAAAGCTCTGGTAAATCGCGGTGGGCTTTTTGATGAAAACAGTTGTGACTGGGAAAAACTCCGCACCAAAGTAAAGGCTGATGGCATGAGAAACGGATATCTTATGGCTATCGCACCGACTAGCTCGATCTCTATCCTAGTTGGCACAACTCAGACCATCGAGCCTGTGTATAAACGCAAGTGGTTTGAACATAACCTAAGCGGTATGATACCAAACGTCGTGCCAAACCTAAGCCCTGACACATGGCAGTATTACACCCCAGCCTACGAGCTAGATCAGCGTGTGCTAATCAAAGCTGGTGCGATCCGCCAAAAGTGGATAGATCAAGGTCAGAGCTTAAATATATTTATGAGTCTTGATAAGGCAAGTGGTGGCTATCTAAGCGAAATTTACACCCTTGCGTGGCAGCTCGGACTAAAATCAACCTACTATCTAAGAAGCGAAAGCCCAGACAGCGAAAAGGTAAATAACGTAGCCGACAGAAGTATCGAATGCGAGGGTTGTCAGTAAAATTTAGAAATTTATTAAAAACTAGCCCGATTTTGGGCTAGAAATTTGATAAATTTAGAAACCTACATAAATGGCACAAAATTACAAAAGCCATGATTTTTCACAAAATAAAATTTAATTTTTGAAACATTTTAAACAAGTAAGCTATTAAAATTTAATCCACAAAAAGCATGTTATAGCAGGTTCAATCTCACAAAATTTCTATTATTTTAGGCTTACCTTTTGAGTAAGCCTAAATTTACAAGCACAAAATTACACGCTTAAAACTCGATTTTATCTCCATCATTTGGCACGATAGCGTTTTTTATACTCTCGGTTTTGATAAATTCTCTAAGCTCATCACGACTTAGCATTGCGTGATTTACAGCGTCCATATGAACGGAGATGATTAGCGAGTTTGGCATCAGTTCACTTGCCATTTTCACATCATTTTTGCCCATGATAATGCTCTCATTTTCAAAGCCAAGCACCTGAGCGTAGCCGGTGTTTAGCACGATGATTTCAGGCTTGTGCTTGATAAATGCCTTATTTACATCAGCCGTCCAGATCGTATCACCCACCACATAAAGGCTCTTGTGAGTATCTGCCTTAAACACCACACCCATTGCATCACCTAAAAGCTCACCAAGCCCAGCATTCGCATACATCTGCGTGCTACCGTGTGCTCCGCCCGTCTTATGAAGTTCTACACCCTTAAAATTTACGCTTTCAAAGATGATTGTAATATTTTTAAAGCCCTGAGTTTTGAGTAGTTTTTTATCCTCGCTGTGCTGAACAAATATCGGCATATCCTTTGGTATAAGCTCTTGTGCCGCCTTATCCCAGTGATCATCATGCGTGTGCGTAACAACAACTGCATCAACGCCTTTTAGTATCTCATCTGTGCTAAATGGCAAGTGCAGTCTTGGATTACGCAAGTGGCTATTTACCGTCCCCACAAAGCCCTCGTAAGCATCCTTTGGTGCAAGATATGGATCTAGCAAAAATGTAACTCCAGCGTAATTTATCTTTGCCGTGGCGTTTCTAATGTGCGTAAAGCTATCATTTGCAACTAAATTTAAGCCAAAAAATAGGGCAACCATGAGTAGAAATTTGTTTAATTTTATGCATTTTCCTTTAACATTTATAAGTTTAATTGTAAAGTATCAATCTAAATTTTAGCTTAAGCGTATTTAATCGAATAAACCTTAAGCACATCGAACTAATTTTAAGCTTACTAGGCTATAATTTAGCCAAAAACTTGGATAAAAATGGGAAAAATTTTAATCTCTTCGCTTGAGCCGTCAGCTAATTTACATCTAGCTGAAATTTTAAAACACCTAAGCAAAAATGACGAAATAATGGGAATTTTTGATGAGCGTTTTGGCACACCGTTTATGAAAAGCTCAGAATTTTCAGCGATGGGCTTTATAGGGGTAGCTAGATTATATCTCAAAGCCAAAAAGGCCATCACTCATATGACGCAACTTGCTAAAAAAGCCGATGCTGTGCTTCTTATAGATAGTCCAGCATTTAACCTACCTCTTGCCAAAGCAATAAAAAACGCAAACATAAAAACGCCAATCACCTACTACATACTACCAAAAGCATGGGCATGGAGACCAAGCAGAGCAAAAAAAGTACAGAAATTTTGCGACAATCTTGCTTCTATTTTTCCTTTTGAAAAGGATATTTATCCTAGTTCAATATACGTAGGCAACCCTCTCTTAGACGAGTTAAAATTTCAAAAAACAAGCTTTAAAGAGAGTGGGAAAATAGCCTTTTTGCCAGGCTCTAGAAAGGCTGAAATTTCAAGTTTAATGCCAATTTATCGCGATGTAGCCAAGCAAATAAAAGATAAACAAAAGCTTTTAGTTGTGCCGCCATTTTTAACAAACAATATAGATGAAATTTACGGCGATGTAAGCGATTTTGTGATAGTTCATGATACGCCAAAAGCACTCTATGAAAGCGAGTTTGCCTTCATATGCTCAGGCACCGCCACACTTGAGGCTGCACTCATTGGCACTGCGTTTGTGCTGTGTTTTAAAGCAAAAGCAATTGATATATGTATAGCCAGACAATTAGTGAGTGTAAAACATGCAGGTTTGGCAAATATAATATTTGATTTTACAGGGCAAGACGCCTTGCATACTGAGCTTATTCAAGAGCAAGTTACGCCAAAAGCATTGCTTGATGATTATTATAATTGTGATAAGGAAAAATTTTTAAAAAGTTGCATAAATTTAAGAGAATATTTAGGCAGTGGCAGCAGTAAAAATGTGGCTGAAATTTTAAAAAATAACAAATTGCTTTAAATTTCTTAAACGACTAAATGCTGAGATTGTTATTTAAGAAATTTAAAGTCGTGTTTTAGGCTTATATTTAGTGATTGTAAGTTGTGAAGCCAAAAAGCACAACAAAGCACATAAAAATAGCCTAATTAATAGCAAGACAAATGAGTAAATTTAACCACAACAAAGGATGATTAATGAGTGAACCAATGACAATATATGGCTTTGAAAAAATCGAAGCAGAACTAAAAGATTTAAAGCAAAACCAACGTCCAGCTATCGTAATAGAAATAGACGTAGCAAGAAGTTATGGGGACTTAAAAGAAAATGCCGAGTACCACGCAGCCAAAGAAAAACAAGCATTTATCGATGCAAGAATAGCCGAGCTATCAGCACTACTGGCCAATGCCGAGGTAATAGATCCATCTGCTTATAATCATGATAGAGTGAGATTTGGCTCGACCGTGACCATCTTAGACGTAGATACAGAGCTTGAAAGCACATACACAATAGTCGGCGTAAGCGAGAGCGATTTAGAGCGTGGATTAATTTCTATAAGCTCACCACTTGCAAAGCAACTAATTGGCAAAACCGAAGGCGATGAAATACGCCTAACACTACCAAATGGTGTTAAGGATGTCGAAATTTCAGAAGTTTGTTATAAGCCAATAAATTTTGGAAATTAAAATGAATGTAGGCATAATTGGCGTTAGTGGCTATACTGGATTTGAGCTTATTAGGCTGATTTTATCTCATCCTTATTTTAAGCTTACATATGTCGCCGCATCTAATCAAGCAAGCCTTTCAGATATATTTGAATCATTAAAAGACGTGCTAGATATAGATGTTAGCAAAGCCGATGCAAATGAAGCTGCGAAAAAATGCGATTTAGTATTTTTGGCACTACCTCATCAAGAAGCAATGGGATATGCAAAAATTTTAATACAAAATGGCGTTAAGGTTGTTGATTTATCGGCTGATTATCGTTTAAGCAAAGAACTTTACGAAAAAAACTACTGCCCACATCTTGATACCACAAACCTATCTCACGCCATTTATGGACTACCAGAACTAAACCGACAACGCATCAAAACAGCATCATTGGTGGCAAATCCAGGCTGTTATCCAACAGCTTCAATTTTAGCAATTTTGCCATTTTTGGAGTATATTGATACAAAATTTGGCGTAATGATAGATGCAAAAAGTGGCGTAAGCGGTGCTGGTAAAAAACTAAGCGCAAGTAGCCATTTTGTGAGTGTAAATGAGAATGTAAATGCCTATAGTCCAATATCGCACCGCCACGCTGATGAGATAAAATTCCACCTGCAAAATGTAAAAAACGATGCCATATCAGTGCTTTTTGTCCCGCATTTAGTGCCAATTACACGTGGTATGCTAGTTAGTGTTTATGCAAAAATCAATAAAAAAATAGATCCGCTTGAAATTTTAAGCCAATATTACAAAAATGAAAAATTTATAAGAGTTAGAGATAAAGCCGTTAGCGTAAAAAACGTTGCTGGTTCGCATTTTTGTGATATTTTTGCAAAAGCACATGAAGGCAAAATTTTCATAAACTCAGCCATCGATAATCTACTCAGAGGTGCTAGTAGTCAAGCCGTAGCAAATGCAAACTTAATGTGCGGATATGACGAAACACTAAGCCTACCAAGGATAACGCAGTTTTGCTAACAGATACGATTAAAGATAAAGCGATATTTGTTTCAGACGCACATGTTAATGAAAACAGAGCGGAGTTTTTAACTCTACTAAATGATATAAATAGTGGCAAAATCGCAACACCGCAGCTATTTTTAATGGGTGATATTTTTGATTTTTTAGTTGGATATGGCGAGTATTGTCAAAATTTTTATGCCCAATACATAGAGTTAATAAATGAAATAAGCCAAAAAATACAAGTTTATTTTATAGAAGGCAATCACGACTTTAGAGTAGGCAAAATTTTCCCAAACGCAAAAGTTTATGAGATATCAAAGCAGCCAGTAAGCTTTAATATCGCCAACAAAACATTACAAATTGCACATGGCGATATTTTTTTGCCATTCGTTAGTAAATACGCCTTATTATTTTTACGATTGATTTGGTTCTTAAAACTTATGAATTTTATCGATAAAATGATTAATTTTAAAATTTCAAAATGGATTTTAAATCGCCTTAAATATAAAAAACTAGACTATAAAATTAAAAATTTTAAAGACTATATTGCACCAAAACTCAAGCATTATGATGCCGACATTGTTATAGAAGGACACTATCATCAAGGCAAAATTTTAAACATAAAAGAAAAACTCTATGTTAATCTTCCTTGTTTTGCGTTTGAGCAAAGTTATTTTATAGTAGAATGCTACGAAAATGAAATAAAATTTGTAAAAATAAATCAGAAAGGACATTGATGTTTGGAGACGACATATTAAAGACGGGTTCAAACGAGATGGAATTAGTTGATTTTCGTATCTTTAAAAAAAGCGATAGCAAAGTATATGAAGGAATATACGGCGTAAATGTGGCTAAAGTGCGTGAAATCATCAAAATGCCAAATCTCACAGAATTGCCCGGTGTGCCAGAGTATATCGAAGGTATATTTGATTTACGCGGTGTCGTAATACCGGTGATAAATCTTGCTAGATGGATGAATATAGTTGAACCAACAACTGAAATCAGTATAAAGCCACGTGTTATTATAGCTGAATTTAGCGGAATTTTAATTGGATTTATAGTCCATGAAGCAAAACGAATCCGACGAATAAATTGGAAAGATATAGAACCGGCAAATTTTGCTTCTGGTAGTGGAACTGGAACGCTTGACAAAGGCAAAATCACAGGTGTAACTCGCATCGAAAATGATGAAGTTTTACTGATTTTAGATCTTGAAAGCATAGTTGAAGAGCTTGGAATTTACTCGCCTAAAATTGAAGTTGATATCGATGAAAATAAAAAATTAAAAGGACTAGCATTAGTTCTTGATGATAGTGCAACAGCCAGGAAACTTGTAAAAGATGCTCTAGAAAAGATGGGTTTAACTATAACTGAAGCCAAAAATGGTGTTGAGGGTATAGAAAAAATGAACGAACTATATGAGCGTCTAGGCGATAATATCACAAAAGAATTAAGAGTAATATTAAGCGATATTGAAATGCCACAAATGGACGGATACCATTTCGCTTCTATAATCAAAAATGACGATAGATTTAAGTCTATCCCAATTATATTTAACTCATCACTAAGCAATGAATTTAGCGAATCGCAGAGCAAGGATGCAGGAGGTGCTGCATATCTTACTAAATTTGACGCTAGTGTATTTTATCAAGAGGTGCTTAAAGTCATTGAAGCACACTCAAAACCAGCAAAATGAGGTGAAACATGGATGATATGAAAGAAATAACGCAAGACTTCTTAGTTGAGGCCTTTGAACTTATAGAGCAAATTGACCATGACCTTGTTGAACTTGAGGCAAATCCAGAAGATTTAGAGCTACTAAATAGAATTTTCCGTGTTGCGCACACAGTCAAGGGAAGCTCAAGCTTCTTAAATTTTGATGTGCTTACAAAATTAACGCATCATATGGAAGATGTTTTAAATAAAGCCAGAAAAGATGAACTAAAAATCACTCCTGATATTATGGATGTCGTTCTTGAATCGGTTGATATGATGAAAGGACTTTTGCATGGCATCCGTGATCATGGAAATGACACAGATGTTGGCATAGAGATATCTGATATATGCGCTAGACTCATAGCCATTTCAGAAGGCGACGAAATACCAGCAGCATCTACGCCTGCTGAGCAAGTTGCAACACCAGAACCAGAGCCAACACAAACACCAACAGAGCCAGAGCCAGAAATCAGCGACGAAGCCTTGTCAAACCTAAGCGACGATGAAGTTGAAGCCGAAATCGAAAGATTGCTTAAAGTTAGAAAAGCAGAAGATCAAGCACGTAGAGCAAGCAAAGGTACATCACCATCTGCATCCGCACCAAAGCCAGCTGCTAGTCCTAGTCCAAAACCAGTTGCTAAAAAGGATGATGATGGCGACAAAAAAGTCCCTGCTCAAAGTGGTAGTGCAGTCGCACAAGAGCAAACTATACGCGTCGAAGTAAAAAGACTTGATCACTTAATGAACCTTATTGGTGAGCTTGTGCTTGGCAAAAACCGTTTGCTTAAAATTTATGATGACGTTGAAGAAAGATATGAAGGCGAGAAATTCTTAGAAGAACTAAACCAAGTTGTTTCTAGTCTAAGCCTTGTTACAACTGACATTCAGCTTGCTGTTATGAAAACAAGAATGCTTCCAGTTGCAAAAGTGTTTAATAAATTCCCACGTATGATACGTGACCTTAGCCGTGAGCTTGGCAAACAAATAGATCTTGAAATTTCAGGCGAAGAGACAGAACTTGATAAATCTATCGTTGAAGAGATAGGTGATCCATTGGTGCATATAATCAGAAATTCATGCGATCACGGTATCGAAGATCCAGAAACAAGAAGATTGGCTGGCAAACCTGAAAAGGGCACAGTCGAGCTTAAAGCCTACAATGAAGGTAATCACATCGTTATTGAAATTGTAGATGATGGCAAGGGTCTTGATGCAACAATGCTTAAAATGAAATCAATCGAAAAAGGCATCATAACTGAGCGTGAAGCTGACGCTATGAGCGACAAAGAAGCATTCACATTGATATTTAAACCAGGTTTCTCAACTGCTGCAAAAGTTACAAATGTAAGCGGTCGTGGTGTTGGCATGGATGTTGTTAAGACAAATATCGAAAAACTAAACGGCATAATCGATATAGAAAGCGAAGTAGGAAAAGGCACAGTAATGAAGCTGAAAATCCCACTAACACTTGCGATTATTCAGTCATTGCTTGTTGGAACACAAGAAGAATTTTACGCTATACCGCTTGCAAGCGTTCTTGAAACGGTTCGTGTGCCAATCGATGATATTTATACAATTGACGGCAAAAATGTTCTTAGACTTCGTGATGAAGTTCTTTCGCTTGTTCGCCTATCAGACGTATTTGGTGTCAATAAAGTCTTTGATGGCGGAGATCAAACCTATGTCGTTATCATCGGTGTTGCAGAAGCCAAACTAGGCATCATAGTTGATACGCTTGTCGGTCAAGAAGAGATCGTTATAAAATCGATGGGCGATTACTTGCAAAATATCCCAGGAATAGCTGGTGCTACTATACGTGGCGATGGACGCGTTACATTAATCATCGATGTAGCAGCCATGATGGAGATGGCAAAAGAGATTAAAGTAAATATCAGAGCCGAGATGGATGCTGAATCTAAAAATGTCAAAGAAAAGCCAAGTGATTATAAGGTATTGATTGTTGATGATTCAAAAATGGATAGAACAATCATGCAAAAATCACTAGAGCCAACTGGCGTAACGGTCGTTGAAGCGACAAACGGCGTTGAAGCACTAAATGTAATTAAATCTGGCGAACATAGTTTTGACGCGATATTAATCGACATCGAAATGCCAAGAATGGACGGCTACACACTAGCTGGTGAGATTCGCAAGTATTCAAAATACAGAAATTTACCACTCATAGCTGTTACATCTAGAACGTCAAAAACAGATAGATTGCGTGGTGTTGAAGTAGGCATGACTGAGTATATCACAAAACCATACTCATCAGAATACCTAGAAAACGTTGTACGCAAAAATATAAAGCTACCATAGGCAAATAGGAGCAAATATGAG
Source organism: Campylobacter majalis (assembly GCF_905120465.1). Taxonomy (GTDB): domain Bacteria; phylum Campylobacterota; class Campylobacteria; order Campylobacterales; family Campylobacteraceae; genus Campylobacter_A; species Campylobacter_A majalis. The sequence goes on from NZ_CAJHOF010000014.1 coordinate 31,586, forward strand.
CAATGATAAACTAAATGAAGTTTTGCAAAAACAAAAAAAACAGATACAAGAGCCGATAAAAAGTAGCGAAGATATAATCCAGCTTGTCGGATTTGTAGTTGGTGAAGAGGAGTATGCGATACCTATTTTAAATATCCAAGAGATAATCAAGCCGATAGAATTCACGCGTGTGCCTAGTGTGCCTGATTACGTGCTTGGCGTATTTAACCTACGTGGTAACGTAATACCATTAATAGATTTAAGAAAGCGTTTTTCACTAAATGCTACAAAGCAAAGTGCAAGCACTCGCTATATCGTCATGAAAGACGAAGAAAATATCGCTGGTTTTGTGATTGACCGTTTAACAGAGGCTATTCGTATAAATAGAAATAGGATCGATCCGCCACCTGAGACTTTAGTAAAAGATAAAGGTATGATTTATGGTATCGGCAAACGCGATCAAAATATCCTTACAATTTTAAAAGTAGAAGCACTTTTAAAACGTGATTTTTAATCGAGATTTTAAAATTTGGGCGACTTTATAACTATGAAGCAAGATAGCAAACAAGAGATAAAGTCTCGCCCAAACTCCAAGATAAAGCTTTGTGTTTTTGATTTTGATTCTACACTAATGGATGGTGAGACTATAGATGAACTCGCCGTTTCTTTTGGTGTCGGAGATGAGGTTAAACATATCACACAAAAGGCTATGGCTGGTGAGCTTGACTTTTTTGAGAGCTTAACTCGCCGAGTCGCCCTTTTAAAAGGTCTATCGCTTCAAAAAGCTACTGAAATTTGTAAAAACTTACCTCTGATGAACGGTGCAAAAGAGCTTATAGCAGAGCTAAAATCACGCGAGATAAAGGTCATTGTTTTTAGCGGCGGTTTTCACTTAGCAACCGACAATATGCGTGAAATTTTAGGCTACGATGAGAGCTTTGCAAATATCTTGCACCAAAAAGATGGCGTTTTAACTGGGCTTGTAGGTGGAGAGATGATGTTTTCAAGCTCAAAGGGCGAGATGCTTTTGCGCATGCAAAAAATTTTAAATATCAGCAAAGATGAGACGATGTGCGTTGGAGATGGGGCGAACGATATCTCGATGTTTAAACATTCTAGCGTCAAGGTTGCATTTTGTGCTAAACCAGTTTTAAAAGCCGCTGCCACGCATTGTATCGACACAAAAGACCTGCGAGAGATTATTAAAATTTTAGACTAAACAAAGCCCTATTTTATACTTTCACCCCATTATTTAAATTTTAAAAAGCCAATTTTTGTTAAAACAAGACATAACCTGTCTAAAAATTATGCTATGATTTCACCAAGTGCAAAAAATGTATCGGCACAAAACACAAAAGGATAATCAATGCAAAAATTCACACTCATTCAAACACTTTTGCGTGAAGCAAAAAGACCGTTGCTTTTTAAAGAGCTTAACTATGTAAATATAGCCAACTTTGAAAAAGCCAAAAGCAAACTCTTAACAAGCCAAAATCTAGCAGAGTTCTTGTGGCGTGGGCATTATGACGGTGTTTATAGCTCACTTACACTTGTTGAAAAACTAGCAGAAATTTTTGGACTAGAGCTTGATGTTGAGATAGCGTTAGCACAAATTTACAACGCTAAACGCCAAATTTTCAGCGACGCATATCTTTACATAGACACAAACTTCACCAAAGGATCAACCCCACTTTTTGCCATCGCTATGATGAGCGAGCAAAGATACATAAGCCTAAGTGGCTACGAAAAGCTCTATTTTAAGAGTAAAAAAGAGCAGTTAAGGCTTATAGGCGAGATTGTAAAAGCCCAGTATCAAGCTCGTCCAAGACTTGAGCTATTTGGCGAAGTTACAGGCTACAAACTGCACTTATGCAAAGAAAACTACTCATTTGACACAAACGGCAAGCTAACAGATAAAGTCATAAACGAACAAATCGCAACGATAAAATTTTAAAGGATAAAAGATGAAAGCACTTGATATTTTTACGCAATACATTTGGGATAAAAATTTAGACAAACAAACAGCCAAAATAGCCATAGAAAAGATGAAAGAGGTGGCGAGTGATTTTGAGGACTATACCGCACTTGCGGTAGCTGAGTATAACGCAAAAATCGAAAACAACAGCATAGAAAGCTACCTAAAAAAATCATACGAGTTAGCGTGCAGCAAGGTAGATTTGCTTGAGTTGGCTGATTATGTAAAAACTATGCTTAGTGATGATAAATTTACATCCAAAGTATATAACAAAGCCCTAAAATGTGGTATCAAAGAGATAAAAAAAGAGCATGATGAGACGATGGAGCTTATCGTTGGTTTTTGTGAGTTAGGTTATGGAAAAAGGCTATCAAAAGGTCTAAGCAACGTAAAAAGTGATAAAAACTCAAACACACTAAAGCTTTTGGGTATCTTACGTCTTGCACCAAAAAATTGCAAGGTAAAAGAGAAAAATAAAGCACTTCAAAAGATTTATCTATTTGTGGCTAGACTTGCGATACGTGAAAAAAATGAAAATATAAAAGAACTAAAAGAGAGCATCGCAAGGTATAAAAATGGCGTTGCTTAGCGTCGCGTTGTCCTTTTTTGCGTTAAATATAAATTTGACAAAGCTTGATAAAAGCCATACAATAAGCAAATTTATAAAAGCAAAGGCAGTGTTATAAGGATAAAAATGAGATCAAAAAATGTAGCAAAATTTATAAAACTCTACGATGAAATGCGTGAGGAAAATTTCAAACAATGGGAGTATTTTTACCCGCCTAGCGATTATGCTGAGTTTGAGAAAGAGAACGATGAAATTTTTAAAAAATATCTAAAAGATGAGACAAATCCCGTCTTAAAAACCAAGCTTTATATTTCATTGCTAAGAGAAATTAAATATTTTGCGTTCTTGATCGCCTTTGAAAAGCAAGACTTTGCGCTTTTAAACAATGCCATTTTTCAGACATCACGCCAAAATTTACTAGAAAACGCCATGACTGCAAGTAGCACAGATCACGCATATGCATTTTTTGACCTGCTTGGTGCCTTTGCATGCAATGATTTTGATATTATTCAGAGTTTTTGCCGCAGGATTTGCCACTGAGTGCTGGGCAATTTTATACCAAAAATGGTGCAAATTTAGTAAAAATTTTATACTTTAAACAAACCGAGCTAGAATAAACAGCAGTCCAAATGGCACAGAAATTTCTGGCCAAAAAGCTTACAATTTGGGAGCGTAAAGTGGTGGAGTTTTTGCTAGCAGTTATAGACAAAAACGTTAGTAAATGCAGTGAAATTTTGCAAGAGCTTTGCACGGCGTATCAGAGATTTGGCTATCCGACTCAAAAGATAGATAAGTGCTTTGCTATCCATATTCACGGACTTTATCGCTTTGTAAGATGTGTTATGAAAGGCTGTTTGATGAAATTTCTATGCCAAAACACAACTGCTTTTTTGCTGATTTTGAGCAGTGGCAAAGTAAAAACAACTATCCAAAAGGCGAGATTTTTTACAAATATCCACCAAAACTTGGACTTATGAATAAAATTCTCGCAACCAAAATACCAAAAGTCTCACTTCATAAGCCATACGAAAATGACAAAAAACTTTACAAAGATAGTGAAAAATTTGCTAAAGATTTAAGCTTTGAGGCTATGAAATGATGACTTACTCATTTTGTCTTAAGGAGTGCAGATCTTAGATGATAGCATATGCTTAGCCGCGGACAAATTTCCTTTAGATCAAAATTGCGACTATTTAGAAATTTGCAAAAATGAGCTTAAATTCTGGTATGATGATGGCACTGCTCTTGCTGTATATTCTAGTTTAAAAAGGGTTTTGTTTGATAATCAAAAATGCAAATACACTTTGTCATTTCGCCTAAAAATTTAGACAATGAACGTGAAAAAGTAAATTTTGAGATGATTTGTATTGAGTTTGAAAGCAAGGAGCTGTTTTTTAATAGTTTTAGATACTTTAAAAAGGTAAAAATTTGATAGCCAAAGATACAAAAATAAAAAACGAGATAAGTTTTGCTATCAACAAGACAAAAATCACTCTTTTGTGCCTACTTTAGCTTGGTTTTGTTGCTATTGGATTTTATATGTTTAGTGCTAAGCCAAGCTGGAAGTATCCTGAGCGGAGCCTAAAGACTTTTGGAGCTGCTAGTATAATATTTTTTGGTTGATGAAATATATAAAGCCCTAAACATCCAAAATTTTTTTATAATTGCTCCATATAGCATTTGTCTCATCAAAATAGTTTGCTATGCCTTTTGCATATCTATCAAAAGGATTTTTTTCACGATGCAGACTTAAACGACTCTTTAATCCAAGATCGTAACTATTATAAACCGCAGAATATGGCACTGGAAAATCTGAGCCAAAAAGTAGCTTTTCATGCACGGCAGTTTCAAGGCTAAGATGTCTAAGCACCTTTGCACGAAATGGCGTAAGCAGTGCAGAAACATCAGCATAAAGATTATTATGTGTTTTTAAAAGCTCTAAAAGTGCAAAGTATTCTTTATTAAAATTTCGCTCGTTTTTTGACATCGCAAGAAATGGATGAGAGCCATCATATCCCAATGCCATATGAGCACAAATGGTATTAACACCTATTTTTAACGGATGATAAAGCATGTCTATACTCTCGCATCTTTTGTTTGAACTAATTGTATTTTCGTTGCCAACATGCACAATAAGTGGCAAATTAAGCTCTTTTAATGCACTAAAATACTCCGAAAATCTCGCTTGAGTTGTATCTACTTCCCAATAATTTTGTAAAAATTTTGCCCCTTTAAAGCCAAGTTTATGATATTTTTGTATCAAGCTTAATGCATCTTTTCGTAGCGGATTTATAGAGAAAAATGGCACAATAACATCTGGATTTGCCTCATATACAGCCAAAACATCGTCATTGGAAGCGCATACGGTTTTGTCTTTGTGTATCATAGTGCCATCTTTGTCATATTTTGCATCTACACCAAAAAGAACGCACTTTTTCACGTGTTTTGATGCTCTTAAATTTGCGATATATCCACTCACATACGCTTTGTATGGATTTTTGACTAACTCTTTTGGATCAAACCCAAATTTTCTTGCAAAAAATCGCACCGCAAATTTGTCAAACATCCTATCAAATTTCACATCTTGGCTCATCAAGTGAGTGTGTATATCTACAGTTTGCATTGATATCTCCTAATTTTGCATAAGCATCATAGCCATGGCTTTGGCACCTTTAAAATCAACTTTGCCACTAGCTAAAATCGGCACCTCATCTATCAAAATCACTTGACTTGGCTGCATAAGTGGCGATATATCACTAGATCGTATCAAAGCCAAAATCTCAGACTCACTCATATGACTTTTTGCTAACAACACGATCTTTTTGCCCTTTTTCTCATCAGGCACATTTACCGCAACAAAACTCATATCTTTTAGCACCACAGCCAATTGCTCTTCGACACTTCCTAGGCTTATCATCTCTGCACCTATTTTAGCAAAACGCGAGTAGCGATCAGTTATCGTTACAAAGCCATTTTCATCGATATGCCCCTTATCGCCTGTTTTGTAATATCTTACACCATCTATTTCACAAATGACTTCAGCACTCTTAACTTCGTCATTTAAATAACCTTTCATAACCTGACCACCGCCTATAATTATAAGACCATCTTCACCTGTATTTAGCTCATTTAGCGTATCTGGATCTACTATTTTTATAATGGTGCCAGGAAGTGCCATGCCAACAGAACCAAGCTTATTAAAGCGTAGCTCTTTTAGACTTTCTTGCTCTAAAATATTTGGCATATTTACAGCTGCCACTGGTGCAGTCTCGGTCGTGCCATATCCTTCGTAAATTTCAAGCCCAAATTTCATCCTAAACGACTCTTTTACCTCGCTTTTTAGCTTCTCTGCTCCTGCTACAACCATACGAACATTTTGAAACATTAATGCATTTAGTTTTTTATTTTTTGCATAAAGTCTAAAAAATGTCGATGTGCCAAACAATATACTAACGCCATGTCTAGCTGAAATTTTACCCACTGCCACAGCATCTGTTGGGTCTGGCACACTTACCATTTTTACACCTTCAACAAGTGGCATAAGCGTTGTGACCGTTAGTCCAAATGAGTGAAATATCGGAAGCGAGTTTAACACCACGTCATCTTTTTTGAAATTTAAAAGTTCGCTAATTTGCTTGATATTAGTTAGTAGGTTTTTATGGCTTAGCTCAATACCTTTTGGCTCGCCCTCGCTTCCACTACTAAATAAAATCGCCGCCGTATCATCAAGGCTAACACTCTTAAAATAAAGTAGCTTTATTAGCCATTTTGGAGCCAAAATAGCCGTCAAAAATGCCATAAATTTATCTTTTTTATTAATTTGCTTTGCGATATCTTCTGCGGTTATTAGCTTGTCAAAGAGTAAATTGTTAAAATCAAAACCTTTTGCACTAAGCTTGTCGATAAATTTTTCAGACGATATAACATACTTAATATCTGCTTTTTTTATCGCCTTTTGCATACTTTCTTGACTTAGCGTGTAGTTTAAATTTACAGGGATTTTACCCATCATCAAAAGCGTCATATTTACTATCGCACCAACAGATGAGCTAGGCAACATAACGCCGATATTTTTACTATCATTAAGTTTAGCAGATAAAATTTTACTAAATGCAATCACAGCGGTTAAAAACTTAGCATTGTTTAAATTTGCTCCCATGCTATCTGCAACGCACTCCTTAAAAAGTGAGCTTTTTGCTTGATTAAGCCATACATGGGTGAGCGGGGCTTGACGTGAGATAAAGCTCTCCCACGACGAAAACGATAGCTCAATAACTTTTTGCTTCATTGCAGTTTTATCTATAAAATTGCGTATTGGCTTACCAAAAGCTACAATAATATCACGTTTGCCACGCTTTTTAGTAAGCATTTTGTAGTGGCTATCGGCACGCGAAAAGCTCGAGCCCCACAACCCACGCAAGTAAAACGGAACAATACAAATTTCATCAAGCCCCTTAATAATCAGCTCAAATCCACGCTGAAATTCATTTATCTGACCATTATAACTAATATGCCCTTCTGGAAAAAGTGCGACAACCTCACCATTTAACAACAACTCTCTTATTTTTTCTATGCTCTGTTTGCTAGCTCCTGCACCTATTGGAATAACTTTGAAAAATTTTAAAAACCAGTTTAGATACCATTTATTATAAATACTTCGAAACATCACAAACTTTATCGCTCTTGGACTTGCAACTTGAAGCACAAGCCAATCTATCCAGCTTATGTGATTTCCAAGCAAAAGCACGCCACCACTTTGAGGCAAATTTTTAAGTCCTTCTACATTAAATTTATAGCTAGTTTTTAAAAATGGCAAAAGCAAAAGACGTGCAAAAAGATGTGGTAACTGAAAGATTGCATAAAAAAATCCAACCAAACACACTACAAAAGACACAATAAATATACCAGTAGTTGAGACACTAAAATAAACAAGCAATACACTAACACTCAAAAATAAAACCATTGCAATGTTTTGAATGAAATTGTTTCCAGCCATGATTTTGCCACTCATTGTATCTAAAGCAAAATACTGAATAGTAGCATTTAATGGGACAATCAAAAGCCCACCAAAAAATCCAAATCCAAACGAGCAAACTGTCATAAAAACAATATCTGCTGTGTTAGCGATGGCAAAGATACACATAGCTACACCAAGTGCTCCAAGCACAACAATGCCTAGTTCAATGTGTGCCTTTGACATCATTGCAGCAACATATGAACCAATCACCAACCCTACGCCACTTGTGGCTAAAATCGCTTGAATAATGAGCGCATTATCATCGGCTAAAACAGCTTTGTAATGTGCTGGAAAAACTGCAACAACAACCTGTGAAATACCCCAAAATACACTAAGTCCAATGATGCTAAGCCATATATTTTTATCACTTTTTAAAATGCATAAATTCTCTTTTAAATAACCAAGCGTGGCATATTTTTTAAAATTAAATTGATCATGCATTGATTTAGTTTGCACAAAAGATGGAATTTTAAACGCAAAAAACGCCTCTGCTATACTTAATGCAACTAGTGCAAGTGCGATAATATAAATATTTGCTAAAATTTCAGACGGAGTATTGGCTCCAACATAAAACGTCTCAAACACAAATGAAAATGTAAATGAGCTAAACAAAATCGCTACTATTGTAAGTGCTTGAATGATGCCATTTGCCGTGCCTAAATTTTCGGCACCAACAAGTTGCTTTATAATGCTGTATTTAGCTGGTGAATAAATTGCACTTTGTGTTGCCATTACTAAAGTTAGAGCAAAGGCGAGTTCAAATTTGCCTAAAACATAACTTAAAAATATACAAAAAGTGATAGCAATATTTGCCATAGTAGCTATTCTTATAACTTTAGTTTGCGAAAATTTATCATTTATAAAACCTGATGGCGAAAAGAAAAATATAAATGGAAGTAAAATCATGGCATTGACAGCGGCAGTTAGCACGATTAGCGTTGTGCCATCAAAGCTCTTAAGCAACGTGTTTTGAATGGTTATCTTATGCGCCAGATCAACACTTGCGTTTAAAAATGAAATCGCAAGATATGGCAAAAAACCATTTAGTTTTAAAATTTCGCTCATTGATTTTCCCTTTTGTATGCATTTAGAGTTTGCATGTTAAAAATATATGGTCTTAATAGCAAAATGATGTCAAAAAGTCTCTTGTGTGATTTTGTTGTTTTTGCTAAATTTATCTCATCTTTGCTTAGTTTGGTGGCAATTTTGGCATAAGTTTTGACTAGTTTTAGCTCGTCTTTGTTTAGCGTGACAAGAATGGCTAAAATTTCTCTCTCTTTGGCTGTAAATACTCCGTTTCGCGGTGAAATTAAGCCACTTTTAACAAACCCTTCAAGTATGTCTTTGCTAATGCCAAACTCCATGCAAAGCTCGTCTTTGTCGTAAATTTTAGTATGAGCGTAACCCATGATAATATCAAGACAAGAAAGCAACGAACAATACGGCTGATGGATATTAAGAAACAACGCCTTTATTTCAGCTATACTAGCGTTGAAATTTGTCTGTAAATATTTGATAAATTTTACAATCTCAACAACACTCTCATCATAAAGATACAAGTTTGGCTTTGGTTTATCTGGCTCTGGAAGCAACCCCTCTTTTACATAATACAATATAGTAGATTTTGGTGTATCACTAAGTCTGCTAAGCTCGTTCATTTTTATCATTTTTGCTCCTTTGTTTTCCTGCTTGTAGTTTTACTTGTTATAAAACTACAAAGTAATTGCATTGTTTAAATTTGCGAAAGTTTAACACATTTTTTCTTAAAAAGTGATAAGTAACACTTTACACTTTTTAAAATTTTATAAATTAAAAAATTACAATTGTTTATTATTGCAGTTTTTATACAATGGTGTTATTTTAAGGCTTAATTTACCTAAATCAAACAAAATAGGCTTTGCAAAGGTGTAAAACAAACATCACTTTGTGAGCGTTACACTTGTTGTGCCTTACTTAATGCTTTTAGATAGCCAAAAGCTGTTTTACAAACAAACTTTAGTGATTTTAAAACTCTAAATTTACACAGAGCCTATAATAGACTTGAGTACAAACGCCCATTATAAAACACTAAAATAATAAATTTGCTTTAATAAACAAACGATAAAATCATATTAATAAATAGATGGTTGCTTTGCAAGGCTTAGATTAGATAAATTTCTTAGCTTACACTAAAATCTTATTAAAATTAAGAATAAAATATGACTGGGTTAAATTAGGCATAATTTTATCTTGGCATACTTTATTTTGTGGTTTTATTAAGCTAAAATTTTAAACATCTTTAATCCCTAAGATTTTATAAATCAATGCAAGACAAGCTACTAAGTATAGTTTGTTTAGCGAGTGTGGTATTTAAGCTTGTTTTTTGCGTTTTAATGCTCTCTTTAAAAAACAAGCATAAATTTTGTATTACTAAAATATTTATCTAAATTTGGTTTAACTTAACCCTATTTTTTCTTATTGATTTTAGTAAAATTTGATAAGAGATTTTCGCAAGTTTTAAAATTCTTTAAATTTCGCTTCTGAAATTTTTGGGATTTTCATCGGTAAAATCGTAACTTAAAGCTTCTTTTATTTGCTTTAGGTTAAATTGAGTCTTTATTTTGCCCTTATGTGCTTGTATTGAATTTAAGGGCATGGCTATGCGTAATAAAAGGCTTTTTTGTTGTGTTGTTAAGTTTTATTATTTTAAAGCCATGATTAAAGCAAATTTTAAAATTTAGCAAAAAGTGCAAACTAAACGTTAGCTATAATCAGCGATAAACATCACTCAACAGCACTATAACCAAGAGCTATCTCACCAACATCACTTTCGACTTCAATTATCGCATGAGTAGTTGAACGCCCTAGACTTTCTATTTTATATTTAAAGCTTAAACTTCTTAAATTTTGAACGTTTTTATTCGCCATTATATCCAGACATCTTTTTGTGCTTTTATCTGGCGAAGGTCCCTCTTCTATTTTGATATGAGCTGGTTTGCGTGTAAATACATTTTCATCTTTTACGATTACTTTTATACATTTTTTACCAGCCGAAACTATATAACCACTATTTTTATCTCCAGCATCATCTAAATAAACATTTGTCATAGTTCGTATATCATCTGCCAATTTAGCGTTTGCAACATAATACATCCCTACATCACTTATAATAGTGCTTAGATTTTTTGACGCTTTTAAGATGTCAGCATCGTTGGTTCCAAGCATAAATTTAGGAATTGACACAACAGCAAGTATGGAGATTATCGTAACAACAAAAATAATCTCAATAAGTGTAAATGCACTCTTCATAATCTACCAATTTACACACAAATCATCGCATAAAAATGCCTGTTTAATACTGCTTGATTTTACACGATTATTAAGTTTATTTGCATAACAAAATTTTATATTCATATTTTTACAATTTAATCTCTTTTGACACATTTTCCTACCCTTATATTGAGTATTAAATAGTCTTAGATTATAGTCTTGTATTTGTTGTTGCTATCACCATATAAGATTAATTGTTTGTAATGTTTATATAACTAATCGCTTTGCCGTATAAAACATTAAAACTTGTTATATCTACTAAACTTGCTCGTAGTAGATATGTTAATTTGACTATATCGATCGCACAAGCAACTAGCACAATCTATGAATGTCAAGCAACTGCAGATATCGCAACAACAAGCTTAAAATAGCAAACTCTTTTTGCAATAAAAATGACTACAAAAGACTATTTAATAACCTAGACCGAGCCTTAAGCTCGGCTAGTGCTTGTTAAAATTTTACGCTTAAGCCACTAATTGCTGTTTCTCCAGCATCACTAGGTGTCTCTTTGCCTTGAGAGTCTGTGTATTTAAATTTAGCTTCTAGTAAATTTTTTACACCTTTATTGGCTAAAATTTTAGAGCATATGGCATTAGTGTTGTCTGTGCCTTTCTCTACTTTTAACACAGCAGGCTTACCAGCATTCTCTCCTTCGGTTATAGCATCTTTTAAACTAACTTTTATACACTTTTTGCCAGCTGCAACCAACTCCACATTCTCTTTGCCATCACCTTCAACTTGCACATTTGTCATTGACTTTATATCAGTGGCAAACTCAGCTTGTGATGTGTAGTAAGCACTAATATCACTAACTAATGTTGATAGGTTTGTAGCAGCTTTTGCTATCTCTGCATCGTCGCGAGTAGCTGTAAGTCTTGGCACTGCAACAGCTGCAAGTATGCCTAGTATAACGATCACAAAGATCAACTCTATCATAGTAAAACCTTTTTTCATGGTTCTTCTCCTTATTTTTTTATCTCTCATACACTTATGAAAAATGTCTTGTGGATTATAGTATAATTCCTAGTTTTTTACAACATAAAATAAAAATATTTTTATTTTATTATTACAAAATTTTAATAATAATTGCAAAATTACTCAATTTTAAGTTTATTTTTTAAGGTTCAAAGTAGAAATTAAAAGAGATTTACAGGGATTACCCCTGTAAATTATGCTTGTTTGGATTTGCGTTTTCTTTCAGTTGGGTCAAGATAGCGTTTTCTAACACGGATATTTATCGGTGTAACTTCGACTAATTCATCATCTTCTATCCATTCTAAAGCCCTTTCTAGGCTTAGCTTACGTGGCGGAACAAGCTTAATGGCATCATCTGAACCACTTGCACGAACGTTTGTAAGGTTTTTGCCTTTGATTGGATTTACATCAAGATCATTTGGACGGCTATGTTCGCCAATAATCATACCAACATAAACTTTTGTCTGCGGATCAATAAAAAGCACACCGCGATCTTGAAGATTAAACAGCGAATACGCTAATGCTACGCCATTTTCCATACTACAAAGTGAGCCGTTTGTGCGGTGTTCAACGTGTCCTGTTAGCGGACGAAATTCCAAAAAGCTGTGATTCATCACGCCTTCACCCTTTGTATCGGTTAAAAACTGGCTTCTAAAGCCTATGAGCCCACGTGCTGGTATCTCAAACTCGATACGTGTCTGACCGTCTCCAGTTGGACTCATGCTTGTCATTTCAGCTTTGCGTTTGCCAAGCTTTTCTATAACTGTGCCAGTGCAATCATCTGGAGCGTCAATCACAAGTAGCTCGTATGGCTCACATTTTACACCATCAATCTCTTTTATGATGACTTCTGGACGACCAAGTAAAAACTCAAAGCCCTCTCTACGCATATTTTCAGCCAAGATTGTAATTTGTAGCTCACCACGACCGCTAACTTTAAATTTACCCTCGCCGATATTTTCGTATTTCATGGCAATGTTAGTTTTCATCTCGTTTGACAAACGCTCATCGATTTTATTTGAAGTCACGTGTTTGCCCTCCGTTCCTGCCAAAGGTCCGTCATTTACGCTAAATACAACGCTTAGCGTTGGCTCTTCGATATGAAGTGGATCAAGTGGCATAGGGTTGGCTGGATCGACTACGCTATCGCCAACATCAAGTGCATCAAAACCAGCAATCGCCACAATATCGCCAGTTGATGCTTCGTTTATGTCGGCTCTTTCTAGCCCCATAAAACCGATAAGCTTTGAAATTCTGCCAGTTGTTTTAGAACCGTCAGCCTTTGCAAGCATAACGTTTTGGTTTTTAGAAATTTTGCCATTAAAAATTCTAGCAATGCCGATTTTGCCGACGTAGTTATCATAATCAAGCGTAAAAACTTGAAGTTGAAGTGGATTTGTATCATCGCCACTAGGAGCTGGAACGTGAGATAAAATAGTCTCAAAAAGTGGCTTCATATCAACGTTTTCATCATCTAAATTTAGCTTTGCATAGCCATTTTTAGCCGCAGCATAAACTACTGGGAAATCAAGCTGCTCGTCATTTGCATCAAGTGCTACAAAAAGGTCAAAAATTTCATTTATCACACGCTCAGGATCGCCTGCTGGTTTATCGATTTTATTTACAACAACTATCGGACGAAGCCCTAAACTAAGAGCCTTTTTAACAACAAATTTTGTTTGAGGCATGACTCCTTCTTGTGCATCAACCAAAAGCAAAACGCCATCTACCATCTTAAGCACACGCTCAACCTCACCACCAAAATCGGCGTGTCCTGGGGTGTCGATGATGTTAATTTTTGTATCTTTGTAGCGAATTGCTGTGTTTTTTGATAGTATCGTGATGCCACGCTCACGCTCAATATCATTGCTATCCATGACACGTTCGCCTACGCTTTGGTGTTCATTAAATGTGCCTGATTGTTTTAGTAGTTCATCAACCATTGTAGTTTTTCCGTGATCGACGTGTGCGATAACGGCGATATTTCGTATATTTTCCAAAATTTTATCCTTGAGTTTATTAAGGGGCAGATTATACTATAAAATTTCTTGTATAACTTTAAACTTATTTTGGAACGATATTTGCTGAAAGCATCCTAGATAAAATTTAAAGGATTTGTATGCAAACTCACAACAAAGCAAATACCGCGATAGATTTGCTATCTACAAGCAAAAAGCAAACCCCAAAAAAAGGCAACTCTAGCAATAACGGCGAGTTTTTAAATATGGTTTTAAGCGTAGCTAGTGAGAAATCAAATAGCGGCAAAAGCATAACTGAAAAAGAGATTAAAGATATAGTAAAATCGGTAAGTATGCAAAGTGAATCTCTAAAAAAAGCACAAAGTGATGCAAGTGCAAAAATCGCAAATGAGATCGTTTCAAAACTAGATGACGCAACCAAAAATGAGCTGTATGAAAATGCAAATTTTATGCAGCTTTTGCAAGTTTTAGAAATTTTAAATGGCGGCGAACAGGTTAGTAAATTTCCAAACTTCACAGATAAAATTGCGAATTTCTTATCAAACGTAAATAACGTAGTTCAACTAAGCGAAGTAAAAAGCGTAAGTGAGTTGATTGATTTAGCAAAAGAGTTTGATTTGGGGCTAGAAAACATCACTATAACGCAAGAAGATGTTGAAAATTTAGGCAAAATGTTTAAAAATTTAGGCAAAAATGAATTTTTTACACCAGTCATGCCTGAGGCTAAAATCCTATCAAACGAGCTAAAAATACAAGTTGAAACGATAATCTCGGCACAAAATGAGAGTGAAGAAGAGCCATTAAATTTAAATAATTTATTAAAAGAGATATCAAAACCTCAAAACAATGAAAAAGTTGCCACACAGATAAAACCACAAATCAAACAAGAACCAACACAAAGTGCAACAGATTTGATTGTCGATACAAACGAGAACGCAGATGAAAACACAAAGCCAATACAGGTAAAAACCAATCTCTTGCAACCAAAAGAGCAAAAGATAAATTTGCAATCTTTGCTATATCCAGAACGTGAAAAAGCACAAAATTTAACCCAACAATCAGAGCCCAAAACAGATGAAAACGAGCTAAATTTGCTTGTTCGAGATATTGCTAAAAACGCACAGTCTCAAGTGCTAAACAAAACAGCCGTGCGTGAAACTCTAAGTAATTTTTCTCAAAATTTAGCCGATCAAATTGCAAACTATAAAGCCCCTTTTACTAGATTTAACATTACGCTAAATCCGCTAAATTTAGGCGAAGTTGAGATAACCATGCTAAATCGTGGTAATAACTTGCATATAAATTTTAACTCAACCACAACAACGATGAATTTATTCTTACAAAATCAAGCTGAGTTTAAAAATAGCCTTGTAAATATGGGCTTTACCGAGCTTGAGATGAACTTCTCAGATCAAAGCCAAAAACAAGAGCAAGGTCGCAAAACATACCAAAATAACGCAAAAAGCAACATATTAAGTGATGAGCAAAATGAAGAAATGGCAAGTTTAGAGCTTGTGATTCCAAGATATATATAGTGGAACTAAAATTGCTTATTAACACAATAAAGCTAAAATAAAAGGATAAAAAATGGCAAATATAGTTGATTCTGCTACCCAATTTACAGCTGATAAACTGGCTTCACAAAAGGCCAAATCAAAAAGTGACGCAGCTGGTGTAACCAACCCAAACGCACAGCTTGATAAAGATGCATTTATGAAACTTTTACTAACTGAGCTTCAATACCAAGACCCAACAAGCCCAATGGATACCGAAAAAATGCTAACACAAACAAGCCAACTAGCAACATTAGAAATGCAGCAAAATACAAACGACACAATGAAAACTCTAGTGCAACAGCTAAAAACAACAGGCTCAATGTATGCACTATCATCACTTGGTAAAATGGCAACCTTAAACACAAATACAATAAGCGTTAAAGATGATACCATAAGCCTTGATGTGCCAATGTATTTTAAAAATAGTGCCGTAACAGGTATGCTTGAAATTTTAGATAGCACAAACAATGTCGTAAGGACAGTAAATTTAGAAAATATAAGCTCAGGCACACAAACGCTAAAATGGGATTTGCTAAATGACAATGGTGTGAGAGTAAATAATGGCGGATATACAGTGCGTGCAACATATCTAGACGAAAATGGCAAAACAAACACAACAACGCTTGGCACATATCCTGTTGAGGCGGTTAAATTTGTCGATGGTAAAGCCATGGTTAAAATTGCTGGAGAGTATAGATCAACTGACGATATAGCTGAGTTTTATGACAATCCACAAAACGTAATCATACAGTCTCAAAATGCACCACAAACTAGCACAAACAACGATACAAATAAGCCAAGCGACAACTCATCAAACACAAATACATCTAATAATAGCACAAATGTAAATATACCAAAAGATGTATTAGAAGCTATGACTGACGCTATCTTGCACGAGACAAACAACAATATCTCGATAGAAGAAGCAAGGCAAAGAGCATATGAAAAACTAACAAATCAAGGATAATTGCTATGATGAGAGGATTTTACAACGGCATAAGTGGCGTAAAAACACAAAGTTTTAGCATGGATGTTGTCTCAAACAACATCTCAAACGTCAATACTGTCGGCTTTAAATCATCGCGTCCTGAGTTTGCAAGTATATTTTATCAGACAAATATAGCTGCTGGTAACAATCCTACAACAGATCAAGTCGGACTTGGTGCTAGAGCTCAAACAACTGCACTAAATATGAATATGGGTAGCTTTGTAAATACAGATAATAAGTTTGATTTTGCAATACAGGGAAATGGCTATTTTGCTGTCACAGATAGCTATGGTGCTACATATTATACTAGAAATGGCGGTTTTGATATAGATGCGGCCGGAAATTTAGTAGATATAAATGGGCGTTTTGTGCAAGGCACTATAAATCCAATCTCGCCAATCACACCAACAAATACGGCAATGGCGACTTATGGAAGCAAAACGGCACAAGCCTTTACGCTAAATCAAATAAACTCACTAGAACTAGCAAACGAAAATGAACAACAAAACATCGTTTTGCCACATTTTTTATATCAGCCAGCAAATCCAACAAAAAATGTAGATATCAGGGGCAATCTAGACTCAAGCAAACTAACACAAACGCAATATATAGAGCTAGAAAACACATCATTTAGCCACGAAGTAGATGAGAATGCAAAGACAATCAAGCTAAGTGGCAATGTAAAAAATAGCCAAAATGTGCTTGAATATAAAGCCGGTGATAGCGTGGTTGTAAAAGTCACAAGTGGGGATAAATTTAGCGAAATAACCACTCAAATAGATGGCGATGGTAATTGGCAAATAGATGATTATGCACTAAGATACATGGATGTATCAAATCTAGCAGTGACTTCAACACTAATTACACAACAAGAAGTTGCAAATAAACAAAAGATGAGCACAGATTTATTTACTGCAAATGGAACAAAAAATCTACTTACACTAGAATATACAAAACAACTTCCACAAGCTAAAGACTCAACCACTTGGGATTTAGTGGCAACCATAACAGATGCAAACGGCAATATTGTTGCTAAAAATGAGGGCGTTATGACATTTGGACCAAATGCAACACTTATAAGCTCAACTATAACAAGTGTTGGTGGGGTAAATTTAAACTTTGGCAAGGTAGCACCAGATGGTACTAGCACAGGGCTTGTAAGCTCAAATCAAACCGCAAGAAGCGAAATTAAACGCGACGGATATGCAGAGGGCATTTTAAAAAGCTACGAAACAACTGATAATGGGGTAATTTTAGCAAATTTTAATAACGGTATGATGTTTCCTATCGCAAGAGTTGCACTCTATCACTTTCAAAACGAGCAGGGACTAGCAAAAATGGGCGATAACGTATATACCAAAACACCAAATTCTGGTGAGCCGTTTTTTTATAGAAACGACAACAACGAAATAATACTGGGTGCTAGTATAGTCTCAAATCGCCTTGAAAACAGCAATGTGGATTTAGGTGATGAATTTACGCAGATGATCGTAACACAAAAAGCTTACGACGCTAGTGCAAAATCAATCACAACAAGCGATGAGATGATACAAACCGCCATCAATATGAAACAATAATTATTTAGTCAAGCAAGATACTTGGCTAAATTTTACTTAAAGCATAACTTAAAATTTACACATGTGTAAATTTTACAATTCCAAAATAGACTATTTTAATCAAAAAATACAATAAAGCACTAAAATTTAGTAAAGTTTAAAAATTTATCCATTATAATTACAAACATATGAGCATATATTCATATGTAAAAATATTTTAATTGTGTAAGACCAAACATAAACATACCAACACAAAAAGGACAAAAATGAGTGACAATTTAGAAGTTTGCGAGATAGATTGCATACATGATGAAATTTTATCAACCGTAAAATCTGAAATGCCAGATGATGAAAGCTTGATAAATTTAGCCGATTTTTTTAAAAATTTTGGCGACACTACAAGAGTTAAAATTTTATGGGCTTTAAGCGTATCGCAGATGTGTGTATGCGATATAGCCGTGCTTTTAAACATGTCTCAATCATCTATCTCGCATCAATTAAGAGTGCTAAAATCAAACAAAATAGTAAAAAATCGTCGTGATGGCAAAATAGTTTATTACTCACTAACAGATGAGCATATAACGCAAATTTTCAAACAAGGTTTAAGTCACATAAGGGAGCAAAAATGAGAAAAAAATATGAAATTTCAGGCATGTGTTGTGCCAATTGTGCTAGTAAAATCGAAGAAAGCATAGCCAAGATTAAAGGGGTAAATGAAGTAAGTATCAGCCATATGAATGGGAAAATTTTACTTGATTTTGACGAAAGCAAAGCAGATGAAATTTTAACAGCTTCTCAAAAAGCAATGAGCAAAATAGAGCCAGATATGAAAATTTTAATCTAAAAGGCAATGAATGCACATAGACAAAAAAGAGCTAAGTATTATAGCTACAAGCTTTGCGTTTGTAACTATAAGCTATCTTGTAAGCAATCAAACAAATAAAACAATCATTTTAGCTATGGCCTTGATAATTGCAGGGCATGAGATAATACTTAAGGCTTATAAGAGCCTAAAAAATAAGCTTAGTTTGGATGAAAATTTTCTAATGAGTATCGCTAGTATAGCAGCATTTAGCATAGGCGAGATGGTTGAAGCAGTGGCTATTTTGCTATTTTATAGAGTTGGCGAGGCGTTTGAAAACTACTCTGTAAAACGCTCAAGAAAATCAGTCTCACAGCTTATGGATTTAGCACCAAACTATGCAAATGTAAAACGTGAAGACAAAGTCATTAAAGTAAATCCAAGCGAAGTAAAAATAGGCGAAACGATACTAATAAAACCGGGCGAAAAGGTACCAATTGATGGCGTAATAACAAGTGGCGAAACCATGCTAAACACAGCCTCAATAAATGGCGAACCTGTGCCACTTGAAGTTGGTGTGGGCGATAAAATCGTAAGCGGATACATCAACATAAATGCTTTAATTGAAGTAAAAACTACAAAAGATTACGAAAACTCAACCGCCACTCAAATCCTAGAAATGGTCGAAAATGCCACATTTAAAAAATCAAAAAGCGAGAGATTTATCACAAAATTTGCGCGTATTTACACACCGATAGTTGTTGGATTTGCTTTTTGTTTGGCGTTTGTCGCTCCATTTTTGTTTAATGGCGATTTTAGCCAATGGCTTGAACGTGCAATTATATTTTTAGTGGTTTCTTGCCCTTGTGCCTTGGTTGTATCAGTGCCACTTAGCTTTTTTGGTGGCATAGGCGGAGCTAGCAAAAATGGAATTTTAATAAAAGGTAGTAACTATATCGAAGCACTATCAAAAGTAAAATCAATAGCATTTGATAAAACAGGCACAATTAGCAAAGGCGAACTTGTCATAGACAAGATAGTTGCACTAAACGGTCACGATAAAAATGAAATTTTATCTTTTGCAGCATTAGCAGAAAAAAACAGCATTCATCCAATTGCATTATCATTAAACAAGGCTTATAAAAACGATAAAAAGGCTAAAATTTCAAATGTTATAGAAAGTGCTGGACTTGGCGTAAGTGCAGTTATAAACGAACATAAAATAAAAGTTGGTAGTGCGAAATTTTTACAAGAATTTAATCCACAAAACATTGATAAAACCGCCATTCATGTCGCTATAAACAACAAATACGCTGGATATATCACACTAAAAGACGAACTAAGAAGCGAGAGTAGGGAGTGCATAAAGTGGCTAACAAATGCTGGGATTACCACCGCCTTAATCACAGGCGATAAGAAAAATACAGCTTTACAAGTTGGCAAATCAATTGGTATTGATAGGGTGCATTATGAGTTGTTACCAAATGAGAAAGTAAGCACACTAGAAGCCATCATGGATAAAACAGATGGCACAACAGCATATGTAGGCGACGGCATAAACGATGCTCCAGTCATTGCTAGAGCTGACGTTGGCATAGCAATGCTAGGCTCAGATGCAGCCATACAAACGGCAGACATAGTGCTAATGCATAATAATCTAGCAAAGCTAACAACTGCTATAAAAATCGCCAAAAAAACCATCGCAATAGCTAAATTTAACATCGCTTTTAGCATTGGCTTTAAGCTTGGAGTGCTTATTTTGGCAATTTTTGGATATGCAAATATACCACTTGCGATATTTGCCGATGTTGGTGTAACAATCATAGCTATATTAAATGCGTTTAGAGCTTTTAAAATCTAGTGTTTTGAGAAAAAAGGAAAAGGGTTGCAAATTTGATATCAAAGGCACAAAATGGCAGTATAAAAAGCATAAATGTTGCATACTATAGATTTATCTAAGCCAAATTTCACAACTCATTATGTAAAATATTAATATTCATTTACTCAAGGATTTTAATGCCAAAATTTCTCTCTTTATTATTGTTTGTTATTTTATCTGTATATGCAGATGAATTAAACATCTTACAAAGAGAGTTTAAAAACGAACAAACAAGACTAAAAGAGCTTCAAGATAACACTCCTAAATCAAATATAAGCCTTCAAAGTAGCTTTAGTGATACACAAAGTAAAATCATTCAAGGCGAGATGCCTTGCTTTGAGATAGATACTATAACACTTGATGATAAGGGCAATAGCAAATTTCAAACCTACCTAGCAGATGCTTTAAACAAAGTAGGCTTTAAAAGTGGCGAGTGTCTAGGACAAAAGAGCATAAACGCTATAATCTTAGCCATCAATAACGAAATAATCCTTAATGGTTATATCACAAGTCTAGTAAGCATAAAACCCCTTAATCTAAAATCAAGAAAGATTAACTTAGATCTAAACCTAGGGGTCATAGATAAAATTTCAATCAACAATGATGATAACCAAAGACACAGAGCTATGCT
>NZ_CAJHOF010000015.1 GCF_905120465.1 Campylobacter majalis
TAGCCCTATGTGATGGCAAACGAGACTGTATAGATATCGCCAATAGACTTAATATAAAAGCATATGAGCTTGAAAATGTAGTGCAAAAACTTTTAGAAAATGGGTTAATAAAGGAGGTAAAGTGATTGATATATTTGAATATAACGGCATAAAATTTAACAACAAAGAATTAAAAGATGTAATTTTAGAATGTGGAATATCTTCAGCAGATATGGTGTGCGTTCATAGCGATTTTACAAAATTTGGCAAAATCCTACAAAGCAAAGATATTTTTTTACAAGCTATACAAGATACATTGTTAAGTATTATTAAGCAAGATGGCACATTAATTATACCGACATTTACATATAGTTTTTGCAACTCAGAAATATATAATAAAAAAATCTCAACATGCAAAGTTGGAGCATTGGGGGAATACTTTAGATTTAAAAAAGGTGTTTATCGCACAAACGATCCGATATTTTCTCATGCTATTTTTGGGCGCAAAATAGATGAGTTTAAGCATGATTTTACACAATGCTTTGGCAAAAATTCTGCTTTTGATGTGATGTATAAAAACAATGCAAAGATAGTCTTGCTTGGCTGTGGCAAAAAAGCATTTAGCTATGCGATGTTTATTGAGCAAGCACACTGCGTATCATATAGATATCTTAAGAAATTTAGTGGAGTCATGATTGATGAGATGGGAATTTCAAGCAAAAAAGACATTTGGTATTTTGTCAGAAATTTAGACATCAATCCAATACCAGACACCACAAAAAGAATGAATGTATTAATGCAAAGCGGTGCAGCAAAAAAAGTAAAATTTGCAGGTAGTGACATTTATATCATAGACGCAAAAGCAGCATATGAAACAATTGGTGAAAAATTAAAAAAAGATGATAGATATTTTTTAAAATAAATTTAAAGGCAAAATAATGCGTATAAGATACATATCACAAGAAATTCAATCTAGACTTTTAAACATAGACGATAGCATAAAAACTATGCAAGATATGTTTGAGTGCATTAAAGATGATAAATATACAATGTCGGGTAAAAATAAAAACTCACATGGTTGCAGACTGCATATGCCAAATAGTAGTCTTTTTATAGCCATGCCTGGCTATCTTGGTGGATGTTATAACGTGTCAGGAATTAAATGGCATGGACCAAACATAAAAGGCTCAGGCTTTGCAGAAACTACATATATGCTTATGCTAAATGATATTGCCACAGGCTATCCGCTATGCATAATGAGCGCAAATTTACTAACCACCTATAGAACAGCAGCAACATCAATTTACGCAATGCAGTTGCTTAAAAAGCAAGAATTTTTAAACGTAGCTATTATAGGTCCTGGTAAAATTAACTCTTTATTTTTAGAAGGAATTTTGCGTAGTAACAAAGAAGTAAAAACAATCAAAGTAAAAGGCAATACTCAAAAAGGTGTTAAAAATTTCATAGATTATTTTGCTAAAAAACATGATGTTAAAATTTATGAAACAAAATCGCTTGAAGAGTGTGTAAAAGAGTGTGATTTGATCAGTATAAATACAGGATTTGAATATGAAAGTGTGGCAGACATGCCAATACTTAGATCGAAATGGATAAAACAAAATGCAATCATAAACGCTCCTTCGTTTTTTAGAATGTCAGATAAATTTTTAATCAATGATGCCATAAAAGTCGCAGATAATTTTAAAATGTATCAAAGTTACATAGATGAACTTGGATATCCAGCCTATAAAAGTCTATCGATTTTAGGAAATCAATATGCTGACTTAGTTCACAATAATAAAATAAACGAATACGAGATAGTCAGTATAAGCGATATACTAAAAAATCAAAAAAGGGAAATTTTAGATAAAAACGGCATTGTGTTGTTTGCATCCGGCGGAATGATAACGCAAGATATAGCACTTGCATATGATATATTTACAAAAGCCAAGAAGCAAAATTTAAGCACCATAATAGAGTTTTAAATTAAATTTGAAAGGATAAAAATGAAAAAATTAATCAAAGCATTGAGAGAGGTTAGAGATGATGTGGATTACGAAAACTGCCAAACACTTATAGATGATGGTTTGTTTGATTCATTTCATATTATGCAAAGCATTATGCAAATAGAAGATAGCTTTGATATTATCATATCTCCAGAAAATATCACGCATGAAAATTTCAACTCGGCACAAAATATGATGAAAATGATAAAAAGGCTACAACAAAAAAATGAATAATGTCATCTTTTATTTAGAAAAAACAGCTAATAAATTTGCATCAAACACAGCATTTATAGATGAATATGGCTGTATAAATTTTAAAGATTTATTAAGTAATGCCAAAAAAATAGCAAGCCATCTTATCAAAAACAAAGTCAAGCCAAACACGCCAATTGCCTTTTATGTACCAAAATCTATAAATGCCCTGTGTGCTATGTTTGGTGTAGCATATGCTAGATGTGCTTATGCATTTTTAGATGTCAATGATCCAAGTCAGAGACTCCACAAAAAACTTGAAATTTTAAAAGCCAATGTCATATTGACCGACGAACAAAACTATCAAAACGCAAAGCAAAATATTAAAAATAAAAAGATAATCTTAATAGAAAATATGTTAAAGACTGATATTGACGAGATACTAATCGCAAAAACAAAAGCAGAATTTTTAAGCACGGACTTGCTTTATATAAATTTCACAAGTGGCAGCACAGGCTCACCAAAGGCAATTGCAATATCACACGCAAACATCATAGAATTTATACCAGAATTTATTAAGATTTTTGACATCAATAAAAAAAGCATCATCGCCAACCAAGCTCCATTTGACTTTGACGTAAGTGCAAAAGATATATATAGTGCAGTATTTGCAGCAGCCAAAGTGATAATAGTGCCAAGAAGCTATTTTTCAATGCCTACAAAACTTATTGATCTTTTAATATATCATGAAGTAAATACTATAATATGGGCAGTTAGTGCAGTTTGTCTACTCTCACAAATGAGAGGGTTTAGCTACAAAGTGCCAACAAAAATAAAAAAGGTCTTATTTAGTGGCGAGATAATGCCTATAAAACACCTTAAAATTTGGCAAGAATTTTTGCCAAACGCACTTTATGCAAATCTTTACGGACCAACAGAAATAACATGCAACTGCACATATCACATAATCACACAAAAATACAGCGATTATATTCCAATAGGCAAAGCATTTGCCAATAAAAAAGTATTTTTACTAGACAAACAAAATAAATTAATAAATAAAGTCGGCATAGAAGGCGAAATTTGCGTAGGCGGTTCTTGTGTAGCTCAAGGCTATTATAATGACTTTGAAAAAAGCAGTGAAGTTTTTGTACAAAACCCACTAAATAGCACACATTTTGAACGCATCTATAAGACTGGCGATCTTGCTAAATATAACGAAAATTTTGAACTAGTATATGTGTGTAGAAAAGATTTTCAAATAAAACACATGGGTCACAGAATAGAGCTAAGCGAGATAGAAAAAAGCGTGCAAGATATTAACGGCGTAGATAGGGTTTGCGTAATATATAACAAAAATCAAATTATGCTATTTTACACAGGGACTTTAGAAAAAAACAGACTAACAAAAAAGATGAAAGAAATTTTACCAAATTATATGTTGGCATCAAAAATTATACAACTTGAGATAATGCCACTTAATAAAAATGCAAAAATAGATCGAGAAAAACTACTAAATATGGAGATAATTTCATGAATAATCTAAAACAAATAGCCCTAAAATACAAAACCCCTTCTTATGTATTTGACATAAAAAGTCTCTCTGATAGGATAAGCAATATAAAAGAGATATTTAAAGACATAAGGCTTTGCTATGCCATCAAAGCAAATCCATTTTTAACCAAATATATCGCAAATCAAGTAGATAAATTAGAAGTTTGCTCACCAGGTGAGCTTAAAATTTGTATATCACAAGAGATTGAAGCGTCCAAGATATTATATTCAGGTGTTGTTAAAGAAACTGATGATATTGCTGAAGCTATAAAATATGGAGTAACGACACTGACGGCTGAGTCCAAAAATCAATTAAAACTTATAAATAATACCGCAAAAGATCTAAACAAAACAATTTTTATTATGCTTAGAATCAATACCCAAAGTCAATTTGGCATGTCACAAGATGAGATGATAGACATACTTAATCATAAAGATAGTTACAAAAATGTAACAATTGTAGGTTTGCACTATTTTATAGGAACTCAACGCAAAAAACAAAATCAACAAGAAGACGACATCAAAAATATCGAAAAAATTTTAAAAAAGATAAAACAAGAATGCAACTTTGATTTTACCGAACTCGAATATGGACCTGGACTTGCAATGCCAATTTTTATAGATGATGACTTTTGCGATACGCTTTTGCCAGCAAAAAAACTAAAAGAGTGCATAGATAAAAGCAAATTAAAAATAAAAATTACTATTGAGCTTGGCAGATTTTTGGTGCAAGAGTGCGGACAATATTTAACGCAAGTAAATGAGATAAAATCCGTAGGCGATGTAAATTACTGTTTTATAGATGGTGGTATAAATCACGTTAATTATATAGGTAGTGCAATGGGCATGAAAACACCTGTGATAGAACACGTAAAATGCACCAATAGCACCACCCCCCCCCCCCGCATAACAAAAAATAAACAATACTGCATATGCGGAAGTCTTTGCACAACCAATGATATCTTAGCAAGAAGAATAAATTTAGAAGATGTTAGTATAGGCGATATTTTGATCTTTAAGAATATTGGTGCCTATTCTGTTACGGAAGGAATTTATATGTTTTTAAGTAGAACAATGCCACAAATTTTGATAAAAAATAATGAAAAAATCACAATAGCTAGAAATTTTACAGAGACTTTTAATTTAAACTGCTAATTTATTTAAAAATTTTAAAATGGTGCGATCAGCGAGACTCGAACTCGCACACCTACTGGCACTACCCCCTCAAGATAGCGTGTCTACCAATTCCACCATGATCGCATATTACCTTTAAGATTAAATGAAAAACAAGCCTCGCTTTTGTGCGAGGCGTTTATTATAGCATTGGGTTTGCGTAAAGAACAATAAGTGTTATAACAAGTGCGTAAATAACTTGTGCTTCAACCATCGCAAGTGCGATAAACATTGTAGTCATTAGTTTGCTACCTACGCCTGGGTTTCTAGCTGTACCACTAATAGTAGCTGCTGCTGTGTTACCCATACCGATAGCACCACCAAGTGCTGCCAAACCTAAACCTACGCCAGCTGCTATAACAGAAGCTGCCTTTATGATTGATATGCCATCGCCGTCAGCCGCAAAAGCGAACGCAGATAGTCCAAGTAGTAAGAAAACGATTTTTTTCATCGTTGCTCCTTAATAAAATTTCAACACATATTTCGGCTCTGTCCCCTACTAAATGCATTGCTAAGTGCTAATATTACATAAATAAAGCTAAAATTTTATTTAAATTTTGTTTTATAATTTTAGCTTTTTATAAGTGTTTCAAAATTTCACAAACTTTTTTTAAAATTTTAAATTTACTTATTGTTTATGTGTAATAAAAGTTTAGTTATGATATCCTTTGCCAATTATTAGTTTTTTTAAGGTTTTAAGTGAATAATAAATTTTCTAAAATCGGATTCATTCTAGCAATGGCTGGTTCGGCTGTCGGACTTGGCAACGCATGGAAATTTCCAACCATGGTTGGAAATAACGGTGGTTCAGCATTTATAGTGCTTTATTTACTGCTTACATTTGGTATAGCATTTGTTGCGTTTTTAGCAGAACTTAGCATAGGGCGACTGGGTGGAACAGACCCTGTGCATAGTTTTGAAAAACTCGCACCAAAAAATAAAAACAGATGGAGTTTAGCTGGATTTTTTATGATCGGTGCCATTTTGATAGCATCATTTTACATGCTAGTAATTGGTTGGATTTTAAAATATGTATTTTTAAGTTTTTCGTCACTACCAAACACAACAGAAGAGGCTGGTGCTATGTTTGGTTCGTTAATTTCAAACGAATTTTTTAACTCTTTTTTATGCTTTACATCTGTTTTTTGTATGGTATTTTTTGTGGTATCAAAAGGGATTAAGAGCGGCATAGAAAGGCTAAATGTATGGATGATGCCATCACTTTTTATTTTACTCATCGTAATGTTAGCTTATTCTGTTTCTTACACGGATGGTTTTATTCAAGCGGCGAAATTTCTATTTATACCAGATCTTTGTAAAATCACTCCAGATGTTGTACTTAGCGCATTAGGCTTGGCGTTTTTCTCGCTTTCAATGGGCGTTTGCGTTATACCAACTTATGCAGCAAGTCTAAGCGATGGAACAAATCTTGTTAAATCAACACTCTCTATTATATTTATAAACATATTAGTTGGCATTATGATGGGTCTTGTTGTATTTACATTCGTCTTTGCATATGGTGCAGATACGACGCAAGCTGGTCCAGGGCTTATTTTCGTCTCGCTTGCGACACTTTTTGCAAAAATGGGCTTTGTCGGCAATGTCTTGGCTGTAGCATTTTTCATATCGCTTTTGTTTGCAGGTGTAACTTCAGCAGTTTCTATGATAGAACCATTTACGTTTTATCTAATAAATAAATTTAAAATTTCTCGCAAGTTAGCTTTAACTTATATAGGTGTATTTGTATATATACTTGGAATATTATGTATAGTTTCATTTTACGAGCCAACTTCATTTACGATTTTAAATAAAAGTTTTTTTGATATTTTGGATTATTTTACATCAAACATCTTAATGCCAATAGGAGCAATTGTATTTAGCTATTTTGTTGGTTTTATTCTTAAAAAAGAGAGTTTATATATACTTTTTGGAAATTTTATGAATAAACTTATATTTGAGTGCTGGTATTTTTCGCTTCGCTACATTGTTCCAATCGCTATTTTAGCCATAGCACTTTATCAGATACTAAAGTAAAAACATGAATGATAAATTTAGCAAAATTGGCTTTATACTCTCTATCGTTGGTGCCGCAGTTGGACTTGGTAATGCATGGAAATTTCCCTACATGACAGGTAGCAATGGTGGATCAGCATTTGTCCTTGTATATCTATTTTTTACTCTTATAGTTGGGCTTAGTATATTTTTTGCAGAGATGGCAATGGGTAAAATTTCTCGCTCAGATACAGTTAATGCATTTAAATCACTCGCTTTAAAACACTCAAAACTCTGGTCTTTTGCTGGAATTTTCATGATAACTGGCATACTTGTAGCATCTTTTTATACACTAATTATTGGCTGGGTCATGAGATATGCAATTAGCTCATTTAACACACTCCCTAACGATATGAGTGCTTCTGGGGCATTATTTGAAACATTTGTAACACAAAATATATTTGAACAAATACTATATTTTTCTTTAGCATTTTTTGCATATTTTTTTGTTTTAACAAAAGGCGTAAAAGCAGGCATTGAACGTATAAATTTATGGCTTATACCAATTTTATTTGTTCTTTTGATGCTAATGCTTGGCTTTTCGTTTGGCATGGATGGGTTTTCAAAAGCAACAGAATTTCTTCTAGTGCCTGATTTTTCAAAACTAAATAAAACAAGTATCTTTATGGCACTAGGACTTGCTTTTTTTACAATGTGTGTTGGCATAGGTTGTATTCTTAGCTACTCTGTAAATCTTGATGATAAAACAAATCTTTTTACTTCTTCGCTTTATGTTGTGATTTTAAATGTCTTAATTAGTATCATTATAGGACTTATTGTCTTTACATTTGTTTTTGAGTTTGATTACGATGTAATGAGTGGTCCAGGACTTGTTTTTGTCGCACTTCCAACACTCTTTGCTAAAATTGGAGCATTTGGCAATATATTAAGTTTTACATTTTTTATAGCACTTGTTTTTGCCGGACTTACATCAGCGATATCCATGGTAGAACCATGCATATTATATCTGCATAAAAATTTTAATCTAAGTCGTGTTAAGGCTATATTTATAGTTGGTAGCGTTGTTTATACTCTTGGTATCATGTGTGCCTTATCTGGCATAAATGATACTAAACATACACTGGAATTTTTTGGAAAAGACTTTTTTTCAATTCTTGATCTACTTGCTTCAAATATCTTGCTTCCACTTGGTGGCATAGCATTTTGTATATTTGTTGGATTTTATATGGAAAAAAATAGATTAAAAGAGTTATTTTTACCACATATGGGGCAAATTATATTTAATGCATGGTATTTTTTGTTACGTTTTGTAGCACCTATTTGTGTTATGTGTGTGTTTTTAAACGAGTTTGATTTGATTGAAATTTTAATTAGTAAAATAGGATTTTAAGGGGAAAATATGGCAAAAGAACATTTTAGTAAGATAGGCTATGTCCTTGCGGTGGCAGGATCTGCTGTAGGACTTGGAGCTATTTGGAAATTTCCATATGTCGTAGGACAAAATGGTGGCTCAGCATTTGTGCTTTTATACATCTTAATATGTGCAATAGTCGCGATACCAGTATTTCTAGCTGAACTTAGTATAGGTAAATTAAGCGAAAGCGATACAGTAAATGCATTTAAAAAACTTACTACCAAAAACAAAACACTATGGGGCTATGTAGGTGGAGCCACAATGCTAACAGCAGCGATGATAGCTAGTTATTATCTTGTAATAGTTGGTTGGGTTTTTAAATATTTAAGCATATCATTATCATCTTTACCAACAGCTCTGCCAAGCGACATGAATACATCAAAGACTTTGTTTATGGAATTTCTAACCAAAGACTGGCTTGGTCAGCTGATATTTTTTGCGATTGCCTTTGCCTCATGTATTATTATTTTATCACGTGGAGTAAAAAGCGGCATTGAAAAAATCAGCGTATGGATGATGCCAGCTCTATTTTTAATGCTAATATTTATGTTGCTTTATTCATTTTCTATGAGCGGATTTATAAAAGCGGCTGAATTTTTATTGGTTCCTGATTTTTCAAAAATTGGACTTGATTCGTTATTTTCAGCGATAGGCTTAGCATTTTTTACTATGTCTCTTGGTATGGCTGTTATCATCACATACTCAGCATCACTTGCAGATGGAACCAATCTATTTAAATCAACCATTAGTGTCGTAGCGATTAATATTGCAGTTGCCATAATTGCTGGACTTGTAATATTTACTTTTATATTTGAGTTTAATGCTGAACCATCTCAAGGAGTTGGACTTGTGTTTATGTCCCTACCAACGCTCTTTGCAAACCTTGGTATTGTTGGAAACATACTATCGGTTATGTTTTTTTCAGCACTTATCTTTGCTGCTATTACATCAGCAATATCAATCATAGAGCCATTTGTGTTTTTCTTAATACGAGAATTTCACATGAGTCGCACAAAATCGCTTGTAGCAGTTGGAAGTGGTATTTTTATTCTTGGTGTGCTTTGTATATTTGCAAATATAGAAGGAATAGGCGAGAAATATATGCTATTTGGCAAGGATTTTTTTACACTTCTTGATTTTACAGCAGAGAAAATTTTACTTCCACTTGGTGGTATAGGCGGAGCATTATTTGCTGGTTATGTTATTAAAAAAGAGGCGATTTATACACTATTTAGACCATATATGACCGATTGGATGATAGGAGTTTGGTATTTCTTAGTTAGATACATATCTCCATTATTTGTTCTTGCAATAATGATATATATGTTATTTTTCTCATAAATAACATATAAGAAAAGTAATTGTAAAATACAATTAAAAGAGAGGCTTGTAGGGTGGATTTAGTTAGTGAAGGTTTAAGTTTTACGTTACTTGGCATGAGTTGTGTGTTTTTATTCTTGACGCTGATGGTTTTTGTGTTAAAAATTCAAGGCATAATTCTTGAAAAATTTAGCAATGCTGGTATTAATTTAAGTGAAGATTTACCATGCACAAATCAAATCTGTCAAAGCACAAATGATACTGAGCTACTAGCTGCCATAAGTGTGGCTATAATTAGATATAAAAAAAGTAAAATCTAAAAAGGTGCAAAAATGGCTAAGAAATTTATTGATGTAATGGACACCACGTTTAGAGATGGTTTTCAATCCGTTTATGGTGCTAGAGTGCTTATGAATGACTTTTTGCCAGCAGTAAGTGCAGCAAAAGAGGCAGGTATTACACACTTTGAGTTTGGTGGTGGTGCTAGATTTCAAAGCTTGTATTTTTATTTAAATGAAGATGCATTTGAT
Source organism: Campylobacter majalis (assembly GCF_905120465.1). Classification (GTDB taxonomy): domain Bacteria; phylum Campylobacterota; class Campylobacteria; order Campylobacterales; family Campylobacteraceae; genus Campylobacter_A; species Campylobacter_A majalis. The sequence goes on from NZ_CAJHOF010000015.1 coordinate 10,182, forward strand.
ATGATGGATAAATTTAGACAAGTAGCTGGAGCAGATGCAAATCTACAGACTTTGGCTCGTGGCGTAAATACAGTAACGCTTGATACTGGAAGTCGCGAAATTATTGATTTGCATGCTAAATTGTTTAAAAAACACGGCACAACTACTATTAGAAATTTTGACGCATTAAACGATGTTGAAAATTTAAAATACTCAGGCGAAAGAATAGCTCATTATGGACTAAAGCACGAAATAGTAGTCACAATGATGGATTTGCCACCAGGATGTAGCGGTGCTCACGATGTTGATTTTTACGAAAAACGACTTCGTGAAATTTTAGATGCAGGCATACCATATCATAGTATATGTTTCAAAGATGCAAGCGGCACGTCAAATCCACAAAAAGTATATGAAACCATAAAAATGGCAAGAAAACTCTTACCACAAAATACCCATCTTAGACTTCATACTCACGAAACAGCTGGTGTTAGTGTAGCGTGTTATTTGGCTGCACTTGAGGCTGGTGCGGATGGTATTGATTTAGCCGCGGCACCAGTTAGTGGTGGCACATCTCAACCAGATATCTTAACAATGCTTCATGCACTAAAAGGCAAAGATTACGATTTAGGGCTTGATACAGAGAAAATTTTAAAATATGAAAGCGTTTTACAAGATTGCCTAAGTGAATATTTTATGCCACCAGAGGCAACGCAAGTTAGCCCACTTATACCATTTTCGCCTATGCCAGGTGGTGCATTAACGGCAAATACTCAAATGATGAGAGACAATAATTGCTTAGAGAAATTTCCAGAAGTCATAAAAGCGATGCGTGAAGTTGTCGAGCTTGGCGGATACGGCACATCAGTGACGCCTGTTAGTCAATTTTACTTCCAACAAGCATTTAATAATGTAATGTTTGGTAAATTTAAAAAGATTGCCGATGGATATGGCAAAATGGTTCTTGGCTATTTTGGAAAAACTCCAGTTAAACCAGATCCACAGATAGTAAAACTAGCAAGCGAGCAGCTTGGACTAGAGCCAACTACTAAAAACGCTATTGATATAGCCGATGCTGATGAAACAAAATCATTAGCTTACGTTCGTAAAATTTTAGAAAAAGAAAACATACCAGTAAGCGATGAAAATCTATTTATTGTAGCAGCCTGTAAAGAAAAAGGCATAGCGTTTTTAAAAGGCGAAGCAAAAGTCAGCGTAAGAAAAGGTGTGCAAAACTCACCAAAAGACGAACCAAAAAATCCAAGCAATATCGGCAAATATAGCGTTGTAGTAAATGGCAACCGCTACAATGTCGAGGTTAGCGAAGGTTTTAGTCAAGATATACAGATAAAAACAATCTCACCAGTTTCAAATCAAACAAATAATACTACTACAATCACGCAAAATATACCAGACGATGGATTGGGCGAAGCTATTGTAGCAAATTTACCAGGAAGCGTATTTAAAATTTTAGTAAAAACTGGCGATGCAGTAAAAGAGGGGCAAATAGTCTTTATTCTAGAAGCCATGAAGATGGAGATAGAAGTCACCGCACCAAAAGACGGCATTATACGATCTATAGAGGTTACACAGGGTCAAAACGTAGCCAATGCACAAATATTAGCCAGGATGTAATTTTGATGTTTCGTGGCTTTGTATTTAAAATTTTATTGATAATCATGCTTGGAGTTACAGTAAATGCCACTTCAAGCACTTCAAGTAACAACACAAGTGTCGAATATAAAGAAAAATCAATGTCGGAGCTGTTTAGTAGTTTTTACAGCTCTACAGGCATATACGCCTTGTTAAACCCTGATGAAAATTTAAAGGACGAAAAAGGGGTAAAAATTTCAAACTTCAACCAATCTTTTGGTAGAATTATTATGTTTTTTGTATGCTTTTTACTCTTATATTTAGCCGTAGTTAAGGGCTTTGAACCGCTTTTGCTTATACCAATTGGCTTTGGTGGAATTTTAGCCAACATTCCTATAGCCATGATAGCTGGAGCGGATGGATTTTTAGGCATTATTTATAGTTTTGGTATCGAAACGGGACTTTTTCCGCTTATTATATTTATGGGTGTTGGTGCGATGACAGACTTTGGTCCGCTTTTGGCAAATCCAAAAACAGCACTTTTAGGAGGAGCTGCACAATTTGGCATATTTGCCACTCTTGTTGGAGCTTTAGCACTTTCACAATACACATCACTTTTTAGCTTTTCGCTATCAGATGCAGCAGCGATTGGAATAATAGGCGGAGCAGATGGTCCGACAGCCATCTTTTTAGCATCTCGCTTAGCACCAGATTTATTAGGTGCCATTGCTGTTGCTGCATATAGTTATATGGCTCTTGTTCCTATTATACAGCCACCTATCATGAGAGCTTTAACAACACAGGCTGAGCGAAAAATCAAAATGACACAGCTAAGAGAGGTAAGCAAAAGAGAAAAAATCATCTTTCCTATAACTCTTTTAATGCTTTGTGTGTTAATACTTCCAGACGCTACGCCACTCATAGGGGCGTTATGCTTTGGAAATTTGGTGCGAGAAAGTGGAGTAGTTCAAAGATTAAACGACACTCTACAAAATGCACTTATAAATATAGTAACGATATTTTTAGGACTTGCAGTCGGTTCAAAACTAGCAGCTGAAAAATTTCTAGTACCAAACACGCTTGGTATTATAGTGCTTGGGCTTGTGGCGTTTTCTATCGGCACAGCAAGTGGTATAATAATGGCAAAGATAATGAATAAATTTAGCAAAACAAAACTCAATCCGCTAATAGGTGCAGCCGGTGTAAGTGCTGTGCCAATGGCGGCACGTGTAGCAAACAAAGAGGGCATGAAAGAAGACAAAACAAATATTCTTTTAATGCATGCAATGGGTCCAAACGTAGCTGGTGTCGTAGGCTCAGCAGTTGCGGCTGGTGTATTATTATCTATATTTAAATAAAAAGGAAATAAAAAATGATAAATGGTTTAGACAAGCTAGGCCTAAAAGAGATTAAAAATGTTTATCACAATCTTAGTTATGATGAACTTTTTAAACACGAGGTTTCTCAAAACGAGGGCAAAATTTCAAGCAATGGCACTTTTATAGTAGATACTGGAGTTTTTACTGGTCGTAGTCAAAAGGATAAATACTTTGTCAAACAAGACGAAAGTCAAAAATATATAGCGTGGGGCAAGGTAAATCAACCAATAACAACCGAGTTATTTGACAAGCTTTTAACAAAGGCAAAAGCTCAACTTAGTGGCAAAAACATCTACGTTCAAGATGCGTATTGTGGAGCTAGTGCTAAGAGCAAAAAATCAGTTAGATTTGTCACAGAAGTAGCATGGCAAGCACATTTTGTTAAAAATATGTTTATACGCCCAACCAAAGAAGAGCTTAAAGACTTTAGACCTGATTTTGTAGTATATAATGCTTGCAAATGCGTAAATGAAAATTTCAAAGATGATGGCTTAAACTCAGATGTATTTGTAGTGTTTAATATCGAGCAAAATGTTGCTGTAATCGGCGGTACTTGGTATGGTGGCGAAATGAAAAAGGGTATTTTTTCTATGATGAATTATTGGTTGCCACTTGAAGGAAAACTAAGTATGCACTGCTCAGCAAATGTTGGTAAAGACGGCGATACTGCACTATTTTTCGGTTTATCTGGCACTGGAAAAACAACGCTATCAACAGATGCTACAAGAGCGTTAATAGGCGATGACGAGCATGGTTGGGATGACGATGGAGTATTTAATTTTGAAGGTGGTTGTTACGCAAAGACTATAAATTTAGATCCAAACTCAGAGCCTGAAATTTATGCCGCCATAAAACGCAATGCACTTTTAGAAAATGTTGTCGCCGACGAAAATGGTGTTGTTGATTATTCAGATGGCTCTAAGACAGAAAATACGCGTGTTAGCTATCCGATAGAGCATATCGCAAACCATAAACCAAGCCTAAGTGCAGGACACCCTAAAAATATTATATTTTTAAGTGCCGATGCATTTGGAGTGCTTCCGCCTGTATCAAAGCTAACAAAAGAACAAGCAATGTATTATTTTCTAAGTGGCTACACAGCAAAAGTTGCTGGAACAGAAAGAGGTATCACGGAACCACAAGCGACATTTAGTGCGTGTTTTGGCGAACCTTTTATGCCACTACATCCAACAGTTTATGCAAAATTGCTTGGTGAAAAGATTGATAAGCACAACGTAAATGTCTATCTTGTAAATACCGGCTGGAGCGGCGGAAGCTATGGTGTGGGCAAAAGAATGAGCATTAAAGCAACTCGTGCGTGTATAAATGCAATACTTGATTCAAGTATAACAAAGTGCGAGTTTGAAAATTTTGAGAAATTTAACCTAGCAATACCAAAAGAGCTAGATGGTGTTGAAACAAAACTACTAAATCCTATAAACACATGGGAAAATAAGGACGAGTACATTGCTACTCGTGATAAATTAGTATCAATGTTTGAAGCAAATTTTAAACGCTATGAGGATGTTAAAGAGGGCGTTGAGTTTGCAAAAGCTGGTCCAAAATTATAAATTTTAAGGGATTTTTCCCTTAAAATTTAGCATTTATCATAAATTTAAACTCAACAAAACATCCTTATCAACGTAGTAGCGTTAAAAAATATTTAAACAAGGCACAATGTGCGTATGATTTATTAATTTTTACAAAATAACTCAAGGCAAATTTCTTAATAGCTTGTCATTTTAACTTAAGTGGCTTTTTAGCTTTATTGCTTTGCAATACTCATTACTAATTTAATAAATTTATACCTTGCTTCGTTCGTAGCTTTTAAAAATACTTTGCAAAAAATTCGGTAACTACTATCATTCCTTTGGTTTAATGGGAATTTAAAAACATAGACTATGCAAAATACTTCGCTTGGCTTTGGTCGCTACCGTCGCCCCCTCCCCTTTTTTTTGGGCTTGAGAAGTTTTATACAAACATCGGCTATGCCGAGTGCTTCGCTTGTTTTCTCAAAGAGAGTGCTAAAGCACAAGAAAGAAACATCACTTCGTGAGCGCTTCGCTTGTTTTGACATTGATTTATTTATAAATTTTCATAAAACAACAACTATAGTTTAATAAATTTAGCATTTTTTTAAAGCCATAAATAAAGTAAAAATTAACAAGCAGCAAGACAGGAATTAGGCAAAATCGGACCTAATTTTATTGTGAGTAGTTTTGTCACTACAAACAGCAAATTTACATATATTGTAAAAATTACCCTAGTATCTAAATTTCACCAACAGCAAAAACAACTATTTGGTTTTATGTGAATAATAGCCAACCATAGCAATAAAACAAAATCCTCCAACAACATTACCAAGAGTAACTGGAAGCAAATTTTTAACCAAAAAACCAACCAAATTTAAGCTATCATTTTGTATTGCAAGATATGATTTTGCCAAAAGTGCCTCTGTAATAATAAACATATTTGCCACACAGTGCTCCATGCCACATGCGACAAATGCAGCCACCATCCATAAAATACTAAAAAATTTTCCAGCCGTATCACTAGCACCATATGCCGACCACACCGCCATGCACACAAATATATTGCAAAATATTCCACGCAAAAATAGTGGCAAAAACTCAGTTGTAGTTTTATCTATACCAAGTGATACAAATTTATAAAGCAAATATGAATCAAATTTCATGGGAAGTTGTGAGTAAAAATAAATATAAGCAATCAAAATACTGCCGACAAAATTTCCAATCCAAACAACCACCCAATACCAAAGCCCCCTACTCCAACTCACTCGTTTATCACAGCTACTAACGCCCGACAAAACAGCTCCAGTAAACAAATGCCCACCAAAAAATACAGTCATCATTAAACCACAACTAAATGCAAGTCCGCCCATAAAATTGCTAAGTCCAATTGCTAAATTTTCACCAACACCAATTATTGAATGAGCCCAAAAAATATCACCCATCGCTATCGCACCTCCAGCCATAATAGAGAGCATAACAATGCTTGTAAATGGCATAAAAATGCGTTTTTGCATAGATACTGAAACATCATTAATTATATCTGCTGGTGATTTCATTTGCTTTCCTTTAAATTTTTGTTAATTTTTACAAAATTTTAACCATAAAGTCAAGCTAAAAAATGCTATAATATACATATTTAAGAATTAGCTAAGGTGCGTTAAAACGCTAAAATTTAATCCAAAGGAGAAACAATGCAAGAAGATATCAAAAAAGTACTTGAAATATACGGCAAATACAACAAATCACGCCAACGTGACGCTCTTTATGAGGCATTAAATAAAGTGTTTGGAATAGATTTAGCCATACTTGATTATGCTGATAAATCAAGCGATCAAGCTCGTATAGCATTAAGCGATGAAAAAGAGGTGGCATACGTTGTAAATGCCGTAGCTAAAAAACTACAAGAAAAATAAAATTTGGGCGAAAGCCCTCTTCAATCATGAAATTTGGCAAAATTGACTATTTAAATCTTTTACCATTTCACGTATTTTTAAAGCGTTCAAGTTTAAAAAGCTACACAAAAAAATCGATCGAACACAAAAAAGATGTCCCAGCAAAACTAAACAAAGCACTTAAAAAAAATCAAATCGATGCAGCCGTAATATCTAGCATAGAAAGCAGATATAAAAAATATAAAATTTTAAACATGGGCATAGTTGCCAAGCGTGACGTTAAAAGCGTGTTGGTTAGAAAAAATAGCAAAAACAAAAAAGATCCAGCTAGTGCTAGCTCAAATATGCTTGCTAAAATTTTAAACATTGATGGTGAAGTAATAATAGGCGACAGAGCTTTGAAGGCATATTTAACTGATGGAGATGAGTGTTTTTATGATTTGGCAAACATTTGGTATAAAAAGACGGGTTTGCCTTTTGTTTTTGGTAGATTAACTTGTGCAAAATATACGAGTTTTTATAAATCGCTTGCTAAAAATTTTACCAAAAGACCAGTTAAAATTCCACAATATATATTAGAGCAATACTCACAAACAAGAAAAATTGAAAAAGAAAAAATAATATGGTATTTAAAATACATAAGCTATAAAATTGAAACAAAAGAGCAAAAATCATATAGGCTATTTTTACGCAAAGCAAGGGAATTAGGATTTAAGGCATAAGGTGGCGAGAGAGTGAGAGAATCGAACTCCCCACAAAACGGTCAACCGCTCCGTCATCGGATTTGAAGTCCGCGAGTGTCACCAGATCACTTTACTCTCCGCATAGAGCTTGGATTATAGCATTTTTATTTTCTATTTAGCTTAAAATAATAAAATATTTTAAATTTTAAGGTGGTGTGATATAGTTAGAGCTTTAATCTTTGTTTTACTTTTTGCAGGTTGTGCATCTCGCCTTACTCCTATTACAGCACCACTAAACGTATATGATGCCTACTCAATAACACGCGATGAACGCGGAATATACTCCATAACCAAAGATAAAATAATCCAATCTAAAATCCAATCTAAAATTTTATTTAACAAAGAGTTAAGCTGGGTAGATTTAGAAGTAGAGGTATTTTATGGTGATGTATATTTAATAGGCTTAATTAAATCAGATGAGCTAAAAGATATTTTGATTAATTTAGCAAAGCAGACAAGCGGTGTAAAAAACGTGTACACTTACCTTAAAACCAAGCAAGACAGATATGAGTGTAGCAGTTTTAATATTTTGGCAAATTTAAAGCAAAATTTATTTAGCGACAGCATAATAAAAGGCACAAATGTCAGAGTAAGCGTGGTTGGATGTGATGTGGTTTTTAGTGGTGTAATAAGCAAAATCGAACAAGAAAAACACGCCATTTGGTATGCTAAACACATCGATGGAGTGCAAGAAGTTTATTCGTTTTTAAAGATACTTAATTAATGCATCGCATCAGCCAAAACTATAGCACAAACAACGGGTATTTTATTTTTCTCGCATATTTGCTTGGCTTGCAATAGTGTGCTGCCAGTTGTGACAATATCATCTATTAAAATAACTGGTTTGTTTATATTTTTTAAAAGTTTAAAATTCCTTGGATTTTTTTGGCGAAATTTTAAATCTTTTCCACTATATTTCACATCATTACTAGCGTGTAATGCGTGATATAATACGGAAATTTTATCTGATTTACATGCTTTAGCTAATATTGCCGTATGAGAATATCCATTTTCGTTTTTGTCATCTATTGGCAAAGCATATACGTCAGTTTGCAACTCTAAATTACGAGCAATTTTAGAAAAACTAAGTCTAGCTAAAGCCCTAAAAATAGCACTTCCATAAAGCGAATGTTTAGAATAGATTAATTCTTTAATCTCAGAATAATTATAAAAATGATAAACGTTAAAATTTTTAAATTTTCTGACTCCAGGGGTCGGCTCAGATAGTATCTTTTTGCACACTTTACAAAATACAAAAAGACTAAAAGAGCCACATTTAAAACATCGCATTAAAAACTAGCAATGACTTGGGCGACTTTATTTGCTGCTTGTTTGGCTAAAAGAGCTACAAAAAAATCAAAATCTTTTGCCTGAGTCGCCCTTAGCTCACGCACTTGTTGTTTGGTTGAAATTTCAAGCTCACGTTTAAAATTTATATTTGATATACGAAGCCCACCATACATTCTACCATTTAAAATTCTATCCCCATAAACATAATCTGCAACAAAAGAATTAATATCAAAATCAAGCTTATATGTATATGGTGAAGTCTGCGTATCAACCACCAAAATACCACGTGATTTCAGTTCATCTTGCAAAAACATAACAAACAATGCCTCTATGCTAGGACGAGTATCATAAAGCCATTTCTTGCCATATTTGCTGGTATAACTTATACCTTTCGCATCTTTACGTCTATCTACAACACGGTGGATATATACTTTTTTTAATCCAATATCTGTATCGATTAAATTTTTAGATAAGCAGCATTTTAACGCAACATCTCCAGTATAATATCTTCCGTTTATAAAAACTTCTTTGCCAAAAAATCTACTACAATCGCTACAATCAACCTTTGTTTTAAGAACCTGCGTGTATAAAACTCTATCTTGCGAAGTCGCGTTATAGCCACTCTCATATGAGTATTGTCTGCCGACACAGCCACTAAGTAAAAATATCAAAATTAATCCAAAAATATAACAATATCTCATATCTACTCCAAAAAATAAATTCGCCAATATTTAGTAAATTTCATTTATAACAATCTTAATGCCTTTTGCATAGCTTTTTGTATCTCATATTCGTCCAAATCATTATCAAAAAATAGATTAAATGCCAATACTGCCTGATGTAGCAACATATCAAGTCCATCTTTGCAAACTAAATTATTTTGTATAGCAAGATGCAAAAATGGTGTAGTTTTGCCGTAAATTACATCAAATGCATACCTTGAAGAGCTGATAATTGGTGTTAAAATTTCAATGGGTGCCGGAAGAAGATCGTCTCTTAAACTAGCTGATGTGGTATTTATGACCAAATCATAATTTTTAGGCAAAAAATCATTCCATGTGTAACACTCATAAGCTTGTTTAAAACCCTCTAGTCTATCTAAAGAACGATTTAAAATTTCAACATCAATAAAATTTTGCTTTAAAATATATGCTATTGCTTTTGCCGTCCCACCAGCTCCAATCACCAAGGCTGATTTAATTTCGCTAAAATCGCTAATGGATTTTAAAAATCCAAGTCCGTCGGTATTGTAAGCATAAATTTTATTATTTTTAAAAACAAGAGTATTTGCAGAGCCTATATTTTTTGCCATACTTGACGCTTCATCGCATAGTGCTAATGCAAACTCCTTGTGCGGAATTGTCACATTAGCACCACTTAGACCTAATGAAATAAAAGCATTAATAATCTCTGATGATTTTTTTAAATGATAACGTGTATATACTGCATCCAGTCCTAATTCAAAAATAGCCATATTATGCAATATAGGCGATATAGAATGCGATACTGGATCGCCTATAACTGCGAAATACTTCATTTATTTAACCCTATAAACAAACGCATCACTTCTAATCTCTTTTCTTATATTTAATAACTCACTTTGCAGTTTTGAATTATCAAATGGACCGATAAGAATTTTATATGTATTTCCCACTTTTAGTGTCTTGTAAGTATAACCCTTTGAAAGAATTTTCTTAAGTTCAGTAGAGTTTGGGTCAAGTTTTGAAGTAGATGAAACTTGAACATAAGTTCCTGGCGTAGCATTTGTGCCAGACTGTGTAGCCACGGCTGGTTTTGTCTCGGTTTTGTTTTGTGTTGATTTTGTGTCTGGTTTTTGTGCTTGTGTAGTCTGTATTTGCTTTGGTGCTTCAGATTTTGGGGCCACTTGCTGTTTTATTTCAGATTTTTTCACCTCTTGCTCTTTGGATGCTTGAGCTATATTTTCTTGCTGCACAGTTTGTTTTTCGACAACAATCGGTTTTGTCTCCTCTTTTGCATCAGGCTTTGGTGTTTCTTTATTTTTTAGCTTTTTTACCATCTCTTCAAAATCATCTTGAGCTTTTTCTTCAGGTATTATTGGAACTTGTTCAAAAAGCTGATCGCTTTGTCTTTTTTCATCTTTTACTATTGGTGCAATACTATTTTGATCGCTTGTTTCTGGTATAGGTGGCAAAATAAGCCTAGAATCAATATCATTATTGGCAACATTATCATCTGTATTTAGTATCTTCATTGCCGCTATTACAACCAAGAATAATATGCTAAAAGCAGCAATTGTCACCAAAAGCTTCTTTATTTTAGCACTCTTAATATCGTCTTCTTTGTCTAAAAGTATATCTTTAAGTTCGTTTTGTGTTTGCATTTTTTACCCTTACATATGTTTTGACCAACTAGCTCCACGCTCTTTCTTATACAGTCTATAAGGCAGTGCCAAAATATTAAATTCTTTTGGCATTTCCAAAGTCGGAAACATTCTCCACTCTCTTGCCATTTTTTGAGATAACTTCATACTCAGCATATTTGCTAATTGATATGCTTCATGTAGCGTTGTATGCCCCTTATGAACGTATAAATGCAAATGACCTGGTGTTTTGCTCTCATAGGCCGTAAAATTTATAAAGCCTTCTTCACGAAGCAAAAGTTGAGCCCTATGCCAAAATCGTTCAGGAGTTCTGCCATTATAATCAAAGACAATATTTTCAACTTTATCAAAGGCATTAATCAAAGAGTGGGCAGCTATTATTTTCCCTTCTTCGTGTGCATTTATAACTTTATAATTTAACATTTCATTGACTTTTTCAAATTTGTCAAAAAATGTCTTACCTTTATATTCTATTTTATTTACGATTGTATCACGCTTGATATAGTAGTGACTCGTTATCATTTTTATAAGTGCTGTATCTATACTTTGCATTAAAACATCGCCTTATCATATATTATAAATTTATGTGCCAACTCTTTTAATTCGGCCTTTACTTTTTGTTGGACGCTTTGATTATTAATGTCATCAAGTACGTCAGCTATACGGTTTGCAATCAGCTCAAACTCACTCTCTTTCATGCCTCGTGCAGTTAAGGCTGGACTGCCTATACGAATACCGCTTGTTATAAATGGACTTCTAATTTCACCAGGAACTGTGTTTTTATTAACAGTTATTCCAGCATTTCCTAATGCAATATCAGCATCTTTGCCACTAAATTCCTTGTTTAAAAAACTAACTAACACAAGATGATTATCGGTGCCACCACTTACTAAATCATATCCGCGTCTTACTAATGTTTCGCCTAAAATTTTAGCATTTGCTTTGACTTGCTTGGCGTAAATTTTCCATTCATCGCTTAAATTATGTTTAAAACCAACTGCTTTACCAGCAATAACATGCACCAAAGGACCGCCTTGAATGCCCGGGAAAATTGATGAGTTTATCCTTTTGGCATAATCTTCATTGTTAGTCATTATGATGCCACCACGAGGACCGCGAAGAGTTTTGTGAGTAGTTGAGCTTACAACATCACAATAAGGAAATGGATTATTATGCTCACCAGCAACAACAAGTCCAGCTATATGAGCAATATCAGCAAACAAAATTGCACCTACCTCGTCTGCTATTTCACGAAATTTCTTAAAATCTATCTCTCTTGTGTAAGCACTTGCTCCACAAACTATCATTTTTGGCTTTACGATCTTGGCAATATCTAAAATTCTCTCATAATTCATTCTGCCATCTAGTTCAACGCCATAAAAAAAGCTTTCATAAATTTTACCAGAACTGCTCACTTTGGCACCGTGAGTTAAGTGGCCACCATGACTTAAATCCATGCCTAAAATTTTATCACCAGGATTAAGCAACGCACCATACACACCCTGATTTGCCTGAGAGCCAGAATTTGGCTGGACATTTGCATACTCACATCCAAATAACGCCCTACACCTATCAATAGCAATTTGTTCAATTCCATCTACATATTCACAACCACCATAGTAGCGTTTTAACGGATAGCCTTCGGCGTATTTATTGGTTAAAATCGAGCCCATGACCTCCATAACTTCTGGATAGGTAAAATTCTCACTTGCAATCATTTCTAAATGATCGCACTGTCTTTTTAATTCAAGCTGCGTTAAGTCAAAAATCTCTTTGTCATAATTTTCTAGGCTCATTTGCTCTCCTTTGTTTCAGTTTTAAGCGGTCTCATTGCAGGGAAAAGCACAACGTCGCGAATGGACTTTTTGTTTGTTAAAAGCATAACCAAGCGATCAATGCCTATGCCTTCGCCAGCAGTTGGAGGCATAGCATAACCAAGTGCTCTTACATAATCTTCATCCATCTCATGTGCCTCATCATCGCCACCTTTTTCTTTGCCTTTCATCTGTTCGACAAAGCGATTATATTGATCTACTGGGTCATTTAACTCATTAAAACCATTCGCTATTTCACGCCCAGCTATAAACAACTCAAATCTCTCAGCAATTTCAGGATTTTTATCGCTTCTGCGAGAAAGAGGGCTTATAGAGATAGGAAAATCAATAATATATGTCGGATTTATTAATTTGTCTTCCACGTAGTTATCAAACAACTCCGCTTGAAGGTGTCCTAGATCTAAATTTTCATTTGCTTCGTAATTATCAGATCTTAATTTTTCTAAAATTTTATCTTTATCGCTTATGATTTCTGGATCTAATCCACCTATTTCAATCAATGCTTTTTTATATGAAATTCTAGCAAATGGCTTAGAAAAATCTATCATCGTGCCGTCAAATTCAACAATTTGCTCCATACCAAGCCTATCTATAATAGTTCTAAGCAAATCTTCAGTAACACCCATAAGATCATGATATGTATGATACGCCCAGTAAAACTCAATGCTGGTAAATTCTGGATTATGAGTTAAATCCATTCCTTCATTACGAAAATTTCTATTCATCTCATAAACAGCCTCAAACCCACCAACTATCAAGCGTTTTAAATATAGCTCTGGTGCAATACGCATATATCTATTTACGCCAAGAGCATTATGATATGTCACAAATGGACGAGCATTTGCACCACCAGCAATAGGATGCATCATTGGAGTTTCAACCTCTAAAAAGCCCTTTTCTTCAAAAAATCTTCTTATCGTGCTTACTATAATTGAACGTTTTTTAAAATCATTTCTAACTTCTGGATTCATTATCATGTCTAAATATCTTTGGCGATATCTTATCTCAATATCAACTAGTCCATGATATTTCTCAGGCAAAGATGAGATAGATTTTGATGCTAAAGTTAGTTCGCTTACATGCATAGAAAACTCACCCGTTCTTGTTACAAAAGCATAACCACGAACAAATACTATATCGCCTACTTCTACGCTCTTTTTTACAACTGCAAACCATTCAGGATTTAGTGTTTTGTTGCTAAAATATATCTGTAAATTTCCGCTCTCATCTTCAATATTTGCAAACACAGCCTTACCAGCATCACGCATTAACTTTATGCGCCCAGCTAGACTTACTAACTGACTTGGTTCAGCTCTTTGCTCGTCCAAATCTTTAATATGGCTAAATTTTAACTTAAATTTAGTTATATCCATATCTCGTCTTAAAAAATGTGGATATGGGTTTATTCCATTTTGTCTTAATTCATTGGCAGTTTGAAGCCTTTGAATCTCAAGCTTATTCTCAAAAATCACTACTATTTACCTTTTATATTATTTTTAGCACAGTTTTCACATACTCCATATAGTTGCATCATATGTCCAGTAAGTTTAAACCCATGCTCTTTTGCTATTGCAATCTGTCTTTTTTCTATGGTTTGATCCTCAAACTCAACAATCAAACCGCACTTTCTACATATCATATGATCGTGATGTGGTTTTGTAGCAAGCTCAAATTTCTTACCCTGAGAACCAAAACTAATGGAAGTTACCATATCAGATTCTTCTAATAAATTTAATGTTCTATATACAGTTGCTATACCAACATTTAACTCAGGATACTCCTCTTTGATAAATAAATATAATTTTTCAGGAGTAAAATGCTCATCATAATTGTAAAGCGTTTTTATCAAGACTTCACGTTGTTTTGTATATTTTAATCCATTATCACGAAGTATGCGTTTAAATTTTTCAAGTATAGCATCATACTCTAAATTTTCAATTACCATCATTTTCTCCTTGTGTTTTATTATCATCAATTATTTTTATACCATCTGTTACAAATTTTTCAAATTCGTCTTGTATTTTTTCGGTCATATTGTTGTCTATTGTTATTTGTATTTTTTTACTCTCATCATCTGCTTGAATTATCGTGTGCATACTTACATCATTGTTTTGTGGATTTTGTTGTAGCATATTATTTTGTTGGTTTGCCACGCTATTTTTTATAGCATTAACATCTATATTTGCCAACCATTTTCCAGCGTCAAGCAGTATCGGATACACCTTGCTATCTTTAAAGTATGGTGAAATTTTACTATCAAGATTTGTTGTTGAAGCAAATGCCAAAACCGCTGCCAAAACCAAGAAAATTTTGCCACTTCCAGCTATAAATCCACCTATTTTATCCAAAAATCCCAATCCGCTTACTCCTACAAGCTTAGCCAAGAATTTTCCAATCAACAAGCAAACTAGCCAAAAAATTAACCATGTTGAAACAAATGCTATAAAATCAAGCAATGCAACATTTTCAAGTCTATAAACATTATCTTGTATAAAACTAGCAGCGACATCTTTAAATCTACTAGCAATAATTAAGCCACCAACAAGCCCAATAAGACCAAATACCTCTTTAATTAATCCATTTAAAGCACCTTTGATACCCAAAATTAGTACCACCCCTACGATGATTATATCAAACCACTGCATTGTCTGCATCATACACTCACTCCTATTATATTAGTTAATTCCTGGATATTTGTTGAATATCTCATTGCATTTTCTTTTGTTATTATACCACTTTTAAAGGCCTTTGCTAATGCTTGATTTTGCGTTTGCATGCCAGTATTTGCTTGATTAAGTTGCATTTGCGAATAAATTTGATGGACTTTATTCTCTCTTATTAAGTTAGATATAGCAGGAGTATTAACAAATATCTCATGCATGGCAACTCTACCACCTCCAACTTTTGGGACTAAATTTTGTGATATTATCGCACAAAGCGATACACTAAGCATATTTCTTACTTGAATTTGCTCACTTCCATCAAAACTATCTATAATTCTATTTATAGTCTGAATCGCCGAGTTTGTGTGTAGGGTAGCAAAAACCAAATGTCCAGTCTCGGCCGCTGTAATTGCTGTAGCAACAGTCTCCTTGTCTCTTAATTCGCCTACAAGTATTATGTCTGGATCTTGCCTTAGTGCGTATTTTAAGGCATTTGCATATGATAAAGTATCTGCACCAATGTTTCTATATGAAAACAAAGCTTTTTTATTTTCATGAATAAACTCAACTGGGTCTTCTATCGTTATTATATGCTTTCTCTCATTTTGATTTATTTCGTTTAGCATTGCTGCTAAAGTTGTTGATTTACCGCTACCAGTTGGTCCAGTTACAAGAATCAATCCCTTTTCATGTTTAATCAAATCCTTAAGAACACTCGGAGCCCTTATCTCATCTAGTGTGGGAATTTTGATAGGAACGATACGAAATGAAGCAGCCAATTTACCATTTGAAGTATAATAGTAATTTCCCCTAAATCTTCCAATATTTGGAAGTTCAACGGCAAAATCAAGCTCTTTTTTGCTTTCAAGCTCGTGTTTTTGAGCATCAGTTATAAGCGCATAACACAAATGCTGTATATCACTACCACTTGATTTTCCTAACTCAAGCGATCTTAACACCCCATCTATACGTATTTGTGGTTCAGAATTTACAACCAAATGCAAATCACTGGCCTTATTATGAACAACGGTTTTTAATAGCGAGTGTATATCGGTGTTTAATTGATTTGCTAAGTTAGGCATTTATATTACTCTATTATTTTTGGCACCACGAAAAAATTTCCTTCTCTTAAAGGAGCGTATTTTAGTGTATCATCTATCACGCTTGATGAGCTAATCACATCTTCACGCAATAAAGTCGCACCATTTGTCATATTTACCATAGCCTTATCATTGTCTAAATTAAGCTCATTTAATATATCTACAAATGAAACTATTTCACTTAGTTGTTTTTTTATTTCTTCGCGTTTATCATCGCCAATTTGTAGCGATGAAAGCTTTTCTAGTTTGGTTAAAAGTTTATCATCTATCTGCACAAATTTCACCTTAAAATTTAAATTTGTAACGCATTATAACACAATTAATCTTTAATTTTGTGATGTTTTAAATTTATTTATGATACAATTGGCGTCTAAATTTTAATTTTAAAGGAAAAATTTTGGCTATAAAAGACGATATAAAAAGCATTAAAGATGAACTAAATGCACAAGAGCAATTTTTAGAAAATATAATTAAAGGTGAAAGATTTTTTAAAAAAAATAAAAAACTAATCATCACATTTTTTACTTTAATTATTGTAGGTTTAATTGGATATTTTGCAAATAATTTAATTCAAACCGATAAAATAAACAAAGCAAATGAAGCATATTCTAAATTAATTTTAGATCCAAACAACAAAGAAGCTTTAAATACACTAAAACAAAAAGCACCATCGCTTTATGCCATTTATAAATATAAAATCTCTAGTGACAACAACGACACAGAGGCAATTAAATCGCTTATAGATGAGCCAATTGATTCAATTTTGAAAGAATTTTTTAAATTATCATTAAATGAAAAATCTGAATTAGGCGATGATTACAATACGCTTATTAATGGTTATAATTTACTATTACAAGACAAAATAAACGAAGCAAATGTTGAATTTTCTAAAATTCCAGCCAATTCTGCACTTCAAAGCATAGTTAAGAATTTACAACACTACCAAGGATATAAAAAATGAGAAAATTTACACTTTTATTTGTGCTATTTTTAGTATTAATCCTAAGCGGATGCGGAACAAAAAGGCAGTATTTTAAGCCTGAAAGCACAACAGCAAAAGCAAAGCTAACACATAATTTGCCATCAAAAATATCATACGCTACTTCAAATGGAGCAACACTAAAAAATGGCAATATAATCACAAAAAATGGGCTAAATTCTCAAATAAAACTAAAAGACGGTTTTGTGTTTTTAGGTGAGTATGATGGCAATATAATATCAGCAAATACAAATGGCGAACTAAACATAAGCGACAGCAATGGCGACACTATTTTTAACAAAAGCTTTTCATCGGCCATAGTTTCAGCATCTTTAGAAAATAACTTAATAGCAGCCGTTAGTGCTTCAAACAATATATATTTGCTAGACCTACATAACGCACAGACACTAATGCAGTATAAATCAAGCGAAATTTATGCAATTGACTCACGAGTTGCAGCACCAATTTTTTTAAGCACAATTATATTGTATCCAAGTCTAGATGGCAGAGTATATGTGACACAAAAAAATGGACAAATTTTAAGAGATATAGTAATCAGCTCTGAAAGTTTTTTTAACAATGTTATATTTTTAGATGTAGTTGATGAGCATTTAATAGCAGCAACTGCTAAGAAAATTATCGTCGTAAGCCCACAAAAAACTAGTCAATACTCAGCCGAAATTAAAAATATAGTAAGAGACAATCACAATATATATATATTAAAAAAAGATGGCTTAGTAACAAAAACAAATCTAGACTTAGAAGAGTTAGCGAGTGCCTATTTTAAATTTGCGATATTCTCTGACGCTCTAATTTACAATAACAAACTAAACATTATTGAAAAAACAGGATATTTAATAAAAACAGATCTAAATTTAAATTCACACGAAATAATTGAATTAAGTAGTGAGATACAAGATAAAAGCTTTATATCAAAAGATAGTTTTTATTATGATGATGAATTTATGAAGTTTGATTAATGGATGCTAAGACGTTAAAAATTTTTGAATCTAATAAAATACTTTTAAAAAATCTTAAAACGCTTGAAATTGCTGAGTTTAGCAAGTCTCGCGTTTTAAGTGGTTATTTTGGTATAGATTTAAAAGGTTTTTATAATATAATTTTTATAAGAGATGCAAAATCTAGATTTTTACTCAAAGATGCAATTAGCCTAAATGAGTTATGCAAAAAATATGAAGAAAAATTTAATACCAACATCAAAAAACGAATGTTTTTTTACAACTCACAAATATGCCTAAAAGCCATCAATGAACTAAAAAACACTAGCTGGAAATGTCATGATTTTATGTGACATAGGAAACACAAACGCCACATTTTGCAATGATGGCGTAATATCCAAAATGAAGCTAGATGAGTTTAAAGAATATAAAACAAACGATAAAATTTACTATATTTGTGTAAATGATGAGACAAAAAATAGACTAAAAGATAGTAAAAATTTCATCGATCTTGAGCCATATTTTGAGCTAGACACTATTTATCAAGGACTTGGAGTGGATAGGATAGCCGTTTGCCATAGTATCAAAGATGGTGTAATTGTCGATGCTGGTAGTGCAATCACAGTCGATGTGATGATGAATAACAAACATCTTGGCGGATACATATTGCCTGGGATCTTTCACATGCTAAAAGCATATGAAAATATCTCACCACGCCTAAAATTACCAATCAACTCACAAATAGCACTAGATGCGCTACCTCAACGCACTACTGATGCAGTTAGTTATGGCATCGTTAAGCCAATTGTGACGCTCATAAGCGATATAGCACGTGATAAAAATGTCTATTTTACAGGTGGCGATGGTCAATTTTTATCAAAATTTTTTAAAAATGCCATATATGATAAAAATTTAGTCTTTCGGTCAATGCAAAACCTAATAAAGCAAAAAAGGATATAAATTGATAAAAATAGCTCTACCAAAAGGCAGGATAGCTGACGAAACGCTTGAAATTTTTAGAAAAATTTTCGCACTAGATTTTCAATTTGAAGACAGAAAACTAATCCTTGACGAAGGAAATTTTCAGTTTTTAATGGTTCGAAACCAAGACATACCAACCTACGTCACAGAAGGAGCTGCTGATATTGGTATAGTTGGCTTAGACGTGTTAGAAGAGCATAAGGTCGATGTTGTAAGGTTGCTTGATATGCGTATAGGACAATGCAAAGTATGCGTTGGCATAAGAGAACAAGATGTTCTTGACTACACTCGTCCAGAGCTAAAAATAGCTACCAAAATGCCAAATATTGCAAGAAACTACTTCTCACAAAAGGCCATCGCATTAAAAATTATAAAGCTATACGGCTCGATAGAACTCGCACCACTTGTAGGGCTAGCAGACGCCATAGTAGATGTAGTAGAAACTGGCACAACTATGAAGCAAAATGGCTTAAAAGTAGCCGAAACAATCATGCAAAGCTCGGCATATTTAATCGCAAACAAAAATAGCTTTATCACAAAAAAAGCTGAAATTTTAAGCCTATATCACAAGATAAAAACTCAAATCAATCAAAAATAGGTAAATTTTGCCTATTTTTGCTCGTAATTAGCTTTTTAAGATTTTTTAGATAAAATCAAGAGAAATTCATATCAAAGTTACAAAATGGATAAATTTATAAATGACTTAAACCAGACACAACAACAAGCCGCAACACACATAGATGGACCTATGCTTATACTTGCGGGTGCAGGTAGTGGCAAAACAAAAACTATAACCACGCGGCTAGCTTATCTAATAGGTGAAGTAGGCATTGATCCAGCAAACACCCTAACTCTTACTTTCACAAATAAAGCAGCAAATGAGATGCGAACTCGTGCTATAAAACTACTAAATAATGTAGGAAATTTTACACCCCTACTTTGCACATTTCATAAATTTGGTTTGCTTTTTTTAAAATTTTACATAGATAAACTTGGACGAAAAAATAACTTTATCATAATAGATACAGATGATAAAAAACGCATATTAAAAAGCTTTGAAAGTCCGATACCAACATCAACTTTATCAAATGAGATATCAAACTATAAAAATTCTCTTTTAAGCGTAGATGATGCGATTAAACTAGCCAGTTTAGAAACTGGCGAAAAAGGCAAAGATGGATTTTATCAAAAAGTCGCACAAGTGTATAAAAAATACGAAGAATACTTACTAAGCAATAATTTAGTTGATTTTGACGATTTGCTTGTTTTAACATATAAAATTTTAAATACCAATCACGATTTAGCACAAGAAATTTCCAACCGCTATAAATATATCATGGTTGATGAGTATCAAGACACAAACGATCTTCAATATAAACTCTTAAAAAAGCTTTGCACTACACATGAAAATATCTGTGTAGTCGGCGATGATGATCAAAGCATATATGGTTGGCGTGGTGCAAAGATAGAAAATATTTTAAATTTCAAAGATGAGTTTAAAAACACAAAAATCGTCCGTCTAGAGCATAATTATCGCTCAACAACGCCGATCTTAAAAGCAGCAAACGAGCTAATTGATCACAACAAAGGTCGCCTTGGTAAAAATTTAATTAGCACAAAAGGCGACGGAAGCGAAATACAAGTATATGAAAGCATCGATGAAAGCACAGAATCGGCAAAAATAGCAAAAGCGATAAAAAAACTACTAGCAAGTGGCGTTAAAGCACCAGAAATTGCGATTCTTTACCGCATAAATGCACTTTCACGCTCTTTAGAAGAAGGCTTAAACAAAGAAGCGATTTCATATAAAATGGTCGGTGGTGTTAAATTTTACGAACGAGCCGAGATTAAAGATATCATAAGCTATTTAAGACTTGTAACAAATCAAAATGATGATTTTTCGGTGCGTAGAGTTATAAATCGCCCAAAAAGAGGACTTGGCAAAGTAAGTCTAGAAAAGCTCGAAAAAATAGCATTTGATGCTAAAATTTCACTATTTGAAGCCATGCAAAACATTGATGAAAACGACGAGGCATTTAGTAAAAAAATAAAAACTTCATTAAACGATTTTGCTAATGGGTTAAAAGAGTTAAGCGAGTTAGAAAATTTATACGAGCTAATTGATAAATTAGAAAGCATTTTTGCTATAAGAAAATATTACGAGAGTTTGCCTGATGGCTCTGATAGAGCTGCAAATATCGATGAATTTTACGCTTTATTAAAAGACAATATTAAACAAAATCCAAGCTTTGAACTTGAAGAATTTTTAAATGAGCTTACTTTAACAAGCGAGGCTGATGGCATAAGTGATGAGATGATTAGCATCATGAGCGTGCATGCAAGCAAAGGACTTGAGTTTGAGCATCTATTTGTTATAGGACTTGAAGAGGGGTTTTTCCCACTTATTGGCGATGGTAGCGATATAGAAGAGGAGCGGCGTTTAGCATATGTTGCAATTACCAGAGCCAAAAAATCTTTGGTTTTAAGCCACGCTATGTCGCGTTTTTACAAAGGACAGCGAACAAAATTAAACAAAAGCAGATTTTTAAGCGAAGCTGGATTAGTGCAAGGCTCACTCGTGATAGAACAATCAAATGAGTTTAAAAAAGGCGATTTGGTTAAGCATAAAATTTTTGGCATAGGAAGAGTTACAGCCGTAAGCAAAGTCAAAAAAGAGTTTAAATTAAGTATAAATTTTGGCGGAAACACAAAAGAGATAATGTCAAGCTTCGTTACTAAGGCGGTTGGATGAGCGAAGTTAAAAATGCGATTTTTGTTGCAAATAAACCAGCAAGAATTAGCTCAAACCACTTTTTAAGCCGTATAAAACGCAAATATAAAGTAAAAAAAGCTGGCTTTTCAGGCACACTTGATCCATTTGCAAGTGGTTGCTTAATCGTAGCTCTTGGTAACTACACAAGGCTATTTAACTACATTGACAAAGGCAAAAAAACATATATCGCAACTATGTGGCTAGGTGTAAAAAGTCAAAGCATGGACAATCAAAATATAAGCGAAATTACGACAGTTAAGCCATTTGTTTTAAGTAGTATCGAGATAGCAAGAAGTTTTTTGCTAGGCGATATAGAGTATGTGCCGCCAAAATATAGTGCAAAGCACGTAAATGGCGAACGTGCATACGATCTAGCAAGACGTGGAGTTGAGTTTGAGCTAAAAGCGACCAAAATGCACGTATATGAGTCACAGATACTATCATATTGTCATCCCTTTTTAACATTTAGCGTAACCTTAAGCGAAGGCGGATATGTGCGTTCATATGCTAATTTGTTAGCGAAAAAATTAGGCGTAAATGCGACACTATCTGCACTTCACAGAGTTAGTGAAGGTGAGTTTAGATATGATAATGAGCGTTTTTTAGACCCAATTGAAGTTTTAAATTTGCCATTAAATGAGTATAGTGGTGAAATTTCAAACATTCTAGATGGCAAAAACATCGAAATTTCACAGCTAAAATTTAAACAAAATGGCAAGTATTTACTAAAATATGATAAATTTTTTAGTATTATTCTAGTCCAAAATAATGAAGTTAAATATTGTTTAAACAAGGTAGAAATATGTTAATATTATCAAGAAAAGAAAACGAAGAAATTTTACTAGGCAATGATATTAAAATCGTAGTTGTAGGCATCAACAAAGGCGTTGTAAAACTAGGAATTGAAGCACCAAAAAATATGATGATTTTACGAAGCGAACTAGCAAACGTTATAAAAGATGCCAATAAAGAAGCAACAAAACTATCAGCTGATGTAAGCGAATTATCTAAAAAATTAAAATGAAAAGTTACGCTAAAATTAATATATATCTAAAAATAACTGGCACTAGAGGCGATTATCATGAGCTTTCATCGCGATTTGTTAAATTTTATCCGCTTTATGACGAGTTAGAATTTGAGCCAAGCCAAAATTTTGAAATCAAATCAAACATAAACATACAGGGCAATATTATACTAAAGGCATTAGATATCCTAAAGCAATCTGGATACAAAAACGAACTGGATGAGTATTTTAAATCGCACAAAATAATCTTAACAAAACGCATACCAATGGGGGCTGGTCTAGGAGGCGGTAGCTCAAATGCCGCTACTTTTTTACGCCTTGCAAATGAGAAGTTAAATCTAAAAATTAACACTCATGATTTGGCTAAAATAGGAGCTAAAATAGGCTCTGATGTTAGTTTTTTCGTGTATGATTATAATAGTGCTGATGTCAGTGGAGTCGGTGAAATAGTAAATGAATTTGATGATAATGTGCCACAATTACAAATTTTCACACCTGAAATTTTTTGCGATACGCCAAGCGTTTATAAGCAATTTAGATCGAATTTTATGCACAAAATAGACGTAAATTTAGCTAAAAAATTAAGCAAAATGAAAAGTGATGAAATTTTAGCCACATTTAACCAAGACACACTAAACGATCTATATGCACCTTGCATTAGTTTATATCCTAAAATTTCAGAGTATAAAGATATGTTTTTAAGCGGAAGTGGCTCAACGCTATTTAAGGTAAAAAAATGAAAGAGATAGCTAAAAATAAAAAAGCTTTGCATGAATATAGCATAATAGAAACTTACGAAGCAGGCATTGTGCTAAAAGGAAGCGAAACAAAAGCCCTAAGAATGGGACGTGCAAACTTAAAAGATAGCTTTGTGCGTATAATACGTGGCGAGATATTTTTACTAAACGCACACATTGCTCACCTTGCCACCACACACTCGCACTACCGCCCTGACGAAAGGGGAGCTAGGAAACTTCTAATGCATCGCAAACAAATTGACAAGCTTTTTGGCTCAGTTACTCGCGATGGCTACACTTTAATTGCTTTAACGATATACTTAAACGATAAAAATTTATTTAAAGTGCGTGTTGCACTAGCAAAGGGTAAAAATTTACATGACAAACGCGAAACTTTAAAGAAAAAACAAGCTGATTTAGAAGCCAAATCAGCTATGAAAAATTTTAATAAATTTCAACAATAAGGATAAAGAGTGAAAAAAATTTTGGCATTTTTAATATCTTTTATGTTCTTGCTAACAGGATGCAACCAAGAAGAAAGCTCAGACACTCTAGCAAGAATTAAAAATTTTAAAGAATTTAACGATGGTGAAGAGATAGTTTTAAAAGGCGTGATGAAAAATAAATTAACACTAGTGCGTAAAAATGGTGGCTTTGTCGTAAAAGGACAAGAAGACAAGTATCTGATGCTAGATATTTTTGGCACATTTTGCCCTCCATGCCAAAAAGAAGCGCCTGAGATTATGCAGTATCAAATAGACAATAAAGATAAATTTAACATCATAGGCTTAACGCATTTTGAAAACGTAACAGATGAATATGTTGTAAGTGATTTTGTTAAAAAATACAATGCTTATTATTTCATAACAAACGATATTAAGCTTAACGATAGACTAGCAGAGCAGATAGTGCGTGATATAGGCTATACAAGCGAGATAGCACTACCATTTAAGGTGCTTTTAAAAGATGGATATTATCAAATATTAACAGATAATAATACTGGAAAATTTGGCGTAAAATACTATATAGGCGGTATCAAAATGGATAGATTTAAAAAAGATGTTGAAAGAATAGAGCAAATAGGCAAATAATGGAACGAAATTTGCTTGTATAGTCTAAGTCTAGTTAAGTAATAAGGAGAATTTGGTAATGTTTGTTTTAGAAATCTCAAAATCAGCACCACTTTTATCAAAAGCTATGAGTGCTAGAGGGTTAAGACAAAAGATGATTGCAAGCAACCTTGCCAATATTGATACTCCATTTTATAAAGCTAGAGATATAAATTTTGAGAGTGAATTAAGGGCAAAAAAAGCTGAAATTTACAATAAATCAAAAAACAAAGAACTAAAACTAGCAAAAACAGACAAAGCACACTTTGAAGCGGTTAAATTTCCTAAAACTGGAGTTTATAATATATTTTTGCGTGATGGACACACAGCTAGAAATGACGCAAATACTGTTGATTTAGATGTAGAAACAAGCGAATTAAGCAAAAATCAAACAATGATGAGTGCCGTAACAAACGCATACAAAAGAAACTCATCAATTTTTAAAAGCGTGATTGAATCAAGCAACAAGCTATAAAGGTAAATAATGTATTTAAATGACTTTGATATAAGCGGATACGGACTATCAGCACAGCGTTTTAGAATGAACATAATAAGCTCAAATATAGCAAATGCTCACACTACGCGCACTGCAGAAGGCGGGCCATATCGTCGTCAAGATGTGATTTTTAAAGCCATTGATTTTAATAAAGTTTTTAACCAAACTCTAGCAGAAAAAAACGAGCTTCATAAATATCAAAATCCAATCGATGATCCAGCTGCTCCAGAACACGCTTTTCCACCGGTAATGAGCGTAGTGGTAGATAAAATAGTTCGCGATGATAAAGATTTTATACTAAAATATGATCCATCACATCCAGATGCTAACGCTGATGGATACGTAGCATATCCAAATATAAACCCAGTAATTGAAATGAGTAACTTAATAGAAGCAACAAGAGCATATCAGGCAAATGTTGCAGCCTTTCAAAGCACAAAAACAATCGCACAAAGTGCAATAGATCTAATATCAGGAACACAATCATGATAAACGATATCGCTAAAATTGACGGAATTTCAAGCACTCAAAGCAAGAAAACAGTAGCTACTGATAAAAGCTTTGACTTTGCAAGTGTTTTAAATAACTCATTAAAAGAGTTAAATGAAGTCCAAGAAACAGCAGACAAAACAATAGCGGATTTAGCTACTGGAGAGGTAAAAGATTTACATCAAGCAGCAATCGCAATAGGCAAAGCAGAAAACAGCATGAAATTAATGCTAGAAATTCGCAATAAAGCACTTAGTGCATACAAAGAAATTTCACGCACACAAATATAATATATGCTCTCACGTAAAACAAGAACAACAATACTATTTTTACTAATTATAGTCATGTTTTTGTTGTTTTTATTTACGATGTTTTATAGAGCAAGTATTGAAAGAAGACTACCAAGCTTACAAACTAGCGAATCAAACACAGCTCTTCGTGGATCAATTATCACAAAAGATGGCTTTAGCGTAGCCATAAGTCAAAAACTATACACTGCAAAACTAGACGTAAGAAGCATAGATCCAAACAAAAAAGATATGTTTATAAAACTATATGCTCTATATAGTGGCGAAAGCGAAAAGGATATAAAAAACGCAATCAATAAAACAAGAAGCACATTAGTTTTCTCTGATAAAATAGATGCCAAAACAGCCATGCATCTACGAGAACTAGCTAAAAAATTATACCGACAAAAGGTATTTGTTCCAATAGGAAACTCAACATTTACTCAAGGATTGAGTATATTTGAAACTCCACAAAGTCGCAAAAACAGAACCTATATGAGCAAAAATAGCCTAACTCCAGTGCTTGGCTATATAAGCCAAAAAGATGAAAAAAGCATGGGAGCAAAGGGACTTGAGCGTTATTATGATGAGTATCTAGCTCCTATACAAGACGCTAAATTAGTAGGGCCAAGAGATGTTGGAAGCAACATGATTTTTACAAGTGAATCAAATCTGGCAAATCGTCTAGATGGCTACAATTTAAACATATCTATAAATTTAAAATTTCAAACAATGCTTGAAAAAATTGTCGATGAAGCACGTGTGTTTGTCGATGCAACAGAAATAATAGCAGCCGTAATGGACAGTAAAACTGGAGAAATTTTAGCTATGGCTAGTAGTTCTAGATATGATCCAAGCTTAATAAAACAAAAAGACATAAAATCACTAAATTCATCAGCAACTGAGTATTCATACGAAATAGGCTCGGTATTTAAGCCTTTTATATTTTCAATACTACTAAGCCACAATAAAGTAAATCCGCTAGAATTAATAAACACATATAACGGCAAATATCAGCTTGGTAAGCGTATAATACGCGATACACACCCAGCACCATATCTAAGTGCAGAAGACATAATCGCTGAGAGTTCAAACATCGGCATGATCGAACTAGCAAAACGTCTAAGTGGCACACAAATATACGACGGACTTATAAATTTTGGCTTTACTCAAAAAACAGGCATAGATATGCCATACGAACAAATAGGTGCCATACCTAACGCAAATAGACTAGACTCACAAACATATAAAGCAACGGTTAGCTATGGATACGGAGTAAGTGCGACCTTTATACAATTAATGAAGGCATACAATGTATTTAATAATAAAGGAATTGCTGTAACTCCGCATTTTGGCATTTCGCTAGAGCAAAATGCAAAGCGATACTTAGTGCCACTAGAACAGCCAAAACAAATAATAACACAAGATGTAGCAAAGCGAATGAAGCGGACATTAATCAAAGTTGTAGAAAAAGGCACTGGCAAAAAGGCACTAACGCCAGGACTAGAAGTTGGCGGAAAAACAGGCACAGCACACATAGCAAAAAAGGGTATATATAGCAATTTATATAACGGCTCATTTTTTGGTTTTGCAAATGACCATAACGGCAATACCTATACAATCGGCGTTTTAGCAAGAGAGCCAAAACGCAAATATTATCACTATGGAGCCCAATCAGCTCTTCCTGTTTTTAAAAGCACAGTTGATTTATTAGTAAATGAGGGCTATCTAATACCAGCTCTAACGCCGGAGCAAAAATAGTTTTTGGATTAATTTAACCACACATTATTTTGCAAAATTACTATTTAAATTTGGCTCAAGATAAGCTAAGCGGATTTTCTTATCAATTTTAAGAAAACTTGATAGAGATTTTCCTTGTTATTAAATCTAAATTTGCACTCTTTTAAATGTAAAAGAAATTTCTCTATTTTATGCTTTTACTTTACTTAATCTATGCTTACAACCCCCTTCTGTTTGCAGCTACAAACGCAGTGAAGTGAAAAAGTATAATACTATTGATGTGATTTTGCCATTAGCAAATTCATTTTTTGCAATACTTCACTTTACAATATGCAAAAGTTTAATAATCTAGTAAGTCTTTTTAAATTTATTAAATAATTTCATATATTCACCACTAAAATTAGAAATACTAAACAATATGTAATTATTTTTATAAACAATATAGCTTTTAAAATTTGAATTTTATTTAAAATGAGTTACAAAATAAACAAAATTTAACCCCCGCTATATGCGGGGGCATCCACTAAAATACACTTACAACGTAAGCATAAATCATTAAGAATAAGAATACCAAACCAGTAACAAGCATAGCAAAACCAGCAAATTTTGCTAATGGCTTATACCATTTATACTCTTCGTTTGTATAATATAGCTTTTTAAGCTCACCATTTTTACTTAAGCGTTCATACCATTTTGCTCTTTCTTGTTTAATCTCTTCTTCACTTAACGTTCCACTAAAGATAACCATATCCATTGGGAAGCGGTCAGCTCTAAAGTGAGTATTAAAGAAGTGGATAGCAAAGATAAATCCAGTCGCAAGTAGCGCTTCATCAGAATGCACTAATGTTGCTAAATTTATCATCCAGCCTGGCATAAATCCTGAGAAGAATACAGGAAACCATAACACAAGCCCACTAAATCCTATGATAAACATACCCCAAAATACTGCTAGATAATCAAATTTCTCCCAATAAGTCCATCTATCAAACTGAGGTCTTTCACCCTTGCCTAAAAACCACATAAAGTGTGCTTTCATGTCGGCAAAATCTTGGCATCTTGGCATTAATGAATCAGCGTCAAACAAGCGAGAGAAAAATCCGCTTCCTTTCTTAGCTTGAACCAAGATAATCTCAGCAATATGAGATAAAAATACCGCAAACATAATAACAGCACAAACATGGTGTATGAACGTCGCCATCTCCATGCCACCCATTAGCTCAATCATAGATTTAGCCCATGGCGCTGTGTAAAATTTCTGTGGCAATCCAGAAAACGCAAGTCCTAAGAAACTAGCAGCCATAAAGAAGTGCTGAATCATATGAAACTTACTAAATCGCTTAAGTGTCATTTTATCATTATGTGCTTTTTCTTTTGCCGCTTTCCATGCCATAGGATGCTCTAATCTAGCACGAATTAATCTAACAGACCACAGCAATGTATGCAAACCAAAGAAGCCAAATACCGCTATAACAAGACCTGTCATAAACACATATGCACCATGTAGTAGCGGAAATTTCTCGCTATCGGTGTGATCAGCATGTGCTATAAATCCTGTAAAGTTCATGTTTGAGCCTGGGTGACACTCGCCGCATGTTTGCGTTCTGTTATTCACGTGTATCATAGATTTTTCATCATCCATGCCTAGCACATTATGAGCACCGTGACAATCAAAGCACGCAGCCACTCTCACAGCATCGCCCGGAGCATTTAGCAACAACGCCTTACCATGAAATGTCTCATGATATAAGCTCTGCTCTTTTTCGTGACATACGCCACAATTATCCTGACTTATTTGCTTTAGCTCTCTAAGCACTTTGCCGTCTTTATCAGCCACATGCACACCGTGACAATCAGTACAATTTGGTAGTTTTCTATCGGCTTTTAGATCCTGAGTTACAAACGGACTATGAACACTCTTTTCAAAATGCTCTTTTTCGGTATTATGGCAACTTTTACAATTGTCATTTACAAACTCTTTATCTCTAAAAAGCTCCTCTTTTTCAGCTTTTGACGCATATACTACCTTTGGTGAGCTGTGACAATCACGACAACTTGGTAAATTTGCAAACATCAAATGCTCATGTATTCCGTCATAAAAGCTGTGTATTTCCTTTTCAGGAAGTTTTTCATTTTTAAAAAATATACTGCTCGTCTTGCGACCACTTATTGCCCATGCATCAATGCCTTCTATCATATAGTATAGATTTGTGTAGCCTTCTGCTATTAAAATTTTAGCTATTTGGTTTGGCTCACGTGATGATGAGTTTTGTCCATATAGCACAATTTTTACATTTTTGTCATCTGGCATGTGACTTAAGACGTTACTTATATTTACATTTATTGCCTTAGCAACGTGCCTTTGTTTATAAACACTATCTTCATTTGTGTCTAAAAACAAAGCATTTGCTTCCTTGCTTATACTTTCAGCCTCACTTAGGCTTATCGGTTTTACACCCTCTAAGCCTAGATTGACATCCATAGGTGCGGAGGCAAACGTACTAATCACAAAGGCAGTAATGATGACTAAAATTTTGCTAAATCTCATAGCCTTGTCTCCTTATTTTACCTATTTTTTAAGGGGGATTAGCCCCCCTATTTTGTGATTAGCCTATTTACTTTTGCCAGTTGCTATATCTTTTGCATGCTCTGCATAGACTTTTGCTTCATCAATTAATTTTTGAGCATATTTTGGTCCATGAACGCCCCATGAGCCATCTTTTCTAAGTCTATCTAAGATATCTTGAGCTTGTTTTGCATAGCTTAAAGCACGTGACTTTTGCTCAGTTGATAGTTTTTTATTCTCAACCATAGCTTTATCTACATCTTTTAGCTTGTCTTCAACAAACGCAAAGCCATCTTTAACTGGTTTTTGCCATTGCATTACAGCATCATATATAGTTGCTTGATCCTTATAGTGTAGCTCTTTTGGTAGAGTTGATTGAATCACACTATGGCATCCACTAGCACCTGGTTTTACTAAGTTTGGATCTTCAAATGCAGTTCTGCCGCAGCTCCACATTAAATCCACAAAGTATCTGCCATCTTCTCTATCAAATCTCCATCCCTTAACACTAGAGCTTCTCTCTTTGCCTGCAGGTGGATTTACTGATTTTCTATCTTTATCGACCAAAATTTTCCAAATATGAGACGCCCTAACGTTATCAAATCCAGCTTTATCAGGATCTTGAATAGCTGCAAAATTCTCACAACTCATCATATTTGGCATATGACAACCTGTACAATTATCCTTAGCGTGAGGTCCGCCAAATTTAAACATATCAGTTTGCTCTTTATGACAATCTTGGCATGTTTGTTTTATACCAGTTAAAGTATAGTGATCTTTCCAATCATTTGCTGTAACTTCATGCGGATCGTGGCAAGTATTGCATCTTAAGCCTTTATCATAGTGAAGTGAGTTATATAGCTGTGAGCCCTCAGTTCCGCAAGATGGACAAGCTGATTTGAAGTATGAGTTAAATGGCTTTCTTGGATTGATTTTGCTATCATCTTCATGATACTGAAATCTTTGATGGCATCTTTCGCAGTTTGAAGCCATACCAGCACCTCTAGCACCATATAAGTGAGCACCAGCACCATGACACTCTTCACAAGATATACCCATAGCAATAGTATGTTTTCTAAGCTCTTTTGTGTTACCTAAGGCTTTTAAGTATTCTTCTTTTGAATTAAAATCAAACTTAAAACTATGGCAAACTTCACAATATGCACTAGCTGGTTGGAAGCGGAATTTTTTCTGATATGTGGCACCGTATGAGTTCATACCCCACATATGTGAGCCTGATCCACCAAAACCAGCCATATCGGTTGGGAAGTTTGGAGATAGTTCGGCTTGGATTTTCTTAGCCACTTCTGGAGTTAAGAATTTTGTCCAGTTTACAGAAAACTGGTTGCCACCAGCTACAATTTTAGAATTTGGATCATCAAGTGTGCCATCTATAACGTGATATGTTCCACGAACTAGCCACTTATCCAAAAATCCATATTTTGTCCTAGGAGTTCCTATGATAGCAAATGTATCATCAGGTCTAATACCAGTAGTTAAGATAGGCGTATCGGTGCCATACATGCCTTGTTTTGGATCGCCATTTACCTCATCTAAATCCTCAGGGAAACGAATGGTTTTAGCATGTCTTGAACGCTCCCACTGTGCATATTGTGCTGGGTGACACTCTGCACATTTAGATGTTCCTACAAATTTATTTGGAAAATCCAAAAATGACTCCATTGCCAAACGATAAGTCACAGCAGTAGGTCGTCCAACTTTTTCTGCATATTTCTTACCTCCACCAAAATCAACAAATTCCTCTTGTCTATCTGAAAGCGAATACTCACCTACAAGCCTACCCTCTTTTTCAAATTTAAAAATTGGGTGATTTTCAAATAGATAATCCCAATAAAACTTATCGCCTTTTACACTATCAAGTAGCGTTCTAGGCTTATATCCATCATTTTGAAAAGTCTTTGTTACATCTGTTTTTGCATTTTTTGTTTTCATTATCTCTTGATCGGTTGGCGGATTGTCAGCTGATACTCCACAAACCGCTGCCATAGACAAAAAAGCTGCGATACAGGTGCTAGATAAAACTTTAAGTCCCTTTTTCATCTTTTGCTCCTTAATTTAAAACTAAATTTAGGCTTTCGCCACCGCTATACCCCAAAACAACAACCATTAAGCACTATTACTGTGTTACTTAAGGCTTAAGGCTGCTAACAACAAATCCAACCCCCTCCTTATTTAACTAATATTTAAACATAGTTTATTTATTTTTCTTAAATTTTTACTTAATAAGATTATTTAAGTCTTATTTAATATTATGATATTTTATTTCATTATGCTAAAATTTAATATTATTAATATAACTTTTTAATAAAATTTTAAAATATAAAACGTATTTTAAATATATTTTATTAAAATTTTATCGAATATAAATTAAGTGTAAATTTTCAAAAAATTAATAAATTCAAAACTGCTGAGTAAATTAGTAACATAAAATACTAATTTTTACATTATTTTTACGTAAATTATTTACTTATTTAAAATTTTAACTCTAGTTATCTCAAAGATAAAAAATCAAACTTTAAAAACTACTTATGTCTATATTTTTATGAAAAATTAAGGAAAATTTGGGGCTGTTTTCTACTTCGCTAACGCTCGTAGCTTTCCAAGAACTACTTCGCTAATAAACCAATATGTATTTAAGAAATTTAAACTCCAAATACTGCATATTAAACAGTATTTTAAAAATCTAGTTTTTTATAAATTTTATTGCAATGAGGCTGGTTTAAAATTTATATAATTTTTTTAAAAACAACAAAATCACGATTGCAAGTAATAATAAAGCATTTCTTGTAGCGACCAAAATAAAATTTGTTTTTAAATCTAAATTTGACAATAAAAAATATAAAAGTTATTTCAAACTCAAAAAAGACTGAGTTTCATAATTTAAGCCACGCCTGTATTTGTAACAATAAAGCCAGACTTATAAATTGCAACCTTCTTTTTATTATCTAACTTCGGTCCTAATAAAAATCATACTAATTGTTATAATATTTTAAAAATAGAGTAATCAAACTAAAAGCATCAAACATGACGTTGATTTGATTTTTACATCACAGTATTTATGGCAAATTTTATAAACAACAAAGATCTACTTTAGATTAATTTAAGACAAATTTGTATCAATCTTTCAAAGCAAATAGGTGCCAAAAGACACCTAAATTTACTATTTATCTAAGTCTATAGCTAAGATAGTTTCACCATTTTCATTGGTTGTGATGTCTGCCATGCCCATTATGTTGTATCCACAATCAACATAATGCACCTCTCCAGTCACGCCACTAGCCAAATCACTAAGTAGATACATTGCAGATTTGCCGACATCTTCGGTGCTGACATTGCGTTTAAGTGGAGCATTTACCTCGTTGTATTTTAACATCATTCTAAAATCGCCTATACCAGAGGCGGCTAAGGTCTTAATCGGACCAGCAGAGATCGCATTTACACGTATGTTTTTAGCGCCTAAATCATGTGCAAGATAGCGAACAGAGCTTTCAAGGGCTGCTTTTGCTACACCCATTACATTATAATGCGGGATAAATTTTGGTCCGCCAAGATAGCTTAGCGTCAATACTGAGCCACCCTCTTTAAGCACTGGTAAAACTGCACGAGTAAGCGAAAGTAGTGAATACACACTAGTTCCCATGGCTACATCAAACGCCTCTTTGCTTGTGTTTATAAACTCGCCCTCAAGTGCCTCTTTTGGTGCATAAGCAACGGCATGAACGATAAAATCTATCTCGCCAAAATCAGCTCTTAGCTTATCGGCTATGCTGTTTAGATGCTCATCGTTATTCACATCAAGTTCATAGACAAATTTAGAGCCAAACTCCTGTGCTATGGGTTCAACTCGCTTTTTTAGTGCATCATTTAGATATGTAAAAGCCATCGTTGCACCTTGTGCGTGGCAAGCTTCGGCGATGCCATAAGCGATAGATTTAGAATTTGCAACGCCTACGATTAGACCTTTTTTACCATTCATTAACATATTTTCTCCTTTAAGCTCATTTATTTAAACCATCATGTCCTAATCAACAAAACTTTTTTTAAGATGTTTTGCAAATATAAGCCACCTAAGCCATCACATATTACAAAACCAATCTCTTATAATACCAAAATGCTTTTTAGTTCTTATAACGCACCATTTTATTTTCATACTAAAAGGCAACATATCATTTGCGTCCCAGTAATCATTAAACAAGCATCAAAGTCATTGGCATAAGAGTGATACAGACTGGATTTTCCCACTCTTATCTTTTGTATAATAAATTTAACAATCCTATGCTCTATTAAATAACCAAATCACTTTTTTTGCACTCATTATCGTCGTTATACTTACAAAGATACTAAAATATTTCGCATAACAATCACAAAAACTATTAAATTTGCCCTATTTTATCCCTAAAATCTTGCATTTTCTATCAAATTTAAGAAATTTTCAGCGTCCAAACTAGCACCACCGACAAGCACACCACCACACTCTTTTATGTTTGCTATCTCTGCTATATTTTTATCATTTACACTACCGCCGTAAAGTAGCGGTGCGTGAGTTAGTGTGCGGATAAAATCAAGCACTTGCGATATATCATCCACACTCGCACTCTTTCCAGTGCCTATCGCCCAAATCGGCTCATAAGCAATGGCTAAATTTTGATAATTTAAGTCAATTAAGCTAAGCTGATTTCTTAAAAAATCTTTTGTTTTGCCGTCTTGATATGTGGCTAAATTTTCACCTATACAATAGGTTATATTCCAGCCATTTTTTACAGCAAAGTCAAATTTTAAACGCAAAAGCTCATCGCTTTCATTTAAAATTTCTCGCCTTTCAGAATGTCCGATAAGCACATGCTTTATGCCAAACTCATCTAAATGCATCTTGCCTATCTCGCCCGTAAATGCACCATTTTCGCACGGATAGAAATTTTGTCCGCCGATTGAAAACTTAAACTCATTATCCAAAAACGCACTTGCTGGGACAAACACGCAAACATCGCTATTTGCATCAATTTTATCATTTAATATTTTGGCATATTTGGCAAAACTAGCTCTTGTGTGGTTGCATTTTAAGTTTGCATAAAATTTCATAGCCACTCATCCTTTTTTCTAAGCGGTTTTACACCAGGCAACTCCTTGCCTTCAATTAGCTCCAAACTTGCTCCGCCTCCAGTTGAGATAAATGTCATCTCATCAGCATCTCCAAAACGTGCTACTACATCTGCCGTATCACCACCACCAACAACAGTTGTAGCATGTGTTTCAGCGATAGAGTGGCTCATTTTCATGCTGCCTTTGCTAAATTTATCCATCTCAAAAACGCCCATAGGTCCGTTCCACCAAATCGTCTGAGCATCGATTATCGCTTCTTGAAAAAGTCTAATAGAAGCTGGACCTATATCAAGCCCCATCCAACCAGATGGAATCTCTTGCGAAGTAACAAATTTAACTGCACTATCTGGCGAAAAGCTCTGAGCCGCCACAACATCAACCGGTAAGTAAATTTTCACTCCTAGTTCTTTGCCACGTTTTAGTATATTAAGTGCTTCAGGGATAAGCTCTTCTTCAACAATTGAATTGCCGATATTTTCACCCAATGCCTTTAAAAATGTAAAAGCCATGCCGCCGCCAATTATTAGCTTATCTACTCGCGGGAGCAAATTTGTAAGTGCTTGAAGTTTGCCACTAACCTTGCTTCCACCAACAACAGCTACAAACGGACGCGTTGGCTTTTTGATGAGTTTTTCAGCAAAGTCTATCTCTTTTTGTAGTAAAAATCCAGCCGCCCTTTGCTCTTCGCTAAAAAATTTAGTAATCGCTTCAACCGAGCTATGTGCCCTGTGACACACGCCAAATGCGTCATTTATATATACATCAGCATACGATGCAAATTCTTTAGCAAGTGCTTCATCGTTTTTAGTTTCGCCCTTTTCAAAGCGTAAATTTTCAAGCATTAAAATTTCGCCTTTTTTTAATTTAGCAACCTTGTCTTTAGCGTCTGCACCTATGACGTCATTTGCCATTATGACATCTAGTCCAAGTGCAAAGCCTAGACGTTTTGCCACTGGCTTTAGCGAATATTTTTCTTCAAAACCATTTTTTGGTCGCCCAAAATGCGAAGCTACGACAATACTACAACCTTGATCTAAGCAATATTTAATAGTAGGAAGTGCTGAACGTATGCGACGATCGTCAGTAATATTGCCAAATTCGTCCATTGGCACATTAAAATCACACCTTAAAAAAACTTTTTTGTTTGTAATATCTATATCTTTTATAGAGATTATATCTTGCATTTTAACCCTTTTTTGCTACCAAAACGCCCATATCAACAAGACGTGCTGAGTAGCCCCATTCGTTATCATACCATGCCAAAACTTTTACCATGTCATCGCATATTACCTGTGTTGTATCAGGTACAAACACAGCAGATGCGGCATTTGTGCAAAAATCGCTTGAAACAAGCTGCTCGTTATCAATAATGATTAAATCTTTAAATTCACCCAAACTTGCATATACAAAAGCCTTGTTTATATCATCTTTGCTTACACTCTTTTTAAGCACCGCAGTCAAATCAACTAGCGATACATTTGGCACCGGCACACGCATACTTTGTCCGTGTATGCGACCATTTAGATGTGGCATAACCTTACCTATTGCCTTAGCCGCCCCTGTTGTAGTAGGTATGATATTTTCAGCCGCTGCCCTACTTCTGCGAAAATCCTTAGCCTTGACATCTAATATACTTTGCCCATTTGTATAAGCATGGATTGTAGTCATTAGTGCTTTATCGATACCAAAAGCATTATCTAAAACCTTTACAACTGGAGCTAGACAGTTTGTGGTGCAACTTGCATTTGAGATTATTGCTTCGCCTTTGTATTCGTGTGAATTTACACCAATAACATAAGTTGGACTATCATCTTTGGCTGGAGCCGACATAACGACTTTTTTAACGCCATTTTTTAACAAACCAGCACACTTTTCTTGTGTTAAATTTGCACCAGTGCATTCTAGCACGACCTCAGCACCATATGCACCAAAATCAAGCTCATTTACATCACGTGTGCTAAAAACTCTTATTTTTTTGCCATCTACACTAATGTAATCATCATCTATAACAGCCACATCGTGTTTAAATTCACCATGAACACTGTCAAATTTTAATAAATATCTTGTCATTTCACGCTTGGCTGTATCGTTTATGGCTACTAATTCTACGTCATCACGCTCAAAAATAATGCGTGCAGCACATCTGCCGATACGCCCAAATCCGTTAATTGCTACTTTAATAGGCATTTCATCTCCTTTTGATATAATACGGCTAATTTTACACAAATATAAGTTAAACAAAGATATAAAAAGGTAAATATTTTGAAATTAGCACTATTTGGCGGTAGCTTTGATCCGCCACATCTAGGGCATGATAGTATAGTAAAACTTGCACTAAAATCACTTGATATAAATAAATTAATTATTATGCCAACCTTTATAAGTCCGTTTAAGAGTAGTTTTTCAGCATCTCCAGAGCTTAGACTAAAATGGATAAGAAAGATTTGGAGTAATTTAGATGGTGTTGAAATTTCAGACTATGAGATATCTCAAGAAAGACCAGTTCCTACTATAGAAACTGTAAAATATCTCATAAATAAGCACAAACCAGAAATTTTTTATCTAATTATCGGAGCAGATCATGCCGCTACCTTGCATAAATGGCATGGATATGATGAGCTAAAAAATTTAGTAAATTTTATAATAGCAACTAGAGATGATTTTATAGTGCCAAGCGACACTCAGATATTTGATATGCACATTGATATCAGCTCATCACGCATACGAAATGGCAACGGACTTGATAAGCTTGATTGCAAAATAAAAGATGAAGTATTAAAATTTTATAAAGGACAAAAATGAAACAAAGAATACAAAAAATCGTTGAAATTTTAGACGAGAAAAAAGCCGAAGAGATACAAGCTATAGACATGAGCGAACAAGACTATATCGCTAAATACGTCGTTTTAGCCACATCTTTGCATGGGCGTCACGCGATGGCTTTAACAGATGAGCTAAAGGAGCAACTAAAACCACTTGGCGAAAATTTTTTAGGCGTTGAGGCTAGCGACGATTGGGTTGTAATAGACCTTGGCGATATACTTATACACATACTAAGTGCTGAGCATCGTGCAAAATACAACATAGAAGAGTTACTAAGCAAACTAAAAACAAAACAGGAGTAGTAAAGCTTTTGCATCGTATTATTGCTAATTTAACGCTTAAATTTGGCATTGCTAAGCTTAGGCGTTAATCATTTATACTAGATAATAACTATCTTGTCTTTGACTTATTTCAAAACTATTCAAGCTAAATAGGTGCTTTTTATTGCAGTGTGTTGATAATAATTTTTGTGAAAATTTGCTATCAAACAACATACTATCTTGATTACTACTAAGGTTTGCTTTTGTTATCCATACGGCTTAAAGCATGACAAAAATAAAAAGCAAATTCTATCATTGCTAACTTTTTAATGAGAATTAAAATGCTGAATTTGCCACAGATAACTACAAAAGAAGAAGAGGAAAATTTTTTAAAAACGGTGGCAACAAATGTGAAAAATATCAAGCAACAAAGGGTATAAGTCATCTAGAAACTGCACTTAGTATCGCTCAGTCATCAAATGGATTTTATGCAAATATGGAAAATTTTACCGACAACAAACGCTTTAATCTATTGCATC
>NZ_CAJHOF010000016.1 GCF_905120465.1 Campylobacter majalis
TCATAACAGAAGTGAAAAATAGTTTTTTAATTTTATAAGTGTTTAAAGTATTATTGTTTGGTGTTTTAATAAGTATTGTTATGTTATAGTGATGGGTTGGTGCCTAGTAAAATATATAAATTATTTTATCGCATTTCAAGTCGCATTAAATACATATCTTCGCCGTCTGTTACTTTAAGGTTTGTTGATTTACACTGCGGACAGATAAACTCATTTTTAACAAGCTCACCATTAAATCCACACTTATCGCATTCAACAATAACCTCTTGCGTATGACATACTAGCTCTGCGTCTTCACACACACTCTCTGGCTGAAGTACAGAAAAAGCAGACTGTAAATAATGAGCCTCAACACCGCTTAATCGTCCAATTTTTATATGAATTTTAGTGATTTTAGTAGCATTGTTTTCTTGTGCGTTTTTTTCACATAAAGCGAGTAAATTTTGAGCTATACTTAGTTCGTGCATCAGTATCCTTTAACATATTCGTGGCAACAACTCACCCTTTGGAGGCTCTAAAAATCTTCGTGATTTGTAAGCATTTTGTATAATTACACGTGAATTTTTACTATCTAAAATTTCACCAATCTCACTAGCATTTTCATCAAAGCTCTTTAAAATTTCAAGAGTTTTTTGAGCATCACACTCATCTACGGCTACTACAAAAGTGCCTTCATTTGCTAACTCATACGGCTCAAATCCAAGCAACTCACAAATACCTTGCACCTCATCGCAAACATTTATCTTGTTTTCATGAACCAAAATTTCAAGCCCACTAGCCACAGCCCACTCATTTAACACAGCACTTAAACCACCACGTGTCGCATCACGCATACAAAGTGGCTTAATACCAGCACTTATAAGTGCATTTACTACACCTTTTAGGCTCTTACAATCACTTTGTAGCTCACTTTGTAGCTCAAACTCATTTCTACTTGCTAGTATCACACCACCATGACGTCCAATATCAGAACTAAGCAAAACTCTAGCTCCTGATTTTAGGCTATTTACACCGATATTTGGCACTAAAATTTCTCCCACTCCAGAAGTGTTTATAAAAATTTTATCACACTTTCCGCGTGGCACGACTTTAGTATCTCCGCACACGACTTTGACATCACTATCACGGCAGATATTTGCAAGTGAGTTTAAAACATCTTTTAAGGTCTGTATATCAAGCCCCTCTTCTATTATGACTGCACAGCTTAGATATTTTGCCGATGCACCAACCATAGCCAGATCATTTATTGTCCCACAAGCAGCTATCTTGCCGATATCTCCACCGTTGAATTTAATAGGATCGACCACAAAACTATCAGTGCTAAAAGCTAAGTTTTTAAACTCCCCAAGCACGGCACTATCATCGGCTCTTTTTAAAATATCATTATCAAAAATTTCAAATATTATATCATTTATTAGCGAGTTCATCTCGACACCACCGCCACCATGAGCTAACATTATATTTTTCACTATATAACCTCTTTCTTGCCGTATTTATAATACGCCGCACAAGCCCCTTCTCCAGAGACCATGCACGAGCCGATCGGGTTTTGCGGAGTGCATGCTTTTGCAAAAACCTTACAATCATAAGGCTTGGCTTTCGCACGCAAAATTTCACCACATATACATGCCTTGCTCTCGCCCTTGCTTACCACATCGCAGTCAAACACCTTTTTAGCATTTATGCCATCATACTCATCTTTTAGCTCATAGCCACTCTTAGCTATCTTACCAAGTCCTCTCCACACAAAATCACTTTGTACAAAAAACTCATCAATCAAGCCTTGTGCCTTTAAATTTCCATCTCTTGTAACAATCCTATCATACTCATTAAAAACTTCGTGAGTATTTGCATTTTGCTGACGCACTAAATTTAACACACCAGCCATCACATCAAGCGGTTCAAATCCGCTAACGGCAATTGGTTTTTTGTATTTTTGTGCGATTTGTTCGTAAATTTTATACCCTGTTATTACGCTTACGTGACTTGGTCCTAAAAACGCATCTATTCTCACATCTTTATCATCCATTATCGCCATTACAGGCTCAGGCACACGCACATGATTTATATGAAAAAAAAGATTTTTTATGCCTAAATTTAGAGTTTGATTGATGATATTTGCACTCATTGGCGTTGTAGTTTCAAACCCAATCGCAAAAAATATAACATTTTTATCTGCATTTTGCTGAGATATCTTAATACAATCAAGCGGCGAATACAAAGCCCTTATATCACATCCACTAGCCCTTAATTTTTGCAAACTTGTATTTGAGCCAGGAACCCTTAGCATATCAGCAAGTGTGCAAAATATCGTATTTGGCATACTTGCTAACTTACACGCTTCATCAATTTTTTGTTTTGGTATCACGCACACAGGACAGCCCGGTCCATGGATAAAGTTTATATTATCTCCAACCAAATCAGAAAGTCCAAATTTCATAATACTATGCGTATGTCCGCCACATATCTCCATGATATTTAGCGGTTTTACACTCTCTTTTTTAATCAAGCTAGACAGTGCTAGGATCAATCTCTCGTCGCGATAATCATTTATCAAATCCATAATAATCCCTAGCGTTTAAATTTAATATTGCATAAATTACTTAGTTGAGCTTAACTCACTAAGCCCCATGTCGCCCTCGCTTTGATCTATCACACCATCTTGCATATCTTGTGCAATTTGTCTGTAAATTTCTAAGCTCTCAAGTGCGATTTTGGTGTCTATTTTCTCCATAGCAAAGCCAACGTGAATCAGCACAAAGTCCCCAACAGCCACATCTTCGCTAATCAGATCCAAGCTAACTCGTCTTTTTACGCCAAGAGTCTCTACCAAAGCTACATTTTGCTCGTCAATCTCAATGACGCGAGATGGAATTGATAGGCACATTATCTATACTCTTTTTTATACTTTATAAAATCAAGCCACTTTCTAACACCCTCGCCGTTTTTACTATCTATCTCGATAATATCGACTTTTGGATTAAGTTTTCTTGCTTCATCTTTTACCTTTTGCACGTCAAAATCAAAATGAGGCAATAAATCGATTTTTGAGATGATTACGACATCTGCTGAGCGAAACATCACAGGATATTTTGCGACCTTATCATCGCCCTCAGGCACTGAAATAAGAACAACATTTATATGAGTTCCTACATCATAACTTGCAGGGCACACTAAATTTCCAACATTTTCTACAAAAACCACATCAAGCTCACTTAATGGCAGATGATGAAGTCCATCATGCACCATAAATGCGTCTAGATGACAGGCTTGTCCTGTGCTTATTTGATGTGCTTTGCCACCAGCTTTTATTATGCGGTTTGCATCTTGATTGGTCTCTAAATCACCCTCAACAACACCGATTTTATACTCTCCACTTTTGATAGTCGCTTCAAGCAATGTCGTTTTACCACTTCCTGGACTACTCATTAAATTTAGTGATAAAATTTTGTGTCCATCAAGCCATGCTCTATTTTTTTGAGCTTGTTCATCGTTTGCACTTAAAATTTTACTAATAACATCAATTGTTTTTTTATCGTTTAACGTAGGGTTTGCATGCTCATGATGAGAGTGATCATGAGAGTGTCCGTGTGAGTGAGCATGATCATGATCGTGAGAATGACTATGTGTAGTGCCATCAGCATGAGTGTGTGAATGATCGTGATCTTTTGGGATAGAGCATCCGCAATCTTTGCACATTTTATGTCCTTTATTTTAAAATTTTTATCATTATAACGCTTTGCAATTGAAATTTATATAAAATCAACACTATTTTAAACAAATTTTTAATAAATAGCTGTGATTACTTGGTTTTTAAGCCAATAATTCTAGCTTCTCCATTTAGTATCCTTAAATTTGCATAAATTGTAGTATTTACGTCCATTAAATCACTCTCTAAATTTTTAGCCTGTTTTGGTGGTAAAAAATAATTTTCTACGCCAAATTTACTACGATAATCATATAAAAAACCACGTATATAAAGCCCATCTTTTGGCTTTATTTTGCTAATACTTTTAGTATAATAAATCCCATCTTTTTCATCTAGCAAGGCATAAATTACGCTAAAATTTCCATCTTCACTTACACTGCTTGACATATCATTAAAATCATATCTTAAATCAACATAATCACCACGAAAATAATCTCTTGGGTCATACCCATTTGTTGGCATTATCACATCTTTTCCAAAATAAATTGGAGCAATGGCATAACAAAAAAACAGCACAATTACAATAGGCTGAAACAGCACTGCAAAAATTTTAATATTTTTTCTCATCACTTACCCTTTTTTGCTATAAAACGCATAATTACAGCACAAACCAAAAATAACACACTAGCACCGATATAATCACCCACAAGCTCGATATATCTAATAATCGCTGTAATTAAAATCAAACTAAATCCAGCAAAAAGCTCACCTTGTTTAACCAAATATGCACCAACAATCACACTAATTATCGAAAAAATCGCACCCATAAAGCCTATATGCACAATAGCAAAAGGCAATATCAAAAGCACAAGACCAAATAAAACTAAAATTAAATTTTTAAAATACGCAGATATTGCTATGCTTAAAATACAAAAAACTACAAAAACTGACATAAAATATAAACTAAAACTATACTCTAAAAACACATAGTCTGAGCTAAATTGCAAAAATATAAGCATCAAGCAAGAAAACAAAAACGCAATTTGATAAAAATATCTCCCTCTCTCACAAAAAATAAAACGTGAAAGCACAATGGTTAAAAAAGCATACGAAAGTGTAACAAAAATCAATGCATAGCTAGTATAATCAAAAAAC
The DNA here is from genome assembly GCF_905120465.1 of Campylobacter majalis. Taxonomy (GTDB): domain Bacteria; phylum Campylobacterota; class Campylobacteria; order Campylobacterales; family Campylobacteraceae; genus Campylobacter_A; species Campylobacter_A majalis. The sequence goes on from NZ_CAJHOF010000016.1 coordinate 4,805, forward strand.
AAAACATCTCTAAAAATAATAAAACAATAAATACTAATAAAAATCGCATATGACAAAAATCGCCCACCTCTTTTTATAAACACATAAATACCAGCGGTTATAAAAAGCAAATAAAGCATACTTAAGCTGCCCTTATAATACATATCAGCCAACGCCCAAAATGTTGAAAACATAAGCATAAAGCCGGTTAAAACGCTATTTTTATACACCAAAGCAGGTATAAATGCACCAATTACACACAGCAATAATCCATCTGGATAATATCTATTTATATGATACATTTGCGAGACAAGGGCAATACTAGAACAAAAAATTAGCGTAGCTAGAAAAAACAGTCCTGCAGAGTAGTTTTCATTGCCCTTTTTGTGCCAAAAATGCCCCGCAAAACCAACGACGATATTAAGCAAAATTAGCAAACATATACGCACAAACTCAGGTATCTCTTGCCAATTTGCACCAACTCAAACAAGCAAAGAAAGTCCAAAAAATAAATAAGCTAGTAGCGTTAAAATACTGCTATTTTCATCGGACTTGATATTGTAAATGGCTAAAATTTTCTCAGCCTGATCATCTGTGATTATGCCGTCTTTTTCCCACTGCTTAACTTCATTTTTTAAAAAAGATTTATGTATAAATTTCATTGCCTTTTCCTTAAAGTGTAATTATAACAAAATTTATTAAAATGAAACATTGATATAAATACTATCAAGTTTAAAAATATTTTTAGCACTTTGTAGTATAATGTGCTAAAAATTTCAAAACAAGGATATAAAATGGCAGATAAATTTGAGTTTCAAACAGAGGTAAATGACCTGTTAAATTTAATGATACACTCGCTGTATTCAAATAAAGAAATTTTCTTACGAGAGCTGATTTCAAACGCAAGTGACGCACTAGATAAGCTAAATTATCTATGCTTGACTGATGAAAATTTCAAATCTCTAAGCTACACTCCAAAAATAGATATCTCATTTAACAAAGATGCAAAAACTCTAACAATAAGCGATAGCGGTATAGGCATGAGCAAAGATGAGCTAATCACAAACCTTGGCACAATCGCAAAAAGTGGAACAAAAAGCTTCATAAAAGAGCTTTCAGGCGATGCGAAAAAAGATAGCTCTCTAATCGGACAGTTTGGTGTTGGCTTTTACTCGGCCTTTATGGTTGCATCAAAAATAGATGTTGTAAGCAAAAAGACCAATACAGATGAAGCGTTTAAATGGAGTTCAGACGCAACATCATACGAGATAGAAAAGACGCAAAAAGACACGCATGGCACAAGCATAACGCTATATTTAAACGATGATGAATTTACAGATGAGTGGCGTATAGAAAATATCATCAAAAAATACTCAAACCATATACCTTATCCTATATTCATGGATAAAACAGAGTATGTTGCACCAAAAGATGATGAAAAAGAGCCAAGTTATGAGACAAAAAATACACAAATTAATAAAGCTTCAGCACTTTGGAGGTTAAACAAAGCTAGTATAAAAACGCAAGAATATAATGATTTTTACAAGCAAATTTCACACGACAGCACCGATCCGCTTTTACACATGCACACAAAAGCTGAGGGCAAAATCGAATACTCAACACTATTTTACGTCCCAGCAACACAGCCGTTTGATCTATTTAGAGTTGATTATGAAAGCGGTGTAAAACTATATGTAAAGCGTGTGTTTATAACAGATGATGCAAAAGAGCTGTTGCCACCATATTTGCGTTTTATAAAAGGTGTAATTGACGTAGAGGATCTACCGCTAAATGTCAGTCGTGAAATTTTACAAGAAAATGCGATAATGAGAAGCGTAAAAGAGCAAAGCGTTAAAAAAATACTAAGCGAATTGGCTAAATTTAAACAAAATGATAAAGAAAAATATCTGAAATTTTATGAAATTTTTGGCAAAGTTTTAAAAGAGGGACTTTATGGCTTTGGCAACGATAAAGATGCGATTTTAGAACTAACTTTATTTAAATCTAGCAAAAGAGATGGTCTAATAAGCTTAAAAGAATATAAAGAAGCAATGAAAGAGGATCAAAAAAGCATATACTACATCAGTGGAAACAACGAAAATATGCTTAAAAACTCGCCTTTACTTGAGAGCTTTAAGGCAAAAGATATAGAAGTGCTTATCATGGATGAAGAGATAGACACAATCGTAATGCCAATGGTAAATGAGTATGATAAAACACCAATAAAATCAGTCTCTCATGCTGACATCAATGACGAAATAAAAGTAGATGAAGAGCAAACAAAAGTCGATGAGAGCAAAGTGGCAAATACGCTAGTAAAAATGCGTGAAATTTTAAAAGACGAGGTTAAGGATGTGCGTATCAGCTCACGCTTAAGCGACTCGGCTGCGGTATTAATATATGATAAAAATGATCCAGATTTTGCAATGCAACAGATGCTAAAACAGATGGGACAAAGCGATTTGCCAAAAGTTAAGCCAATACTAGAAATAAATGCAAAACACGAAATTTATGCCAAACTTGAAGAAAATCCACTCATGACTAGTGATATATCACGTGCATTGTTGGATATTGCAAGACTTGAGAGTGGCGAACCGATACAAAATCCAAGTGAATTTGCGAAAATTTTAACCAAATTAATGATAAAAGCAATATAAATTTAAATTATAGCCTTAAAATTTTAAGGCTATAATCCACTAATGGAACATATTTTGCTTGATAGTATAAAATTTCATGGAGATTCTATATGAATATAACACACAATCTTGAGTCATTTACAATAAAAACTGCCGATAATAGGCTTTTTGGCGAGTTAAGTGAGCTAATAAACAAAAACTTCTCAAAACGCATAGCAAGCATGGGCAAGGTGATATCATTTTATGATGAAAATGAGATAACTCAGCGAAGATACTTTTTGAAATTTATAAAAAAACTATATGAAAAAGATACTGGCAAAATACTAAATATAAATTTTGCCGAATACAAAACTATAAAACTAAACTACGTGCAACAAAACACTCTATCAAAAATTTTAAAAGTAAATGTATTATTTAGTAAGAATGAGATTATTTTTAGACTTGATAAAAGCGATAAGGCATTTTTAAGCTACATAATTAAAAGCCTTAAAAATCCGAGTTTTAAACTAAATGAAATAGGCACAAGATTAAATATAAAAATACAAAATAAAACAGAAATAGACACTATAAAAACAATGATGTCTAACAAAAACCACTTAAAATTTATAGTAGAATTTAAAGTAAATGAAATTGAGTTTGATAAATTTATAAGAAATTTCAAAACACAAAACTCATCAAAATTTATAAACCGTTTTCAGGCATTAGCAGGTTTGCTTGAAGAAAATTTTAAAACTCTTCAATGTGAAATAAACTCAAGCTATGATGAAGTGAGACAAAAATACTTATCGCTGGTTAAAATATATCATCCAGACCGCCACACCGCAAAATCCGAGCATGTAAAAAACGCCTATAGAAAACAGTTTGAAGCGATACAGCAAGCATATGAAAATTTAAAGCCATTTTACAAAAGCCAAGAAGCATTTATAAGTGCATAAATTTACGCAATAGCATATATACGTTTTCTTTCGCTAGAACTAGCTATATTTAGGCTTTTGCGATATTTTGTGATAGTTCGACGAACCATATTTACACCAAATTTTAGCCTAATTAGCTCTAAAATTTGATTATCGCTTAATGGCTTTGCTCTATTTTCATTTTTGACAAGTTCACTGACATACGATTTAATCGCAGCATTTGAGATCTCATCATCAAGTGCCGTGCTAAAAAAGCTCTTTATTGCTATGGTTCCACGTGGCGTATCAATGTATTTATTTGCGATTGCACGAGAGATAGTCGAAGCACTTCGCCCAAGCTCATCAGCGATATCTTTTAATCTCATCGGCTTTATGTCACCACCCATAAAATAATCATACTGATACTCAACTATCATAAGCCCTATTTTATAAAGCGTTGCTTTGCGTAACTCCAGTGCATCAACTAGCTCTTTTGCCGATTTTACATGCGAAGCAACAAACTCCATTCTCTCATCAATCCCTTCAGTATCAATCACCACCAGCGGATAAACTTCATCATTTATGCTTACTTTTATGCCATCATCTGTATTTATACATATATCTGGCGTAACATTTGTGCTTGAGTGCAAGTATTCAATTGCTGGGGGATTTTTTAACTTTTTTATAATGGCTACTGCGCTGCTGTATAGTTTTAGATGTTTATAATTTGAAATCGTGTCAAGATTATCGATTAAAATTTCACATGTTTTTTGTAAATCATCATCTAAATCAAGCTCAACAAGCTGAAATTTCATGCACTCATTTACGCTACATGCCCCTACTCCACTTGGCTCAAGATAAGCAAATCTAGCTCTTACTCGCTCTATGTCTGCGACATCAAATCCACTTAAAACATCATCATCATACTCAAAATACCCCTCATCATCTATACACTCAATAATTTTAAAAGCAATATTTTGTGATTTTAAAGTAGGAAAAAGTGGCGGCGATATCTGAGAAAGCAACACATCATAAAGACTAGGAGTGTCTATAGTATATAATTCAGAATTATCGTTTATGGTATTTTTACTTATTTGCCTAAAATAGCTCTTTTTGCTTTGTTTAAAATTAGTTTGAATATCAACAAACGGATTTTTATCGCTTAGTCCTTGAATCGTCTCTTTTAGCTCATCAGCACCGCACATTAGCACATCAAGCCAAGACCTAAGTGTTTGATTTAGCTTTGTTTTTGGTGCTTGAGCTAACTTCTGACGTAGCATTTTTACTCTAAAAGCTTAAAGTCTTTACCAAGATAGTGCGTTCTGACATTTTTATCATTTGCTACATCATCGGCACTACCACTAGCTAGTAACGAACCATCCTTGATAACATATGCACGATCACATATAGCCAGGGTTTCTCTTACATTATGATCTGTTATTAAAACCCCTATTCCAAGTTTTTTTAGATCCTTTACTATACTTTGTATGTCACTTACTGCTATTGGATCAACTCCAGCAAATGGTTCATCAAGAAGTAAAAATTTAGGCGTTATCATAAGACTTCTAGCTATCTCACATCTACGTCTTTCGCCACCGCTAAGGCTTACACCCTTTCGTTCTCTAATAGGCTCTATGTTTAAGAGCTCAAGCATTTCATCTACTTTTTTTGCACATGTGTTTTTATCTTTATAGATTAACTCAGCTCCTAAAAGTAGATTTTCTTCAACGCTTAAGTCTTTAAAAATGCTTGATTCTTGCGGTAAGTAACCTATGCCCATAGTCGCTCTTTTATGAAGTGCTATAGATGTGACGTCCTTTTCATCTAGATATACGCCACCAGAGCTAGGACTTATAAGCCCACATATCATATAAAAAGTAGTTGTTTTACCAGCACCGTTTGGACCAAGCAATCCAACAACTTCACCACTGCTTATTTCTAAAGATATACCTTTTATGATTTGCGTTTTTTTAATCGTTTTTGTTAATTCTTTTACTTGTAATTTATGCACTTTCAACCTCGTAAGTTCTTGCATCATCTGTCTGAGTTATTATGATTTTAGTATATGGCAACTCGTATTTTTTAAGCAATCTTTCAAGTCTCTCATCGCCCCATTCAACGATATGCAAACCATCCTGAAATAAATTTTCAATTAAACCATTTTTTATCATGCCATCTAATCCATTTTGATATATATCATAGTGATATATTGTAAAATTTTCACCGATATAAGTTTGCATGATGCTAAATGTTGGAGATGTCACATTTTGATCTATTTTGTGATGCGAAACGATGTGCTTTGTAAGTGTTGTCTTGCCACTAGCCAAATCACCAACCAATAAAATAATGCCATCTTTTGGCAAATGTTTTACCAGCACATCTAACTCATCTAAGCCAAGAGTAAATTTCATAGCTCTTTTACATACTCACTTTGTGCTATTTTTGGGATAGATTTAGTAGTAGGTATGGCTAACACCTCATAGCTTACTTCACGAGTAATAAATTTTATAGTGATTTTATCCCCTATTTTAACATCCTTGCTTGGTTTTGCAACTACGCCGTTTATACTCACAACGCCACTTTTACACATATCTTCACTCACAGCTCTACGCTTTGTTATATTAACCACATTTAAATACTTATCCACTCTCATCTTTTAATTTTAACCAAAATTAGCTGAAAATTAAGCCAAGTTTTTAAAATCTATTGCATTATTGAGCATGATTATAGTAAAATGTCACACAATAAATAAATTAAAGCAGGTGATAATTGTCATTATTAATTATTGGTAGCAAATACGACTTTGATAAGCTAGATATAAAAAGACTTAAAACAAAATTTAAAACAATAAGCTTCATAAACCATCAAGAAAATTTATCAAGACAAACCAGAAAAGAGATAGAAAATCTCATAACAACAAAGCCGTATAAATACCTAGTTATCAACACAAAAGCACCAGTAGATAGCAAAATGATAAAATATCTCACGCTTTTGCAATTTCGTAAGCAACATAGAAAAATACACATCATTACGATAGAAAAACTACTAGAAAGATACTTAAAAAAATGCTACATCCCAGATGAAGATAGGGATCTAAATTTTCTAAACGATATAAAGCCTTATAATTTTGTGCAGCTGATTGTAAAGCGAATTGTTGATTATTTAGGTGCTAGTGTTTTATTTGTGGTGCATTTTTTTGTGAAATTTTATGTGAAAAAAAAGATAGATAAGCAGTCGCCGGGGGATATTTATTTTTCTCAAAAACGAGTTGGACTAAATAACAAAGAATTTAATTGCATAAAATTTCGTTCCATGAGCCTTGATGCCGAAAAAAATGGTGCAAAATTTGCCAGTCAAAATGATGATAGGGTTTTTGAGTTTGGGAAATTTATGCGAAAAACACGCATCGATGAGATACCGCAATGCATAAATGTGCTAAAAGGCGAAATGCACCTAATAGGTCCTCGCCCTGAGCGAAAATACTGGATAGATCTGTTTGAAAAAGAGATCCCATACTACAACGAACGACATCTCGTTCGCCCTGGCATCACGGGCTGGGCACAGGTGAATTACCCATATGGCACAAATGCGTATGATGCCAAACAAAAGCTAATGTATGATCTTTACTACATCAAACACTGGTCACTTTGGCTAGAAATTTTAACGATAGCTAAAACACTAGCCGTTGTGTTTGGGAAAAAAGGCAGATAGACAAGTATAGTAAATTTACTGTGTCCTTGAATGTTTTTGTAGTTTAATAATGTTTGTAAAAATGAAATACATTTTTATTTTTACACAACTATGCTACGCTTCATAGCCTAACTTTACTTAGTCTGCATTACACCCTTTTTGACTTAAGAAGCTACTCCCACATCACTTTGGCTTTACTTTTTTGCTTTGCTTTTTTACAGAAACATCACTTCGTGAGCGGTATTCTCTTAGCTTCGGTCGCTACCGTCGCCCTTTGGGCTTGAGAAATTTTATAAAAACATTTTTTCTTCACAAAAACGCTACGCTTGTTTTAAAATTTTTTAAAAACCAATACAAAGCAAATTTTAACCTTATTTAAAAATACACATTCAAATTAAAAACATATGTTATCGTAAAAAAAATTAATAAAAAACACAAGATATTAAAGTTAAAATTAAACCAAAATCCAATAAATTTACTCATTAAAAATTATCTTTATAAGCTTTTGATTTTGTTTATAAACATCAAATTTCTCTTCTGCTATCTTTCTGCTTTCTGTGCCCATTTGGACTATTTTATCAGGATTTTGTATAAAATATATCATTTTTTTCAGCCAAAATTTCACTATCACAAGGTGGCACCAAAAAGCCATTTACGCCATCTTCTACCGTTTCTTTGCATCCAACGCTATTAGTTGTGATAACAGCTCTTCCTATCGCCATAGCCTCTTGTGTGCTTCTTGGAACGCCTTCTTTATAATACGACGGCAAAACAAAAACTGAACTATTTGCAATATACTCTTTTACGTTTTTAACAAAGCCGATAAACTCAATTGCTCCTGCTGCAACATGCTTTGCTATTTCATCTTTTTTAATTGAAAAAGGGTTATTCTCATCAAATGATCCAAGTACATAAAATTTCACATATTTGTATTTTTCTTTAATGGCTTTTGCTGCTTGAATATATTCAAAAATTCCTTTTTCGGCAAGAAGTCTAGCTACAAATATAAAACTAACTGGATTAATTGGTGCAATTTGATAAGAAAATTTAGTCAAATCCACACCAATACCACCTAAAATATATATTTGCTTGGTTTTTATGCCATACGCATTTATTAAATCATTTTTGTCATCTTTATTTAAAAACACCAATGCATCAAGCAAAGGTAAAGAAATTTTATATAAAATAACCTGGACATATTTTATAAGTTTAGTTTTAAAATTTACTCCATTTTATGCACAACAAAGGCATTGCCAAGTCCTTCAATCATGCCTACTGCTCGTTTTATTTTGCTAAATTTTGAAGCTATGGCACTATAAATCACTGGTTTTACAAAAAAGCAAAATACAACATCTGGTTTATAATATTTTAAAATTTTACACAGCCCAATAAAGGCAAATAGATCTTTTATCGGATTTAACCCTTTTGAGTTTAAAGAATAATCAATCGCTGTAGCACCAAGTTTGGCAATAACCGCTCTACTTTCATCGTCATAATCGCTACACAAACAAAATACTTCATGCTCTTTTACAAGCTCTAAAATCAACTCCTTTCTAAAATTTATCATCATGGAAGCAATACTTCCAATTATAAACACTTTCACTACTCTCCTTATATTACTCTCTTAAAATCAAATAAATTCGTTTTATTATCGTTCGTGGCATAATTCTTATTGCAAATTTTATTGCCGCATTTAGCACAAATTCATGAAATTTTAAAAATCTTACATCATATAATCTTTTAAGAAATTTAAACTCACATAGTGCATACTGCCCCCCCGCGCGACGATTTAACTGACCTTGTCCTGCTCGCATTTTAACCAAAACTTCTTTCATATTATAAAATTTCATTTCTTGCATCATCATCTTAACCCACAAATAATAATCCTCAAAATAAAGCATTCTTTCATAACTATCAACAGCAAAAACAGAACTTTTTTTAAACATTACACTAGGATGATTTATAGGGTTTCTAAACTTTGCAAATTTTACTATCTCATCGTGATTTTGCGGCACTTTTTTATAAGCATAAATACAATTTTCATCAGTGTCAAATTCTGCAACACAACCACCACATACATCAACATCATGTGTTTTAAAAAACTCGATTTGTTTTTCAAATCTATCTGGCACACTAACATCATCACTATCCATTCTGGCTACTAGCTCATATCTGCACTCATTAAGCCCTATACGCAAGGCATCTGCTAATCCAACATTACGCTCTAGTTTAACAACATTAAACATATCTTTTAAAGTATCTTGCCATTTTGATATGCACTCATACAATTCATCTGTAAGTATTCCATCGCATACTAATACAATCTGTGATGGCTTTACACTCTGGTCATGCCAAATGCTACTTAACGCCCTATCTAAAAAGCTAGATTGCTCTTTGTAATATACCGAGATCAAAACTGAAAATTTCATATGTTTTTTAACAATCTATAAATTTTTCTAGCATATATCACAACAAAATCAAGACCAAAAAAGACGCTAGCAAAACAAATCTTTCTAAAAAACGACAAAGATTTGTTGTTAAAAATGTATTTTATATGATAAGCTTTTGGATTTATTTCGTTTATCATATTTTTAAAATTTCCACTCGTTGCTGGGATGGCAACACTTAAAAGTCCCATATAAAAATACTCTTTTTTGCCTTCATCTATGCCATTTTTTTCAAAAAATTCATCAACTCGTCTTGATAAAATTTTATAGTCTCTAACCACATTTTTGCTAGTACTATTAAAAGTAAGTGATGTGTTGTTTGTCTTTCGGTAGTGATAAAATGCTTGATTTAAATGAGAAATTTTACTTGCATAAAAAAATAGCTGCAGATTTATAAACATATCTTCAGCATATTGAAAATCAGGAAAAACCACACTATCAAAAAGCTCTCTTTTACTTAGCTTATCCCAAACGCCAACACTAACATACATCGCCATTATATATAAAAAATACTTTTTAGCATCGGTTATATCACTTAGTGTGCTTACTCGTATATGTTTTTGATGCACTTGTGTTTTATTGTAATTTATAAAATTATCAGCACAAACTATATCAGCATCATCATCTTTTGCTTTTTGATACATACTGCTTATCATATCAGGCTGGGTCCAATCATCACTATCGACAAACATGATATATTTTGCACTTGATGCATCAAATCCAGCCTTTCTAGTCTGCCCTAGTCCGATATTTTTTGGGTTATTAATAATCCTTACATCATCTTTTCTGTTTGGATACATATCTATGACATCTTGTAAAATTTGCATACTATTATCAGGAGTGCAGTCATTTACAAAGATATATTCTATACTGTCATGATCTTGCTCAAACAAACTTACCGCACATTTTTGGATAAATTTCTCTACATTATAAACTGGAACTATTACACTAACATCGTATTTTTTCATATCAAACCTTATTTTATCAATCTATAACAACGCCTTAAAAACTTATATGTTTTAATCCCAAAAGCAACCATAACAAACGCAATAACTCTATGCCTGATCTCTACCTTAGTATCAATTAAAACAGACAAAGCCTTGCTCTTAAGCACTCTTTTAAGCGTAGCAAATATATCATCATCTATCGTATCAAAACGCACAACAAAACCTATAACCACTAAAATAGCGTGGTAATTCAAAGCCTTAATTATATCTTTGCGATCTTTAAAATGCGTTTGCAAATCATCAATTATGCCAAATATCTGCATCGAAGAAGCATTTAATTTAGAGTTTGTTATAGAATTATTTCTAATAGTATAAAAATAATCCACCCTATCACAAAATGCAACCTTATCAACCCTATCTATAAGTAGCGGAATGGTCGCTAAATCTTCGTAAATTTTACCCTTTGGAAAACAAATATTATCAAAAAGGCATGTTTTGTAAATTTTACGCCAAGCATTTGGATTTAGATTGTCCGTGCAACGCAAAACCTTTTGCATGCATTCATCCTTACTATAGACAATAATACTATCATTTTCATCTATCGCTCTACCCCCCCCCCATCCTTGATAATCTTAAATTTTTATCGTCATTTATTTTCTCAAAATTTGTAATAGCTATATCACAGCCTGTTTTTTGAGACAAATTTAATAAATTTTCGACATAATACCTGCTTACGCAATCATCACTATCAATAAATGTTATATACTCTCCTTTAGCCCTTTGGATGCCAAAATTTCTAGCATCACTTAGTCCGCCATTTTCCTTATATATAAGCTCAACCCTATCATCTTCTTTGGCATACTGTTTGCATATGCAAGTGCTTCCATCGCTACTTCCATCATCAACTAAAATGATTTGGATGTTTTTATAGGTTTGCGATATGATGCTATCTAAACAATTGACTAAATACTCTTTGACATTATAAACAGGAACTACAACAGAAACTAACGTATTATTTTGATTACTCATCACCAAACCCTTAAAATTTTCCTTCTAAAATCCCTAATAAAAACAAATAATCTATCAAAACCAAAAAAAGGCAATAAAAATACTACTTTTTTAAAAAAAGATAGATTTTGATTTTGCAAAATGACCAAATGAGTAATTTCATTATCTATACTTTTTATAATTTTTTTAAAATCCTTGTTAAAATAATACAAAACAACATTTACCGTTCTTACTCTATGATATTTAATATATGCTTCATAGATATTTTTTTGCTTTAAAAACTCACATACCACTAAATACATCTGCTTTAAGTCCTTAAGTGTATCGTGTGATTTTTTAGTGGTTAAACTAGATGTGTTTGTTCTATTGTAATAATAAAATGCTTGTGGTGTGTATGAAATTTTATTAGCATAGTAAAAAAGCTGCACCATTATATACACATCCTCCGCAAAGCAAAAATTAGGAAATTCTACAGTCTCAAAAAGCTTGTGTTTTATTAGTTTATTTGGCATTGTAGCCCAAATCGCTCCACTTAAAACACCAACAAATTCATCCGCATCACTTAAATATACAAATGGCTCTTTTTTATGCACTTGTGCATCATTAGAGCACAAAAACATATCACAACAAACTATATCAGCATCATCATCTTTTGCTTTTTGATACATACTGCTTATCATATCAGGCTGGGTCCAATCATCACTATCCATAAATAGCAAATACCCCCCCCCACAAGCTTTTAAGCCAACTTGCCTAGTCTTGCTTGAGCCGATATTTTCTGGATTATTAATAATCCTTACATCATCTTTTCTATTTGGATACTTATCTATGACATCTTGTAAAATCTGCATACTATTATCAGGAGTGCAGTCATTTACAAAGATATATTCTATACTGTCATGATCTTGCTCAAACAAACTTACCGCACATTTTTGGATAAATTTCTCTACATTATAAACTGGAACTATTACACTAACATCGTATTTTTTCATAATTTACCTTTTAAAGTCTAAACTTTATATATGACAAAATTCCCTTAGTAAAACATATGAAATTTAATCTTAAAAATGCCATTATTATATATTTTATGCCAAGCCTTAATGTCAAAATAGCTTTAATGAGTTCAAACTGGCGTTGATTGTAAAGTTTTTGATTTAGAGCTTTATCTATAGACTTTATTATTTGATTTTTGTTTTGTAAAGCAAAACTATTAAAAGTTTCAATTGCGTCTTGTTTGAGTATTTTTAGTTTATCTTTAGAATGAGAAAGCGATGTGCTAACTACTCTATATCTAAGCACAATCTCATTAACATTGCCAAATTTAGCACCAAAGTTATACATCCTAGCCCACAAGTCTATATCTTCGGCTTTTTTATCTTGATACAAAAGATTGTTTTTTAAAAGAAATTCTGTTTTAATCACTACGCTTGGATGTGCAAATGCGATAGTGTTTGTCATGGCTATTGCAATTTCGTCTTTGGTTTTTGCAACGATACTTATAGATATATCGCCGCCATTTTCATCCATATAAACAAAATCACCACCGCAAATATCTAAATTATTTTCTAGCATAAACTTAAGCTGAAGCTCCAAACGATTATTTAAAGATATATCATCAGCATCCATTCTAGCTATAAATTTACCCTTAGATATCTTTATGCCCTCATTTAATGAATAAACGAGTCCTTTATTTTGCCTATTTATTAAAACTATTCTTTCATCTTGTTTTTTATACTTTTGTATTATATTTAAACTTTCATCACTTGAGCCGTCATTGATGATAATAAATTCAAAATTTTTATATGTTTGATTTAAAATGCTCTGTATTGCTTCATCTAAATATTTTTGCGCATTATAAACAGGCATAACAACAGATATCAAAACATCACCCATAAAATCTCCCAACTAACAAATATCTTGTTTTTTTATTTGTGAGTTTTTTGCAATATTATTTTTAGCAACTTTGCCAAACAAGCTCTCATAATCATCAGCACTAAAATCCCCTCCACCTGGTCTTTTAACCCACAAATTCTCAGCACTTAAAATTTCGCCTTTTTTTATATCTTTATCGGCTACAACACAAGCAAATGCAAATGCCTTTGTTGGTTTTTCACCATCAACCAAAGTATCTTTTTGTCCAAATCTAATTTTAGCTAGTGCAGACGAGGCTGTTTTTAGCTCTTTAAACGCAGCAGGATCCATAGAGCAAACTATATCAGGACCTATCCTATCCATGCTATCTGTAAAATGCCTTTCTAATATACTAGCACCCAAAGCAACAGCACCCATACATGCATAATTATCAGTTGTATGATCGGATAGTCCTACAACTGCATTTGGAAATTCTCTCATAAGCTCACTCATTGCACCAAGCCTAACATCGCTATATTTTGTCGGATAGACATTAGTACAATGCAAAAGTGCATAATCAACTCCAGCTTCTTCAATGATAGCAACCGCTTTTTTGATACTTTGTATGCTATTCATCCCAGTTGATAAAATTATAGGCTTACCAAATGACGCTATTAGCTTTATAAGTGGATAGTTATTGCATTCACCTGAGCCTATTTTATAAGCTGGTATATTCATCTTTTGAAGTCTGTATGCCGCCGCTCTAGAAAATGGCGTAGAGATAAATATCATGCCCTTGCTTTGGACATATTCTTGAAGCTTTATCTCATCTTCTTCGCTTAAAGCACACCTATTCATAATTTCATAAATGCTAACATCAGCATTACCTGGCACTACGCTTTTTGCCTCATCGCTCATCTCATCATCAACAACATGAGTTTGATGCTTGATGATTTCTGCACCTGCCCTGTGCGCTGCATCTACCATTTCAAAAGCTGTTTTTAAGCTTCCTTCGTGATTTATACCTATCTCGCATATTATCAACGGCTCATGATTGATGCCAACTGACCTATTTTGGATTTTAAACTCTTTAGGATTTTGCATAGCGTCTCCCCCCCCCATAACTACAAATTTTATTTTTTACAAACAAACTGGCCTCATCTAGCCACACACTTATATCACAACCTTTTTCATTGCTTTGTTTTAACATCTTAATAAAAGATTTTTTATAATCAACATAGTCATTTTCAAACACAATAAATTCTTTAGGATCTCTCATGCTTATGTTGTATTTAGATAAAATTTTATCTAGCGATAAAAGATGACTTGAGAGAATAAAAATCCATGTTTTTGGATAGTAATTTGAATTATTGTTGTTTTTAAAATCATACACATCAAAACCAAAATATTTTTTTTGAAATTTCATATGATAGTATGCAACTAATGTATTATTGATATCTAAACTCTCGCTTTTAAACTCAACATAATGACTTGGGTAGTTCATAATCTCGCAAGTTTTATCTTTTTTATAAAATGTATCTTTATCTACTTTAAAAAGACACAAATCAGAATACAAACCACAAAAAATAGACTCACTTAAACAATAAATTTCGCCACACTGCATTATAATGTTGATACCGCTTAGTTTTAGGTATTCATTTGGCTTCATTTGCAACAAATAATTTTTAATCTCGTTTGCCTTGCTTGGCTCTAAAATAATATCGCCATCTATTTTCACAGCCCACTTATAATTGGTCTTACTTAATGCAAAGTTATAATAATTGACTAAACTTTGATAGTCATTTGATGGCAAATCCTTATACTCTTTTGTGCCTTGTGCAAAAACTTTTGGTATATAATGATAAATTTTAAGCTTATTTGGATAAATCTTTAAAAGATTTTTTAAAATTTCTTCTGTTTTATCAGAACAATCATTATAAACAACCACAAGTTCGCTTAAAAAACCTACATTAAAATCGTCTGAATTTTCAAGCCATGAGTGAATAACCTGCTCTATAAATTCCTCTTCATTTTTGCATCTTATAAAGCCACTTACGCCATCTTTTCTACTATTAATGTCACCAAAAACCACATCTGGATTATTGACTATTATTATATCATTCATCTTTTAATCTTTTACAAAGTAAATTTGCTCTTTTTAAATCTTGCAAACTGTCTATATCCACAGAACTTATCTCATCCATCTCATATAAATTTAATGGCTCTATAAAAAATCTTTTAAACTTAATCAGCTCAGCTATATTATTTATATATATCGCACCATTTGGCAAATATGCCTTAGGCAAAGTTTGTCTAGGTGCTTCTAGATTTTGTAGATTATTTACTGGTATAAATTTATCGCCGTTTTCAATAAGCATTTTAAATGGATGAGATTTGCACTCCAAAACAGACACCAAACTACCAGCACCTGTTTTGCTAAATTTTTCAAATGCTTGTTTTATGTGATTTGCTGTTCTTAATGGGCTTGTAGGCTGCAATAAAACAGAAATTCCTTGTGTAATTTTTAACTCATTTAAAGCATGTAGCATTGCAGAGATTGAACTTGCCGTATCATTTGCCAATTCATCTGGTCTTTTTATAACTCTTGCTTTATATTTAAGCCCTTCTTTGGCTATCTCATCGCCATCTGTTGATAAAATAACTTCATCAAACACACCACTGTTTATTGCTTGAGTTATTGCTCTAGCGACCAAAGATACTCCACCGACTTTTCTTAAATTTTTGTTTTTTAAGCCTTTTGAATTAGCTCTAGCTAGTATTACTGCAACATTACTCATTCTACAAATACCTTTTGTAAATTAGTCTGCCAGATCTTATTATTATTAATAAAATCAATAAATTTATCAAGGCTATCGCCACTTCCAAAATTTATCTCTTTTTCTAGCATACTATTTAGTTTTAAATTTAAGATTGCTTTTAAAATCTCATTACTATCATAGCAACAATTATAAACAAATTTTGAAGAACTTCTGTTGTTTTGCCTAGTGCCAACATTAATAGCATTTATACCATAAAATGGAGCTTCTCTTACTCCTGCACTTGAATTACCAACAATAAATTCAGCATTTTTAAGCAAGGTTAAAAAATACTCAAATCGAATGGATGGAAAGATCTTTATATTTTTATATCCTTGCAAAGTCTGTAGCTGTGCAAGGATAAATTTTGAACCAAGATCATTATTAGGATAAATCATAATAAAATTTTTGCCACTATCTTTTAAAGCCTTAAAATACTCACTTGCATACTCTTGCATATGTTCAAACTCTGTGGTAACTGGATGAAATAAAGATATGGCATAATCACTAAAATTTATATCATAATACTCTTTTGCATCTTTTAAACTTGGCAAAGTATCACTATTCATCACATCAATGTCGGGCGAACCGATGATAAATATATTATTTTTATCCTCGCCCATTTTAATCAGTCGGTTTTTAGCCTCATCATTTGCGACCAAATGAATATGTGCAAACTTGCTTATAGCATGCCTTATGCTATCATCTATAGTGCCAGAAAGCTCGCCACCCTCTATGTGACATACAAGCTTTCTTTCAAAACAGGCAGCCAAAGCACCAGCTAGTGCCTCAACTCTATCCCCATGAACAAATACCATATCTGGCTCTATCTCTTTAAAAAAACGCGTTAGAATGTTTATCGTATTGCCAAGAATTGAGCCCATTGGTTCATTTTCAAATTGATTATTAACTAAATATATGTTTTTATAGTTTTGTTTTATAACCTCTCTATATGTAGAGCCATACAAAGAAAGCATATGCATACCAGTAACTATAACAAAAAGCTCAAATTTATCACTATTTTCCACATATGATAAAAGAGGCTTTAGTTTGCCAAAATCGGCTCTAGTTCCAGTTATAAAAAGTAGTTTTTTTTTGAACGACATAAATAAACCCTAAAATATATTATTAAGCTTTTGATTATACATCTTTTTTATAAATTTAAAGATAAAATTATATCAAAATAGATATAATTTTGATATAAAATAAATTTTAAACAAGACCTTTCCATGAAAATGGGGGGGGGGGAATTTGAACTATAACACAAACGCTTTAATAGCTGGAAACGGACCGAGCTTAAAAAATATAGACTACTCTTTGCTACCAGATAGTTATGATGTCTTTAGGTGTAATCAATTTTATTTTGAAGATAGATATTTTATAGGCAAAACCTGTAAATATGCATTTTTAAATCTTGGAGTGCTTTTAGAGCAATACCTTACATTTAAAACACTGATAGAAAAAGGCGAATACACAATCAAAAACATTATATTGTCAAATTTATGTTTGAGTGAATTCGAAGCAAAAGATTTTAAAACTATACAAAAGCTATTTTTTCCTGATGTAGAAGACGGATATGATGCATATAGTATCCTAAAAGATTTTAATGCATTTGTAAAATTTAACGAAATGTACAAAAACAATCGTATAACTTCAAGCATATACATGTGTGCATATGCTGTCGCAAAAGGATATAAAAACATATATCTAACAGGAATTGACTTTTATTCAAAAGAGTTAGATTACTATGCATTTGATACAAAGAAGAAAAATTTAACTACTATAGTTAATGCCTTTAAAGAAGATCATTATAGGCATTCATATCACAAAGAATATTTTGATATAGAGGCCTTGAAGTTTTTAAAAAACAATTATAATGTCAATTTTATATGCATAAGTCCAGATAGCATACTAGATAGACATTTAAAAGATAACAATATACATACTAAGCCAGAAAAAAATAACGAATGCAAATTTGTCTTAGAAGATAAGCCAAACAACTACATTAATGATATAATCATGCCAAGCCAAGAGGTTTATATTAAATACATAAAGGCTACAGATCCTTTGTTTAAATTAGATGATAATTTCAGAAAATTCATAAAACAAAAGTTTAAAAGAGTATTAGTTAAGCTTGGTTTAAAAAGTAAAAACTAGACACATTAAGTGTCTAGTTTTGAGTATTGTTTTTTTGAATTAATGCTCCATTTTTAACTTCATAGATATAATCGCAATCCTTAATACTACTTAAGCGATGAGTGACTATAATTATAGTTTGATCTATATTTGATGATAAAATTTCATGCATAATAGCCTTTTCTGTCTTTTCATCAAGTGCGGATGTAGCCTCATCTAGTATCAATACATCATAGTCACTATATAAAGTTCTAGCTATGGCTATACGCTGTCTTTGTCCCCCACTTAGTTTTACGCCATTACTGCCGACATTTGTCTCTATTCCATCTTTTAAACTCATCACAAAATCATACATGCATACTTTTTTAAGGACATCTATTATCTTATTATCGTCACGAGTATTTCCAAAATATATATTTTCAGCTATACTTGTATCAAATAGATAAATTCCTTGTGGGACATAGGCTATCTTATTTCTCCATGATATTAAATTATTCTCATTCACACACGCATCATCAACAAACAATGCATTTTTACTAGGAACAATAAGCCCCATAATAATATCAATCATTGTTGATTTGCCACTACCACTAGAACCAATAATCGCAATTTTACTGCCCTTTTTTATGTTTAAATTTATATCACTCAATATCTTTGTGTTTTTTTCATACGAAAACTCTAGATTTTTTAATCTAATGTCATTGTCAAATTCAATTTCGTTATCTTTAAAATTCTCTTGTTTAATTTTATAAATATCATAAACTATATCAATTGATTTATGCCTAAACAAAATTTGATTATACGCATTTAATATTCTATTTATACATGGCAACATCCTATAAACTGCCAACATAATAAAACTCAAAATATGAATTTTATCACTCATTGTGTTTTCAAAATCAAACAAGATAAAAAAGGCCACACTAACCAACATCAAAAACATAATAGTCTCTAAAAAAAGTCTTGGAAATTGAGATGCTACATCATATACGGTAATAGATGCAGAAAATTTTGCACTAGCATCACGGAACATATCCTGCACTATTTGTTGTTTTTTAGCAGACATTTTAAAAATTTTATAATTTCCTATAACCTGAGACAAAATAGCAAAAAATGACCTTTGATTTTTTTCTTTTTCAGTAGAACATTTTTTTATTTTAGGCGAGATCAGTTTCAAGACTATCACTATAGATAAAAGCAAAACAAGTGATATAAATAAAGTTAATTTAAAATCAGCGTATAGCATTAATACATATAAAAAAATCAATATAAAAAATTCTGTTATAATACTTAAAACATGCATAAGCGAAGAAGAAACATTAAAAGCATCACTAGTAATACTTTTAGTAAGGTCTGATTCTTTTGTATTTGTAAAAGCAACATAATCTAAATGTAAAATTTTGAAAAACAATGTCTGAGATATTTGAATATACTTTAATTTTGAAAATTTAGAAACTGCATAAGTGTGAGCTATTAAAGCAACAGCTCTAAACAAATAATAAAACACCAAAAAAACACCGATCAAACATGCAAAATCGAAGGCACTTTGCATGTTTAAAATCTCATATACAAAATTCATATACTTGTTTTCAAAAACATAGTTATGATTATTTATAACAGCAACAAACGGTATTATAAGAGATATACCAGCTAATTCAACAAAGGATATAAAAATAGAAAAAACAAACAAAAAAAACAACTTCTTCTTGCTATTTTGTAATAAAATAAAATTTATCTTTTTAACAAAATTCAACAATAAATCCTTGCTATAGTAGTTTAGCACAAAACTTCGTTATTTTGAGCCAATAGCAAGATAAATCATAAGCCATTTGGTTTGCTTAACGACATTTAAACCAAGCAACAATATCAAGCAAGCTCAGAAGCATAGTGGCATAAAAGCTTATTTTATAATATCGTTGCTTTATTTTGTATTATATGTAAAATTTTATTTTTTATCTCTTCTAGTAAATTTTCACTTTTTGCTTCAAACCTAGTCACAATAACTGGCGTTGTGTTTGATGCACGAACTAATGCCCAGCCATCTTCAAACTGGATACGAATGCCGTCTATTTCAATAATATTTAAAATTTCAGGCAAATCGCACTCTTTATTTTTTATAGCTTGTTTAAATTTCTCAACTATCTTAAATTTACTCTCTTCATCAACATGTATCTTTATCTCATCAGTGCTATAAACCTTTGGCATCTTGTCAAGCTCAGCATCAAGATCAAAGCCCTTTTGCACAAGCTCAAGCACTCTCATCATCGCATAAAGTGCATCATCAAAGCCGAAATATCGCTCTTTAAAAAAGATATGTCCGCTAACCTCTGCTGCAAGATCCACGCCTAGCTCCTTCATCATCTTTTTGATGTTGCTATGCCCTGTTTTGCCCATAAAAACTTCGCCGACCTTAGCGATCTCATCATACATAACTTGCGAGCATTTGACCTCACCAAGCACCTTTGGATGCTCCATATTTAGCGAATATAAATAAGCCAATTCATCGCCTTTTATATTTCTTTTTGGTGTGATGACAGCTATCCTATCGCCATCTCCATCAAATCCAAAACCAAGCTTGGCTTTACCACTGTTTATATAAGAGATTACGTCTTGCAAATTCTCTTTTTCACTTGGATCTGGATGGTGATTTGGAAAATTTCCATCTGGGATATGATATAAAACATGAGCGTCTATCTCTAGTTCCTGTAAAATAGGCATTAAAGCCGTTCCCATAGCACCATTTGCACAATCTATCACAAATGGTATCTTTAAATACCTAAGATGCCAAAATTCTTTGACATAGTAGTTTTTATAATACGTAATAATGTCAAAATTTTTACATGCGGCGTTGTCATCAATCTTTTCACCACTTAAAATTATTTCATTTACTTTATCTTTTAAATTTTGTAAATCATCTCCAAAAAAACTATCTTTTTTAATTGTAATCTTAAAACCATTATACTCTTTTGGGTTATGTGAGCCAGTTATCATGATATTTGCATCAAAATAATCAGCATAAACACTAAAATAACCAACAGGAGTAGGAACTAAGCCAATATCATATAGACTAAGTCCACTCACTTTATTTAGTCCGCTTAGTAGCCACTTTCGAAGCTCTTTTGCACTAAGTCTAGCATCATACCCAATAGTTACGCTCGTGACACCTAGTTCTTTCATCTTTTGCCCTAAGGCATAACCTATGACCTTTACGCTTGTTTCATTTAGGTCTTTTTCGTAAATTCCGCGTATGTCATACTCTCTAAAAATATTATCAAAACTCATATAAAATCAATAATCCAATCATAAAATTTTTGGCAATTATAACAAGAAAATATTAAATTGAAATTATTTAAAATTTCACTTATAAACAATTAGAAATGATTAAATTTTAAGGTTTTTGTAGTTCTTGAAAATGTGAGAATTTTAAAAATCAGATGACTTAATGCCATCTGATTTTATAGGCGTATTACATCATACCGCCCATGCCACCCATACCGCCCATATCAGGCATTGCTGGAAGTGGCTTGTCTTCTTTTATCTCGCTGATTGTCGCTTCAGTAGTTAGCAATAAACTAGCAACACTCACAGCATTTTGAAGTGCAACACGCTCAACTTTAACAGGGTCAATAATACCAGCTTCAAACATATCAACATACTCGCCAGTTGTAGCGTTAAAGCCGTAGTTTTCATTTGAGCTAGTTTGTATCGCATTTGCAACCACACCAGCGTCAAATCCTGCATTTTCAGCTATTTGGCGAAGTGGAGCATGAAGTGCACGACGAACTATCTCAGCACCTATTGCCTCGTCACCGCTTAAATTTAAAGAAACTTTTTTAGAAGCAAGTATTAGTGCAGAGCCACCACCTACTACTATGCCCTCTTCTACAGCAGCACGAGTAGCACTTAATGCATCATCTACGCGGTCTTTTTTCTCTTTCATCTCAGTTTCAGTCGCTGCACCTACTTTTATAACAGCCACACCACCACTTAGTTTAGCTAGGCGCTCTTGAAGCTTTTCTTTATCATAGTCGCTCGTAGTTTCAGCAATTTGAGCTTTTATTTGAATTATTCTAGCGTCAATTGAGCTTTTTTCTCCAGCACCATTTACGATAGTCGTATTATCTTTATCTATGATAACACTCGCAGCTTGTCCTAGATCATCTATACTAGCACTTTCAAGCGTTCTACCAAGCTCTTCACTTATAACCTCACCACCTGTTAAGATAGCAATATCTTCTAGCATTGCTTTACGGCGATCGCCAAAACCAGGAGCTTTTACGGCTGAGATATTTAGCACACCACGAAGTTTATTTACCACAAGTGTCGCAAGTGCCTCGCCCTCGATATCTTCTGCAATTATTAAAAGTGGCTTACCAGTCTTTTGAATTTGCTCTAATATCGGCAATAAATCTTTTAAATTTGTAATCTTTTTATCAAATAAAAGTATAAATGGATTGCTTAACTCAACCAACATTTTTTCTGTATTTGTGATAAAATATGGGCTTAAATAACCACGATCAAACTGCATACCTTCAACTACATTTAGCTCATCTTCTATTGACTTTGCTTCTTCAACTGTGATAACGCCGTCTTTGCCAACCTTATCCATTGCATCAGCTATAAGCTTACCAATGCTCTCGTCTGAATTTGCCGAAATAGTCGCGATTTGTGCGATCTCTTTTGAGCCAGATACTTTTTTAGAAATTCTCTTTAGCTCTTCAACAAGTGCTGCAACTTGCTTATCCATACCACGCTTTACTTCTATAGGATTTGCACCAGCTGTCACGTTTCTAAGACCCTCTTTAAAAATAGCATGTGCTAAAACTGTAGCTGTTGTAGTGCCATCACCTGCTTGATCGTTTGTTTTACTTGCAACTTCACGAACCAAACTTGCTCCCATATTTTCAAGTGTGTCTTTTAGCTCTACCTCTTTTGCCACACTTACACCGTCTTTTGTTATAGTTGGTGCTCCATAACTTTTTTGAATAAGCACGTTTCTGCCGCGTGGTCCCATTGTCACTTTTACAGCGTCATTTAGCTTACGAACGCCTTCATATAAACGATTTCTTGCATCATCTGAAAAA
The DNA here is from genome assembly GCF_905120465.1 of Campylobacter majalis. Taxonomy (GTDB): domain Bacteria; phylum Campylobacterota; class Campylobacteria; order Campylobacterales; family Campylobacteraceae; genus Campylobacter_A; species Campylobacter_A majalis. The sequence goes on from NZ_CAJHOF010000016.1 coordinate 28,292, forward strand.
AATATTTCTTTTGCCATTATCTATCCTTATAATTATTTTATTACGCCTAAGACATCATCAAGATTTAGCACCAAATAGCTTTTGCCATCAAGTGTAATCTCTGTGCCACCATACTTGGCAAATACCACGCTATCGCCGATCTTTACGCCCTCTACTTCACTGCTTACAGCCAATACTTTTCCGCTTAAAGGCTTTTCTTTTGCATTATCAGGTATAATAATGCCAGAAGCTGTGGTTTTTGTCTCTTCCACACGCTCAACTAAAATGCGTTTGCCTAATGGTTGAAAGTTCATATTCATCCTTTTGGTTTTATTTTTAGCACTCTTTATTTTTGAGTGATGAAATACTAGCATTTTTTTAAAATTTTGTCAATAATTTTAAGCTTAAAATTAATAAACTTTAGTGTATTAGACTAAAGTTTAATGATATTTGTCTTATCAGAAAGGAATGAAAATGAAAATTTTAACTTACATTATAATATGTATAGTTTTGCTCATCGGTGGTGCTTTTGGGCTAGTATTTAGTGATTTTGGAAATAATCTAATTGCAAAAAAGATAGAAACAGCGGTATTGCAAAAAACTGGATACGAGCTAAAATTTAGAGCATTTAATCTAAGTATAAACAAACTAAACTTAGCTGCAAATATAGATGATAGCATAAGTGTAAATGTAGATGGAAATTTTTCGATTTTAAAGCAAAGTTTTAATTTAGACTATGACATAAACGCCTTAGGTTTAGCCGAGATAAAGCTAAATACACCCATATCATTGCGTGGCAAAACAAAGGGCAAAATAAGCGATTTTGACATAAACGGTGCTGGCAAGGCATTTGGCTCAAATATAAATTTTCTTGCCAACATCAAAGATTACGCACCGCTTACTCTCGTGCTAAACGCCAAAGAGCTAAATATAGCTGAGCTTTTAGCCGTGACAAAACAGCCAAACTTCGCCACTGGCACACTAGACATTAGCACAAATTTAAAAGAAAATGACAAAAAACCGCAAGGCATGGCAACCATCACGCTAAATGCCTTGGCAAACAACAAAATCATTCAAAACGATTTTAACATCACCCTGCCTTCAAATTTCACCATAAAAGCCGTAAGCAGTGCCGACATAAACGCTGGTAAAATCAGTGCAAAAACCCAGCTTTTAACTCCCGTCGCAAACGCAAACGCAAACGAAACCACCTACGATCTAAGCACCGACGAGCTAACAAGTGATTTTAACGTGCAAGTGCCTAACCTTGCAAAGCTTGAGCCTATCATCAAACAAAAACTTTCAGGCTCACTAGATGCCAATGGGTTTGTAAATTTAATAGGTAGTGAAGTAAAAGATGCGACGCTAAACTTAAACGGACTTGGTGGTGCAGTAAATGCACAGTATAAAAACAACTCACTCATTGCAAATATCGCAAAAATCAAGCTTGATGAAGTGCTAAAACTGCTCTTGCAACCTGTCGTTGCGAGTGCTGAGATAAACGGCAAAGCAAACATTAAAAACCTAAACGATAGTAAAAATATGCTTGGTGAAATTTCGCTTAAAACAAGCGGCGGCAAACTAAATCAAAACGGCTTTAAAGAGCTTGGGATAAATATGCCAAATGGCGTAAATTTAGAGCTTGACGCAAATGCTAATGTAAAAAATTCGGTGGCAAATTTTGACGCAAATCTACTAAGCTCACTGCTAAATTTAAAAAATCTAAATGGCGAGTATAACCTTGATAAAAAGGACGCAAAGGCAAATTTTAATATAGACGTAAGCGATCTAGCAAAGTTTGAAAGCCTAGTCGGTGCAAAGCTAAGCGGTGCAATGGGACTTAAGGGAGATCTTAGCTTAAAAAACAACACTCTTGATACGCTAAATATCGATGGCAAAGCACTTGGTGGCGATATAAAGGCGAGTTTAAAAGGGCAAAATTTAGCTCTTACGCTAAATAACTCAACCATAAAAGATCTGTTTTTACTCGCTGGTCAAAAGCCGCTGGCAAATGGCGTGATAAATCTAAATGCAAACCTAAACTCGCTTGATATGAAAAACCTAAACGGCAAGGCTGATTTAAATGTGCAAAACGGCGAGTTTTACGCTGATGAGATGAGTAAAATGCTAGAAGCTAGCTTTCCAAAAAATGTTAAATTTAACTCAAAAACAGATGTAAATATCGCAAAAAGCGTGGCTAGTTTTAGCTCATTTTTTACAAGCTCACTTTTAGAGCTAAAAAACATCAAAGGTGAGTATGATATAAACACGGCAAATACAAAGGCTAGTTTGGATGCTGACATAGCCGATCTTAACAAACTTGCGTTTATCACCAAAACTCCACTTTATGGCAAGCTTTTGCTAAATGCAAACATTAGTAAAAATGGCGATGCGTTAAGTGCAAAACTTAGCTCAAAAGATTTGGCTGGTGGAGTGCTAGATGCTACGCTAAAAAATGATGTGCTAAACGCAAACATTAATAAATTTAGCTTTGCTAGATTAAGTGAGTTATTGGGCAAAGAGGCGTTTTATCAAGGTATTGGCGATCTAAAACTCACGCAAAATTTAGCAACACAAAAAGGCGAGTTTAACATCGATATAAACAAAGGCAAACTAATAGCAAACAATTTTACAAGGCTATTTCAAACGCTAACAACACGAGATATTACAAGCGAAGTGTATAAAAATGGCTATGTAAAGGGCGATATAAACAAAAATATCATTAAATTTGACATGTCGATGAAGGCAACAAGAAGCGATATTAATGCAAAAAATGGCACTTTAAACACACTAAGTGATGCTATAAATATACCACTTAGGCTAAAATATGAAAAAACAGACGTTAGTATAGATATCACAGGCACTACAAAAGAGCCAAAATACAATGTAAGCTCTGATTATTTAAAAGATAAAATTTCAAACCAAATAGACAAATTTTTAGATAAAAAATTAAAAAATGATGACTCGACAAAAGATAGCATTAAAGGGCTTATAAAAGGACTGTTTTAACAAAAAATTGATTAAACAAATACAAGATATTAAGCTTTTAAAAATTGCAATTTGATTGTAAGACTGCTATACTTATAGGCATAAATTTTGACATATTTAAAAAGATACTAAAATTTATGCCAACTTATTTGATAAACAAATTACTAACTAGTTACTTAAAACAACTAAAGGCAATAAAATATTGATAGATAACTTGTATTATCTAGTTCATAAATACAACATTGCAAATTGCCCCTGTAAATACACTTATATATGTTAGCTAAACGACAAAATTACATCACATAAATATTAAATACTATTAGGTTAGCTAAATTTAATTTACAAGACAAATTTAAATTTCATCTTTCTTACAAAGCAGAGAGCAAATAAAGCTAAAAAGTGTAAATTTAATACCCTACAACACTCATTCGATCTGCTTAAAAGAATTATTAAATGGTGTTTAAACAACTACTAGAAAAAATAAATTTAAAATAAACTCAAACAAATAACAACTCTATTTTACAAAGTTGTTATTAAAACACTAAGATCTCTTTGTGAAAAAATTTCCAGCTATTTTTAAAACATCATCTATTATAGAGCCGTCTTTGTTTTTATCTAAAAAACTTATCATGACAGACATTAAATCGTTGCTGTTTGAAGCGGAAGATGAGCTAACTTGTCTGTTTAATAATCCAGCAACAAGCGGTGCTATCATGGGAAGTAGTGATTTTATAGCATTTGCATCAAGCCCTAAAGATGAGCCAACCTCATTTGCTAAAGCTCTACTATTATCCTTTGAACCGGTTAAAAACCCAAGCAACTCATTGCCCCTCTTAACATCAAGCTCATTATTTTGTAAATTTGTATGAGTTATGATATCAATTAAACCGCTAGAATCAGCATCAGATTTAAAATTTTCATTGGCTTTTTGCATAAAAATAGGAGCAATTTTTGAAATCACACTGCTTACATCATCGCTACTTAAGCCACTTTTTTGAGCCATCTGATTTATCGTATTATCTCCTAAACCAGATTTTAAGAGCAAATTTAATATATCCATTGTTTCACCTTATCGTTAAATTTAACAACACTAAATAAAAAATTTATTCAAAAAGTATAAATCAAAGCACAAAAATGTGCCTTGATTGAAAATTATGCTAGCAGTCTATCTAGTTGTAATTTTAGATTATTTACATTGTGAGATTGTGCTAAAATAGCTGCGTTTAAATTCATATCGGCTTGATTTTTATCAGCCATATTTACAGCTACATCATCATTTCTCATGCCACTTTCAGCTTGACGCAAAGCAACACTTTGAGTTAAAGAATTTGTGATATTTTCAACTAAAGCATTTTGCGAAGCACCTATATCAGCTCTCATAGAATTTATACTACTCATAAAATCTTGAATGCTTTGCTGAGAGTTAATATCAAGTGAGCTTATCGCACCAGTTATGCTATTTTGATCTAAATTTATATTTTGGCTTGAGCTACCAGTGTAAAACTCCATATTGCCACCAAAAACATTTTTACCATTAAAACTAGCATTTGCAACACTTTGATTCATGCTATCAGTTAAAGCCTGTGCTTCATTTCGTAACATAACCTGCTCTCGATCACTTAATGCGGGGTTATTCGCACGAACAGATAACTCATTTAATCTATCAGCACTTTGTGTTAAATTTGATAATGTGCTATCAGCTATATTTAGCATACCTATCGCATCATTTGCATTTGCTATGCCCTGATTTAAGACATTTGATTGGCTTAGCAAACTATCAGCGATAATCATATCAGCACCATCTACTCCACTTAATGCACGTGTAGCAGCGATATTTGATAGGGCTTTTTCACCAGCTGTTTTTGCTTGATTTGCATTGTTTAGATACTGATTAGAGTTTGTGGCATTTACTTTCATTTTAAACCCCTTTAAATTTTGCCTTATATTACCTTTTTTTATATAAATTTAAGCTTTAATTCTAACCTCTACACTTCTAGCATGAGCAGTTAAACCCTCTGCCTTTGCAAGTGCTATACACTCTTTTGCTACACCTAAAAATCCACTCTCATTCATTGAGATAATAGAGCTTTTTTTCATAAAATTTTCAACCCCCAAAGGAGAATAAAATCTAGCACTACCGCCAGTTGGCAACGTGTGATTTGGACCAGCCAAATAATCACCCATAGCTTCAGGCGTAAAATGCCCTAAAAAAACGGCTCCAGCATGACGTATATCGTCTAAATATTTATGTGCATCATCGACAGCTATTTCTAAATGTTCAACCGCTAATTCATTCATTAAATTTACACACTCATTCATATTTTTGCAAACAACTATCGCCGCCTTATCATCTATACTTTTTCTTGCAATCGTCTCACGCTCAAGCGTTTTAAGCTCACTTTGTATATGCTTTTGCACCTCGTTTGCAAAATTTTCACTTGGGGTTATCAAATAACTTGACGCCAACTCATCATGCTCTGCTTGTGAGAGCAAATCAACAGCTATGTGACGTGCATTTGCACTATCATCAGCTATCACGCCTATCTCACTAGGACCAGCTATCATATCGATATTTACATCACCAAAAACTAACTTTTTGGCAGTTGCCACATAGATATTGCCAGGACCAGTGATAACATCTACTTTTTGTATGCTTTGTGTGCCATACGCCATCGCTGCAACAGCCGATGCACCGCCTAGTTTATAAGCTGTTTTTATATCGCAAAGATGCATTGCTGCTAACAACAGCTCATTTACCACCCCACCAATAGCTGGAGTGCATACAACTATCTCGCCAACTCCAGCCACTAACGCCGGTATAGCGTTCATCAAAAGCGAACTAGGATATGCAGCCTTGCCGCCTGGTATATATAATCCAGCACGATCAACAGGCGTGTATTTTGCACCAAGTACATTTCCAAGCTCATCTTTTTGTGTCCAAGTTTGTGGCACTTTTAAGGCATGATACGCTTTTATGCGGTCATAGGCTAAATTTAGTGCATTTTTAAGCTCATCATTAAGGCTTTCATACGCTTTTTTCATATCATTTATGCTTATTTTAAGATCATCTATGTGCCTTGGAGTCCATTTATCAAATCTAGCAACTTGAGCCAAAAGCATATCGTCTTTGCCAGATTTTACCTCATTTATGATATTTAAAACCACCGGCGTTACAGCACTCATGTCCATATCACTTCTATGAACCAACTTATCAAACTCAGTCTTAAAATTTTCATCTTTTGTATTTAAAATTTTCATATCATTCCTTTATATTTGTATCGCTGCAACTGACTAATATTGCCTAAAACTCCACCCTGATGTATATATAAAATATCATTTTTAAAATTTTTAAAATTTGCCAAAAGCGTAATAAAACCAACTGGATCATATATAAGCTCAAACTCAATGCCGGTTTCATCCCTTAGCTCTTGCCAAATTTTAACCAACTCTGGTTTTAAATCCCCAAAATGATATTTTTTTGGCGGTTGTAAAACTTTAACATCTGAATTTGGCTCGAGTGCATGAATTTGCATCCTTAAATACTCACTATCACCAACGCAAGGACAAGTATATACATCAAACTCACTATATTTAGATAAATAAGCAGCACTTGTTCCAGTGCCACTAGGTAAAAATATATCAAAAATTTTTGAGTGTAATTTTGCATATTCGCTTATAACTTTAGCCTGAGCTTTAAAGCCATGCTGTGCTTGCACCATCGCAACACCTTCGTTGATAAAAAGCATATTATTTGTTTTTGCGTATGCTTTTGCTGCACTTTCACGCTCACTATCTATGTGTAAAATCATACCATTTTGTAAAGCAAAACCGAAATTTCCTATTGGATTTTGACGTAAATTTTCATTTAAGTGCGAGACAAAATAGTGAAATTTTACACCCTTTATCTTAGCAAAAACACTAAGCGAATACATCGCATTTGATTGAGATGAGCCGTGAGAAACGATATCGGTTTTTAAATCTAGATCCAAAAAATACTCTAATTTTCTAGCCTTATTTCCATTAAACTCGCCAAGCAAATCATCTCTTAGTATGTAAAATTTTATATCCCTAAACTCTACTAACCGTATCATTTTGCTTCTAAAATTTTAGCAACTTGCTCTAAGGCTTTTTTGTTTGTAATAAAAAACTTTATCTCAATTCTTCTTGAAGCATCTTTATCCTCAGCACCATCTTTTAGCACCAAATTATTATAACTTCGCCCACTTGAAACAAGTAATCTATCAAGACGACCATCATCACTATACGAGTTTATAAAACGCATTATTTCATACGCTCTACGCTGAGATAGCTCTAAATTGTAACCATAGCTTCCATCACTATCAGTAAAGCCTTCAATCATAATTTGTTCGATATTTTTACTTATCTCTTCATCAGATAAAAGCACTCCAAAATACTTTGTTAATATCTCTTTTAGTTTATCTTTAGACTCACTCTTAAGCTCAGTTTTATTTTTATCAAAAAAATCAGCCGAACGAAGCGTTAAAACACCAGTTTTTAAATCAATCTCATCACCAAAGACTTGTCTTAAAGAATTTATAATCTTTTCATGCAGACCACTTATCTGTTTTACATAAATCTTGGTGGAGTTAATATCACTTAAAAGAGTATCAAACTTTGTTTGTTTTGCATTTATCTCATCTAGCAAAAATGTAATTTTTTCTAAATTTTTTGAATTTTCGTCCTTAAATTTCTCACTATCTAAACTTAATGCATTATTTTTTGCGTTTAAAGCAGAAATTTTGGCACTTAATTCATCTATTTTATTTTGCAATAACTCATTTTTATCATTTATATCACTAATGGTTGAGCTTTGTTTATTACGTGCTTTTGCAAGCTCACTTGTCTTATTCTCTAAGTCATTTAACATAGTTATATAAGTGCTATTTTTATTTTGTAGCTCAGAGTTTTTAAAGCTTAGTTTTACAATCTCATCTTTTAAGACCTTAATCAGCCTTTCATCGCTCAACTCATTACCTTTTTCATCTCTTAAGCTATCTAGCGCTCTAATTACACTTTGTTGTTTATTTACAATAACATCCTGCGTTAATACATACTTTGCAATCACGCCACCCAAAATAAGTATAAAAACAAACAGCAATCCAGCCATCAAATTAGCATACGATATCCAAAAAACTTGCAAGTTTTGTTTGTTATTTATCTTCATTGCTCGGTTTTGTATTTTGAATATTACCAATGACACGCTCTATCTCACCATCTAATTCATTGGAATTTTTGCGTAAATCATTTAACATTATTTCTCTTTCGACATCAATTCTGCTTGGTGCTTCGTCAGTATAAGCATTTTTAAACGCACTCACGCCCTCAATCAAACTATCTTTAAAAGCCTGCATCGATCTGTCTTGTTCTTGCATCATCTTTGTTGCGAAATTTTTAAGACTTAAATCAAGAGATTTTAAATTTAAATCAAATCTATTCACGCTCTTTTCAAAATCACTAACCCTATCGCTCATTAGCTCGTTTAAGCGGTTATATTCAGTTGAAAATAGTCGCTGTGTTTCTTTAAGTGAAGCATTTAGGTCTATTGTTGCACGTAAAATTTCAGTATGAACCTTTACAAACTCATCTTGTTTCACACCAGCCTTATTTAACAACCTAACATTTTGATCTATCTTAATTTGTGCTTCACCAATTAATCTTTGCTCTAATGCTTGTAAATCCTCGTATGATTTAAACTTAGTGCCAATAACATTATCAAGATTTTTAAAAAACTCTTCATTGCTAATTCTGGCAAATACACTTCTAATGTCATCAAAGTGCTGTGATGTCACACTCATGAAACGCTGCTCTAGCTCATCTTTTTGCCAAAAAAATTCACGACTTAACGCTCTTTGCTCTCTTGCAAATTTTTGAAATTTACCTATACCAATTTTTTCAAAAAACATCCACCAAAGTGCCAAAAATATACCATAAATTGACACATAAAATGCCGTTGCTACTGCGTTTAATAAAGCACCAATCTCTCTTTCAACACCAACAGTATCACTTGAGTTAAAGCTAGGCATTGTTAGAGCAATGCTTAAAAATGTCCCTAAAATTCCAAGCATAGCAAATACACCAGCACCAATACTTGCTAAATTTTCATTTCTTAAATCTTTTGTATAATTATCCAAAAACTCATCAAAGTTAGAATTTGATTTTTTAATACCTGAAATTTCAAGCAAACTTGATACTATATAATCTTTTAATCCTGTCTTAAAATCATCAATTTTATTTAGTAATTTATGATATCCAAGCTCGGCACTATGCAGTGCAAAAAACATAGATACAAATATCAAAAAAGCTAGTATTACTACACTATAAAGTTCAATTTTAAATTTTACAACATCAAAATAGCCAAGCAAAACAAAAATAAACACCAAAGCTGGTAAAAAAATGATTTTAAGATAAGTCAAAAAACAAAATGAGCGATCGCCCTGCTCTTTTGTCAGGGCTAAATCGCTATAGTCGCTCTTAATCGCCATTTATTAATTCCTATTTAAGCAATTTAAATCAGAAAAGGCTATTTGTAAGCGCTTAACCATACTCTCTTCGCCAGCTCTTAGCCATTTGCGTGGATCGTAGTATTTTTTATTTGGCTTATCATCGCCTTGTGGATTTCCAATTTGTGCTTGTAAATATGCCCTATTTTTAGCCTCATACTCACGCACACCATCCCAAAATGCCCACTGAGTATCGGTATCAATGTTCATCTTAATTACGCCATAGCTAACAGCATCCTTAATATCGCTAAGCTCACTTCCACTTCCACCGTGAAATACAAAATTTACAGGTTTATTGCTTTTTGTGTTAAATTTCTTAGCAACAAATTCTTGCGAATTTTTCAAAATTTCAGGTCTTAGCACGACATTGCCTGGCTTATAAACACCATGAACGTTGCCAAATGAGGCTGCTATGCTAAATTTATCACTAATCTTACTAAGTCTTTCATAAGCAAGAGCTACATCTTCTGGCTGAGTGTAAAGCAAGGCATTATCAACATTTGTATTATCCACGCCATCTTCCTCCCCACCAGTCACTCCAAGCTCAATCTCAAGGCTTATACCAAGCTCACTCATCCTAGCCAAATACATCTCACAAGTAGAGATATTTTGCTCTAAGCTCTCCTCGCTTAAATCAAGCATATGAGAGCTAAACAAAGCAACACCGTGAGTCTTTTTATACTCAGCTGAAGCAGCTATTAACTCATCAATCCACGGTAATAATTTTCTAGCAGCATGATCTGTGTGAAGTATAACCGGCACACCGTAAGCTTTAGCTAGTAAATGAACGTGTTTTGCACCAGCAATAGCGCCCAGCACATCGCCTTTTTCACACGATTTACCAGCATAAAATGCCGCTCCACCATTGCTAAATTGCACTATTACGGGTGATTTGGCAATCTTTGCTGCTTCTAGCACCGCGTTTATTGAATCACTCCCTACAACATTTACAGCAGGTATCGCAAACCCATTCTCTTTTGCATAAGTGTATAGTTTGCTAACATCATCACCGCTTAATACTCCAGCTTTTACTACGTCCAAAACACCCATAATCTCTCCTTTTACTTATACTCTACTTTCGCTTTTGTGCGTAAGCTTTGAGTTTTTTTCTGGATTACTTCTTGGAATTTTTGCATTTTTATTGTGTTTTCAACCTGAGGTTTTACTTCATTTAGTGGCACTAAACCTGCAGCTTTTAAATCCTCTTTTAGTATTATGTGATAACCAAAATTTGACTTAACAGGAGTTTTTGAAACTTCGCCTTTTTTCATTGCAAATGCAGCATCAGCAAATGGCTTAACCATTTGGCTTTGTCCAAACCAACCTAGCTCTCCACCTTGCTGTGCAGAACCTTGATCTATTGATTTAGCAGCGGCGATTTCAGCAAATTTTTTAGTTAAAGCATCACCTTTTAAATTTTTTAATTCGTTTATAATGCTTTTAGCATCAGCCTCGTTTTCAACTAATATATGTCTAGCACGAACACTTGCTGGCTGATTAAACCTATCTTTATTTTCATCATAAAAGCCTTTAATCTCAGCTTCACTCACTTTGATAGTATCAAAAATCTTTTTAAAGTAAAGCTCACCAGCAATGTTATCTTTAGCTAAATTTAATGCTTTTGAAAACTCTGGATCTTTTTCTATACCAGTAGAACGAGCCTCTTTTAAAAGTAGCTTTCTACCTACAACATCATCAATTAGACGCTTTTTTAGCTCATCACTCATCTGAGCAATATCAACATGCTGTCCTGGCATAGCCTGAGCCAAGAATATCTGCAAATCTTCATCTGTGATGTTTTGTCCATCAACAGTCGCTACAACAGCAGCATTTAGACTAATAGCAGCCACAGCACTAACAAGTGTAGAAAATAGAATTTTATTCATAATAATCCTTAAAATTTTAATGTAAAAATGCAAATTATACATTAACTTTATAAAATTTTTGCTAAAATCGCAAAATGACAAAAAAAGATAAAATTGCAACGATAAAATCAAGATTTTTACAAAACTACAAAAATGCCAAAAGTGAGCTGGTATGGCGTGATAATTTTGAACTAATAGTGTGCGTAATGCTCTCAGCTCAATGCACTGATAAGCGTGTAAATTTAATAACTCCTGAGCTATTTAAAGCATATCCAAACGCACATAAACTAGCAACAGCAAACCTAAGCACTATAAAAACACTAATAAACTCGTGCTCTTTTTTTAACAACAAAGCACAAAATTTAATCAAAATGGCAAAAGCTGTAGTAAGCGAACATGGCGGAGAAATTCCACTACAAAAAGATAAACTTGTAGCCTTGGCTGGCGTTGGAGTAAAAACAGCTAACGTAGTGCTGCTTGAAGCAACTGGTGCAAACGTAATGGCGGTAGATACGCATGTATTTAGGGTTTCTCACAGACTTGGATTAAGTAGTGCTAGCACTCCAGAAGCAACCGAAAAAGATCTAGTAAAGACGTTTAAAACGGATCTTGGCAAGCTTCACCAAGCAATGGTTCTTTTTGGAAGATATACATGCAAAGCATTAAAACCACAGTGCAAAGAGTGCTTTTTGTTTGATTTGTGCAAAAGCAAAGATAAAGTAGCAATTTAACAAACAATATAAATTACTGCAAAATTTAAAGCAATTTGATAGCAAACAAAAATACCTTAGCAAAGCCTCTATAAAAATTCTTTAATGCTATCGCTAAACAATAAAGATTTTATGATTTGTCAATTTTTACAAAGCATTAATAAAAAATAAATTATTTATAAATAACTTAAACTACTTTTGGATAAATTTAATATTTTAAAAACTACTTGACAATACCAAAAGTGCCATACTCTACACTATTTTACTTTACAATATGTCTTAATCGCTCTTTGGACTTTAGAAATTTTAAAACATCGTCTTGCAAGAGTTGCGTTTGTTTAAAATTCCCAAACCCAAAGAGCGAAGGTAGTAGCCAAAGCCAAGCAAAAGTATGTTTATTTAACGCTTTAAATTTTGTTTTTTAATTTCTTAAACAACAAATTTGTTCGTATTTTAATTATTTAAAATGTATAAATTTAGAAATGAAATTTTATTTATTTTGTTTGACTGTAACATCATGGTTAATAAAGTATTTTTTAAAAGCTATAAGTGAAGCAAAATTTAAAATCAACAATAAAATTTACAAGCAACAAGATAATATATCAGGCAAAATCATGCTTAATTTTGCTGAAAATAAAAATATTTAAGCAAAAAATAATATAAATTTAATATTTTAAATTTGCTATTTAAAAACCCTTATCAATTTTAACAAATTCTACTTTCTTAGTATCTTTATAGACAATATTGATTTGCCAAAACTTACATTTTACAAAAAGATTAAAATTTTTACTAAAATATATCCATAATCACATCTGCAAATATCTTAAAAATTTCATCACAAAATAATCAAAACATTTATAAACAAATCATAAATTTTTCAAGTTAAAAATAAAAAGCATCTTTGATAATAGGTAATCAAGTAAATAGATTTATTTTATTTATTATTAAGAATAAATTTAAAGTTTTAGTTGTGACAAAATAGCTTAAAATATGCCATTATTTAAAACTGCGTATTTTAAGCTAATATTAATATAAATTTTAGTTTTTATTCATTTAAGATAGATAAGAGCTCTGCATTATCTTTTGTTTTTAGCATTTTAGCGTATAAAAACTTAAGTGCTTCGACATCTTCCATTGACGCAATCGCTGTGCGAATCGCCCAAATTTTTTGTAACTCATCAGGCTTTTGAAGCAGCTCTTCTTTTCTTGTGCCTGATTTTAAAACGCTAATAGCTGGATAAATTCTACGATCTGAGATATTTCTATCAAGCACGACTTCACTATTTCCAGTGCCCTTAAACTCTTCAAATATTACCTCGTCCATCCTAGAGCCAGTGTCGATTAACGCGGTTGCGATTATCGTTAGGCTTCCGCCATGCTCGATGTTTCTAGCTGCTCCAAAGAAGCGTTTTGGCTTGTGAAGTGCGTTTGCATCAACGCCGCCAGTTAGCACCTTGCCACTTGGCGGAGTTACGGTGTTATACGCCCTTGCAAGACGCGTGATACTATCAAGCAAGATGATGACATCCTTGCCCATTTCAACAAGGCGTTTTGCCTTCTCGATGACTAGCTCGGCAACCCTTACGTGATTAAGTGCTGGAAGATCAAAAGTCGAACTAAAGACCTCGCCCTTGACGCTTCTTTGCATATCAGTTACCTCTTCTGGTCTTTCATCGACTAAAAGCACCATCAAATGTGCCTCTGGGTGATTTTTAGCGATACCGTGAGCTAGCTCTTTCATAAGCTCGGTCTTTCCGCTTCTTGGAGGAGCGACGATAAGCCCACGCTGCCCCTTACCAATAGGCGTAAATAAATCAAGCACACGCCCAGTTAGCTTCATCGCGTCATACTCTAAATGTATCTTTTGAGTTGGAAAAAGTGGCGTTAGGTTATCAAAAAGTGGCCTCTCTTTTGCCTCTGCAAGCGGCATGTAATTGACTGCTTCTATTTTTAAAAGTGCATAGTATTTTTCTTGATCTTTTGGTTCTCGTACTTGACCTGTGACTATATCACCAACACGAAGAGCAAATTTACGGATTTGCGAATTTGAGACGTAAGAATCGTTTGAGCTATCGCTTAAGTTTGCATCAACTGAGCGTAAAAAGCCATAGCCTTCATTTGTAATCTCTAAAATTCCCGTAAATAGTATAAATCCACCCTGTTTCGTCTGCGTCTTTAAAATTTCAAATATCAAATCCTGACGGCGAAACTCACGTGGATTTTCCACGCCTACTGTGGTTGCGATTTGAACTAAATTTTCTAAATCTAGCGTTCTAAGCTCTTCTATTTTATGCCCATCTACTGGGATATGAGTGCGAGTTTGATTTGTTTGGCGTTTTTTGGAATTTTGAGTTTCGGTTTGATTATTTTCTTTGATTTCACTGTTATTGTCTTGCATGAAGCCTCTTTTTGATATTAAAGTAAAAAAGATAATCAAAAAATTAAAACTGATTAAAATTTTGAAAAAATCTGAAAGTGGCGCAGCGGACGGGGCTCGAACCCGCGACCTCCGCCGTGACAGGGCGGCATTCTAACCAACTGAACTACCGCTGCACCTAAAATAAGTAAGCACTTAAACAAACTGCCTAAGTATGGTGGTCGCTACAAGACTCGAACTTGTGACATCCACCTTGTAAGGGTGGCGCTCTACCAACTGAGCTAAGCGACCAAAATAAGATATGGCGACCCTTAGAGGATTTGAACCTCTGTTTCTACACTGAGAAAGTAGAGTCCTGAGCCACTAGACGAAAGGGTCATAAACCCAAAAAAGTGGTGTCCTGTGTTGGATTCGAACCAACGGCCCCCTCATTAAAAGTGAGATGCTCTACCGGCTGAGCTAACAAGACAAAACTAAGTGGCGCAGCGGACGGGGCTCGAACCCGCGACCTCCGCCGTGACAGGGCGGCATTCTAACCAACTGAACTACCGCTGCACCTAAAATTTAAGCTCTTTTGGTGCCTTAACACACAAAAAATAAGCACTTAATGGCAGCTAATCGCCAAAATTTTACAAATTAGCACAAATGGTGGTCGCTACAAGACTCGAACTTGTGACATCCACCTTGTAAGGGTGGCGCTCTACCAACTGAGCTAAGCGACCACTTGCTAATTCTAAGTAAAATGGTGTCCTGTGTTGGATTCGAACCAACGGCCCCCTCATTAAAAGTGAGATGCTCTACCGGCTGAGCTAACAAGACATTACTTAAAAACGAAGTTGCGATTATACAAAAAACAAATGTATTTGTCAAGACTTTATTTAAAAAATATAAATTTTATAAATAAATATCAAAATATGCTTGAATTTTTAAACAAAAATAAATTGGAACATATTAATGTTTATATTTAATTTTTAACCCCAAAACAATCTAAAAGAATTTCCTCTTATCAATTTTAGTAAAACTTGATAGAGATTTTCTTTGTTGTTAAATCTAAATCCACACTCCTTTAAATGTAAAAGAAAACTCTCTCTTTTTATACTTTTAAACTTACTTAATCTATATTTATAATAACCCCAGAAATTCTCAATGCCATTGATATGGTTTTTGTCTTTTGCAAATTAATTTTACCCTATAATGAGCCTTAGCTCTGTTTGCTTGCAGTTGCAAGTGAAACAAATAATCTACCAAACCATCATAGGCTTTCCAAGTATCACTAAAATTGTAGATTTTCCTAGCTTACTAAAATCACTTAAAATAAGCAATAGCTCATCAGCAGAGCATTTCTTAACTATTTGTGTATAGACCTTTTTGTCATATCAAAACTGGTTGTTTTCCACCAGCTCCTTTATCTCTTTTGCCACACACTCTTTTAGCTTTAAAGTGGCTTTTATCTATTTAAATTTCTCAACCCAGTTTGCATTGTTTTTTACATTCTGTAAGCATTAAATTTCTTATTTTGAGAAATTTTTGTTTATACAATTGCGATAAATATTACAAATTTCAGCTATTTTTACAGCTTTTAAATCAAGGTTTTATAGCTACGAGCGAAGCGAAGTAGTTCTTGGAAAGCTACGAGCGAAGCGAAGTAGTTCTTGGAAAGCTACGAGCGAAGCGAAGTAGTTCTTGGAAAGCTACGAGCGAAGCGAAGTAGAAAACACTTTAAAATTTCACGAATTGTTTCTCTGAAATTCTGAAGCAATACATACCTATTTTCATCGATATAATCATGGTTAAAACCACTTTAAAGGTTTTTGATTTGTATTGGAGCTAAAATTTTTAAATTTAAAATAGAAATTTAAAGCAATTTCTTAATCATTTTTGCAAAGTCTCATGCTTGTCTTACATTGTATTAAAAATACTAAATTTCGTATTCTAATCAAACATAAAAACAAAAAGCTTTTATCCAAATCCAAAATAAGGATAAAAGCTGATTTTAATTTATGGTTTTATCTAGCAAAAATGTGTATGAAATTTTTGCCGTTTTCGCGTGATGTGATATAGAAATTTCCGTCCTTTATAGCTATACCAGTCGCATCTGAAACCCCTGAAAAAACAAAGACTTCAACTATTTTTCTACTTTTAACGTCTAGTTTTAATATGCTTGAGTATTGACGAGAAAGCAGATAAACAAACTCATCACTCGCATCAATGCCGGTAATATAATAATCGTTAATATCTCGCCCAGCTTTAATATCCAAAGCTTCATCAAAGCTTGGCACAAACTCGCTTGAAAGCATATTGTCACTATCACTAAAAC
The DNA here is from genome assembly GCF_905120465.1 of Campylobacter majalis. Lineage (GTDB taxonomy): Bacteria > Campylobacterota > Campylobacteria > Campylobacterales > Campylobacteraceae > Campylobacter_A > Campylobacter_A majalis. The sequence goes on from NZ_CAJHOF010000016.1 coordinate 45,049, forward strand.
TAGCTATACTCCAGCTTTGTTTGATATTATCAGGCACGGTAGCTATAAAAAACTCATTATGAAATTTCGAATAATCCCAGCCCAAAATATACTGCTGTTTTGCCCTAACCGTATAATATCTATCTTTAAAATCAAGCGTAAAATTCTCATATCCAGCATACAAATACCGCCATGCTAAATTTGCGTCATTATCGCTTTGCCCTGGCACATGTTTAAAAAAAGCATATGTTTTATTATAGCTCATTATGCCAACCAAGCCATTGTAAAAGCACGAACTTACGCCATCTTCCATCTGTATAATCCAATCTTTTGTGCTTTTTAAATAAGCTTTTTGCTTAAACTCGCTATCAGTTTTAAACAACTCAAGCGATCTGGTTGAAAACAAAAACTCACCATCTTCATAATCAACCCCAGTAACCGCCCAAGTCGTATCAAGCATAAGCTCAGATTTTGAAATTTCAGACAAAACGCTTACATTATTTGTAGCACCTTTGTTAAAATCCAGCTCAAAGCAAAATGCAAAAGCAATCCCAAAAATCAATGATAAAATTTTTCTCATTTTACATCCTTTACTCTGGCAAATATGGCAAATTTGGATTCCAGCTCTCTCTAAAATCCACTTCAAATCCGTCCCAGTGGTCTAACTCCCAAAACCATTTATTAGGATCAGCACTCATGCGTGAAGGCGTCGCTGAAGCTAGATATGGTGGCGGTCCAGCTGTGATAAATGCTTGAATTAGATTAAGTGCCATAATTAAAACAAATACAAATATGGCGATTTTGCCTACCAAAAAGCTTGGTAAAACAGCTCCGTATTCGCCGTTTTCACTTTTGTGCATTATCGAGCCAATATTTTTACCTAAAAACAGTATAACTCCCAAAAATAAAAATACACAAAAATGCACTACAACAACCCAAAACTGAGTGTGAGCCCCTAAAATTTCTAACCCAAAACCCTGCCCTATATCAAGGTATCCACCATAAGTCCCATCAAGACTGTAGTGAGTAAAACCATCGTAAAGTCCAAGACAAGAAAGTAGTATAATCGCCACTAAATATCGTGCCTTAAAGCCATATCTTACAATCAAAAGTGCAAAAAATGATATAGCAACCATGCAAAATCGCTCATGCCAACACATAATGCACGGACTATCTCCCATGCCAAAACCAAGCACAACTACAGCTATACCAACCGGAAGCGCAACCAAAGCAAGTGCCGCTAAGGCAAAAAGGTTGAAAAAATAACGCTCATCATCGCCCCAAGTGGCTGGTATTTTTCTATCATCACTCATCTTTGCCTCCTAAAAATTTCCCATAGGCACAACTGTAAATTTATTTACATATGCCATCATGATGACAAGTATAGCAACCCCAGCCATGCCAAAGCCCACAACTAAGCCATTTTTTTCTGGCTTTAGCCATAAAAATAAACCAGCGATAAAAAACATCGCCACCATTAGAAATTCCATTTTTGTTATCCTTTCATAATGAGATTGTTTATCAATGAAAGAATACTACTATATTTTTTAAATTTATATTAAATATTAAAAAATATAT
>NZ_CAJHOF010000017.1 GCF_905120465.1 Campylobacter majalis
TATTTAGCTTGGTGTCTTTTGTATGGTTGAGAGTTACAAGGGATAGCGAAGCGGTTACTATGCGTTCTGAGCAACACCAACCCTATTCTCTCTAATCTTTTAAGCTTTTTATAAGTATATATTAAGTTTATTTTTATTTATTTTTAATAATTTTTTAAGTAAGAAAAATAGAAAGTTTTTATATAAAAAATGCAGAGCAAATCTCTACGTTTTTACCAGTCAAATACCTGCATATGACTACCTGTTGCAGCTAGATATAGCTCTAATTCTTTTTCTATAATTTTATATACTAATAATAAATCGGGCTTTATATGACACTCTCTAAAACCTTTATAGTTTAGAGTAAGTTCGTGATCTTTAAATTTTTTATCTAACATTTCACCTTTTGCAAGTTTTTTTACAGCTTCATTGATTAGATTTTGTTCTATTTTATGAAGTTTTTTAAACTGCTTTTTATAAAGTTTTGATGTAGTTATTTTATACTTCATTATTCATATCTTTTTCATATTCATCATAACTATTATATTTATATACATCTCCATTGTTAAATTGTTCTATGGCTATATCTAAGTTACTTTTTTTTTCGTTTATAGATAATGTAATCTTTTCTCTCAAAAAACTTACTAGTTCTCTTTGAGCTTTTATTTTCTTTTCTAAATTCTCTCTCATAGTATCATATTTTTTTTCTGCACTAAGTAGAGCATTAAACAAGCTTTTTTTTGACATATTATCATATTTTTGATAGTCAATTGTTGTTTGCATTTTTTATCCTTTTTAATCTTAAATTTTATAAAAATTATAGCATATTCTACATAAAAAACAAATTTTAATATAAAAATAGTATCTAATAAATATAGAAATAATATGTAAAAAATATAATAATAGTATTGCTTTTATATTATAATAATATTATAAAAATACAATATAAATATTATATAAGTATAGTATTGATATGATATGTGTATTATGTTTTTATTGCATTTTTTAGTATGATAGCTATACAATTATAATATTTATTTAGCATAATATCTATATAATATTTATATTGTGTAGATATTGTATAGATAGTTAAGATTGGTAAAAAATTTGTGAATTAAATTAATATTAAGAATATCTTTATTAGCTTCTTTTCCTTGTTTTTATTTTATTATCAATGTTTGTTTCAATACTAGTATTGCTATCTTGAGCATCAGCAAAATATTTATATCCCATTTCCTCGTCATAGCTTTTTAAGTCAATAATATTATTAAGTTTTTTAGCAATATCGTGTCTAGTCATAGCTTGATTATAATTTATTGTGTCACCGTTTTGTTTGCTTATATAATCAAGTGTTTTTATATGGTGTATATCTTGTTCCGTTATCGGCATAAATAGGTTAGGATATAATAAATTTAGCTCAATTGCAATATCAGCCGTACTCTTTTGAGTTTTTTCATCACGGAAAAAAGCCAATGCAACGGCTATCGCCCTGCTTTCATCTGAATAAGTAGAGTATATATCAATTTTATCTATAATCATTTTATGTTTAAGTAAATTTTCTTTAAGCTTTTCAGTTTTCAATTTTTTAAAAATAGATGATAAATCTCTAAAAACAAAATCAGAGCCAGTAATAAAACTTTTTGCATCTATTGTATTGTTGCAATAAGCAATAATAGCATTTTGAAAATCTTTATCTAAAAAATTAATATTAAGAATATCTTTATTAGCTTCTATATTAAATTTTTGGTCGAAAACTACTTCTCCATTTTTCTTGATTGTGTAGTTATAAAGATTTTGTTCGATTATATAGATATTATTTTTAAAATTTAATTCTAATGTAGAATTACCGCCAAACTCAAAATTACAAGAAATTTCCTTGATGAAATTATTATTCATTTTTTATCCTTTTAAAAGTATTTTTCATATCATTGCCTCTTGGTTTTGGTTTTATTGTTATAGCTTTTTTTCATAGCTTTTAAGTTTATCAAGCTTTGTGCTATATTCTTTGATTTCTTTAACTACTTCAAGTAGTGATATTTTAAACTCATCATTGTTTTGCCAATCGCTAATTGAGTATCTAAAATTAAGCATATTAAAATATTTATACTCTTTATTATCGTAAATTTTCAGCTCTTTGTCATTAAGATAAAGCGGTAAAATTTCAGTTTTTACTTTCTTTTTGATTTTTGGCTTTAAAAAAAATAAATAGTAAATTACCATTACTATTGCAAACACCGAAAGAATTAAAGTAAATATATCCAGTAAGTAAGTATATTGCATTTTTATCCTTTTTTAAATTTTTATGATAGATAAATTTTATCTATTTTTTCTTTTTAGAATTTACGGATACGTATGTATGCATCTGTTCTCCTTTGTTTTATTAAATTTGGTGTTATTTTCTAAAATCGCATTATGTTGATTTAAAAATGACATTTTCTTTCTTTATCGCTTGGCAGTGTGCTATTATTCATTTGGGTTTGTGCTAAACACTGCCATTTCATCAGGCGTAATATCAAATTTCATATTAAATACTCCACTGCTATACCATACACACATTTCGTATTTTTTGGTTTCAAGCAGAGCAATTTCAAGATTTTTTGGAAGCATACTATTGTCTCCAAATATATTACGTATTTCACCTATCACTTCATTTTTCTTATCAGGTCTCAAAAGAAAAATTCTTGTATCGATATTTTTTAAAATACCCCACGGTATATGGTCGGCATTTTGAACTATAAAACATAAATGCACGTTATATTTTCTAGCTTCTAAGGTTACCTTATCAAACATCTCTTCAAATGTCTTATTGTTTCTAAAATAGTTTTTTGCCTCTTCCACTGCATAAAATAGCTTCGGAGCTGGTCGTCCTGCTCTTTTGCACTCTAGGGCATATTCTCTATCTTTTAGATATGTTTTTTGAAAAATAGAAAGAAAAATAGCCGTAAAAAGTGTGCTTTCCTTAAAGTTATTTAAATCCATATTAAGGACATCTACATCATCTATGTTGATTTTGTCAAAGTCTGAAAAAAGCCCAAGCATTTCTATTGAATTTAGTTTTGTTGCTAGGCTTGCGTATGCTGCTTGTTCATCAACTTTTAGTTGCTTTGATTTACTTCTTTGCTCTGCTTTTTTGACAAAATCATTAAGTAATGGGACTTTCAAGAAGTTATATTTACTCTCTCCAATATCTTGTAAAAATGTATCCGTCTTGTAATTTAAACTTATAAGCTCATCATAAAGCTCTTTATTTTGCTCTTCAAGATTCATTACTCTATATTTAGTATATTCTTTATTAGAATAAAGCTCTCTAAAAATAGACTTTAAAAATGCACTTTCTTCAATCGTTAAAGGGCTTGCATTTTGCGTTTCGAGAATAATGGAGCATAGATCAATATTAAACTGCATATCGGCTTCAAATAGCTCTCTATCATCGATATTTGGAATATTTACAATATTATAGCTAAACTTTGCAAGACTTGAATCAATAATAGCTGTGCTGTTGTTTGGATTTGATGATATGAGTTTCATAAATTTTTCATCACTAAAACCTATATCATAGCTTCTAATACGAACATTATTGGGATTCTTGCCTAGATTAGAACAAGAACCATCAGCAAAATTTAGACCTACCATTTGAGCCATTATTTTTTGCTTTGAAACAGATTTACCGCTACCCGGTTTAGCTATAATAACCGAGTGAGGATTATCATTTTCAGCAGAAAATGAGTAGTTCAAAAATGAGCCATTTTTATCAGTGCCAAAAATATCAGGTTTGCTTGTATTGTGTTTGTGTATGCTAGCTATATAATTATGCAAATAATTACTTTTTACTAAAAAATCAAATTCGCTATCTCTAAATTTTATGAGATTTTTTTGAAAATGATTTGAGCGATATATCTCTTTTTTGATAAAGCTTGTTTTCAGATAGCTTCCCAAGCTTCCTATAACCTCATCATCATACTCTTTTAAAAAAGCCATAGCATTGATTACAGCACAATCAAGCTCTTTATTCTTGTAAGCGTTTTGTAACTCTATAAAAGGGGCTTTATTGCCTAGCATTTTTGAATAGCTAATAAGCCTTGAAATATGATTTTCTATATGATTTTTGCTAAAATCTATATAAATCCAAATCGTGCCAGTAAATTTTAACTTAAATATACTAGCAATATCAGTCTCATTAATATTTAAATGTTTGTAAGCCTGAAACATTGATATGTCTTGATAGTTTTTACGTATGGCTTGCTTTGCAAGGCGTTTAAACTGCAAAAATTCAGGCTCACTAAGCTCATCATCTTTGTTTATATATAAACTTTGATGAAGTTGCTTATCATTTATAAAAAAGCTATTTTGCAAGTAGGCATTATAAAGCAAATTTACAATCTCAATACCATTTAAAAGTTGTGTATCATAGTAATCCGCAATTACTTTGGCAATAACCTTATTGTGTGTTAGAATATATTGTTTTTGATAATTTCCCTGCTTGTGAAGCAAATAAAATATAAAAGCGTCATTGCTCTCTTTATAATCCCTTATAATTTCATCTATCTTATCCGAACTCAAATATGTTTTTATGGTTTGATTTGTAACTAATTTTACAGCATACAGCTCTTTAAAAGGGGTATTTGTGCTAACGCAATCATCTCCTATTTTGTCAATTAAAAATAGTGAGTTTGAGTGCCAATCATTAAACAGATTATAAATAGGATTGGCTAACTTATCAAAAAAGCAATTTGATAAATTCATACTTGGATCTTTTTTCTTAAAGCCAAAATAAGTTCCTACAAATGCCGTGCCAGCAAGGGCTAATAGTGCTAAATTCATTTATCTAACTCTTTTATATTTTTTATTTGTCATTTTCTTTTTATTCTTAGTCAGTCAGCTATTTGTGCTAAAATTTGGCTTTCCATTACTTTCAAAGCAAGTAAATTTGCAACCATCTTTCCATTCACTGCATCCATACCAAAATTTAGTTGGATCATTTTTACTTGGGCGACGTATAAGCCTACCTTTTTTGCAACTAGGACACTCATATTCTGTTATATTGCTAGAGTTTTGTGGTTTTTCTTTTGGACTAAAATCAGGTTTGCCATTTACGCTATTTGTAGAAAATTTGCACCCTTGTGAGTAATTAGAGCAACCAAAGAAATCGCCATTTTTTCCTTTTATTAGTCTTAGTACTCCATCGCCACAAAAAGGGCAGTGTATTATCTCTTTATCGTTTTGCATTTTTATTTCTCCATTTTTTATTTTTTGTATTTCATCGTTTATGGTCTGTTGGACTGAGCCTATAAACTCATCAATACTCATATTGCCATTTTGTATATCTTTTTGCATTTCGTACCAAAGAGCCGTTATATCAGGGTTTTTGTATAAATCACTGACACTATTTATAAAAAATTTGCCTTTTTTTGTAGATGTGATAACCTGCTTTTTGTCGTTTGAAATTTCTATGTATTCTTGCTTTGCAAGTTTTTCTATCATATCAGCCCTTGTTGCAGGCGTACCTATACCACCGCTTTCGCCTTTCTTTTCTTTGTCTTTTTCTAGTAAAAGTTTTTTGATTTTTTCGTCTTTTACATATTTTGCAACGGAGTTTAGATCTTTTAAGAGCGTTGTCATAGTATAGCGTGGGTGTGGTTTTGTTTGTTTTTTTTCGATTGCTACATTTATTGCTCGTTCGGCTATTAAGCCATTAAGCGAGTTTAAAAGCTCAGGCTCGTCATCTTCACTTTTTCCCAAAAAGGCTTTAAAGCCTAGTTTCGTTGTGAAATTTAGTGTTTTTTCAAATATTAAATCATTGCTATTTAGTATAATTTTATAACTTTCATACTCTCTTGGTTCGCAAAACTGAAGCAAAAATCTTTTAGCGATAAGAGTATAAATTTTTAATTCATCCGCATTTAGATTTGATAAATTTAATCTCGTTTCAGTTGGTATTATCGCATAGTGGGCTGTAATCTTACTATCATCAAAAGCCAAACTTTTTAAGTTAGAATTGATATAAGAAAAGTCAAATCGTCCATTACTAAAATTATGAGCCAGTGCAGATATTAGATCATTGCGTTGCTCATAAATTGTGGTTGGTATATATTCGCAGTCACTTCTATTGTATGATATAGCTTTGTGTTTTTCACGTAAAGCTTGAGTAATATCCAATGTTTTTTTGGCTGAAAATCCATAAATTTTACTAGCTTCGCTTTGCAAATTTAAAAGGTTATACGGTAAAGGCGGATTTTCTTTTTTGCTCTCTTGTTTAATTTTTAATTCAAAAATTGAGTTTAATATTCTATCTTTTAACTCCTGTGCTACCTCGATTTGCATAATCTTTTCATCGGTTTTTAATGTAAAATCTATTTTTGCTATATTTTCATCATTAAAATTAAATTTTGCGTTTAACTCAAAATAGTCTATGCTTTTGAATGTATCGTTTTCAATGTCTCTATTGACAATTAAAGCCAAAATAGGCGTTTGCACTCTACCTATGCTAAATACTGCAAAATCAGCATTTTGTTTTTGATAGTTTAAAGAGTATGCACGTGTCAAGTTCATACCAACCAAATAATCAGCCCTGCTTCTTGCAAAGCCACTATTACTTATATTTTTAAAATTTCTATTGTCCTTGATATTTTCTAGCTCTTTTTTTACCGCTTTTGGGGTTATATCATTTATTAACATACGCTTGACTGGCTTTGTAGTCCTTGAATACTCTATAATTTCATCAATCAAAATTTGCCCTTCCTCGTCAGGGTCTCCACAATGCACTATTTCACTTACATTGCTATCATTGATTAACTCAATAATATTTTTTAATTGTTTTGATGAGCTTGGTATCGGCTTATATTTAAATGTGATATTTAAAGGCAGATCAGCTAAATTCCATTTTTTATATTTTGGATTAATCTCATCAGGCTCCTTTAGGGCTAAAATATGACCATAACTCCAAGTAACAAGATCATTGCCTTTTTTTATATATCCATTACAAGTTTGTTCGTTTCCATCCATACCAGCAACTATTGCTCGAGCTAACTCAGGTTTTTCAGCTATAAATAAACGAGCCATTATCGTTTTGTCCTTGTATATTTTTTATTTTCATCTTGAGTTGTTGATGTTTCGTTGCTTATTAAGGTTATAATCAACCCAAGAATATATATCTTTGATGAATTCTCTAGCTTGATATGAAAAACTATTATTTAAGATTTCATTGATTGATTTGTCTAAATTAAAACCCTCTTCGCATTCAAAATTCCACTTTGACATTACTTAACTCCTTTTGCATTTGCTTCATTGCCTAAAAGCTGTTTTTCTTGCTCGAGCAAAAATAAGATTTCTCTATCACTTAGATTAATTTCTATCTCAAGTGCTTTTAGGGTTTTTATATTTTCTTCTTTTTGCCTTACTTGTTCAGCTATTTTTTCAATTAATGGCTGTATTTCATTAATCCAATATTGCTCTATTTTTTCGTTTTCTTTGGTGCTAAATTGTTTTGTTCTTTCCCACGCTTGATTAAAACCGCTTTTTTGCATATTAGACCAAGTCGCACCGCTTAAGCTTGTTAAGGCAATAAAAAATAATGTTGCAAAAAATTTCATTTTATTTACTCACAATTTCAGAATAGTATTCTATGGTTTTTGATATTATTGTTGCTCCATCTGGTATAAAAAGAGCAAGACTTGCTATGTAAGACCATAGAAAATAAACAAAATATCCAAAGATATTTGCCACTGCACACCACGTTATTATTTGCAATACATTTGTATGTATTTGATCTTTTTTAGCACCCATCATACCATATGCAAAAGCTGTAAAAAAAACCATTATAGGCGTTAGTATAATAACCCAGTCTATTATAGTTTGCACCATAAACAACTGTAAATATGCTCCTTTATCCTCTATGCTTCCACTAGCTCCTGCCAAAGAAAAGACTGAACTCTCGCCTCTTGTCCAAAAAATTTTAAAAATTTTACTTGAAAAATAATTAACGCCTTTTCCTAATGCTCCTAAAATGTCAAGTAATTTTATGCAGACCATAAAAAACACACAAGAGCATAAATGCACCAAAAAAGCTAAAAACATTACTCCAGTAATATTGCTAGAATGAGTGTTATGTCCGCTATTTGCTTTTATAAGCCCACCGACCAAGACGAATAAAAAAGGCAGTGAAGCAAAAGCAAAGCCGGCTGTCCCAAATGTGAATGCCGTAGCTATTAATTCCGTTCCAGCACTACTGCCTATAGCATTATCATTGGCAAAACTTATAATACTGGATATAAAAAATAATATTAAAATTTTAAAGATATTCATTGTCTTTTGCGTCTTATTTTATTATTTTTTTCAAGGTCTTCTATATAATCTTGCATAGTATTCTCGATAATATTTGAGTGTTCATCGCCTAAAAGAGAACCCTGATTATTATCCATTAAGTTTGTATACATATTATTCAAAACTTTATCTTTTTGCTCTTTTGTTAAATCATTATTGTCAAATAAATACTCTTTTTCGTGGAGTATTAAAGCTTTAACAAAGTCGCCATAATCACATTCTGATATAAAAGTAGCTATTTTTTCTATATTGCTCATTGTTTTACACCTCTAACTTTCAGTTGATTTAAGATTAGCTCGTTTCTTTGATGAATTAAAAAAATATGATTGTATTTATTAAGCAGTATATGCTTATTTAAACTAATATAATTTTGATGTGCCGTATTTTGCGAGATAATCGTTTTGGTTAAGCTCTTTTGCGATACGCTTTGGTTATCAATAGCTTCTGAAACAATATTGGCATTACATAGCGTAGCTAGTATGCTTAAAATCAAAAAAAATTTAGCTTTCATAATCTAGTCTTTTTAATATCTTCGCTATTCTGCTCTTGTGTTTCATTTAAATACACTTGCTCTACTTGACTAACAAATTCTTTTTGTTCAGGGGTTAAATCTATACTCTTTAGGGCTTCAATATTTCCTTTGATAAGCTCCGCTTTCTCCGCCGTTGGATTATCTTTAAAATTTGAAAGATTTGCCATAAACTCAAAAAATGAACTTATATTATTATTTGATTTTAAAATTTCATCAAAAGAAGTGAGTGTTTCGTGAATATGCTTATTGATTATGGTAGTTTTTTGATTTTCGCTTAGATTGCTATCAAATCTACTCTGCATAAAAGATTTTTTTGTAAGATCATATTTTTTAAATTCACCATAAGACATCTTTGAACTTTCAATGGCTTGCATTTTTTGTTTTATCTCGTCGCCTATTTCAAAGTTATCAAAAACATACCTACTTATCTCTATTTGCATTTTATCTGCTCCTAATAAAATTATGGAAAATCATATATAAAACAGAGCTTTTAAGTATTAAATTAAACTTAAAAGGTTACAAAATGTAACCCCTTTTTTAGCTTTTATGCAGACTTAATTTCTTTTATGATTTTGTAAGCTTGATTTAAAAAATTTCTCTTGCTTACATATTGAGTGAGCGGGATTTTATCATCGCTCATCATTTTGTATGTAGTTTTTTTACCTTTCGATAATAGTGAGCTTTCAGCTTGTGCGATAGCTTTATGCATTTTTCCATTTGCAAATACTATCATCTCGCCATTATTCATATTCACTACTTCATTATGTTCTATTGCGTCTTTTTCCTCAACTTTATAGTTATCTTCAACCGCTCCACTGCCTTTTGTATATTCACGCCTAGCAGTAAAGTCTCTACTCATTACTTTTTTCTTTTCAACCATTTTTGCGTAAAATTCGGTCGTATCAGGGTGCATATTTTTCATAAGTATATGCACTCCAGTAACATCTATAATTTCTTTTCTTTCATAGTCATTTTTAGCAACAACATCAATTTGTGCTGGACTTTGAAAAAATGGAAATATACTAATACCAAGCGAGCGTGATTTTGACTCAAGCCTACCAAAACCCTCAATAACATACGATCCAAGTTCATCAAGGAAGCAAACAAAAGGTATTTTAGGCTCTTTTGCAAATTTAGCCTTTTGTGCCGCAACGCCTTTAATAAGCCCTAGTATGAGCCTACCAAGTTCTTTTGGCGTAATATCACTATTCATAGTCGGCAATGTTACAAAGATAATTTTATTTCTTTGAGTTGCCTCCCAAAGACTTATATCAGGGTCTGGGGCATTAAAAATTCTACCATAATCTGAGCTTAGATTTGTTATAACATTACGCCAAGCACCAACGCAAACCGATACATCATAGATACCTTGCCCATCGCCACTGCATTTTTTCATAACGCTATCAACCCATTTTTTATCTTCTGCATTGCCATTTATAAACTCATTTAAATCAATTTCGATTGTTGAAGTAATGTATTTTATAAAGTCCATTATGCCAACATTTGATTTTGCTATATCTTTGTATTTTAAACCTTGTTTTACAAGAGTAGGCAAATTCATCATCTCTGTAAGAGCTGAAAAATCAAATATAAAATCCTTTTCATTGTCTCTTTTATAAACCATTAGTTTTAAAATACACTTCATAAATTCTTTTTGCTTTTCTTTCCATTCGTTTTCTTCGCCGATCAATAAAGAAAGCATAATTTCGTAGATAGACAAAGCTCCACCGCTTAAAAGTGGGTTTATTGTATGTGTATTATCCATATCAAGAAAATTTAGATAAACAAAGTCATCTTCTCTACCTATACTTGCAACAAGTCCGTAAATTTCTTTGGCAAACTCATCTGTGCCTTTACCATCAACAATCAGCATACCGCCACCAAGTAAAACATATTGCTCTATCAAGCCTTTCATTAAAACAGATTTTCCAGCCCCAATAGTTGCCATACATAAAAAATGGCGTTTCATAGTTTCTGCATTTACTAATATAGGGCGAAGCTTGTTATTTGGTGCTTTACCTGATCTTACGGCATCTCCATAAAATTTTTTAACCTCTGTTCCTAGCGATATTAAATAGTCTTTTTTGGGATTATTTTCTATAATAATCTCTTTATCATCGTGCTTTTCAGAATTCATATAAAAAGATACGGATACGCACAACAGTATAAAAAGTGTCATTACGATAAACAAGCTCATATTTGTGCCATTTGTCTTAAACGAAGCAACTATACATAAAAAAATAGAGACATAGCTAAAGATATATATAAAAAAGCGATAAGACTCATTATTTTGCATAAGCTCTTTTAGGCTTAATTCTTTGGGTCTATAATATTGAAGTTCTGAACGATGATGTTGCATTATTGTCCCTCGATATTATTAATAATACCCTGAATTTGATTTTGTGTTTTAATAATAAAACCCTCTTTTTGCTCTTTTAAAGCTTTATTTTTGGCTAGAGCATTTAGATTTTCATTTTCTTTTAAATTTTGTTCTTCAACCTGTGCAATAGCTTTGTCAAAATAGCTTTTTATCTGTGATATTTGTTTGGCTATTTGGCTTTCTTCTTGATTATATTTTGCTATCGCTTCTGCTGATTCCACTGGTGCAATAGCCGAGTCGGTGCAACCACTACAAGCAAATAAATCTATACCAAATAAAGTTAAAAAAACAAGGGTAATAAATATTTTTTTCATTTATTGTCCTTTATTATATACTGTCCTTTATTATATACTGTTCTTGAACTATCGTTTTCAATTGCATATTTTTCATCAAATGCTCCTTCAGTAGGGATTATATCCGTATTTAATTGATTTACATTATCTATTCTAAGTTCAGGAATAAAGTCTTTTAGCCTATCTTTAAATTCCAAATAAGCATAATACATACCTGCACCTTTAAATTTTACGCAGTTTAGATTAAGTAAATCAATAGCTCCTAGAAATTCTTTTTCGTTATCATTTTTTATTAAAATATCTAAATTTGCAACGCTTATATTAAATTTTGGGGTGTATCTTTCCCATAAGTCCATTAAGAAAAATTCAGCTATAAAATCGTTGTTTTTTAATTCTTTTTCATAATCAACTTTTACTTCTAAATCCTCGATAAAATCCTTTACCTTATCAAATATAATTTTAAAGACTTGGCTTTTTTCAAGCTCTATTAGATCATCTATTTTTGTGCCTTTAAAACCAAAATAATTTATGAAAAATTGCGGTCTAATAGTCTCATTTACAATTAGTTTTTTGTCTGCTTCATTTACAAAAACCTCAATTCTTTTTGATTTTTCATCCTTGCGTTTCTCATAAAATTTAACTATTTTTTGTGCCGTTGCATCTTTAAAATATCTTTGCTGGTTGGCAATTATGTTCAGTGACTTTGATACAATACTCTTTTGTATATTTTTTAAAAGATAGATAATCAAAGGTATCGGCAAAAGATAAAAAATGCTAGGCTTTAGTTCATCAATAGAGCTAATTAAGATAAAAAAACCTATGCAAAAGACAGCCAAAGTAAAGCTTGAAAACTCTATCAAATTCTTTACTTCAAGATTGCCTTTATTGCTAATATATGTAAAAAATATAATTGTTAGAAACATTACCAAAACTATCATTACTTACGCCTTACTCTACCTTGAGTGTCTTGCTTGTCGATTAATTCATCATTCAATTCTTTTTGCTCTTTAATTTGCTTTAACAAATTTTGTAACTTATCAATGCTCTCTCTTGTTTCATCTGTTGTAATCTTAAGTTTTTCCGCTTTTTCAAGTAAAATTTCTCCTGCAAGTGTAGAAAATGGTAAATCCAATATATCCAAATTTGTTTTATTGTGAATAGCGAGAGCGTGATAGTATTGTATGAAATATTTAATTTGATCGTTTAATTTTGTTATATCATAGTCTTGCTTTTTAGCATTTTTAATAAGGTTTAATTCATAAAAACTATTGACAAAAGGTTTAGCCTTTAAAAAACTATTTACATCTTTAAAATTCATTAATTTGATAGCTAGATCGCAACAAGTCTCTTGTAAATCAATCAAAAACTCTTTTGAGTTAATATCTCTAATGCTTTCTTGCGTATCTATTTCATTATCGATAATAAAACTAATGCTACTTAAAAGCTCGTCTATCTCTTTTTGAGTTACAACGTCTTTTACGCTGAGTATTTTTCTATCATTTTCTCTACTTCGTCCATCAAGGCGTGTTTTTTCGCTATCAATTCGCCCTTTTGCTTCAAGTTCGTCATTATACGCTCGTGCAACTTCATTATGTCTTTGTGTATTAATGTCTGCATATTCAGTAAAATAAGGCGTGATTGGATTAAGTTCAATTTCTGCTTGTTGATTGGTGTCGGATTGCAGTTGTATTCCCTCAGTGCTATATACTCGATTATTTTCATATTGAGAGGAGTTAGTCTGTTGAGCTGTTGCGATGTTAGGTTCAATAGGTAATGATCGTAAAATTCCTGAGCCGTCTGTTTGGTTGTTTGGCTTAATTGGCTCATTATTAGCCCTATCTCCAGTTGTTTCATCTGCTTTTCCTTGTGTAGAATTTTCTTTTATTTTATCAAAATTTTCTTTTAAATTGTTAAGCATTACATTCTTAAAGCTCTTGTCTACTTCAAAGTCAAATAAGCTAATTTGAGCTATTTTTTGTTTTTTAGGCTTTGTTTCATTGTATCTACTTATATACTCATCCAATACTCTATTAGAAATAGACATACTAACACCATCTAACCAATCAATGAATCTATTTTTTTGCGATAAAGACAGCTCATAATTGTTAATTTCAATTTCTGCTGGCTTACCATTTATAAGTATGCTCTCATCAATAATATGTATTTTCATTTTTTTAATACTACTTTTTTAACAGCTTGTTCTACTTTTTGTAGTTCCTCTTTTATTTTTGGATTTTTTACATCAACTCTTGCAATATCGCTTGGTCTTATTGAAAATCTTGGGTCTTGAAGTTTTTGTTCTATTTCATCTTTTGGAATTCCACGCTCCTGTGCCTCTCTCTTAAAATTTTCTATCTGTTTTACTTTATCGACTACAAGTTCTTTTGTTATATCTCCGCCCAACTCACTATTTAAAAATTCTTCTATATTTTTCTTATTTTCTTCACTTAAAAACTCATTTTTTTTAAGTTCCTCTTTTAAAATTAAGTCAAGTTTGTCTTTGCTTAGTTCTTCATTTCTTGCCAACTCTTTTAAAAGCTCATTTCTATTGTCCTTAAAGCTTTTTAAAAGATCAGCTAAAAACGCAAATAATGTTTTATCGTTTAATGTATCATCATTATGAACGCCTATTTTTTGCTGATCCAAATTTGCCATAATGCTTTTACAATTCTCGCTAAATGTGCTAAATATATTTTTTGTACTATTTGCTAATTTCTTACCTGCTTGCAAAGCAGGATTGTTTTGATTTGCATATTCTTGCTGTAAATCGATCATTGTGAAATCCTTATTTTTCTGATAAGTATGATAAATTTTTCATATAAAAAAGTATTGTATGGATTATCCAGTTTGGTTTTATCGTAAAAAAACCTATACGCCAAAAGGACAAAAGTTGGATAAATTAAGAAAAGATTCATTAAATTATCACTAAAGAAATAGATTGCTAGCAAAATAAATAAATTTAACTTTGTAGCCAAAAAATAATTTATACTTTGCTTTTGTGCGTATTGTTTTTCAAATGCTATCATTTTCTATATCTTTGTTTATGTGTTTGGATATCTTGCTGTGCTTGAAGCATATCATCTTGCCAACTAGATGAGCTTTGGTTTTGAATTGGATTATCTAATAAGCTATAATCATCATAATCATAATTAAGCGATTGATCTTCTTTTTTCTCATTTTTAACCTCTGTTTGTTTTTCTTCGCTGATTTCCGATACGATACTTTCGCTTATTGCTTCTTCTTGGTTGTATTTTATTGAAGTAAGGGTATTATTTTCTGATAAAGTTTGACTCAATTTTAATAAAAGTGCCGTTTTTTCATTTTTAAAAGCATTTATCTCTTGCTCTAAAATATGATTTTTTTCTTTTACTTGGTTTATCAGCTTTTGTATTTCATTATTACTCATTGCAAGAGTTTGCATATAAAAAGACTTCATAAAACTAGGATTTTTTAGTGTATCTTGACTATTAAAAGGAAATTCTATTTGTTCTTTATTATTAATAAAATCAATCATCTCTTTTGGTTGTATTTTTAGTTCGTATCCATCAAACAAATCATTGTATTTTATGGGTTCAGGCTCCAAAAAGCCACTTTCAAGACCTTTTATCTCAAGTTCTAATTGTTCTTTTTTATTTTTTAAATTTGAGTTTTGATTGAGTTCGTCTTGTAAGCTTGTAAAAGTTTTCTCAAGACTTTTTATATTTTCCATCTGCTCCTTAAATTCTTTTGTGGCTTCATCCTCATTTAAAATATTACTTTTTAGATTATCATAGCATTTTGTAAATTCTAAAAAAATTTGATAGTTTAATAGTCTTACAATACTTTCATTTTCATTTGGCGTTCTGTCAATCATTTCCTGATAATATAAATCCATAAAGGCATTTTCGGTATTTAAATCTACTTTATTTTTGTTCGCCTCAAAAAACAAAAGCATACTTTCGCCGATTTGTTTTATGCTATCATCGTCTGAATCTTTTGCATATTTTGCAAAGGCTAAAACGTATTCTTCTATTGTTGATATAGATGACATAATGTTTCCTTGTTTTTAAAATTACTCTATCAAAAATACAACAAAAAATATTTTTATGCTTTAAAATTAGCTTAATAGGTTACAATTTGTAACCTATTTTTCAAACTGAGAGCTGAATATAAAATACTCATTTTTATTGTTTATAAAACAACTATTTTTTTCTATAGCAATAAAAACTTTCTTTCCTGCATCGACTTTGGCTATGATTTTTCCATCTTTTCTTTGTTGCCAACAAGTCTTGCGTGTAATATTTTTTATCTTACAATAAGCTTTCATCGGTATCCAAATATATTTATTTTCATCTATATTTTGCATTTTAAAAACCTTTTATACTTGGCAAAAAGTTGTTATATATTTCTCTTAAGCTATTTTCATATAAAGCATCATTTTCAAAAATAGAGACGACTTGTTTATCATCTATCCTATTTTCATCAAACGCCAAAAATATGTTAAATAAAAAATCGTATCCATATCGATATATCATTTTTAGAGTAAAATTATCGGTAACAATGTCTTGCAAATTTAAGTCAAACACATCGTTATAGTAAATTTGATATGTTAAATCTTTTAAAAAATCTCTAATAAATATTGATATTCTAGTATCATCAAGACTTATAAGTTTTATATCTTGATTGAGTAAAACACAAAAAGTTGCACATATAGTAAGATAGTTTTCATACTCTTTTTTGGTTTCAAAGTTTCTATTTTTTGGCAACACATTACTTAGTCTTGTGTTAATAAAAACTAAATTTGCCTCATTTGAGCTATATACTTGCATTAAATAATCCTCATCACTATCAAAATACATATAGTTTATATTATTGATAAGCTCTTTTTTGTGCTTTTTGAAGTAGCTAATAATTGATAACTTTCTATCAATAAGGCTAAATTTTTTGATTTTTAACTTTGTCTTTTTATGCTGTTTATAAAACTCAAAATAATCATTGACTCTCATTGCTTATCCTTTTAAATTTCTATAAAAAGCTCTTTTTGCCCAGCCATTTTATTAATACCATCTTTTGCCGATTTGCCAAGTGGTATTATCATCGCAACACAATTTTTTATATCACTTTCACTAAAATCATCGCCCTTTGCTTTTTTTAAAAAATCTATTCTCTTGCAAAAGTTTTCAATCTCAGCAGGTGTGTATGGAAATTTATTTGGTATCGGATTATCTTTTTGATAAAGATTTTCTATAAGTGCAAAAATCTTATCAAGACTTACTATTTCAAGCATAAAATCTAGTTTAAATTTGCGTATATAAATCTCAAACATCTCTTTTGCGTATTCGTGCGTTGGAAGTGATATAAAAAACAATTCGTCCCAACGCCCTCTACGTAAAAACTCAGGGTTATTATCAAGTATGCTTCCTAGATCGTTTGCTGTTGCGAAAAATATTGCATTAAAGACATATTCGCAAGCTGATGTGTGCATATCATTTAATACCGTAAGTAATCGTCCTAGCATTTGTTTCTCTTTTGGAGAAGTATTGCCTATCATTTTTTCAATCTCATCGATTAAAATAACAAATTTTTCATCAGGATATATCTTATTTCTTGCGTCTAGGTAGCTAAAAATCTCATTTATCTTACTAATCGGCTCATCACTATCCATTATTTGAGATAAATTTAAGGCTATTAGCTTGCGTTTTAGTTCTCCTGCAAAACATTTTGGGAAAAAAGTTTTCCCCGTTCCCGGTATGCCTACTAAAAAAATACCTTTGGCTTTGTATCCGTGCTTTTCTGCATTTATAAGTTGTGCCGTATAGTCTTTAAGGGGCTTTGCACCACCTATGTCCTTAAGAGTAAAAGGACTATCGATAACAGACAAACCGAGCTCTGCTTCTAATGCTTGTGCCTCACTTGTCTTTGCAAATTTTTGTTGAGATGTTAAAAATCCGTGTTTATTTGGTAGTGTTTGTATTATAAAAAGATCAGCAAATTCTTCTGGTGGTTTTGTGTTTGATACAAGTATATATTTTGTGCCATCCACGCTTGATAAGAATTCTCTAATCTGTGAAATTTCAGGTAAGATACAAAGTTCATATCCACTATTGTGCTTTAGTTTAAATCTCAAAATTTCTTCTAATTTTTTTAATAGAAATTTTTTATCATTATAGTAAGAAACATCTTTGGCAACAAACCAGTAGTTTATCAGTTGATCTTCAAAGGTATTGTTTAGAGTAAGGTTATCTTCACCCCCCCCCCCCGACTTTTGGGGTTAATTCGGCAAACAAATTCATTCCTTCTCCTCTGTTTTATATTCTATTTGTATTTTTTTATTTTTCTTATTCTCTACCAAATCATATTCTATATGCATATTAATAGTTTTTATTTTATCCCACTTCTTTTTGCCAAATATTTCAATATCCAAGATATAAATTGCCTCTTTGGATATTTTGCTAGATATGCGTTTTATAAGCCCTTTTGATATAAGTTTTGTTATAAGACTATTTATGGTTTCTAAACTTATATTGGCTCGTTTTGATATCTTTTCTTTTGTTGGTTTCGTAAGTATGACTTTATTATTTTCATCCACTTCATCTAAAATAGCTAACATTAAATTTACACTGGTATTGGTATCCAAATATACCTTTAAATCATTTATATATTGCTCTTTTAAGTCATTCATTATATGTTTCCTCATTTTTTAATAATTCCAAATTTAAATTTATTTTAGCTTCTTTCATCTTAATTTCAGCTAGGAGAAAATCAAATTCTAATTGAGATATCTTATCTTTCATTTTGTTTAAATTGGCTTTTTCAAGTTCTATTTCTGACTTTTGTACCTCTAATTTTAAGTTCTCTATCTTGCTATTATTCTTTTTGTTGCTTATTAAAATATTCTTTTTCGGCTCTTCTTCATTGATACTATTAAATAAATTTGGCTCTTCCTCTACTTGAATATCTATGATATTTCCCTCTTTTTTGCCTATAATAAATTCGGTTTCTGTTTCCCGATCTTGTTTGCTATGGACTATTTTTTTGATTTCATAATCTTTACTATTATTCTTAATGTTATCAAATTCATCATATTTATTTTCAGTAATCAACTCTTGTTTCATTGTAAGATTTTGAAAATCAAAGGTTTGAACTATGGTTCTTTTTAGCTCTTTAAGTTGCAAAAAACTACCTTTGCTAACAATATCAGGATTTATAAAATATATATCATTACCATATAATTCAAGCTCTTTTTTAGCTTCTTTTGTTGCTTCTGCAAACACATTTTTTTCTGTTAAAGATTTAAAATTTTTATATACTGCTGACTTGCTTAATATCTTATTCTCTGTAAAATAACCTATAAAATTTGATGAAAAAGAAAAAGAGTTCGTGTAATCAATTCTTTTAATTGCATATAATAAGATTTTCAGCTCTGCATTTGTTAGGCTTTGTAGAAAATTTATATTTTCAAGATAAAGTTTAACAAACTCATCTTTTGTGTTTGCTTCTTTTGTGAATGAATTAATGGTTCTAGTAACTTCGCCAGTCTCATTATTGATAATTTCTTGCGTATGGTCATATAGTTTTATAGTTTTTTTTCGCTTACTCTCTAAGGTCTTTATACCATTTTGCATTTTATACCCACTAGATAAAATTTGTTTTTACAAGTATATAATATTTTTATAGTTTTGTCAATATTTTTTTTATTAATTATAAAAAAAATATTATTTACGTTTAAATATTCTTCTTCTTATGCGACGAAGTTTATTTCGACGATTGGCAATATCTTGTTTAAATAGTTCATCACTGCTTTGAATAGATTTTTTAAGGCTCTGTGTCCGTTCTTTGATTTTTTGTAGTAGTTCTTGTGTTTTTTTACTTTCTTTATCAAATTTTTCACTATAAGCTTCAAATTCTCTTTTTTCTTTTTGTTCTACATACTCAATCATATCATCTAGCTTGGCAGTTCTTGCACTTTCATCTATCTCATAGTATGGAATAAACTCATCTTTTCTACCTATTGCACTTTCAATACTGGATTCATAACCAAAATCTACCAAAACTTGTGCGATAATCTGCTCTGCTATATGAGCGTTAGTTCCTACAAATTGAACATGCGGAGAGTTTATTTCCCTATCCTGCAAGTGAATTTCTAAAATACCCTCTGCTTTAGCAGTTAATAGCTTATTGAACAAAACGGCATTTAGTTCTTGAATATCCTTAATGTTAATATCTATATTTCTACACCAAACATTAGCTGTCCTAATCTCACCTTTTTGATTAAGATATGCTAAAATTTCTTTTTTTATAGCTTTTTCACCAGTAAAAAGCTGGTCTGGTTTTTTTCTCTTTGCAAAAACTTCTGCTAATTTTTGCAAAAAATAACTTCTAACATTGTCATCGGATATAATAATAAGTGCAAATTCTAGTTCTCTCAAAAAACTTTTTGAATTTGCACTTCTAGCTTTTTGTAACATAATTAGCTTAAAATATCTTTACTTCTTTGTTGCTTCTGCTTTTGATGATCATCAGAGACTGGACTGTTTTGTTGCTTATCTAATTGTGTTTTAAGAAAATCGATTTGATCTTGCAAAATCTTTTCTCGCTCTTTTAAACTTTTATTTTCTAATTCCAGCTTAAATATTTGATTTTCTGCCAAAAATACTTTTTTGGCTTCTTGCTCTAAAAGTTCGCTTTTTTGTACTTGTATTTCAAGATTTGTTTTAAGTCTTTCTATTTCGATTTTATCTTTATAGCCATCCTTTACCTCTTGCTCTAAAATTGTGATTCTATCGCTTTTTTCTTTAATTATGTTTTGTAAATATTCGCTTTTAGCTCTTAAGCTTGTATTATTTTGCTTTTCGGCTTGCAATTGCTCATTGAGATCATTATTGTCGTTATCTAAATCAGCTATTATTTGTTCTTGCTCTTCTGAGTATTTATTTAAAATTTGAAGCTTATTATCCGCCTCTCTTAACACTTTTAACTCTTTTTCAAAATCTTCCCTAAGTTGTGTCATTTCATTGACTTTTAATTGTATAGTGCCTTTTTGTTTTGAAATGGTCTCTTCTCGCTTTGTAATTTGCTCTAAAAGTTCATTTTCTGCCTTTTTGGATATACTTAACTCATTTTTTAATTCATTTATTTCTTGCTCTTTAATTTTTAAATTTAAAATATCCTTAGTAAAGAGTAGTGAGGCAAAATTTATAGTATCCTCGTTTCTATATTTTTGAGTAATATTTTTTAAAGCTTCATTAATTGATAAGCCATTATTTAGATTATTTTTTAAATCAACATAAGCTTCCTTAGCATCACTTTGAGCTTTTTCCAACCTCATTTTTGTCTTTTCAAACTCTTTTTGTGTATATAGAGTAAAACTATCCTCTATGATTTTATCTATATTAATTTTCGGTGTTTCTTCACGTGTATTATTGTCTGTTGTAGTTTTAACTACTTCAGCCATCGAAGCAAGGTTAAAAACCTTTGGAGGTTGTTTTTCGGTCTGTAAAATTTGAATAGTTGAATCTTTTGGCAAAGAATCTCTTTTGCTGTCTCTTTCCTCTTTTATCTCACTTTTTGCTATCTCTTTTGCATTTTTTAATATATCATCATTTTGGCGTTCTAAAGCTTTTCTCTGTTCTTTTTCAATCATACTCAAACCACCCCAAGATATGATTTCATCAATACTTTTTGAAATTTCTTTAGTTTGTGAGCCTTGTTCGTAAGTATAACCAAACACTTCATCTACACCTAGCTCTTTTAATTTATGCGACATATCAAGCAAAAATCTTGTTAGTATAAAGTTATTATCTTTTGCAGTCTTGAAATTTTCTAAAAGCTGTATATTTTCCTTTGACATATTTAGCACATATTCATCGCAATATTTTAATGCTCCACGCCTATGAAAAATAAGAGTTAGGCTATTTTCTCCTATCTCTTTAAAATCGACTAGCGATACACTTGGAGTTGTTAAAAAAACGTCTTTTATATCATCTATCTTTGAGCGGTCTTGTATTTCCCTTAAATCGATAGTTAAACTTAAATATTGGCTATCCTGAATAGGCGGTAAATTTTTATTAGTAAAGAGCGAAACAGCTTTAAAATCAAAATTGCCAGTGTTTTGTTTGCTTATTGCGTATTTTAGTTTTTCTATATCCTCATTTAAATTTTGATTTAGCGAATACAGATTACTGAGATTATGAAAATAATCAATCCCTATTGACTCTAGGTAATCGATATAGCTTCTATCATCTCCATTCCAAAATATCTTTAGTGCATCAAACACTCCTCTTTTTGAAATGCTATTAATGTTTTGCTCTAAGAAATTTACACCATAGATATTTAACTTTAACACGCTGGTCTCCTATATCAATAATTTTTTTATTAATTATAACAAAAATATTGCTTTTTGTGGAATATTTTTTAAAATTTTTTGGAGCTTAATATATTTTTAGCTCTTTTATCTTTTGAATTTTCCATAATTTGCATATTTTCAAACATAATATCTATTTTATCAGCTATATCATTACTATTAAAATCTTTTAAATTTATTTTTAATGGCTCAATTTTATTTTCAGCTGTAATTTCATCAAGTACAAGTAGCTTTTCTTGTGTTTGCATAGCCTCTTCTTGTTTGCTTTGCTGTTCTTGCTTTGATTCTTGTGCTTGATCTTGTTGTATTTCTAGGATAGGTTCGTCCAAAGATATAACCTCAGTATCTTTAATATCATTCACAATCTCTTTTGGTTCTAATTTGCCATTTTTATTTAAGAATTTAGAATATTGTGGTGCAAGATGAGCTATATTATGATCGCTAAAATCATTTATCAGAATACTCTCTTTTCTTTTTTCATTACGTATTCTAAAAATTTCTTCTATATTCTTTAAATCTTGTTTTAAGACTTTTAGTAGTACGCCTCTATTATAATCTTCCAGACTATCGGAAGCGTTGTTTTCTAAAAATCTTGAGTATAGCTTTATTTTATCCTCAGTTTCTCTTAAAACTTTATTTCGATGAGAAAAAATGTTTTCTGAATTTTTTATAACATTTTCTATTTTTTGAAGCAAGCCCTCATAGCTAATCTCAACAAATAAAGAATTTTTTTGCTTTGAATATATTAGATTTTGTGGAGAAAAGGTATTGCCATCCCCATCACTTAAAAATCCGTTGATATAAGTTATACCATCATCAAAACCTGATTTTCTTGATTGCAATGTTAGCGTTATGCCTTTTAGTTCTAAAATTTCAAGCTCTTGTTCTTCCTGCTTTCTTGTAAAATTATACAAAAGGTCTAAAATTTTGTCTTTTTTGGCTTTAAAATCCAATTCATCATCTTTATTTTTGGCTCTTCTTGTTGTTTCTATTCCAAAAGCTTTTATGGAGTAGTTTTCATTTTCATTAATTTTTATATTTACAATATTTTGTAAAAATTTAGTTTCCTCTTTAAGCTCGTTCAGATAGGCTTGATTTGTTTTTAGATTCTTTTGATTTGTTAAAATTGCATTTTTATGGTTTCTAAAAAGCCTATCTTCTGTCTGCAAAAAGTTCGAGATACGATGTTTCTCTAAAACAAACATATTTCCAGTTGCAAAAGCTTTCATCTCTGCAATATTTGCAACTTCTGCGTCTATACTATCAAACACTCTAATGCCATCACTAAAATTACCTTTTTTGATCTGTGCTAGTGGCTTTAGTTTTTGCTCATTAACTTGAAACATTCTAGCGTCATATGTCTGTTCTGTTGCATATCTATACACAGACATTTCAAAATTCTTATCTTTTTCAAACCAATAGTTGCCTTGTCTTATAAATCGCCCTAGCCTTTGCTGTAAATCACAAGGTCGCCACGGACAATCAAGTTCGTGCATAGCCACGCCCAAACGTTGCACATTTGTCCCAGCTCCCATTTTTGATGTTGAGCCAATTAAAAATCTAATCTCACCTGCATTCATCTTCTCAAATAAAGCTTGCTTTGCTAGATCAGTATTCGCATCTCCTATAAATGCTATCTCTTTTTGAGAAATACCTGCTTTTACTAGCTCTTTTAAAATTTCAGCATATACATCAAATTTATCTCCCTGTTCGCTTATGAGTTCTTCTATGGTATATTCTTTGAGAATCTTATTTGTCTTTGCACCATCTGAGTTTTGTTGATATTTTACATACAACTCCTCGCCATCATCATTTACTACCAAATCCAAGCTAAGCTCTTGTGCTATTATCTCTATGGATTTATACTCACTTAAGCTCTGTTCTTCAACATTTATTTTTTGACTATTTTGCTTTGAAACGCCCATATCACAAAATATTAACTGAGTGCCTTTTGGATAGTTTTCATCTTTATAATGTGCTACTGCTCTTTCTACTAGCCTACTTATTTTTGTTTCCCCTGACAGCTTACTTTGTGGATTTATAAGCCTATAATCAAGTGCTGCTTTGCGTGCCTCTGTTGTTAAACTTAATACATTTTCGGTTTTTTTACTACTATCCAGGTGATCCATTCTATAAATTATCGAACCTTTATTATAATTACCGTTTTCATCCTCGACGCCTATAAAATTTGCTACTTCATCGCTTCTAGGGATAATTACATTTGTAGGAGTTCCACCCTTTATACTTGGAACAAATCTACCTATTTTATTTTCGATATCCTCATTTGTGATAATATCTACGTTTTGCTTATAAATATTCATAAGCTCAGGCACATTTATAAATTTAGCTAGGCGTGGAACAATTTTATAATTAACACCAGTGCTATCAAGCTCTTCTCCCAATGTAACTTTTGTAAAAGCCTTTTGCCAATCATCAAAAAAACTAAGTCCAAGTTCACTTAAAACTTCTGGTTGCAAGTAGTTTTGCATAATATAAAATTCACTAATTGAATTACTTACTGGGGTTCCAGTCATAAAATATAGCTTATAATTGTTACTTATGCAATACCTTGTAGCACATAGCATTTTCATAGCCCTATCGCTATCAGTTAATGGTAAGCCTTTTACGCCTTGTAAATTTGTGCTGATGTAAAGATTTTTAAATGTATGTGCCTCATCTACAAATAAAGCGTCTATACCCAAATCTTCAAAAGCTATTTCATTATCAAATTTCTTACCTTTTGCTTTCTTTTCAAGCTTATTTTTTAGTTTTACTATTTGTTTATTAAGATACAATTCAAAGTTATTTTCGTCTTTTTGCGTAAGCCTAGCACCCTTTTTATTACTAACCATTTTTTCTATGTTTTCGATCTCTTTTTCTATGATTTCTTTTTGATAGCTTTGCATTACATTCATATTTTCAAATGTAGAGTGTTTCATAATTACGGCATCAAATTCGCCATATCTAGCTTTATATAAAAATTCCTTTCTTGCTTTTCTACTATTGATTTTATCGCCTACAAGTATATTAGCGCTAGGATAAGCACGTAAAAATTCGTCAGCCCATTGACGTGTTAGGTGATTTGGAACTAAA
Source organism: Campylobacter majalis (assembly GCF_905120465.1). Classification (GTDB taxonomy): domain Bacteria; phylum Campylobacterota; class Campylobacteria; order Campylobacterales; family Campylobacteraceae; genus Campylobacter_A; species Campylobacter_A majalis. The sequence goes on from NZ_CAJHOF010000017.1 coordinate 24,939, forward strand.
ATAAGAGCCTTTTTTATAATTCCCATACGTTTTTGCTCCATAGCAATAGCAATACTTGCCAATGTTTTACCTGCTCCCACCTGATGATCCAATAAAAGGGAGTTTTTCATAATACCTTTATAAACAACATCTTTTTGATGTGGACGGAGAGTTATATCCTTATTTAGGTTATCGAATTTTAAATATTCATCAAATTGAAAAACTTTACCGGCAAAGACATTGATTTTATTATTGTAACTCTCCTCTATGCTTTCTCTTACTTGTTCATTATTAAAGCAATAACTCTCAAATAAATCTCTAATTACATCTGCATTATCCATAGCTTGTTTTGTGGGAGCTATTTCGATTATTGTCTTTTTTGTGCCGTCTGGTTTCTCTATTGTTCTCTTAACTTCTAAGCTTTGATTATTTATAACAAGCTCTAACATCTTGCGAGTATCAAATTTAACATTTCCTTCTTCATTTTTCACTATGATATTAATGGCATTATCGTTCATATCGGAGCTTTTTACTAATTCCCCATCAATAGTTTGAAACTCGTCTATTATATAAGTTCCCTGAAAATAGTCTATTTTAACCATTATCTTATTAGGATTATAAAAGAAAGTATCTCTTATAAAATTTTCATAATTTTCAATATCAACATAATTTGAACCAAAATTTATCTCTAAATCTTGATAGCTTACACGTGGTGCAAAATATGCCTCAAGCTCATTCGCAACATCTTGCAATGGCAACGAAATATCATCGAAGCTTTTTTTATTCTTAATCATATCTATTATCGCTGTGTGCTTTTGCTTAACATTACCACTTAGAAACTCGCTTGCAAGCTCATAACCATTTCCAGTTAAGCTTTTAAAAATCAATTTTTTTTGAGTTAGCTCAGTTAAAATTTCATTAATGCTTATATTAGGCAAATACTCTTTCATAGCTTCTATATTAAACCTACCATAGTCATTTATTGATTTCGCAAGTGCTTCAACTGGATTATTTGCGGTGCTAATCTCTTTTGCAAACAAAACACGTTTTAATAAAATATCACTTAAAACATAAGTTTTATTACCTTTTTTATCTTTTACTTCATTTTCGGTAGCATATATCCTAAAGCTATCAATACCGTCAAGATCTATAATGCTTTGTAGATTATGCATTGTTATTTTGCCATTACTATCTTTCTTATGTCTTGGATTTGAATTTAAAAATTTTGTCTTTGTATCTTTTAAAATTTCGTCTCTTATATTACGCAATCTTTGTTTTTTGGTATCTATAATAAAATTATCATCATCGCTATTTGGTTTAGTTTTCTCATCGTCTAAAACCTCTTTTAGTAAATCTCTAAATGCTACGATTTTTTGGCAAAGTTTAAATTCTGCGTGATTTAAATAGCTTTTAAAAATAAAATTTTGTTTTTTAGTTTCGATAATGTCATTTTTTGCTACTAAATCAATCTTGTCTATTGATAATTCATCTTCAAAATAAGCCTCGTGACAAACATTATCACTATCTTTTACATAAAATTTATCATCAAACTCAAATAAATTACCATTTTTAAGAGAATTGACATAATTAAATTGACTTTCGGACATTGAACCGTAAGGTATATCTGTAATGGTTGTATAATTTGGTTCATTGAGTTTAAAAAGCTTATCTTTATAACTATGCGTATCTTGTATTCTATCTCTTAGTTGATTAGACCATTCATCATCTAGTTTTGCTTTTAGCGATAAAATATATTCTCCAAATTGATTTGTTCTAACGCTTGGCTGTCCAATCATATTTTCAGGATTGTTATCATAATATTCATTTAAATTAATCTTTTGACCATTGCTAAAATTTCTAACTTCATTTGAGCTTAAAAGCAATAAATCATATTTTTTAAATTTTAATCTTTCCTCTTTCTCTTCTTCACTTAGTTTATTGTAATAAAATACATCTGTCAATACATCTGTATGTCTAAAAACAAGACTAGGCAATCTAAAAGCAGATATAAAATTTCCATTTTCACTCATAATAGAGCGGTGAATGCTTGTTTGACTATCTAAAAAATATGAGCTCGTAACAAAATTGACAATACCACCCTCTTTAACTAACTCGCTAGCTTTAATTGCAAAATAATTATGTATGCTTTGATTATTTCCACGACTTTTATAATCACGTATGGTATCTTGTCCAAAAGGTGGATTTCCTATTACAACATCATACTCTCTATAAGTATCTACATTTTCCAAGCCAGCATTGTAAATTTTGACATTTGGGTGTAGTAGTTTTGCTATTGTAGCAGTTATAGTATCTTTTTCGATAGCTTCAAATTCAAAATTATCAGGTGCCAATGATATAAATTTACCTATACCACAACTAGGCTCTAAGGCATAAATTTTTTCTTTCTTACCTACCCCTAATTCATCTAAGCCAAAATACATTTGTTTTATAAGCTCATCAGGCGTATAATAGGCATTATCGGTAGTTTGGCTTAGTTCAGTATAGTTTTTCTCTCCTACAAGCTCTTTAAGCTCACTTCTTTGGCTTAAAAACCTATCCTCTACAAAAAGCTCTTTTAAACCACCATATCCACTAAATTTGGCAAGAGTTATTTGCTCTTCAGGTGTAGCCACTGGATATGGTCTATTTTTATCATTTAAGATAATTTGAGTTGTTTTTAAAGCTTCGTAATTTGCCTCAATTCGTTCTTTTTTGCTAGTTATATCAAAGTTATCAAATAATCCCTTATAACTTTGGGCTTCGTATTTTGTTAAAAATTGATAAGACAAAAAGGTCTTAAAATAACCTTTTTGCTGTTCTATATTTTCACTTTCATCTAAGCTTAGTTGTCCATCCACTGCTTTGGCAATTTGATTGTCGGATTGATTTGAGTTAGATTCATCGCTTCTGTCTTTATCTTCTGTCTTTCTATCTCCATCATATCCAGCTGTGTTATAAAATTCAAAAATGCCTGTGTCGCCGACATTATTTTCTGTTCTATCACTCTCATTATTGTATTCTTGTTCTGCTGTTGAATTAGAAATTTCACTACCAATAGTGGATAAGTCGACATTGGCAAATTGCTCATTATCTCCTTGCCTATTTGTATCATCGATTGCGTTATTTGATTGTTCGATATTAATTGTAAATTGCTCTTGCCCTGAGTTATCGATTCTAATTCCTCTAGTGTCGTCTGAGTTAGATTCTCCCAGTTTTGTGCTATCTGCAATGTATTCTCCTGCAAACTCTCCACTATCGTATTCATCTGCTCTACTATCTCGCTCTTGGCTGTCTGTTGAATATTCTCTATTTCGTCCAACATCTCCTCTTGCGTCTCCGAATTGTTCTTGGCTCTCAAGATCATCTCCTGAATACTCTCGTTCTGATTTATCATCTGTTCTATATCCAAATTCTCTATTATCTCTATCGATTGTGCCAGACTCTGACTCGTTTTGTTCTTTTGGGTCAGCTCTATCTTCTCTAGCTCTTGTTCCATTAAGAGTTGAGATAAAATCTGAAATAATTTTATTTGCAAGTTCTGATCCAAGCAAATCATTAATTCTTGTTCTAATGTCAATTCTTGTAAATTCTGTATCTGATAACTCTCTTTCAATACCGAGAGTATTCTGTTGTTGTAAAACTCTCTGCGATAATCCGCTTGAATATTCTGAATTTGTTGTGTTATTTGTTTTAGGCTCATTTTCAGGCTCTTGTCCTGAATTTGGGTATTGCTTGGTGAATTCTTTGCTAAATCTCCTACTATCTCCCACATTTTGGCTGTTATTTGTTTTTCCAGCTCTTTGTTCTGTGCCGATGTTGCGTTGCTCGTTATAATCTGCACTAGGCTCTCGTTCAAATTCTCGCTCTCTATTTCTTCTAGCATTCTTGCTTGATTCTGAGATATTACCTGCTCTTTCGCCAACGCTGTTAGAATCTCGTTCATTGATAACTCCTTTTTCTGAAATAATGATATCTTTTTCTTTACTATATATTAAAATTTCATTTTTATCTATATCAACTATAACTCTCGCTTCTATTTGTGGAATATATTCATCTATACTCTCGCTAAAAACTTCAATACCACCAAAAGCCTCTATTTGTATCTTTATACTCTCTTTAAAATTTCTTTCTAATTCCTCCTTGAAATCGCTATTATAACGCAAGGAGCTATAAAAAATTTCATCGTGAAAACCTTTGATTTTTTCAATAGAAAAATCATAGTTTTCAATTAAAGTTCCATAAAATTTGCCATTTTGTTGTATTGCTAAAAGAGTTTTGAAGTTATCATTCATAAAAAATACCTGCTAAAATTTTATTTTAGCCGACATAAAGTCGGCTATTTTTTATTGCTGTCTTCGTCTTTGAGTATAGTCAGGTATATTTTCTATTTCAACCTTGTCTGCTTCTTTCTTAGCAGTTCTTAACTCCAACTCAGCCGTTGCTGCATCAACTTGCTTTATTTTAGCTTCTATGTTGCTTTCGTGCTTTTGAGCATCTTCAAAAGTTCCAGCCTCTACAACCTTTTCGCCCTCTTTTTTATCGTATGCACTAAAATTGCCAATCTCTATGTTGTTTTTAACATTTTCAAGCTGTATTTCATAGTATTCTTGCCACTTACCAAGTTCTTCTTTATTCGCAAACGCTATATCAGGATTGTTTTGTATATGCGTTTTGAAAGATTTTTCAAGCTTTTCAAGCTCTTTACTAAGATACTTTATTTTTACCTGCACCAAATTTGCACCATAGTTTTTTTGAACTTCGCCAGTAGTAAAATCTGTTTGTTCTTTAAAGTAATTGTCTCTATTAATTTTGCTATCGACCATAAGCTCATTTTTTTCTTTTATGATCCAATTAGTAAAACGAGTAGATAAAATAGTATCTTTTGGGATAACTTTATCCACCATCTCATCATAGGCTTTCGCAATAACTTCAGCAAAAGGAAATTTTTCTTTTAACTTATATGGATTCCAAGAGTTAAAAATCTCTTCACCTATTGGGTTTGTGTGTTTATTCATAGGAATTTTATTTGCTCTCTCTTGCGATTTAAGCATTTCTTTTCCCAACTCGGTTTGCATAAGCTCTGTATATGTAGCCATTTTGTTCTCCTTATAAAAAAGTTGAGTAAAGAATACATTAAAAAAATAAGTTTTGTTTTAAACCTGACTTAATAGGTTACAAAATGTAACCTATATCTATATTTATTTATCAGAAAACCATTCTGTTAATGCTTGTCTAGTAACCCATTGCTGAGATCGATCTATACTATTCGCATATTGCTCTATCGTCTTTTTTAACTCCTCACTAATAGCTATGTTTATGAAAATTTTCTTATTTTTTTCCTTTTTTATAGGCTCATCAACATTTTTATTGATAAAATTCTGTTCTTCCTCGCTAAGTTGTGCTTGAATATTCGCCATTTTGTCTGTTTTTTTACTTTTGAACGGATTGTTCTCACTCATTGCATCTCCTTTAATTTTTTGCGAATTCTAAAAGCTCTTTATATAAAGAGTTGATCTCGTCTTTAGCTTTATTATCGCCATCTAATTCAATTACGCTTTTACCATCAAAAATAACATTTTTATAAATTTCTCTTTCGTGCAAGATTGTTTGAGCCAATTTAATATTGCTAGGCAATTCAACCTCTCTCAAAAACTCCGTATATTTTTCATTTTTTGTTTGAAGCATAGGATTTGTTGAAGCTCTGTTATTTATAATCAAGGCTTTTAGTTTTTGATTAGTTATTGAAATTTCACCCACTAAATCCAGCATTTTATTTAATACAGCTTGATCGAAGCCGCTTGTTATGATAGTAGGGATTAAAACAATATCACTAACTATTAAAGCTTGTCTCATTTCTTTGCTATCTCTACCACCAGTATCTATAACAATACTATCGTATTTCGTTGATAAGCTTCTTGCTTCCATTGCTAAGCTGTCGCCAGTTTTTGAAACAGAGTTAAAAGGCAGATCAAGTCCATTATTTACTCTGTAATCTAGCACAACTTCTATGCTTTTTTGTGGATCAGCATCTATTAACATAATATCCAATCCATCGCTAGCCATTTTAAAAGCCAAGTTAATGGCTAATGTTGTTTTTCCGCTACCGCCCTTTTCGTTAATAACTGAAACTATCACAAACTCTCCTTTGTTGTATTATTTTAGAATTTATACTACACTAATACTATATAAATATAATATTAGTATTATAGCAAAATAATATAAGTTTGTCAATATTTTTTTTATTATTTATATAAAAAATATACATATACTTCAATTAATATGCTATAATGCTTCTTATTGAAGCTGAATGTAAGGAACTCAAGAAGATTTGAAAATCGGCTAAACATAAAATTTAAGCATAATATGATTATAAAAAACCCTATAAGAGATAAAGAGCTGATTAAATTTTGCGTATTATCATAATAAAACAAAACTTCCTACAAAAATATCCAACATTATTTATCTTCGCTTTCTAACTTTACTTTGTTTTTCTTGTGCGTTATCTTGATTATTGTCGCAATCAACATTTGTAGTATTGCTTAAAGCCTGGTTTATTTCATTATTTTGTTTTTCTTCATATACACTGCTAATCAATCTATCGTAGGTTAAAGCTTCATCATCATAATATCTTGCTACATCAAATTTTTTGTAGCACTCATAAAACCACTCAAATTTATAAACCATTTTTTCAATTAACGCAAAAATATCATAATCTTGAAGCGTCTCTTTTGACAGATAGCCTGAGCCTTGCCTATGTATAAAGCCATTTTCAAGCATAAATTTTTCTATTTGATAGTAAGCTTTGGTCTTACTTCCTGTAAGCTCTTCTAGCTTTTTTGTATCGAAGTCAAAATTTATACTTTTTCTATGCGGTTCATCACTAATCATTATTCCCAAACACCTTTGCCATATTCTTTGCTTTTTTTAATTAAGTCAAGAGTGATATTACCATTTTCTAGCCAATCCCATTCTTTTACATTTTTCGTGAACCACTCTTTTTTTGTAAGCCTATTTAATATAAAAATACCCATACAAGATAACATATCTTCATTTTTAGGGGCTAAATATGTAAATTTATCTTGCTTTATCATTTCAGCCGACTTTGCCAACTCATCTATGTTATGATAAATTTCATCAAGCGTGTATTTATTTTCTCTTAAAATTTTATCCTCGTCCATAACTATTTTTACACCCAAATTTCTCATTGTCTTGCCTTTCATTTATTTATTATATATCCGTTCCATTTAGCTCTATTTCAAAATAACTCCGTGTTTTTTAATAAAATTACCCAATTTATAAACACCACTACTACCATACTCCCCAAACTCATATCCTTTATCAAAGATATAAACTTTTCCATCGAATTTTATAACTGTAAATTCATCTCCCGCATAAATCATTCCTTGTTTATCTTTTCTGCAAATATACCCATCTTCTTTATTAACTTTTAGATACTTAACAAAGTAAAACGGCAAAACATTGCTTGACATCTTAAATTTAACTCCTTCAAATGTTGGAGCAGGCTTACCTTGATTTTTTTCAAAATCTTTATAGTATGTTTTTAAGGCATTGATTTTAACTGGATCATTGCAATCTCTATTTGAAAATACATCTGCATTAGCTACACTTGCTAAAAGTCCAAAGACTGCGATACTGCTAAAAATTTTTTTCATTTTTTATCCTTTTTTGTAATTTTATAAAATTATATCATTTTTAGAAATTTATGTCAATATTTTTTTTATAATTTATAAAAAAAATATTATTTACTTTTTATCTCTTTTCTTATCTGCAATTTTAGTTTTATGCCACAAATGCCTTCTTAGCTAAATTATTTTCTATACCTTGTGAAATCATATCATCTTGCTTTCCATCAACTCCAACCAAAGACAATACCCAAGCTGGTCCTGAAATAATTAGTTTCCACATAACATAAACAGAAGCAAGTTTTGCAAAAATTTCAAGCATACCTGAAACTGAACCAATGGTAAAATTAATCATAGGACTGAAAATATCGGTTTTTATACCACTAAACTGCTCTGTTGCCAAAAATAAATATACTTCATCAACCAAAGTATATATAAATAATGCAAGCCCTATAAATAATACTATCAAGACTGGTTTTAAGAATATAGCTATACCACTTACTAAAAATTCTACTATTTTTTCCATCTTTTTTGTAGTAAGGGCAAAAGCAACTACAAATGGAGATATATAAAAGTATTTACATAGTGAAACCAAATACGATACAAAGGCTATTGCACTAGCCGTAGCACACACAACCAAAGGCAAATATGAAAGCATTTTGTGCATTAAATAAATCGCAGTAGCATAAGAAGCCATACCGCCTCCTATCGTTCCAACAAAATATCCAACTACACTACCAAGCATACTACCAATCGGTGTTGCACCAGTTCCAACTATTCCACCAACCAATGTGTTAATTTTAGTAGAGTTATCTTTTACAAATTCTTTTATAGCTGTCGCACCGGGCAAAGTCATATATACAAGTTGACCACCAAGCATTGCAAGCCAACTATCATTTATTTCATCCTCGCTGGCATTTTGTGCGTGTCCTTTGCTTACTGCTTCAAGTGCATTGTTGGTATTTGCTCTTGTAGTTTCTTTTAGATCATATTCATTGACTCTATCGTTTGCAAACATAATAATCTCTGAGGCTATACTACTAGTAGGAGTCAAAATAGAATTAAGCCAACCTAGCTGTTGTTCTCTTAAAGAAAAATAGCCATCTAATGCGTTTATTCTACTTTGCATTTCAGTTTTATCAAATGCCTTAATTACGCCATCTAAATGTTGTTTTTGTTTTTTCTCTTCATTTCTAGCATTTAACGCTGTAACTTCAAGTAATATACAAGCCTCAAGAGTAATGTCATATTCTGAGCCACTAGCATTAGTAAAATCCTGCCTATCTTTTTCTTGTAATTTTTTCTTATCTTCTTCCGTAAGGCTACTTATATACTCAAGAGTAGGAGCATTATATGCCTCTGGAAATCTTATTTTACAAGTATTTTCATAAATTTTATTTATTTGTTCGTATGTATATTTTGCTTTTGCTTGTTTCTCCACCAATACATCAATACCACTTGGACTAAGAATGCCTAAACTTTTATATATCTTTTCTAAATAAACTTTATTTATCGTTGCACTAGCTATGTCCGCTACTCTCGTGCTTTCAACAGCAAAGTATCTAATTATATTTTGCACTATTGTTGAGTGAGCTAAATTATTTGCCTCAGGTATAGGCATAAAAAATGTGCCTACCATAATAATAGGAATATAAAATTTATGCAAATACGGCTGTTTGCCTGAGCTTTCACCCCTATTTTCTAAATATACTTGAATTTTTTCTGTACCTATTCTACTTACAAAAAATCCACCAACCAATATAAATATCAAAATTTGTAAATGCTGATAAATCTTTTCATTTGCTAAAAATAGGTTTGAAAAATATGCCATATTATTTTTATTAAAGCCATCTGCGACAGATGTTTGCGTAAAATCAACACTTGATAAACTTTGTGATTTTTCTCTTAGTTTTTTATTATATGATCGGTTCATCCACTCCTCAACTCGCTCTCCCAAGCCAGTAACATCGCCTCTTTTTATCCTTTCCCAAAAACCCCTATTTATGTTCTCATCTTTTTCTTTTGCGAAATTTAAGACACTAAAAGTGGTTATGCCGTCTTTTAGTGTTAATTCACCGACCTTTTCCGTAGCTTCTCTATCAATAATATTTGGATTTAGTGTTAAAAAAGAAGCTAAAAACCTAGTAAAAGTAAGGCTTGTATCACTTGTATTTGCTTGCATAACAGAATTTGTCTGTATGTTTGTTTTTGTATAAACCTCTTTAAGCCCATTTGTGGAATTCATTATATTTTTACTTATGTCTGCTATTTCTTTTACACAAGCCTTATTAATTTTTGAAGCATTAAATTTTAAATATGTATTATAATCTGTATCTTTATAGACTTTACAAAAAGTCTCTCCATTTGCTATATCAAAACCAATAATCCTTGTTTTGTACGGCTCTTTTGTTTCTCGGCACTTCCATTCACAACCACCACTTTCAACCACCCTATCATTGCTAACAAAAACTTCTCTCTCTTCATCGGTCATCTCCGCATTTGCAATACCAACAAATAAAAAAAGAGACGCAATAAGCTTAAAAATTTTCATATAATTACCCCAAAATCTGCAAAAATAAATTAAATTTAAAATTAAGTATCATTAAAAAAATAAAACTCACAATCGATAAAATAAGTGCGATATTTGAAGTTAAATTTGAACTTTTAGGAGATGTTTTAACAGCATTACCTGAGCCAAGCTCTCTTCTTAGTTCTTCTATAATATTGTTTTGTATAGCTGTAAAATCATTTTTGATTAATTCTTTTATAAAATTTGAGTAATTATTGTTCCCATTCTCATTAAATTTAACTTCAAGCCCTTGAGAAAACTCATCACAATTTTCATTTGTCTTTCTGATCTCGCCATTTAAACCATTATATGCTTTTTCAAATCTCTCTCTTAGCTGTTTTATATGCATAGCATTAAGATTTGTATCCTCTAGCAAATCTCGGTTTTGCCTTTGTAACATTAATACAAGATTTGCTAACTTATCATTTAGTTCTTCTATTTTGTTTGTATTTTTTTCCATATTACCCTCTTACAAAAGCTTTAATAACCGGTGTTATAATAAGCCTATCAATACGCATACCATAAGGATTTATATCATTTGATTTACCTAAATCAAAACTTCCATTTGCCTTTATTTTTATAACCCCATTTTGGGCTACATACTCATTTTTGGCAATTATCCAAGACTGGGCTATAACTTTGATCGAAATTTCAAGTTCATATTTGTTTTGATTATATTCATACCTATCCAAACTATAATCTTTTAAGGCTATATACTCAGGTAATTTATCATTTACAACTGCTGATATAAGCCAAGTAGAATAAGCCTTTATATCGCCTGCCCCCTGCGGAGTATCTATATAGTTTTTAAGTATCATTCTAAGACTAGGAACATTATCAAGCACTTCACTAGGATTAGAAAACTGAATTTTTTCAAAATTATTTGTAAGCTGGGATTTTGAAACAATAAAATTATTTACAAATGTTGAAACCGCAAATTGCTTTAAATATTCAGCTTTTAAAGGTTCTTTAACAACTTTTAAAGCCCTACCATCAGTTGTTGTTAAAACAACTTTGCCATTATTTTCATAAACAACCTTTGTAAGCTCATCCATTTTTGAGCTAATGTCGCCTATTTGGTATGCCATAACTAGCATTGAAATACCTATAAAACTGCCCACAAATTTCCAATTTTTGCCAAAAAATTGCTCACATTTAAACCCCATTGTCTCCTTTGGGTTGTTTAAATTTGGCTTATATTTAGGCTTTTCTATATGTTCTGATTTGCTAATTTCATTTTTTATCTCACTTTTTGCTTGTTGTCCCTTTTTACTAAAAAAACCCATTTTTCTCTCACTTAATTTGTTATTTCAAAAACTATATTTTATTGCTTTTTTTGACAAACTACTTGGATGAAGCAGAATTTGCTATTTTTTCTATCTCTGCTTTTGCTGAAGCTTCATCAAACTGCAACGCCATCACAACCTCTTTATCTGCCAAAATCTTTGCAACCTCATATTTCCTTGCATATTTTTCCTCAATATCTGCAATAATTGCCGTTTCTATTGCCTGTTGTTTTCTAATTTGAGATACAAGTAATGGACGTAAATCTTTGCGCATAGTTTGGACATATTCATCAGTTGGTATTGCTATCTCTCTATGATTTGAGATTGCAAGAGCATTTGAAATCTCAATCTGCTTTGCTACATCAAAATTACTTTTTGCCTTATTCACGTGTTCATTTGCTTTTTTAGCTAAACTATTTTGATCGGTTTGTGATAAAAGTGTTTTTATGGCATTTGATACTTGATTTGCACTAGCCTCTTTTATAGCGTTTTTAAATGTTTTTACACTTTCGGTAATGCCTTTATTATAGCTTTCCAAATTTGCTGGTGCTTTTATATCTTCTACTTTTATTTTGCTTAAATCAGTATTAGCTCCATTGCTTTTAGCATATTCCATTATAATACCAACGGCTTTCATATTACCATCTTTTAAATATGAGCTAACCATACTCTTATCTGATTTTAAAACGCTGGATACATCCCAATTTTTAAAGTATTCTTTTGGCTTTTGCCCATTTGGTAAAGTATCTGTTGCTTCTTCGCCTTCTTCTTTATCAAGCAAAACCCATTCAGCAAAATCCCCTGCCTGCTTACTTGCATAGTCTGAGAATTCTCTTACTTTACTATTACATAAAGACTTTGCACCAGTTATACCTATATTTTTACTTTTACTTCCGCCCACCAAAGAACAAACATTTAAATTTAGTTTATCCAACTCTCCAGCCAAAGAACATAAATCCAAATTGCTACTAAATTTTAAATCACTCGTGCTATAGCATTGATCTGCAATATTTGCACCCTCTTTTAAAAGTCCATTAAATTGCTTGTCAAGCTGATTAAATAAAGAGCTTGCCGCATTATTTACTATGCTATCTAAACTAATCGCATTCAAATTAATAGCTAAAACAACACTTAAAAAAATAATCTTATTTTTCATAATAAATCCTTATCTTAAATTTATTTTCTTTGTAAGTTCAAAAACTAACTTTTGTTGCTTTAAAATTTCATCCTTAAAAATTCTATTTTCAACAGATAAAAGCTTATTTTGCTCATCAAGCTTTGATGTTGTATCCTCGACATTCATCTGCAACTTCTTTAAAGATTTTTGTTGAGCTTTTAAAGCCTTTGTTAGCTCTACTTCATACTTCTGAAAACTTTGTGTAATCTCGCCAATACACAAGCAAGCAAAAGCGGTTTGAGCCGATAAAAGAAAAATAAAAAATGCCAACCATTTTTTCATACAGCCTCCTATTTTGAATTTCTAACAAAAGCCGTGATATAACTATTTTTAAATTTCTCATAATAATCATAACTTGTATATCTACTTCTTTTACCCTTGTTATAGCACTCAATAGCTTGTTTTGTATTACTGTTTAATAAAATACACATATTTAAAACTGCTATTGATTTATCTATATTATATTTAATATCAAATATTTGCTCTATTTCATCGATTTTAAAATTTACTGAATTTATCTGCATTAGCCCTGCATCAACTTTATAGCCTTTATTTATTAAGTCCTTTAGTGCTAATTTTAAACTACTCTCATCCCCACGAAATGATATAAGGTATTTATCTTTATACTTACTAACGCTCTTTTTTAAATTTTCATAGCTATGATCTTTATTTTTGCTAGTAAAGCTAATAATTAAAGGCGTAAAATCACTTTCGATTTTTGCTATAGTATAAAGCACTCTTTTATCTATATTACTAATCACACTTGCTTGTTTTAGCCCATCTGCTATATCCTGAGCTGAATATTTGGCGTTTAAAAAACAAATAAAACCGATAAGTAATAGTATTTTTTTCATAACAAATCCTTATTTTTTGCAAATTTCAAATTGCTTACAAAAATCTTTTTCTTCCCTTTCTGTAAAAAATAGGACATTATAACTATCGTCTTCATCACTAAAAACAACATTAGCACGCTTTAAAATCTCTAAATTCTTTGAATTTTTAGTTATTCTTAGTGTTTTTTTATTAATTGCCGTATTTACACTCTGAGGTAATTCATTGATATTACTATCACGACTGCTTAAATTTACAGAATTCTTCTGTTCTGTTGTAAGCTCCAATCTGCCAACTGAGATTTGATCCATTTTTGGTATTACTGCAAATTTGCTAAAAAGCTCATCGATATTTAGCTCTCTTTCAACAATACTTGGCATTATTCTTAAAACAACCCTGCCATCATCTGTCCGCTCCTGCCAAATTTGAGGATATGTTAGCTTTTGAGTTTTAATTAAATACTTGCCTATCTCATAAGCGTATAAGTCATCTTTATATCGCTCCAAAACTCTTTTAGCCTCCTTGAAAGCATCCGCCACGCCTTTTTCATAGCCTGATGAATAGCCCATCTCATAACCTCTGTTATAGAAAAAATCCTCTGTGCTAGTGCTATTTGCAAATACAGCAACGTTGAGAGATAAAATTAAACTAATTTTTTTCATTTACTTTCCTTTTTATTTAGTATAAACACCGTCTTTTTCAACCTGCAAATCTATCCAAATTTTTGTTTGTCCTACAATCTGATATAAATATGGCAAATCTCTCTTAAAAATTTCAGCTGTATTTTTAGCAATACTTGCAACCATATTAATACCGCCTGTTATTAAATAATCAAGTGGATCAGGTTTTTCTGTATTAGTGTTCTGCACAGCTTGCGGATAGACATTGCCAGACGCATCGGTTACACTTACATAATCTGTTGTCTGTGATTGCTTAGAGTTTTCAAGTGCTTTTAAATAAGCATTTGACTGGGTTTTAAATTCATCAGAGCCAACGCTTAATGCTCCCCAGCCCACTTCTGCTATCTTTCTATCATTTACAAAAGTAGCTATATTGTAGCTTGTCTTTTCTTCATTTGTAACAATCGCACTTGATACTTTAAATCTATATCCGCTTTTTTCTATATACTTTGGATCAGCAATAAGACTTGCTCTTTCATTAACATTTACCAAATCCGCAAACATTACAATTCCGCCATAATTTGTTTCACAATTAACTCTAAGTGAACTAGGTTGCTTACCTACATTTATATCCTCAGGTATAAAACAAAAACCCTTTACTGCCACAAGCTCAATTGTTGAATTTGTATCACCTGCATTTTGTGCTTCGGATTTTGTAACATTTTTAACAAGCATATTTTCAGCCGTGTTTCCTAAAACCTCTTTTGCACGCAAATTTTCTCTTTGCAAAGCATAGTGCCAATTTAGTATAGTTTCTCCATAAAATAACTTCTCGCTTTTTTTGTTAATATCAACAGGACTTAGTTTCTGTTCTCTTACCACCTCACGCCCCTCACTAGCCGATTTTATAGCGTGATTAGTAACAGATTGTCCATCCATAGTGCTATTATTTCCAAAAGCAATACTTGTAAAAATCAAGAGTGCTATTTTAATTTTTTTCACTAAAATGCCCCCTATTTAATCCTACACCGTAAATATCCAGCTCATCACCACTACCATTATAATTACGACTAGAATTTTTATTTAAACCTTTATTTGTGCCAATAGTTTGGTTAAAAAACTCTGCTGAATACTCCTCAAAATCTGCTATCTGTTTGGCACTTATGCTAGCATTATATTTTTGTGAGCTACTAGGTAAATTCCATCTTTTCTCATTTGGAATTTTATTAGTTTGAACCTTACCAGAACAACCCATAAACAAAAGTGCTATAACCGTAATAAATAAAATTCTCATTTTACTCTCCAATCACAACATCTAAAATGCTAAAATATAGATTTTCACCCTTAACTTTTACAAATTTTTCGCCTTGCTTTGTAGTTATAATTTTTTCATAAGTATATTTACCACTTTTTAGTTCATTGTCATTTAGATTTTTTGAATTACTCTCATCATTATTTGATAGGCTGTAACTCATAGCTTTACTATTTTTAAAAGAGATAGTTTTTGTCTTTTCAGTTTGCTTTTTTACCGACTTTATAGCTGGTTTTTTAACAACCTGAGGTTTAACTTCAATAATTTTAAATGATTCAATTACTCCATTAGCCTTTGCTTCTTTTAAAAGTTCTGTATAAAAATCACTAAACAAAAAAGGATAAGTAATAATTTGCTTCTTATCTTTTAAAATTTTGATTTCACTACTCTTTATTTTGTAGTCAGCTTTTATTTTATTAACAATTTTCTTAGCATCTATTTCCCTTTGATATTCTCCAAAGGTAACATATTGAGTTGTAAGATGTGTATCAAAACCCTCTCTGTTTGCTATGATTTGCAAAAACAATGCCTCGTCAAGGCTCATATTTTTAATTTCAACTGCAACCACATAAGGCTTTGTTATATTTATTATTTGCGGATAAAAGCCATCTATTTTTGCTTGAAAAGCTACCGAATTTATACCGGCATTAAAGCCATTTTTAAAGCTTGCTGGATTTGGCTCATCATAAAGGTTGTTTGCATTAAGGCATATAACCAAAAAACTTACAAAAAAAATAATTTTTTTCATATTTTAAGTCCTTGTTTTTTATTTTCATCTATTTCGTTTTCGATTAAAAATGTCTCTATTTCATCAAGACAAGCTTCAATTTTTTTGATCTTTGCATAGAGCCTACTTAACTCTGCTTTCATCTCTGCAATAATTTCATCCATACTCATACCCATTGTTATTCCTTTATAAATCTGAGATTGTATTCATAGCTATTATCTTTAAAGCGGATAAAATTCTGACTAATATCTGTAATCTCAAAAAAATCTAAAAATTTATCGCCCACTAAATACTCTTTCATATCAAATTTAAAACTTTTTTCTCTAGCATTAAAGCTAAATTCATTTTGTTTTTCTTTTAAAAATGCTATCATATCATTTGGTTTTTGGCGTTTTGCTATCCGTTTAATACTTTCTTCTTGATTTATATTTTCATAGTTTGTCATATCGGCAATCTTAGGCTCTTGTGTTGATACGTTTGCCGAATTCTTTATAGCCTCTTCTTTATTGTCTGCTAAATTTTGTGTATTTTGAACAAATGGATTAATCTCCATTTTTGGCGGTATAAATGTGCCGTTTTTATCGGTTAAAGTATTATTTGTATCCAAAATTAGCTCTCTTATGTCTTGAGGCTGTGAAACAACAATCCCATTATTATTATCATCAGGCTTTATGATAAAAGCAATGCTTATAATGGCAACAACCAAAATAACAATAAAAATTAAAATTTTCTTATCTTTCATACTCTATCCTTAGTCATCATTTAAGCTAAAATTAGCTCTTTTTTTTATTTTTACACTTGGCAACTCTTCACTAAGCTTTTTGAATTTAAATCTACCAAATTTAAATTTATCTATAAATTTTGTATTTCTATCTTCTAAAATTTCAATATGTTTAGCCATTATTGACATAACCGCTTCAATTTTTTCCATTTTTTCATCAATAGCTTTATTGGCTCTATTAAAATTATTAAGCTTATCTATTAACTCATCTAATTTTTGCGAAATTTCAACACCTTGCATTTTTTCTTACCTATAAATTGTATTGTTATCTATTCGATACTTATTGCCACCACGCATAATATTGCCATATTTATCATCCTTAACAATACGATAACTTATGTCGCCTATTTGAATAAATGAATATTCTTGTTTTGGTAACGAACCAAATTCTTTTACATAGGCACTTAAAACTTCTAAGCCATCTAATTTTGGTGTATTTGAATAAGAATAAACCAAATTTAACTTATCTTGAAAATCCAACGGATTTTTTTCATAAAAATTTGCTAAAACATTAAGTATTTTATTTTCATCATCTAATTTATAAAGGATTGTAAAATTTGCTATTTTAAAATCTTGATTAGGACGTATCAAAATAGCATTATTTTCATATTTTAAAACAGCCATTGAATTTGAACTATCTATATGACTTATAATTGAGCCTTTTGGTAGTAAAATAGTTGTAGTAAAATATGGATGCAAATTTATGCTATCCATTGAAGCGATAGGACGTATCACTGGCTTATAATTAATCTCTTTTTGTGAAAATCTATCAAAAGCATTTCTGACTTCTTCATCTTTTTTCTGAATAGCATTTATGTCCTTTGGATCAAGGTTTAAATAAAAGCTATTTGCCTTTAGGTCATCTATTTTTTGACTTTGATTTTGCTGTAGCTCTTGCTGAGATGGTGCAATAAAATTTTGCGGTTCAAGTGGGTTTGCCATAACAAAACCAACATTTAATACTAAAAATAATGATATTTTTTTAAAATTTCTCATTTTTTACTCTTTGGAATAGTAAAATTTGACAACACTTTACCGTTGTCATTCAAAATAGAATATGCTTGCAATCTAGTGTCTAAAAAAATCATAATAAATACACTAAAAAACAAAAAATACTTTAGAACGTAAGCAACCAAAAAAATCTCATCGATATAAAAACCAAAAAATATAGATGAAAAGATTGCTAATATACTTACAATCTGCCTAAATAAACCATCTAGTAGATTAACAATGCTTACAAGTATAAAAGCCAAAATATGGCTTAATATTGTTGTTTTTGAAAACGAAAAATCAAATTTATTAAAAGTAAAGTAAAAAATAAAGAATATAGGTAAATACTTAATAATCAAATACAAAAGACTATTAATCTTTTTAAACCTATACTCTGTTTTTACTTCTAAATTTTTATATATATGCTCTTCAAAATCCAAATCACATTCATAAGCCCTATTAAAACCCCAAAAGAAGTAAGGAAATTTTGTAGTTCTAATTTGCATTTTTATTCTCTTCGTCCGCTGTTACTTCTGCGTTTATTGTAAGACTAAGACTTTGATTAAATTTTCTAAGTAAAAAAACTAGCTCTTTATTTTTCAAAGCCTTTTCTTTGGTAAGTGCAATTTGCTCCCTTAAAAGCTCATTGGATTTTTCATAGGCTTTTAAATTTAGACCATATTTTTCTTTTAAAATTTTAAGTTCACTCATCACGCCTTCAAACTCAGGTTGTAATTTTGCCTTAGTTTGTTGCTCTGCCATATTTACATTACCATCACAAGGAATGTAATAACACTTTGCAAAAATAAAACTACAAAGAGCTAAACTTAAAAAAATATGTTTCATTTTTTAACCTATTATTGAAACACGCTAGTAAAGAAAGCATAAATAACCTTACTAAATATACTAGTAAAATCTCCAAAAAACCAACGACTAACAAGCATAGCTATCGCAATATATACAAAAAAACCGCCTAATGTTGCTATAGCCATTTTTGTATATATTTTAGAAGTTTCTTTATCCTGTTCACTTTTTTGTTTTTCAAATCTATATGCAAGAAAAGCAGAAGTTACCATAAGAGCTGAAGGCAATACAAGAGCAAATAACCATTGCATACTCTCTTTTACAATAGCTTTACCAGATGTTGAAGCCGAGCTAACAACATTTGCCGCTTCAGAAAACTCATCGGCACCAAAACCAAAGCTTGTCAGTCCAAGCAACAAAACAATAGAAAAAAGAAATCTTTTATCCATTATTAATCCTTTATGAAAAAATTTGTATTATTCTAAGGCAAAAAATATATAAATAAATAAAAATAAACTTAATAAGTTACATTTTGTAACCTATTGTAATAAGATATCATTTTTATAAATTTTGATTTATAATTTTATATTTTCCACAAAAAATACACAAAAAAATAAAATATAGCTTAAAATATCGCTTTTTGTCTTTTATTAGTGGAATTTTAATCGTTTATGATAACATTTATCATAATTTGTCCACACAGATGGAAAAATAGTGTAGCTGAGTGGACTGAGAGTGTAGCTGAGTGGAATTTCTAAAGTGTATGAAACGCCGATATTTTCGTATTTTAAAAAGTTTTTTACATTAAAATTTCTTTCTATTCTATTCTTAAATTCATAAAAATAAAATATTTTCAACTTTTAATAGAAAATCAAAAATTCACAAATTTTTTACCAATCTTAACTATCTATACAATATCTACACAATATAAATATTATAT
>NZ_CAJHOF010000018.1 GCF_905120465.1 Campylobacter majalis
TAAAGCCAGAGGCGGCCACCTTTGGCTTTTGCCCCTTAAGCGAAATTATACCAAATAAATTTTAAATATCATTTTATAAGTAATAATTCAAATCCCTCTCTGTCCGCCATTTGTTTATTTGTATTAATTTGTATTAGCTTAAATTGATTTGTTTTAATCTCTTATAAAATCCTATTTTATCGCCGTTTATAACTATTTTTTGATTTAAATTGATTTGTTTAAATTTATTTTGATTTATATTAGTATAAGCAAAAATAAAGGACAATATAACGGACAAAGTATAAAATTTTAAAAAGGTGTCCGTTATGTTAAACGATACAAAAATAAAAGCATTAAAGCCAAAAAACAATAGATATAAAGTCGGTGATGGGCAAAATTTATACATTTTAGTTATGCCAAACGGCACAAAGACATTTATTTATGAGTTTAAAAGCAAACAAACACAAAAATATAAACGCATAAGCTTAGGCAAATATCCAATAATTAGCCTTTTACAAGCACGAAGCAAACGCCTAGAATTTCAAAAGATGATAGCAAATGGTGATGAGCCTACAAATAGCCAAACACTTACGATATTTAAAGATGTGTTAAAAAAATGGCTAGAATATAAAAAGCCGCAAGTATCAGCCAAACAGTTACAAACAATTACGAGGTATTTTGAAAGATTTTATTTGCCAAATTTTGGCAATAAAGATATAAAAGCCATTAAAAAAGGCGATATAATCCAAGCGACTGATGAGCTAAACAAAGACGGCAAATTTGAGACGCTAGATCGAGCATTAAATAACATCACGGCATTTTTTAAATGGGCGGTAACGCGTGAATATCTAACGCACAATATCGCCCTTGATATCGACAAATCAGCACTTTTTAAAAAGCCTGAAGTTATAAATTTGCCTGGACTTTACACCAAAAGCGAAATAAGAAACCTAATACAAAATATAAATGAGTATAGCGGCGATATAAGAGTTAAAACGGCTGGGCTTTTTGCACTTTTAACAGTAGCACGATCTTTTAATATACGACATGCGACATGGGACGAAATAGATTTAAAAGGGCGGATTTGGTGCATTCCGTCTCACAAAATGAAAATGAAAAAGTCGCACATCATACCACTTAGCGATCAGGCTATAAAATTGCTAGAAAATTATAAAATTTATGAGTTTAAGAGTAAATATCTGTTTGCATCGCCACAAAGCAGCACAAAACCAATAAGTGACAACGCCATTCGCTCAATGCTTAGAAATTTAGGTTACACAAACGAGCAATTAACGCCGCATGGATTTAGGGCGATGTTTAGCACAATAGCACACGAAAACATAAGTAAGCATGGATTAAATGAGAGAATAATCGAGCTTTGCCTAGCACACACTGAAAAAAATAGAGTAAAAGCGACTTACAATCACGCTTTAAACCTTGATGATAGGGCTAAGCTAATGCAATGGTGGGCGGATTATTTAGATGATGAATAAAGCCTAATTTAGGCTTTATTGATTAACGCTACTTATTGGGCATCTTATAAATAACAATTGCAAGTTATTACTAAATCCAAAATAATATTAAGAATTTGCATTTGCCCCTGTAATATTAAGCAAGTAAAACGACTTGCAAAGTTTCTAAAATTTCATTCATTTAAGCCCCCTTGTTTTATAAAAAAGATAGGCAACTTGCAACGCCAAAACCAAAATTAAAATATTCTGAATTAAATCAGTCATTTTTACATTCCTTATGGTATAATTGTAAAGGCTAAAAGATGGCGGTGGGGGATTGCCCCCCTTGCTACTTTGATTTTTGCTTAATTTCGTAAAGCAATACGAATAATTCAATCAAAGCAGAAACCAAACCGATGATGGCGGTTAAAGTTTCCATCTTTTAGCCCCCTTTTATTTTATTTCAAAGGTTATAAATTAACCTTTGATAGTATAATTATACAATATTTTTAAATAAAAGTCAATAATTTAGTTAATAATTTTAAAGAATTTACAGAAAAAAAGTTAAAATTAATCGGCTAAAATCCGCCGATTGAGTTATTTTAAATCAAGTAGTTTTTTTAGCGTTGTTTTTAAATTTTCCATCTCTTTATTTTTGTTTTCAAGCTCTTTTATACGATAAAGTAAAGCAATTGATTTTTCTAAATTTTCGCTAACTTTGCCAGTTGATGATATTGTTTTTAAAGCCCCCTCACTATACCCTATTAACTCGCCAAGTTGCTTATAAGTTAAATTTAACTCTTTGCATGTTGATTTTATTAAATTTTTATCGTTCATTGTTGTCCTTTTTATCACAAATAAAGCTTATTTCAAGCTCTTTAATGTGTTTTAATCTATACATCACATCATCAAAATCATCAAGTAGCTTCACATCGCTATCAAAAAAGCGATTTGCACAGTTAGGGCATACGCTAAATGATCGTTTGCGTTCATTGATGTCAAAGACGATGCGTGTCTTACAATGCTTACATTTTAGCATTATTTCGGTTATTTCGTTGATGTTTTTAATCATTTTACAACTTTCACAAATAAGGCTTAGATTATAAAAATATTTTAAACTCGCTTATTTTTAACGCCACGCTTTAATTTGCCCCTTGTTGTGATTTGCAATTTAGGGGGATTGTTAGCTTAAATTAGTGTTGCGTCTTGTTTGTTTTTCTTAAAAAATAAAGTGCAACAGTTGAAATTATCGCTATTGCTAATGCTAAATATGCCGAAGCGTCCATTTTAACCCCTTTCTTCTATACTTTTTGCAGTTAGTGAAGCAAATAATAAAATATAAGCACCCAAAAAACTAATAACTACTGATGATATAATACTAGAAAAATCCAATACCAACTTTAAAATCCCACCTGCCATAAGACCTATCCCCAAGTTCATAAAGGCGTTGATGGTTAATTCCTGCCATTTTTTCATTTTACTATTACCTTTTTATGATTTTAGCAAACTAATCTAAATTTAACAATTCCACCTAAAAGGACAAAATATTAATAATTTTAATATTTATAGTAGAATTATATCATATAAATTTAGATTTGTCAATGGCTTTTATAAATAAAACTAAGAAAAAATAAATAAATATCTTAATTTTTATAATGGTATCTATTTCTATAAAATAGCATCTTTTAAGGCATTTTTTAAATTTTCATATTTTAGTAACTCTTTTTTTAATGTTTCATTTTCAAACACCAAATTTATACTGGCTTTTGTTTGTTTGCTAAATTTATTATTTGAAACCGCCACATTTAAACTATCCGCCCCCATTCCTATACGATGGGCTAATTCCCTTTGTGTGATGCCTAGTTCGGCACATACACGCTTTACAATGTTTTCATCTGCCATTTTAATCCTTTGCCTTGCATTATAATATATTTTGATTAAATAGCTGCTGATTTGCCCTGTCTTATCTGCTTTAAAATCTCGCCTACTTGCCTAAGCTTTTTTAAATAAGATAACGCCGTAGGTGTGTTTAAACCTATGGCGTTAAGGTGTAAGCTCATATCATTTATTAGCTCTTGTGCGTCATTTGCTAACCCATCAAGCTCTTTTAACGCGTCTATCCACTCTTTTAAAGAGTGCTTTTTAACTCCTATCATTATCGC
The DNA here is from genome assembly GCF_905120465.1 of Campylobacter majalis. Lineage (GTDB taxonomy): Bacteria > Campylobacterota > Campylobacteria > Campylobacterales > Campylobacteraceae > Campylobacter_A > Campylobacter_A majalis. The sequence goes on from NZ_CAJHOF010000018.1 coordinate 3,593, forward strand.
CGCTTAAATAGCTTAAAATGCTATTTTTTGAGTAATAAATCACTTTTGAATTTGCCTTTGTCCTTTTTATCAAGCCATTTTTAGCTAATTTTGTAAGTGTCGCCGTTTGCTTTACGCCTAATAGCTCTTTTGCGATTTGTCCGCTTACCCATGTATCATTTTGCTTCATTTAAGCCCTTTTAAAATACAAATTTTAGCTGTCTATTTTTTAGCATCTTTTCGTTAAAGGCTTTACAAAATTCCTTTTTTATCTCAAAGCCAAACGCCTTGCGTCCTAAATTATCAGCTGCTATTAATGTGCTACCACTGCCACAACAAGGATCGATTACTACATCTCCAACATCAGTAAATAAAGATATAAGATGCTCTAATAGCCTAACCGGCTTTTGTGTTGGATGGATTTTTGGATATTCGCCATTGTCACGCATAAAATCCATGCAATTCATGATCATTTTGCCGTTGTTGTTAAATTTTGGCAACTTATCGCGGTAAAACAAAATGCCATATTCACAGTTGCCCACAATTCGCATATTTGCCTTTAATACTTCGCCGCTTGATGGCTTTTTAAAAACTAAATTTCTATAGCCTTTAAATCCATATCTTTTGGCTAGTTGTATAAGCGGCATTTGTTGCTCGAAACTGCAAAATATCAGCATCGCCCCTGCTTTGCTAGTCTCTTTTGGCTCAGGGCGTAGCATTTTAGTTGCAAAGTGCATAAACTCAGCCAAATTAAAGTTAAAATCCGTATCAAAAAAGGCTTTTTTAGCCTTTTTGCTCTTGCCTTGTTTTTTATCGCCGTTTATATACCATTCAGGATTAGAAGCGTAAGCATTCACTCCTAAATTATAAGGGATATCGGCTATTATTAGCTGTTCTTTTGGAATGCCATAACGCTTAAAATTTTGAAAATTATCATTAAATAGCTTCATATCTCACACCTTATAATTTGCCGCACTTACGCTAAATTTGAAAAAATCAGGAAGACTTTCAAATCTGCATTCTTTGTTTTTTATAAGTTCTAAGATCTCATCTTGCATCTCTTTAGGGATAAGCCTCATCGCCTTTGTCCATGCACAAAGCTCAATATATTCAAACTCCTCTAAAGTAATATGCTCATGTATATAATAATCCTTATAAGCCTTGTTTAGCTCTCTAATCTCATTTTGGCAATTTTGCCTAATTATCTTTAACGCTCGTTTTGCTGCATTCATCTTGTGCTCCTACATCTACAACTTCATTACCAACTCTTGAAACTATAAACCCATCTACATTTTTATAGTAAAACTTATCCCAAAATCTAGCCTTTGATCCGTATATATATCTATACTTAGCCACTTTTACACGCTTAAAAAGCGTTTTTTGCACTATTTTCTGCATCCAGTCTTTGCTTAAATTCCTCCCTAATCTCACGCCTTGCAAAAACAACTGCAATATTATTTTCAATACAAAATCTATACTCTTCATAAATACCCTCACTTTTATTTACAAACTCACCATCGCCAATATATAAAAAATCAGCCATTAAAAGCTCAGCAAAGCAACTTTTCATGGCTACATCACGACTTAAACCCTTATCGCCAAACTCAAGCACTGGCGAAAAATAATCAAAATCAAACCCTAAAAAATAATTAATTGCGTTTTTCTTTGTCTTTTTAGCCACCTGCATTACTTCATCTAGACTAAAACCACGATTAAGCATTGCATCATATGGACTAGCAACATAAATTTTAATCTTTGACATATTTTCATCACGTTTTATTTTTAGTGCTAGTCTTAAATGCGTTAGACAATTAAAACGACCTATAAGGCTTATAATCTCATGCTGTTTAAACATGTAAGCCACCTTTAAAGCTCTAAAATGCATTTGTATTTCTTTCATTTTCAACCTTTAAGCGGATTTTGTAAAAGATAACGCGCGCCTATTATCTTTAAAAAAAGCCACTTGATTTTTTAAAATTTTAAGATCCACACCAAATGGATACATCCCATCGCTTAAGCGATTGCTAATCTCATCCATGATTTGGATGTATTCATTTATACCCTCATGCTCCCACGCTTTGCGAAATTTCGCCTTTAGTTTAAATGTAAGCTCTATCCTATGCCATTTTTGATATTTGCTGTCTATCTTTTGGCGGTGACACACACTCATCTTTTTAAATTTGTCGTAAAAACAGACCTTACTAAGATTATAAAAACGCTCCTTTCGGCACTTATTTAGATATAAGCTTGTTGAATAGCTTCGTACATCGCCACCAAATGGACGAAGCAAACGACTAAACCACTCTTTATTTTTAGCCCCTGATTGCCTATCGCTATCAATATCCGTCGCTAGATCGAAGCTATCGCACTTAAAGCGTTTTAAAAACTTTGCTAAAATTTCATAAGTCTTTTTATATACTTCACGGCTAGGCTGATAAAGCCCCACAAACTCGACTTTTACAAAATACCCAAATGGCTTTTTGCGTTTTCTGCACAAATCATTTAGCTCATTTGAGTTCTCAACGACTAGCATCGTGTTTGTAAGGCTATCAACGCCCCTTTTAAAGCTCATATACCTAACCTTATATTCATGCCCTTTTGGCATGATAAGCGGCTTATAGTTTTTAAATTTATCACTTATATAGCCTTTTACTTTTTTGTTTCTGCTAACGGCTCTTAACTTGCTGCTAAGCTCGATTTTTTTGATAAATTTTAAAAATGTAGCCTTTGGCATGATAAAACGCATGGCATCAATACCTGTGCTATACTCTATTTTTTTATCAGTTTTTAGCTGCTTCATCTGCTTTTAAAGCTCTTTAAGATGATATTTAAAGCCGTCGCCACACTAAGCATCGCCCCTAAAAGTGGCACAAATAACAAAAATGCAAGTATTAGCGTTTCTAGTGGCGATGTGTGTGAATGTGATTTGTATCCAAACGCACACCCAACAAACACAAGCACCCAATAAAACAAAGCATTTATAACTACAAAATGAATACAAAAGCTAAGCATCAAAGCCCCTTTTTGCAAAGAAGCCGCCATCTTTGCTAATGCTTACATCAAAGCCCAGGCGTTTAAGCCTATAAATAAACTTAAAAATTTCGCCTAAAGTGTGATGCTTTTTCATTCTTGCCCCTCTTGCAATTTGTAATCTGGTATCTCTTTTTTTAGCTTAGCTTCTAGATTTTTAATATCCTTTTGAAGCTGCTTTTTATCCTCGTTTAGCTCTTTTATCTGCTCTTGAATGTTTTGCAAACTATCCTTAAGCGCGAAAAATTTCATTAAATCTTTATATATAGTTGTCATCTTTTATCCTTTATGTGTGCTATAATTGCTTTAAAAAAGGCTTATAAAATGGAAATTTTAAACTTCATATTTGACAATATAAATCAAAATTTAGCCATTTTCTTTGGCGGTATAATTGTAGGTTTTATCGCTTGTAAAACCACGCAAAAAAGCCACTTTTACACCGAAAAAAAGGCGATATGTGGCACACTTGCCAATCTCACAAACCAAAATCCTAAAATAACCTTTGTTTTACAAGACTATAAAAAAGTAGTTTTTTTGTCTTGCACTTACGCAAAAGGCAAAAATAGGATTTGCTCTTTGACCAATACAAAATGCCCCGCTATCCAATTTATCAAGCCTAACGATTAGCTAAATAAGCACCTAAAACCACGCCCACACCGAAAATCACGATGCAAAAAAAGCACTCAATTTGCACCCATGACCTTTAAATACTCATCGACGCTCATCGGCTTCATGCCTGGTATTTGCACCATGCCATTTTTAAGCACATATCTAGCCCCGCATCTGCCGCCGCTTACTTTGGCATCATCGGCTTCTCGCCAATTAATCCCATCGGCGTCTAGTATCGCCATTAGCTTTTTACTCACGTATCCAGCCCTTAACGCCCCTACATCAAGCCCTCTAAGCTTTAAATACTCTTTTTTGCTTATGCCTGTTTTTTCGTAAATCATCGCTGCAATTGTCATCTTTGCTCCTTTGTTTAATATCCACAAAAAGCCCTTTGCACTACCACGCAAAGGGCTTTTTATAACTACTTACGATATAAAATTAACCTTGCTTTTTATATTTAATCCCTTGTTTTTACGATTTGCATTAGTAATTTAAAGCTTAAAACAGCTTTAAATTACTATAATTGCATTGATGCAATTATATTTGACGTCGTAATTATACGACATTTTGAATAACTTGTCAAGTAAAAATGACGAATTTGTTTATGAAAAGGTAATAAAATGAATACTTTTGACGAATATATCGCAATTTTAAAAAATGCAACAGGTGCTAAAACTATTAAAGAATTGGCTAAAATTTTAGACATTAACTATAGAACTTTAACAACTTGGCAAACAAGAGGCGAAATACCAGCAAAAAAAAAGATTGAAATTTTTACAAAATTAGGAATAAGAATGGATAAAATGATAGGTGCAGTCGCAATTGGTAGCCAAAACATAGCAATAAACGGCGACAATAACGCCCTAAATCATCAAAATGACATCACAAACACACCAAAATTTAAAGAATTTTTAGAGCTATTTACAAAATACGGCAACGACGCAACACTTGATTATTTTATAAAAAAACTTAAAGCTTTAAAAGAAATTTTAGAGAATTAGAAATATGATATTGTAAGCAATCAAATCAAATCTTAAGGGGTTAAAGATGAAAAAATTATTTTTATTTTTTATTTTTGTGATTATAGCAAGTGGGACAGATAAATACGACTGCTCCAAAAGATATTGTAAGCAGATGACTAGCTGTGCCGAAGCTATGCACTATCTTAAAGCGTGTGGTATGGATAAGTTTGACCGAGATGGCGACGGTATACCGTGTGAAAATGTATGCGGCAAAGGCAAGAAAGCAAAACGATAGCCTTAAACTCCGCTAAAACACAATAAACAAGCCACCACCTAAACCAACACATCAACGCCTAAACCGTCACACACAAACGATACACCAAAGATAGACGTGTCACCACGCCATTTAATCCTTGCTTTTGATTTTATGGATATTTAAAGCGATGTAAGCAAGTAGCAACACTTCGCAAACTTCTAAAATTTCAGCCATTTAAGCCTCCTTTTGGTATAATTTCAAAGGGTTAAGACACACAAAGGCAGGGGGCAGCCCCCTACAATGCTAAAAAAGCAATTTAGCTATTTTTAGCACTAAATAAATCAAAGTGGCGACTTTGACTAAAATTTCTAAGTGCTTCATCTTAACCCTCCTTTCTTTAATATAATATAATTATACCATATTTTAATTTAAAAATCAAGTATTTTATAATTAATTTAGTTATTTTGTGATAAAATTTGTAATTTTAAAAGGCGATAAAATGAGTAATTTAGAATTTGAAAATAGATTAAATGAGCTAAATTTGAGTAAAAAAGAATTTGCTCTCTTAGTGCAAATGCCATACCAAACGATGATGAATTGGAAGCAAAACAACAAAACGCCGCATTGGGTTGAGCCGTTTTTAAATCACTACGAAAAAAGCAAGACATTAGATGAGATTTTAGGGCTGATGGCTAAATTTACAAAATAATCAAAAGCCACTTCACACACCTTATCACGTCCAGCCGCCAACGCCACGCACGACAAACAACATCGCACAAAGTCACAATTGTATCTCATGCTTTAACTCCTTAATTTATCCATTCACGCAAAGCATAAATAAAATTTTTGCTTCGCCGTGATTGCAACCTTAGACGTTTTATTATTTAGTTTTATCAAAATTAAATCCATTTGCAACTTATAAAATTGCATCTATTTTTGATTTTGCTAGTTGCCATCTGATTTATCGCTAAACCATCAAGCAAAGCCATAAGCTTACAAGCGTGAATTAGGCTAATATTTGCTGTGATAGTCTAAATCTTTGCTAATTTGTGTGATATTTTGCTATTTAGCCTTAATATCCGCTAAAAAATAAGGATATAAATATACTTTTAGCCTTAAGCTCCGCTAAAAACACCATAAGCAAATCATCACCAAAGCCAACGCACCAACGCCTAAACCATCAAGGCACACTCACACCTACAAAATCCACTTTAATGTAAATTAAATTTTAAGCCCTCTTAATAGTGGCGTAACAAACAAAAATTCTCTTATAGGTTCTTTCTAGCCATCCTCTCCCCATGCGGTTATCATCACCGAAAAAAATGGGGCTGTGATTAAATTTTGGGCATTTCGTTTTCGGTTTTTTAAAAATATAAAATTAGTTTTTTAAAAAATATAATAAAATTTAATAAAAAAGCTTTAAAAAAGAGCTAAAAATTGCTTTTAAGCCCTTAAAATGGTATAATTAAGCATTTAAATACTTGCATAATACAAAATCAAAGAAAGTCAAACGAGAAAAGAAAGTTAAACGAGAAAAGAAAGTCAATAAGCATTGTAAAAATAAGTTAAATCAAAAAATGAGTAAAATAATAGATCTGTTTGCAAACTCAATTTTTTTAAAGCCACGCCTTAATCTTTTAGAATGGGCTGAGCGTTACAGGATTTTAAGTAAAGAAAGTTCATCAAATTTTGGCAAATTTAAAGCGTTCAGCTATCAAAAAGAGCCAATGCTTGAAATCTCAAATCCAAAACGTCAAAAAGTCGTCTTACTTTGGGCGTCGCAGTTAGGCAAATCCGAGCTAATAAATAACGTCTTAGGCTACTACATCCACCAAGAGCCAAGCACGATTTTATTCATGCTACCAAACAAAGACGACGCACAGGACTATTCAAAACGCCGCTTAACGCCGATGTTTAGAGATACGCCTGAACTAGATGAGTTAATAAACGCACACGATGCAAACAACACGATTTTAATTAAAAATTTCAGGGGCGGAAATTTAGCCTTAATCGGATCAATTAGCCCCTCAAAACTAGCAAGTAAGCCGATTAAAATTTTGCTTATTGATGAAGCCGATCGCTGTGAAGCCACCAAAGAGGGCGACAGTATAGAGTTAGCAACAAAACGCACCGCAACATTTCACGACCGCAAAATCATAATAAGTTCAACGCCGACCATCTCAGGCAGTAGCAAAATTCAAAGCGAATTTGACAACTCAGATCAGCGCTATTTTTTCATCACTTGCCCCCATTGCAACCACTTACAAAAATTAATTTTTGAACGCATAACATACGAGCAAGACGCACAGACCAAAGAGCTAATAACTAATAGCGTCAGATACCAATGCAGCGAATGCGGGACGCTTTTAAACGAGCAAGAAAAAAACCAAGCCGTAAAAAATGGCAAATGGATCGCACAAAATCCAAGCAGCGATATAGCTGGATTTTTCTTAAACGCTATTTATAGCCCATTTTTTACGATGAGCGACATCATTAAAGACTATTTAAACGCACAGGGCAACGAGCTAAAAATCCAAGCCTTTAAAAACACGCTTCAAGCCATAACATACGAGCCACCAAATACAAGCTTTAATGAAAATGAGCTTTATGACCGAATAGAACACTACACAGATCAAAACTTACCGCAAAAAGTGCAATTCATAACTGCAGGTATGGACGTGCAAGGCAACCGCTTAGAACTAATCTTTATCGGATGGGCTAAGGGCTATGAAGCCTATAATATCGATTATAAACAAATTTACGGCAACACAGATCAGGATGAGGTTTGGCAAACGGCATTTAAGCACTTGCATAAAAAATTTAAAAGAGAGGACGGCAAAATTTTAAGCGTAAGTCTAGCACTAATTGATAGCGGATTTAACGCCTATAGAGTTTATAATTTTGTCTCTTTAAGCCCCAAGCTAATCGCATCTAAGGGAGCGAGTGAGACCGCGGCAAAAGTGGATTTTTTAAACAAAGTAAGATTTATAAGAAAGGGCGTAAGGCTTATAAGTATAGGCACATTTAAGGGTAAGAGTGAATTTTTTAGGCTTTTATCGATTAAAGAGCATGGCGAGGGATATTTTCACTATAATAAAAACTTTACAAATGAGTTTTTCTTACAACTAACAGCCGAAAAGCTTCAAGAGATTAAAAACAAAAAAGGCTATACAAGGCTATCATACGTTAAAATAAGAGAACGCAACGAAGCACTAGATATCACGGTATTAGCTTACGCAGCCGCAAAGCTAATCAAAAACGAATTAAGGCGTAAAAGGATAGTAAATGCCAAAAATACACAAAAACGTAATGCATAAAAAAACGCGCTATGATTTAAGCTTAAGCATTGCAAACGCTTCACGCTTTGAGCAACTTTGTGAAGCTTACGAGATGAAAAAATCAGACATGGCGGATTTTATCATTGATAGCTTTTGCAATGGAAATTTACGCTATGAACACTACTTAAAAAACCTACAAACAAAACGCCAAAACTTAGCTAAAAAGGCAGAGAATGATTTAAGTCTTTTTAATAACTTAGGCACAAAATGATAGTAACGACAAAAGAGCTAAGCGACGCATTAGGACTAACCGAGCGTAGAATTCAAGAGCTAGAAAAGCAAGAGATTATAAAAAAGCTAGAGCGTAACAAATGGGATTTAACATCATGCATTGATGATTATTTAAACTATAAAGTAAAAGCCGCTACCGCCAATTTTGAACTAAGCGAGGCGAGAGCCAAAAAAGAGCTAGCAGAAGCCGAGCTAAAAGAGTTAAAACTCGCAAAACAAAAGGGCGAAGTTATAGAAATTTACAGGCTTCAAAAGGATTTAGGCGATATCGCCGCTACTATCTCAAACCGCCTTTATTCACTACCACACAGATTAAACCGAGCTATAAATTTAAGCGACGAGCTAAACGAAGCTATAATAAAAGAAGTCGAAAGCATTTTAATAGAGCTAAAAGATGCTAAAATTTATAAAGAATTTGGCAGTTAGAATAATTCGCTATGGCTACCAACTTGCATTAAATAAAGAGACAAAACACCATTTTAACTTCTCATTTTTTTTGATAATCTTTAAAATTTTCACACTCTATAACATCGCCATTTTTAAACTCATCAATCGCCTTATCAAGTCCAGAAATAGAAAATTCTTTTTTCTTTTTTATCTCTAAATTTGGACTTAATGCCTTTAAGCTCTCTAAAACCGCTAAAATTTCACTACTTACATTATTTAAAATTACTTGCATTTTTGCCGCCTTTATAAATTTTGCCTATTTTATCACTTGTAAATTTAAACTCACATAATTTTATAAAATCATCTTAAACAACACACAGCACAAAGGCAGTTAATGACAACTAAAGAGCGGATAGAGCTAATAGACAAGGCAATCGATGATGTATTAAACAATCTTCAAAATGGCATTGAGATCAAAGAATACTGGATTGATAATTTAAAAGTCGAGAAAAGAAGTCCGCTTGAGCTAATAACTGAACTAAGAAAAATAAGAACCTTAACGATTAAAGACGCACAAAAACAAAAAGCAAAGTTTAAAACATATATTTTTGGCGATAGGTATTAAATGAAAGTGTGCAGTATTTTTGATTTTAGGCAAGGCGTAGGAAAAAAATTAAACGCAGCGTATGCGTTATACGTGAGTACTGATTTTTTGACTACAACGAAGCATAAAACAAAAAGACAAACGAGGATGTAATGAAAAAGCAACAACCAAAACCAACACAATTAAGCCACGCAACCGCCAAAGCACTAATAAAACCAATTAAAACAAAGCTAAATTTCTTTAAATATCCAAGCCTAGAGCCAAACCGAATAAACAGCTATGAGATACATCAACTATTAAAAAATAGCGATTTAGACAAAGTAAGCCAAAGACTAAGAAACCAAGCAAGAAGCATAAGCACAAGCGTATCACTAACTAGCGGATTTTTTGAGATGCTTTGTAGTGAAATTTATGGAGAGCAAGGATTTATACTAGACGTTACAACACACAAAAAGACGCTAAACCAAACCATACAAAAGGCATTTTTTAAATGGGAGGATGAATGCTGTAAATACGGCGTTTATGATTTTGGTGATTATGAAGAGTTGATATTAACAGCACTTTATAGAGACGGAGAGGCATTCATAAGACTAAGCAAGGGCGAACAGCTAAAAATCGAGCTAATAGACGCCGACGACATAACAAATGACTTAATGGATGAAAAGCGATCAATTTATTACGGCATCGCTTATGAAAAAAACCAAATAACGCCAAAAACATACCATCAACAGCTAAAAGATAAAACATACAGACTAATACCGGCAAACGAGATCATACACATTAAAAAAACGGCACTAATGAAGCAAAAAAGAGGCGTGAGCAAGTTAGCAAGTGCAATTTTTGATGCACACAGCAAGGACAAACTAAAAAAATCAGAACTTGACAGGGCAAGATTAGCAAGTGAAATAACAGGCTTTTTAGTTCATAAAGATGAAAATTCATTAATGCCAAACGTCGAATATAGCGAAAATGGCGAAATCGAACAAAAAGAGATTAACATCCCCAACGTTTTACAAACAGGCACATTTGAGCTTTTAGAAGATGGCATAACGCCGCATTTTGTAAATCCACACAATCCAATAAACATGGAATTTTTTCTAAAATCGACAGATAGAGACGTCGCGAGGAGTTTAGGCGTAAGCTATTCAACCTATACGGGAGATTTAAGCGATGTTAATTATAGCTCAATACGCCAAGGCACAATAGCAGAGCGTAGAAATTTCAAACGCATTCAAAATTTCATCAAAAGAAAATTTCACAACGTTATCTTTAAAGCATGGCTAGAGTGTGAGCTTTTAGCAGGACGCATCAAACCAAAAGACTACATCCTAATAAGTGAAAATTTCAATTTCAAAGCACAAGGTTGGGAGTATATAGATCCTGTAAAAGAGGTAAATGCCAACAAAATCGCAATCCAAGCAGGATTTAAAACGATAAGCGAAGTATTAAGAGAAAAAGGAGTAGAAATTGATGACTTTATGGATGAACTAGACAAAGAAAAGGAACTTGTTAAAAAACTAAGAGAGATTAAAATTTTAAAAGGAGAGATAAATGAACATTGACAAACTCAAAAACCAAACTTTTAAATTTAACGCACAGCTAAGCAATCAAGAGGCTATAGACGAGACAAACAAAACTATAAGCTTTTTAGCCTTAAGCCGTGATAATTTGCACAAACGCCATTCAGTTTTTGGAGAGGATTATTATTTAAGTGTAGATTTAGACAGCGTCAAATTTCAAGCTACAACGTTTTATTTAGATCATGATGTAAGCTTTAAAAACGCCATTGGCAAAATACAAGCGGTTAAGCTAGATGATGATGGCTTTAAAGTCATTGTTAAATTTAGCGATGAGGTTAAAGAGAGCAAAGAGGCGTTTAATCGCTACAAAGAGGGGTTCAGTGATAGCGTAAGCGTCGGATTTGGCGGAGATTATGAACTTATAGAGCTTGAAAAAGTGCAAGACATTAGCCATTTTCAGATCAAAAACGGCACTATTAGCGAACTTAGTGCAGTATGGCAAGGAGCAGACAAAAACGCAAAAGTTGCAAATTTTAGCAAAGAAACACAGCCAATTACGCCTGAGACAAAGGAGCAAGACGATATAAAACAGATCATTGAGTTAGGCAAAATTTTAAATAAACCAGATGAAGCACTAAATGCAATACAAAACAAAATGAGCTATTTAGAATTTAGCAAGAGCCTAGCACTACAACAAAAATCAACCGAAACAATAAAGGAGTTTAACATCATGAAACAGCAAACGCAAACAGAACAAAATTTTAGTCTAGCTAAAATCATTTTAAACGCAGGAAACATCAACGCCGATTTAGGCTTTGAGCGTGAAAACTATTTTAACGCAAGTAATGGGCGTTTTATTTTGCCTGGTGATTTTGGCGTGAGATTTAGCGACAGCATCACAACAACAACGACGGCAAAAGGGGCAATAGCTACCGATTTCAGGGATGATTTGCTAATCCAAGACGTTATAAAAGAAAGCGACTTACTAAGCTCATGCAAGTGGCTAACTGGACTAAATGCAAGAGTGGAAATACCACGCAACAATTCAAACATCACAGCCGATTTTGTAGAAGAAGGACAATATAACGACGCACAAAGCCTAGCATTTGATAAGATCATACTAGAACCGCACACGCTTTTAAGCACTATACGCATAACTAGAACCATGATGAACATGTCAGCCTTTAGCCTTGAAGCCTTTGCATATAATGCCATGAAATTTGCAATACGCAAAAAGCTAGAAGAAACAATTTTATATGGTAAAGGCGTAGTTAAAGGCATCTTTGAGATTAGCGGAATACCAACCATTGATGGCTATCTAACAAAGCCAACACTAGAAAAGACCTTAGAATTTGGCGATTTGTTAGAGGAGCACAACGCCAATCTAGCAAATGCAAAATTTGCCTTTAAAAATAGCGATGTTAGCAAACTTAAAGCCACGCCAAGGGGCATAAGCACTGAAAAAATGCTAATAGAAACAAACGGCGATTTACAAGGCTTTGCATACTTCACAACCCAGCTACTTAAAAGCGGAGATGTTGCATTTGGTGATTTTAGTGATATATTTATCGGAAGCTTTGGAAGCATTGAGCTACTCACACACAGCCAAAGAGGCGGCGATGTTATATTAGAGCTTTATTTAGATGTAGATGCAAAATTAGGACGTGAAAAGTCTTTTGTAATATCAAAAACAAGCATTTAAGGAGTTAAAAGATGAAATTTAAAGTTTTATACGATACGCAATTTAAAGTTTTATACGATACGCAAATATCAACCAAGCTCTACAAAAAAGGCGATGAGATGGAATTTGTGCAAGGAACGGACGAGCTATTTATAAAAAGGCTTATTGATATAAATTGCATCGAACCAATAGCCAAGCAAGACAAGCCAAAACTAACGGACAAAAGAGGCACTAAAAAGCCAAAAGAACAGCCAAAAGACGATCAAGATTTAGGCATTGATTTAGACGAGATAGAGGAATAAAATGCTAAGTACAAAGATGATTTTAAACGATTTAAATAAGATTTTTTCACACACTAATAGCGTCTTAATAGACCAAAACGAAAACGCTATAAATTGCCACTTTAACCGCCATACTAAAATCATCTTTGAAGATGGCACAACAATCACACAAATAACCGCCCTTTGTTTAGCCGATGAAGTTAAAGACTTAAGAGTAAAACACATCATTAGCATTGATGGTATAAGCTATCAAATAACAAAAATCGAGCGTGAAAATCAATACACAAAAAGGCTATATCTAAAGCAGATTAGCTAGTAAGGATTAAAATGAGGCGTGAGAGTATAATTTTTGATTTACAAGAGCATTTAAAACAGCTAAATTATCAAACCGAGCTTTTTAATGCTTTTACCTTTGAGCCGAGCGATTTACCGCTAATCATCATCAAAGATACCAAAGACGACATCACGCCTTACGCTTTGGATGTGTTAAATCATAAATTAAGCGTAGAGCTAAATTTAATAGCCTTAAGCTATCAAAAAGGCAATGAGCATTTAAAACAAGTATTAAACGCCTTAAAAGACTTTAAAAGCAAATTTCAAACGATTAATTTAACTAGCATTGACAAATCAAATCTAGAAATTTACGACAATGAATATATCTTAATCACAATAGAACTTTTAATAACGTATAAATCTGAGTTATGGAGTGCTTAAAATGGATTTTCATTTTGTGATTTTTTCTTTAAAATCGCTAAAATTTTCACACTCTACAAAATCGCCATTTTTATAATCTTTTAATGAAGTCTTAATCGCCCCATCCTTATTCTCTTTTACATTTGCACCAAAAAGCACAGCTATTTTTTTTATAATCTTAATTAACTCATTATTTTGAGTTTGTATTGTTAAAGTTTTCATTTTACGCCATGACCGCTTCAAACGCAGACCATAAAATCACACCAAAACCAAAACACACAACACCAATAAAAAGATAAGATAGCATTTTGGCACCTCTTAATTATTTTTATTTAAACAATTATACCACAAAATCACTAAAAACCACTTGTAATTAAAATCATTAAAACACGATAAAATCAAATCAAAAAGGGCATAAAATGCTATATTTAGGCAAAATTTGCGAAGTAAAAAACAATTTAAGCGTGGTAAGAGTTGATTATTTAGGCACAATAACGCCTTTTATACCATACTTAGCCATCGCAAACAGCTTTAAAACGCACTTTATACCACCAAGAGTTGGCGAAGCTGTGATTTTATGTGATTTTGGCGGAGCAAAAGTTGCAATACCTAGCATCTTTAATCACGACTATAAAGAGCCAAACGAAGCAAGTAACACAAAAGAGATTATAAAATACGAGGATGGGACAATTTTAAGTTATGATACAAGCACATCAACACTTGAAATCATTAACGCAAAAACGCTAAACATAAACATTCAAAACGATATAAATATCACTTGCAAAAGTGCAAATTTAAACGCCACTAACACAACTATCAAAAGCCCTAATGTATTAATACAAGGAAGCACAACAATACAAGGAGCCATAAACACGACAGGAAGCGGCGGCGATGCTGGAGTATTTAGCATAAATGGCGACTTAAACATAAATGGCAATTTAAAAGTAAGCGGCAATATAGACGATATAAGAGGCGATTTAACAGGACATAGCCATAGCGACACAGATGGCTATACTTCAATGCCTAGATAAATTTTATAAATGAATATGGCACAATGTTAATTTTGAAATTTTTGAGCGATAGCCAAAAACTCATCTATTGCCTTGCTTTTTTCGTAATTTTGTAGCCAACTATCAACCCAACCAGGGATGGCGTTTGTTTGCCGCCAATTAGTTACACCAGTATAGCTCATCTTTACCATTTGCGAAAAATCTTTTTTGCTTAAATTAATTAGTTTAAGCCTATTTTCAAACTCATCATAATTCATTTAATACCTTTACAAATAAAATATTTGTTATTTTACAAATAAATAACTAAAATATTTATAAAACCATTGACAAAACAAATATAATATGTTATAATTCACTCATAAAACAAATAAATCATTTGTTCTAAATCTAAATGAAAGGGGCAAAAGATGTCAATCAGTGAAATGCTGGAACTAATCACTGCTATAATATGCTTGATAACTGCAATCATTCAAGCATTAAAGCGGTAAGTAAAAGGGGGCAAAGCCCCTTAGACATCTTTTGCCTAATGAAATTATACCAAAAAGGAGGCGATTATGAGTGAGATTTTGTTAGTAGTCCTTGCGACTTTAATACTTAGTTTAACCGTGCAAGTGCGAAATTTATCAAATGAGATTAAAAAGCTTAAAAAATGAGTGTTTAAACATTAAAGCCCCTTGTAAATTTTTTGTTACCAAAACACTAAAATAGCACAAATACCAAAAAAGCAGGGGCAAAATGTATCAAATAAGCATAAAAGAAAATTTAAGGCGTATTTTTGTAACAAACAAATATACTAAAACCTTACGCCCCCTTTTTGGACTTGATACACACATCGATAAAAGGGGCGATTTATACAATCTCTTAGCCCTTAAAAATGATATTTTACAGCAGATACAAATGCACGAGCCACGCATTAAACCGACGCAAATCACTTTTACACAAGACGAGCAAGGCGTAAATTTAACAATTGCCTATAACGCAGACAATGCAATCTCATTTTTAAAGATAAACATATGAACTATCCAAAATTTATAAAACCACTTGACATTGACAAAGAGCGAGAGAGTATATTAAACGAGTTTAAGCAAAAAAGCGGACATTTAGACTATATCCCGCTAATAGGTGATGATTATGTAACACTTACGGATATATTTTTATACCGCCTAAATAACTTTATCGAGCTTATAAATATACGCATAAGCCAAAACTATATAAATTTTAGCACAGGCGATTACTTAGATGAACTTGTTGCACTAATAGGCATAAAAAGACATGATGAGGTTAAGCCTATAGCCGAGGTTGAAATTATCGTTAATTCGCCTACATTTTTAAGCAAAGGCACAAAATTCACAGACAACAAAGGGCATAATGCCTATTTAATGCAAAGCGTAAATATCAAAGACAAAGCAATAGCCAAAATCCAAGCGGCGGAAATTTTTACGCAAAATTACGAAACAAACACGCTAGAAATTCCAAATATTTATGTATCAAGCATCACACAAACAAAGCCATTTACAGGCTTTAAAGCCAAAGAGAGCGACGAGGAGCTAAGAAAGAGATTTTTATTAGCCATGCATCAATTTAGCACAGCAGGGAGTGCAAAAAGCTATCTATTTCATATATTAAACATAGAGGGCATTAAAAAAGCAAATGTATATCAATTAGATGCTGGAGTGGTGCAAGTGGTATTTTTTAGCGATTATGAAAGCCAAATCGCAACGCAAAAAATCAAAGACGCACTAAGCGACAAAATACCTCTAACCGATGAAGTGCATATAAAACAAGCGACAAAAATCAAGCTTGATTTAGTGATTGAAGTTTCGCCAAAATTTGAATATCTTTTTAATGAAATTTTATCAAATGCAGACGCTAAGATAAAAGAGTTTTTTAATACTTTACAAATCGGCGAGAGCTTACATCAAAGCAAAATAATAGACGTGGCTTTTAATGAGAGCGTTAAAGCCGTGCTAGTGCAAACTTCAATACCACCTATCGCAAAAGATGAAATTTTAATTTTAAACTCACTTAAAATCACAAAGGCAACAATATGAACCTTAAACATCCCGCACGAGTGCATTCGAAAACAAATAATAAATGGCGTTTAGGCGTGACTTTGTCATGCCGTTAAAAGTAGGTAAAAAATGCTTAATCTAAAAGCTTACAGTGATGAACTTTTTAGAGTGGATGATGTATTAACGGCTAGATATGATGAGTGGCTAAAATTTAATGAAAAATACTTTTATAAACAAAACGATTTTAACCGTGCTTTTTTAGCATATCATTTTGATTTAGAACAAAATTTAAACCAAGATGAGATCATACCACTTTTAAACGAGCCTTTAAAAAATCACTTTTTAGAGGGGACATTTTACAGCTTAAATCAAGCCTTAAAAGCACTTTTTGATGATAGCGAAGTAATCCACTCTAGCAAATACGGCGGACAGCCTTATCATTTTAAGCTACTTTTTAAAACTAGCCAAACACAGCTTAACAAAGACACACTAAAAAGAGCCGATGCGATAGCACTAAATTTTAAAAATGTTAGAAGCGTATATGATGGTGCAGTTATTCAAATCTCATCACAAGTAAACACACATATAGGAGCGTATATAACACAGGGCGAAAGCATTGAAATTTATCCATTTGTATTGCGTGAGCTAAGCACAAAAGGTGGCTTTAATGCATATAGCACAATAAAACAAGATGAGGTTATAAGCATCAATCTAGACTTAAGGGGGGGGTTAGCCTTATGAATTTAAACAAAGGAGCAACACATGCAATACTTTAGCATCTTAACAACAATAGGACTTAATAAACTAATCAAAGCCACCGCAAACAGCGAACAAATAATCCTTAGTAAAATGGGCGTAAGCGATGATATGGGCGAGATAAGCCAGGACATGCAGACCCTGCCAAACCAAAAGCACAAATTTAGCATTAACAGCATCACACAAAGCGACACAGATAAAAATGTGCTAATTTGTGAGGGCGTAATAAGTGCAGATGTTGGTGGTTTTTATATCCGAAAAATAGGCATTTATACTAGCGATGATGAACTTTTTGCAGTTGGCAACATACCAGAAAGCTACAAGCCGCTTTTAGCCGATGGCAGTGCTAAAGATATCACAATTAAATTTTACTTACAAGTTGATAATAGTGTAAATATTATACTAAAAGTTGATAATAACATAGTTTTAGCAACGCGAAATTTTGTAAAAGATGAGTTTAAAAAGCTAAATAATGAGCTTGATGCCAAATTCTTACCACTTCACGCCAAAGCTGATGATAGCCATAAGCTAGACGGCAAAGACGCAAACGAATACGCACTAAAATCAGAGCTAAGCGATGGATTGCCAATAGGTGCGTATTTAAACTGGAGTAGCCAGGCAAAGACGCCGTCAGGCTTTTTGGTGTGTGATGGACGAAGTTTAAATAAAAGCGAATACGCTGAACTTTTTGAAGTCATAGGCTACACATACGGCGGAAGTGATGAGAGCTTTAATATACCTAAATTTGATGATGGACGTTTTATGCGAAGCGTTGGGGGTAATGCCTTAGCCTTAGGGCAGTTACAACAAGACGCCATTAGAAACATCACGGGAAAATTAGGCAGTGAATGGGGAGGAGTAAAAACAAGATTTTTTAATGAAGGTCATGGTGCTTTTAAAAATACACCATCAGAACAAGGCAGAATTTACGCCGAAGGCGTGAGTAAAAATACTAATTACGCTGATGCGGATTTTGATGCTTCAAGAGTAGTTCCAACTGCAAACGAAAACAGACCACTAAATAGCTCAGTAGTAGTTTTAATAAAAGCCAAAGATGTAAAAGAGCCAAAAGCAAACCAAATCGATGATAGCATCTATGCCACACAAGCAAAAGCAGGCATAATAAAGCTAAAAAATAGTATATCAGGAAATGCCCAGGATGTAGCAGTAACTGAAAAAGCTGTAAATGAAGTTAAAAACCAAATTTTAGGAGTAAATCAAACTTGGCAAGATGTGACTAGTCAAAGGCAAGTAGGCATAACCTACACAAACACAACAGGACGACCGATACAGGTATTAATAGCCCTATCTACCAGTATAAATTCACAAGAATTTATACTAAGTATAAATAATGTAGATGTTAACGCCAAAAACGGCACAAGCTATAACTATGGGCACACTCATTTTTTTAGTGTCATAATCCCACAAAATACGACATATACGCTTAAATCTACACAGGCTATTACAAGCTTAAAATGGTTTGAACTAAGATAAAGGGTGCAAAATGAAATATTACAAAAACACACAAAATGAAATTTACGCTTACGATGATAATATAAATCAAACTATATTAAATGAGCTTATAGCAAAACACAAATTAACTCCACTAAATAAAAAAGAGCTTGAAACGCTAAACAAACCAAAAGAGCAAGACAAACTAACAAGCTTAAAAGAGCAGTTTATAAACGCCATCGATGAAGTGCTAAACAGCGAAGCTAAAAAAAAGGGTTATGACGATATAAAATCGGCTAGAAGTTACGCAGGATATGATAATGCTTTTAGGCTTGAGAGTGAAGCATTTGGCAAGTGGAGTGCAAACGTGTGGCAATGGGGATATGCACTGCTTGAGCGTATAAAAAATGGTGAAGTAGATATTAACACGCTAGAGCTTAGCCAGGTACTTAAAGATATGCCAAAGTTAGAGATTACAAACAAAGAATAAAGACAATGAGCCTATTTATAAATATCTCCCCTGCTACCAGCATCAAGAGCGACAACAACGATAATATCGCCGTTAGCGTTAATGCTAAAAATAACGCGGAATTTGCCAATCCTCATGCGATATATCGGCTCATCAGTGCCACTAAGAGCCTTAATATCCACTCTCTCACCACTGATAAATTTAGCGATATTTTGAATAAATTTATCTCTTATGTCCTCGTGCTTAAAAAAGAACTTATCAGCCTTTTTGGTGAAATTTATTTTTACATTCATATTTTTAGCTCATACGTGCTAGATATGCTTAAATCATCATCACTTAAAGTGTTTAAATCATCCATTATCTCTTTACTCTCTTTGGCGTCTAGCTTTGAGAGGTTATTTAGCCGAAAAGTTAATGAGCTTTTTTCTTTTTCTATCTTTAAGGCGATGGCTGAGCGTATAAAAGCAGCAAAGCTATCTTTTGTGACATCTGTAACCTCTTTAAGTTGTGCAAAAAGTGCGTCATCAAGCTTTAATGAGTATATTTTCATGATATACCTTTATATAAAAATATATACTCGTATATTAACAAAACATCTTTAAACGGAGTTAAAAAATGTCAGAATATTTAAATCCAAACTTATGCCATATATACGCTAGTATTACCCCTGCTATACTTGCTAATAAGCCTAAATCTAAAGCAGTCATTTATATATCCTTTAAAGAGTTAAAAATTTTGCCTAGCTTAATCATGCAAGTTGCGACGCCAAAAGCAAAAAATAGCATAACAAGCATAATAAAGCAAGTGAAAAAATCTATATTATCATATTTTGAACTAACAAACAGCCAACAACCACTAAAACCAGCACTAAATAATAAGAGCTTGATTTTGATTATCTCAATTTTTAATTTTATTTTATCCATATCAAAATTTAACTTTTTTATTTCGCAAAATATATCAAATCATATCAAAACATCTTTAAACGGAGTTAAAAAGTGCATATAAAACGCCCTATTTTAAAGCCATATGATAAGGATAAATTTGAACTGGTGCAAGATTACGAGATTGAAATTTCAATTTGCAAAACACAAAACAAAAACGCCAAAGCATTGCATGATGATGATTTAGATTGTGATATATTTTTAGACTTAGACAAGGCAGATGAGCAAGTGCAAGGGAGCGTATATAATATACGTAACCGCAGCACGAAGCGAAATCTAACGCCGTATAAGCTAAAAAGTATCACAATACCAAAAGGCTATAAAACTAACGGAGCAGATATACCACGCTTGTTTTGGTGCATATTCCCACCAAATAGTCCTGAATACTTATCGGCTGTGATTGTGCATGATTATTTGTGTGATGAAGCAGAAAAGATTTACAAGCTAGGCTTTAAACCAAAAGCAAGAGAGCGGTTCAAATTTGCTGATGTTGTCCTAAAAGAGATGATGAGTGCTATTGGGTGTAACCGCCTAAAAACAAACATATTTTACTACGCTTGTAGGGTGTATCATAAACTAAGGTATAAGGAGTATTAAAATGATAAATTTTAAAATTTTAAGCGTGATTTTAGCAGTGGCTTTTGCCTTTGGCATTGTCTTTGTTAAAAATAGCGAGATTAAAACCCTAAAACAGCAATTAACACAGGCAAATTTAAACGCCGAATTTGAAAAGCTAAAGGTTAATGAGTGTGTCGCTAGACTTGAAAAGCAAAACGAGCAAATAAAAGCCGTAGCACTTGATAACAAAAAGCTTTTAAGCGAGATTGACACAATAAAACAAAACGCAAACGCTAAATTTAACCGCCATAAACCGCCAAACAAAGATGACAAATGCCAGGCAAAACTAGAGTATTATCAAACGCTATTTAAGGAGTTAAGCGATGAATAAGACACAAACGAACAAAACACAAGAGCGAAAGAGTGGTGAAGAAGTAAGGATTTTGCTTTTTGTTTTAGCTATTGCGATGATTTTACTTCTAAGCGGTTGTGCTAACAAAGAGCAGCTAGTTAAAATCGAGTATCAAGATGTATATGTGCCTATTAGGTGTAACGCACAAATGCCAAACAAGCCAAAATTTAACGCCGATGATTTAAATAGTGCAAAAGAGCTATTAATCTACTACAAGCAGACTGAAGAGCTATTAAAAAGGTGTATTGATGAATAGCCTTGATGAGTTTTTAGGCAATTATAAATGGGTGCTAAGTGTTGGATTTATCGGCGGACTGCTTAATATAGGCTCAAGAGCCGATAAAACAACAGGGCGGAAATTTGCCGATTTAGTAATAGGGCTTATATCGTCAATGTTTTTTGGATGGATAAGTTATGAAGTGATTTTGTTTATATGGGCGAGTGATAAGGTAGCACTTGCAGGATGTGGGTTTTTCGCATGGAAAGGAGCAACATGGGTTGGCGAAAAAGTGGATAAATTTGTAGATAATAAGATAGGAGGGATGAGTTAAAGGGGGATAGTGGCTAGAGGCAGAGCTTAAAGCCTACTTTAAAAGTAGGCTAGACTTATTAATAAGCCTTGACAACAATTATACATAAGAGTATAATTACCGCAATTAAGCTCCGAAACAGCTTCAATGCAATCACCTCCTTTGCGAGGCGTGATTTAGGCTGGAGGTTGCGACCCTCTAGCCTAACCTCTAGCACAATTATACATAAATCCCCTTAAATATCGACGTATTAGTTTAGCACTTGTCCTTGCATAAAAAGCAGACTAAAACAGCAAATATTTATTATTTGTTTTCTCACGCACGACAACATCCCGCACGAGTGCATTCGAAAACAAATAATAAATGGTGTTTAGGCGTGACTTGTTACGCCGATAAAGAACATTAAAATAGTCCGCGACGTCGGACAAATTTAACCTGTTCGAAGAACAGCAACATTAAGCGTGTTGGGGGTTTGGGTGTAGGGATAAGGGGGCGACTTCGCAATTCAAGCCCCCTTGTCACCTACATTAATAAATCTTTAGTATTGGTTTAGCTTTGCTAAACGTTAAAGAACGTAAAAAGTAGGTAAAAAGGAGCATAAAATGAGTTTAGGAAAAGAGCAAGAAGCATTCATGCGTGATGTGGCTAAGCTTTTAAACTATCTACATCAAAACGGATATGAGGTAAGGGGCGGAGAGCTAGAGCGAACACAAGCACAACAAGAAATTTATATAAAAACAGGCAAAAGCAAGACAATGAATTCAAACCACTTGCGAAGATGTGCGATTGATTTGTTTATATTTAAAAATGACAAATGGCTAACCCAAAAGCAAGAGTTGCAAAAGATAGGTGATTTTTGGGAGAGTTTAAATGAAAAAAACAGATGGGGCGGAAATTTTAAAAACTTTTTAGATATACCGCACTTTGAAAGGCGATGATTAAGAATGCTAAAAGCTTTAAATTCTTAGTCCTTGCATAAAAAAACAGACTAAAACAGCAAATGTTTATTATTTGTTTTCTCATGTAGGGCAGCAGCTAACGAGTGCATTAAAAACAAATAATAAATGGCGTTAGCGTGATTTGTTACCACGCTAAAACATAAAATTTAGCCCGCAAAGTCGGGCAATTCTTTAGTATTTGCTACTTTAGGCGTGACTTTGTTACGCCGCTAAAAGTAGGTAAAAATAAATAAAACAAGTAGTAAAACATAGCTTTAAATTTTTATTTTAATATTCCTTGCTTTTATGGCGTTTATCTCTTCAAGACTTAAAGCACTTAAAAAATCCAAAATTTCACGCCGCCAGTCATCAGGCTTAGCCTTTGTCCATTGTGAAATAGTTGGATATGGTATATTAAACAACGCCGCCAACTCTTTACGATTTGGCTTTTTGTCACTTTTCATCTTTTAGCCTATTTTCAAGATCTTTAATGCGTTTTTGAAGCTTTTTATTTTGATACATTTCATAAATCAAAAACAACGCACACGCAAAACCTGAGTATTGCAAAGCAAAATCAAAAATATCACTTAGCATATTAAGCCCCTTTTAATAATTAATAATTTATAATAATCCAAAGTTGGGATGGCTTAGAGCCATCCTTGTAAGGTTTTAATTATTGTTAGAAGTGCTGCTAACGCTTCTAACAACTCTTTAAACCCTTTTAGAAACTTTTGCATGTTTCCCCCTTTGGATTTTATCTACTCAGCTTTACCCTTTCGACATTATAATTATAACATTAAATATATTAAAATAAGCTTTTAAATTATTAAATACATCATTTTTAAAATACATTGTAAATTCTTACACCAAAAATAGCTAAAATCCTATAAAATCAAACCGCAACACGCAGAAAGGATTAACATGTCAGCTAAATACGGCGTAAATATCGAGCTTTACAACGGATCAAATAACCCCTACAAAATCAACAACGAAAGACCAATCGCAATAATCGGCGACGATGACAAACTAGCACAAGGCTTACACCTTTATAACGATATTTTAGAAGCACTTAAACAAGTAGGCAAAGGCAGCATAAAAGACACGCTAGAGGACTTAAAAGCTACAGGCTTACACTCTCAAATAGTTTTAAGCGTTTTTAAAAAGCAAGAGGATCAAGACGACGAAAGCGATGAAAACGAAACACAAAATAATAAATTTTGTACAAATGCTATAGATGAGCTTAAAAAGTGTGAAGCCACTTTAGGAGTTAAGCCAAAATTTTTTCTAGCAGTTGGCTATAATGATAATGGAGTGCATGAAAAGCTTAAACAAATAGCCGCTTATTTGCGTGGAGTTTATGCCATAGAGCTAAACGAGCAAAGCGAAAGCCAGATAAATTTAAAATTGCAAACTTACAGCACCAAAACAGCCATCATAACCTATCAAAAAGTAATAAGAGTGGATAAAGCCGTCCGCCCTGCAAGTGCTTTTATAATCGCACTTTATGCAAAGACAATGAGCGAGACAGAATATGGATTTTCTCAAAGCTTTTCAAACCGTGTCATTGATGGCATAATAGGCATACAGGACAAAGTAGAACTAATACAAGGCGAAGACTGCGAAGCAGATAGACTAAGAGACAAAGGCGTAACGCTAATAATAGCAAATGACGGCTTAAGAGCATGGGGCGGCGAGACGTGCAATGATGATTTGTTTAGTTCAATTCATACTTACGTTATTTTTTACACTGCAATAGATACGATTTTTAAAGCTCAAGCAAGAGCCATTGACAAAAGAATGCGCGACGTGCTTAAGAATGTAGTTGATAGCCTAGAAGCCTTTTATTTAAGACTTCAAAATAATAATGTAGTAGTTGGCTTTGAAATAACCATACCAAAAGAGCTAAACAGCAATGAAACCATTAGCGAGGGTATAGTATATATCCGCCATAACGTCCAAGAAATGCCACTAATAAAACGCATAGTAAATCGCATCTATAGAGTTACAGACTACTCACAAAAATTAATCCAGGAGCTATAAATGGCGTTTGATTTTAGTGAATTTGGTGATATTGAAAATTTGGCAAAAATCGGAGTGCAAAAGCTTTTAAATGATAATTTGCAAACAGCAATGAAGCTACACGAAACACAAAACGCAATTAATAAAATTTTAAACCAAATCGATGAGGTAAAACGAACAAATTTATAAAATCAACTGTTGCAAATTTTGCAACAACTTAAACAAAAATAAAACAAACTAAATAAGGAGTTTAAAAATGTCAGCATTTAAAGCACAAGCCTTTACAGGGGCTAATTTTTTTATAGATGGTATAGGACTTTTGGGCGAGTTAGTAGATATTGAATTACCAAAAATTGAAGCCGAAACGCTAGAGACTTCAAGCGGTATAGGCAAGATTGAAGTTACTTTACCAACAATCAAGCCTTTAAGCGTAAAAATAACGGTAAATAATCTAAATGAACTATACTTTAACATGCTAGATCAAAGCAAAACGCAAAAATTTTATGTAAAAGCAAATGCAACAAACAGCGACGGCGAAAACGCACAAGTAATAGCGACTTTTGAGGGCAAAATCAAATCAATGTCAGGGGCTAAAATAGAGCTTAACAAAGAGGCGAATTTTGATTTTGAAGCAAGTGTTACATTTTACAAGCTAGAAGTAGATGCAAAAACTCAAATTTTATACGACGCTAAAAATAACATTTGCCAAATGGGAGCGTTTGACCTATTTAGCACCATCCGCAAAAATATACTTTAAGGTACAAGCATGACAAAAGAGCAATATAAAATTTATAAAATAGGCTTACAAAAACAGCGAAACGATGAATTATATGAAATAAACTCAAAAATTCATAGACTAAAATACGATATTTTAGCTAGTTTTAATGAGTCTTTTAATTTGCGTGATTTTAAGCTTTTTTCAAAAGAGATGATACAGCTACAAGAGCATAAACAAAAACTAGAAAAAGAGGGACAAGATGCCATTAGCTAAAATTGAACTAAAAAAGAAAGAATTTACATTTTGCGATGGACAAAGCGTATATTTAAATGAACCGACATTAGGACAGATCCAAAACGCACAAAAAAACGCCAAAGGCGACGAGATCGAACAAGCCAAAATTTTACTAATTGATATGAGTTTAGGAGAACTTACTAAAGAGTTTTTAAACGCTTGTCCGCAAAGTGAGTTTATAAGATTAATGGAGGTTATAAATAGCTTCATGGGTATTGAAATAAAAAACTAATAGAGGGCATAGCCCTCATAACTCACACGCTTCATTTTACTTACGCTGATGTTTTAAGTCTAACATTTGCAGAATTTGCAGAGTTTTACAACATCGCCGAGCGGATAAATAAAGCCTAGTTTTAGGCTTTATTCTTTTAATCTCTTTTCAAGGCGATTTATACGCAATTCACACACGCCAATCCACGCCGCCAAAATCACGATTAAAACAAATTCTAAACTCATCTTTTACCCTTTATTTTTATTTCAAAAGTATCACAATAGCATTTATTTTTTATCCCTTAAACGATAAACAACAACAGCGAGTAACGCAACTACAACTAAATCTAAAATAGCGTTAAAAACTTCCAATTTAGCACCCCTTTATGATATAATTTCAACAGGCAAAGCACAAAGCTTTTAATCTTAAAGTAAGGGCTAACTAGCCCCTTTTACTTCTTACTGCTTTATTTGTTTAATAAGCAGGTAAAGCGTAATTAACTTGATGATGGCACTCATCAAATCAACTACTAAGATAAAAGCTTCCATCGCTTTGCCCCTTTATTTTATTTCTAAACTATAAAAATAATTGTTTAGATAATATAATTATATCTGTTTTTAATAGCTTTGTCAATAGTAAAAAGATGATTTTCATTGTCTTACTAATCACAATGTGGCTGTTAGCTTAGTAGTGCTTTTTTTAGCACCGATTTTAATTGTGCATACTCTTTTAATTGCTCTTTTAGAGCTAAAATTTCTTGATACATTTGTATCGATTTACTCATCGGAGTGCTTAACTCACCTTTTGCTATTGCTGAATGTATCGTAGCTTCTGAATTTCCTATAATTTCCGCCAACTCTTTATAAGTCAAATTCCGTTCTTTACAAAACGCTTTTAGTTCATCTGATGTCATTGTTTCCCTTTTTAAGCAAAAAAAGCCAAAAAAGGCTTTTAGTGTTGTAGTTTTTTATCTTTTTTGATTTTGTTTAGATACCACATCGCATAAATCAGCGTTGCGGTTGAGATAGCTAGGATTATCGTTTGTCCATCCATTGTCTTTGCTCCTCTTTTTGGATTAAAACGCCAAAAATCAAAATTTTAGTGGCGATAAGCGTGGCTAATACTGAATTTAGAGTAAAGCCATTTTGAGTAATGGTAAAAAGACCATTTATAAAAAAGCCTAAGCCAAAATCTCGTAAAAGCGAACCAGTTAAACTATTCATGCAAACATCTTACAAAAAGTAAGCTAAAAAAAGATTTAATCACCAAATATCAATGATAGCAAAATCGCAACTATCGCAAAAAATCCAGCAAAAAGCACTATTGAAACAATACTAGCCAAAACAGCATTTAAGGCATTGTCTATAATCTTAAACATTTTAAACCTTTTACACTTGTAAATTCTTAGCATAAATTATACTAAAATCAAAACAAAAAGGCAAAATATGGCTAATCCTACACTAACCTTTAACATGGAGCTTAAAGGACTTGATAATATCTTAAAAGCCGTAAATAAAAGCGGTATCACGCTAAATGACAAGCTAACAGACCAAATGAGTGCAGGAGTAAAAAAATACAACGAAGCACTAAAAACGCTAAAAGTTAATCCATTTCAAGGCTCAAAATTTCATGCAGACTTAGCAAGGCTTAAAGAAAATTTACAAAAAGCCACTATCGCAAAAGTAAAGCTGAACATGGACGAAGCCAAAGCCAAAATATCAAATCTAAAAGGCGAAATAATAGCCGCCGTTGGCTCAGTCGCCGCCATTGCCACGCCGATAAAACTCGCCATGGACTTTGAAAGCTCAATGGCGGATGTTAAAAAAGTGGTAGATTTTGAAACGCCGCAAGAGCTTAAAGCCTTTTCAAGCGAGATTATAAACATGAGCAAGACAATACCAATGACCGCCGAGGGATTAAGTCAAATCGCCGCTAGTGGTGCTCAGATGGGCATAGCAAAAGATGAGGTATTAAAATTTACAGACATGGCGGCAAAGGTAGCGGTTGCATTTGATACCACAGCAGAAGCCACAGGCACAAACATCGGCAAGATAAAAAACATCCTAAACATTAGCATCGATGAAACAGGACGGCTAATGGACGCTATTAATCACCTATCAGACAACAACGCAGCCAAAGCAAGTGAAATGGTTGAAGTAATGAAGCGAATAGCAGGAACAGCCAAACAAGTAGGCATCACAAAAGAACAAACAGCCGCACTAGCTGCAACGTTTATATCATTAGGCAAAGCACCAGAAACCGCCTCAACTGCAGCAGAAGCCCTGCTAAAAAAGCTAAATGGCGTTTTGGCACTAAAAAAAGGCAAGAAAAAGGCTTTTGAAAGTTTAGGATTTAGCGACGAAGATGTCAAAGGATTAAAAACATCAACTCGAGCACTTGAAAAATCAGGCTTTAGTATTGAAAAATTTGCCAAAAAGATGAGAACAAACGCACAAGGAGCGATTTTTGAGTTTTTAGAAGCTTTACAAAAGATAGACCCGCAAAGGCGAGGCATGATATTGTCGCAATTTATAGGAACAAACTACGATGGCGATGTCGCCACTTTAGTAAGTGGTATAGATATCTATAAAAAAGCGGTTAATGAAGTAAGCGATCCGCAAAATTACGCAAACTCAGCCTTAAAAGAATTTCAAAACCGAAGCAATACCGCCACAAACAAGCTACAATCATTTAAAAATAGCATATCAGCAGTTGGTATAGCTATAGGCGATATATTTTTGCCTTACGTGCATGTAGTATTTGAAAAATTAGCCGCCTTTACAAACAAGATAGAAGAGTTTATAAAAGAAAATGAAAGTCTAGTAAAAGCATTAGCCTTAAGCATAGCGGGACTTGTCGCAATAAAAACAGCTTTTTTGGTATTAAAAATCGCAAGTGCAGCCGCCACGTTTAGCCTTAATGGTTACCGCCAAATTTTAATGATGTTGCCGTTTGATTGCTTAAAGATACAAGGTGCTAATAGTGCATGTGCAGTTAGCTTTAAAAGGCTAACACAAAGGATAAAAAATAACCTTTTATATTTGCGTCTTTATATTGCCACTTCTAGCGGAGCAAGTGGGATTTTAAAGGATTTTGGTGGTATTGCTTTAATGGCTGGTAAAAAAATAGCAGGATTTGGATTGCAACTTGTTAAGTTACCATTTACAGCCTTACGCTTAGCCATTGCCGCTTTGTTTTCGCCAATTGGTTTAATGGCTAGTGCTTTTATAACGGCTGGAGTTTTAATATATAAATTTTGGCATCCTATAAAAGCCTTTTTTATCGGCTTTGCAGATGGATTTAAAAGTGCATTTGACCCTATATTTAGTGTTGTTAGCTCAGCCTTTACGCCATTAAAGCCACTTTTTGAATGGTTTAAAAATATATTTAGTGCTATTTTTTCGCAAGTGCAATTAACAAGCGATGAGTTTGAAAGTGCTAAAAACGCAGGAGAGGCATTTGGTAAAGCAGTAGCAGGGGCGATTAATTTAATACTCACACCGCTTAAATGGGTAATAGATGGCTTAAACAGTGTAAAAGACCTAACAAGTCAAGCAATGTCAAATTTTGATTTTAGCTCAAGCTCATTTAATCCTAAAAACTGGTTTAACAGTAGCGACACAAAACAAACACCAAAGATAGACACAAAAGGGGCTATTAGTGCATATAAGGCACAAAGCAATAAAACAAGCACAATAAACGACAACAAGACTATAAACATCACAATGCACAACTCAAACGCAACGTCTGCATCCATCGCAAAAGCGATTAAAAACAATTCTTACTCTTACGGAGATTAAAATGCAACTAATCACGATTGAAAATTATATTTTTGGTATAGAAAACAACATAACAAACTTACAAAAGGTTTTAAATATAAATTACGAAAAGCAACAGACCATAACAAAGCCAATTTATACGCATTTGGGTGGATATGAAGAGACTATAAGCTTTGAAGCAAAAATTTTATTAAACGATCAAACAAAATTTTTAGGCTTTGAAGAGTTAGTTAAACAAGCAAGACCGCTAAAAATATCAGCCTTTGATTTAGTGCAGTTTAGGCATATACTAATTAACTCACTAACTCAGGAGCTAGAAAACTTTACTAAAATACGCTTTAATGCGGCATGGTATTACACTAAAAGCTTAAGCATAAATGGCTATATAATTTAGGCAAAATAATGGCGGAATTTAAAGATTTTCAAAAGTCCTTAACTCAAGAGTTAAGAAACGCACTAAATAGGACGCTTTCAAAAATATCAAAAGAACAAAAACAACTATTAATAGCAAGGCTAAAAGTAAAAAGCAACTATTTACACAAACGCCGTTTAACGCCACACCGTGCAAAGCTAGACGATTTAATCATAAAAATCACAGCAACAAACAAAAAAATCACGCCATTTATGTTACAAGAAAACTATAGACCAAAGAGCAAATATTACGGCATACCAAACGGACGGACGTTTTACGTAAGAGGTATAAGGCGTGGAGTGCTAGACAAGGGCGACACTCATGGATTTAAAGCCGTCTTAGCCAAAGATAAAACAGGGAGAGATTATTATTATTTAGACGGTTTAAAGCGGCTTGATAGTGAAGCCCTGGTATTTTTTAACGAACTAAAAGAAAAAGCACAAGAGATATTTACAAAGGAGCTAGAGATATGAAAATTTACATCGCAAAAGACAATGAGACGCTAGATCAAATTTGCTTTAAAATTTACGGCTCATTAAAAACTGAAATTTATAGCGAGTTTTTACGCCATAACGAAACACTACTAAATAAACACACTTTAAGCGGAGGCGATGAGGTAAAGTGTCCAGAAATAAGGCTAAAAAGTCAATTGGAGGTTAAATATTTATGGGACTAGAACAATTTAAAAATCCAAAAGTTACGATTTTATACAACGATATAGACAAAACAAACGCCATACACTTTACAAACATCCAAATAGACGACTTCGAAAGTGATGAAGCCGACACACTAAATATTACGACACTTTGGAGCAACGCAAAGCCACGCGAAAACGACAACATTAAAATCTTTGTTGATGGCTATTTTTTAGGCTCATTTACAATTACAACCATCAAATACAATTATTTAATTAGCATTGAAATAGAAGCGATATCGGCTAACTACTTTAAGGACTTCAGACAAAAGAAAAATCGCACATTTTTCAATAAAAGCTATTTTGAAATTTTAACTCAAATCGCCAAAGAAAACGGCTATAACTTAAAAATAGACTTTGAGCGGATGGATGAGGTTGGCGATTTAGAACAATACGACTTAAGCGATTGTGCATTTTGCAAAAAGATAGCCGACGATCTAGAAATAACCTTTTGCGTTAAAAATGACACGCTTATTTTTATCGATAAAGACAAGCAAAGCAATCGCGTAGAATATTTTTTAAACGAAGATGATATTTTTAATCTAAGCTATCAAATAAATCATTCAAAAGTTTTTAACTCATGCGAAATTAAATGGTTTGACACAAAGAAAAATAAAAGCGTAACCTCAAAAGTAGGCAAAGGTACTCCAGTTTTAAAATTTAGCGACTTTGCACGTGATAAACACGAAGCATTAAAAAAGGCAAGTGCAAGACTAAAACGCCAAAAAAACAGCATTTTAGCAGGTAGCGTCACGGCTATTAGTAAGCCATTTTTTGCAGGTGGCTATTTAACGCTAAATTTAAACAACGAACCTTACAAACTCAAAGCATTAATCTCAAAAATCACGCACAAAATAAGCACAAGCTGGACATGTGAGATTGAATTTACTTAATTGCGTTACTTTTACAACGGACACCAAAACGGACACCAAAATAATTTATTATTATAAAATGCCTATATAATGGCATTTTATAATATTTTCAAATCCCTCTCTGTCCGCCATTGCTTCAAGATATAAAACACTTGTTTATTGACTTTATTAGTTATAAATTTTAATAGACCTATTAAAGCTATCTAAGTTTTTATTTATATATTTTACATAAACATCATATATCATTTTTGCAGTTGAGTGACCAAGTAGATAAGATAGCTCTAAAGGTGATACTAAATTAGCTCTTAGCATATTTGTAGCATAAGTATGTCTCATAGTATAAAGTCGTCTATATTTTATATCTAAACAATTAAGTATTGTTTTAAATTTTTTAGTAAATATCTCAGTATCTCTATAAGGTTTTAAATTAGAGTTTAAAAGCACATAATCATCACTGCTTCTAAATTTAAAACTTTTAAAAGCCTTTATCAATATAGGTTCTAAATCATCTATAATAGGAACAACACGTCTAGATAGTTCAGTCTTTGGAGAGCTTTCGCCAAATCTAGAACGAGTAGCATTAACATAAATAACACCATTGTTTAAATTTATATCTTTTAGCTTTAAAGCTAAAATTTCACCTGTTCGCATACCAGTAAAAAAACCAATTGATAAAAATAGATAAAAGTTTAAGCTCTGATGTAGTTTGGCTAAATTTAATATAGCATGAACTTCATCAGCATTAAATGGCTCAATCTCTTTTTTAGGGGATTTTATGGTTTTAACGCAAAAATTAAACTAAAATTTTATTCACTTAAAGATTATTTAAAAATCTCATTAAATTTATCATCAAATTTTTGATTTTGCGGTATTTTGCGACCAAAGAAAAACGGAAAGCCGATAGTTTTAAGCATTGCATTGCAAACAAATTCATTTTTTTCATCTAAAATTTTATCAAATTCCATACCATCAAGCACTTTTAAAAGCTCTTCTTTCCAGCCATCTTTATCTTTATAAATACGACCTTTTGGCTCAAAAAAGCACTCAACGCTAAAATAATCATCATCCGCTTTTTTACCAAAAAATATAAAATCAGGCTCAAAACCGGCACCATAATTTTGATTTTTCTCATTGCCGATAAATTCACGATTATCATAAATTTTAAACTCATCAAAGCCGTCATTTCGCAAGACAAACCACTCTTTGAATTTTTTATCAATCCTGTCTTTATTGTCTTGGATAAATTTTAAAAATTCAATCTCCAAATCGCTATCGCATGAAAATTTATCATAATAAAGCCATTCATAATTATGATTTTTTACCATATTGTCTTTGTTTCTAAAAATAAATTTTTTTCCAAAATTTTTAAGCTCATACGCCATAAATTCACTTACTTCATACTCATTTTTATTTTTTTCTTTAAGTTTTTTAAAGTTTGTAAGTATAAATTTAGCGATTTCTAGCTGATTTTGTGGCGTAAATTTTTGTCTTTTATCAAATAAAATCCAAATTTCACTAAGCTTGGTGTAAAAATCAAATTTACCTTTGCACTCGTAAAAATCCTTTATATCGGCAAATGTGATATTTAAAATATTTAACGCCTTTGCAAATACGCCAAATTCCACAGCTTCGCTTAGCTTTTTATTTACACGAAGCTCTTTTTTTTCGCTAATTTTATTAAATTTAACCTCTTTTTCACTCAGCCCCTTTGAAAAATACGGACACTGCAAAATCTCAAGCTCCCTATTTATCTCACTTTTTTGGTATTTTTTGCCTTTCGTTCGCTTGTTTCTTACATAAAAAATTCTATTTTTTGCCGTTATTTGCCTTGCTTTTTTAGTCAGATTTAGCTCAAAATTCTCTCTATTATCACCAAAAAGTAGCCCTTGCTCCGCCATACCTTTTTCAAGATCAGCGATAAATGCTACATCATTAAACGAGTGATAAGTTAAAATTTCTAAATTTACCATTAAATGGTCACTGTCATTATCAAATTTTCGCATAAATTTACGGCTTTCATCATCAAAAAGCGTTTTGTCATTAAATGGAAAATATCTCGCCCCACGCCCAATTAACTGCACTTCGGCAGTTGTTGTTTTTGGGCTTGATTTTTTTGTGCCAAGCCTAACAATGTCAAACAAATTTAGCACATCCCAGCCTTCATTTAGTTTATCAACAGCAAAAATCGCCCTTATCTCATTGTCATCATTTTCAAGGCTATTTAGCAAAATTTGATGAGCATTGCTCTCTTTTTCGTCATTTACATTTAGTAAGAATCTCTTTTTAAAAGCATTTTGCATAAACTTAGCCAACACTTCGCTAAATCTAGCTCCAAATTTTCCTTTAAAAAATTCAAAACTTTTGCTAAAAATAGTATTATTTACACTCAAATTTGCATAAAATTCACCTATATCATCACTGCTTAAATTTTCTAAAATTTCTAAAAACAAAGCTTGATTTTCTTTTGAAGTGGCGATTGTTTCGCTTTTAAAAAGCACAACAGGCTTTAAATTTATGCCATAATTTCTAGCAATTTCTTCTCTGAAAACGCTTAAAATCATCGCTCCTAAAAATCTAGCTTTTAAGCTCATGTCATCGTATTTTACTAGAAAAATTCGCTTTGAAAAGCCATCTTTACAAAATTTTGCCAAATCAAATTCAAAAATAATCTTATCTTTATATTTTTCCAAAACCGCTTTTTCTTTTGGGATAGTCGCCGTAAATTCCAGCATTAAATTTTGCGAATTGCTTACAAAAGCCTTTTTTATCACGCTTTCCCAGCCATCTTTTATATCAGCTTCTACGCCCTTTAATTTTTGCTTTGTTTCGCTATTTAAGTGGTGTGCTTCATCAGCGATAAATACGATTTTGTGATTTTGTAAATCTTGCAAAGTTAGTGAATTTTCCCTTTCGTTTTTAAACAAACTAAAAAGCCCTTGAATAGTGCTAAAATAGATATTTATCGCCGTGTCTTTGCATTCGTCGAAATTTTGTATCGCGTTTATATCAACTTCATTGTCGTTTATCAAAATTTTATCACTAAAAAGATATTTACTAGAGCCTTTATCGCAAAAATTTGCCTTTGTTTTTTCTAAAATCGCCGTTGAATTTACAAAAAATACAAATTTTGTATAGCCTTGTTTGAACAAATCCAGCATTAAACTCGCCATTATGAGTGTTTTGCCACTTCCTGTTGCCATATTAAACATTAAATGTTTTGCTTTTATCGTCTCAGCGTTTGCAAGATAATATTTTAATGCTTCTTTTTGATACTCTCTTAACTCTTTTGATAAATTTTGGCTTATGTGAGATGGGATTTCAAACTCGCTAAATGGCTTTTTGCCGTATTCAAACAAGACGTTATTTTGTAAAGTTTTTTCGCTATCAAACGCACTCATTTTTTATCTCCATAAAACGCCTTATTAAACGCTTTTGTTTCAGTATCGATTTCATAAGCTATATCGTCTATATCGCCGAGCAACACATAATCCATAGTGCTATCAAGAGCGAGTTTTAAAAGCCCTTTGGCTTCGTTTAGCACTAAATCGTCATTGCAAGTGTGAGTAGCACTCGTGACAATCTCATTGCTATTTAGATTTAAAGACTCTTTGTCTTTACAAGTTGTTTGTGCCTCGCTAAAAATAGCACACAATTTATCCCTATCCACACTATACTCCAAAAACGCTTTTTGCTTGAGTTCTTTAAAGATTTGCCTTAACTCGTCCATGTTTGTGGCATTTTCTATTTTTTCTTTGAAAACTGCATTTAACGGCATAAGTTCAGCATAAATCACGCTACCACCACCTTGCCAATTTAGTGCTTTACTCACTCCGCCTTGTTCGCCGTCAATCACCTTTTTCAGGCGTTCAAGGGTAATATTTTGGATATAATCCATCTGCTCGATGCCGATATAACGGCGTTTCATCTTATGAGCCACTGCCAAAGTTGTCCCACTACCTGCAAAAAAGTCAAGGACAATGTCGTTTTCGTTTGTAGAACTTTCAATAATTCTTTGTAGTAGTTTTTCGGGTTTTTGTCCTGCGAAATTTTTATCATTAAATATTATTGTTTCAGGGTCTAATGAAACTGAATTTTTAATGGCAACACTTTCTAAATTATCCCATTTATTACAATTCCAAGTATCTTCCAATGGATACCTTTCACCACGAGATTTGTGATTTATAAAATCCATAATGTCATTTATTTGCTCATCATTTAATCCGTGTTCATTGAATTTTCTTTTTAAATTTAAATTTAAAGATACTTGTGGTTTAAAATCTTTATTTTCAATGTAAATTTTATGAAAATCCATTGTGTTTGAATTTTTTGAATAAAACAAAATCGTATCGTGGTTTCTTATGAAATTTTTAACTGCTGTTTTATAGCCAGATACAAATCCCATACGCCAAATTATTTCTCTTTGAAAATTTTCTCGTCCAAATATTTCATCCATTAAAACTTTCAAATAATGGACTTCGTTGTAATCCATATTGACATAAATCACGCCATCTTCACGCAATAACTCCCTTGCCACTTCCAAGCGGTTTTTCATAAAAGTTAGCCATACGCTGTGATTAAAGCGGTCGTTGTAGTTAAAACTATCGTTTCCTGTGTTGTAGGGTGGGTCAATGTAAATGAGTTTGACTTTGCCACGATAACGCTTTTTAAGCGAATGCAAGGCGATTAAGTTATTCCCTTTAATCAAAAAATTTTCGTTAAAAGTACCATCATAATTTAAGCAAAGTTTAAGCTGCGGATTGATTTATTGATTTATTGATTTATTGATTTATTGATTTATTGATTTATTGATTTATTGATTTATTGATTTATTGATTTATTGATTTATTGATTTATTGATTTATTGATTTATTGATTTATTGATTTATTGATTTATTGATT
>NZ_CAJHOF010000019.1 GCF_905120465.1 Campylobacter majalis
GATAACTTTTTGTTACACTTAAAAGAGTGTGAATTTAGATTTAATAACCATGACAATCTCTATTAAATTTTATTAAAATTGATAAGAGAAAATAGGGTTAAGTTAAATTGACACTAAATAATTTAAAATTTCACACTTTTATCCATACTTTTAGAAAATTCTCAAACAGTATATGCATCTATTTTCATCGGTATTATGGTAATTAAAACTACTTTAAGCTTTTAACTTGTCTTAAGCCTTATAAAATAAACTTAAAATTTTTAATCTCAAAAAAGCCAATCATTGCATTCATAATGGCAAATTTTTTAGCATTCATTAGCATATTTACATCTATATCACACTCTTTTAGCATGCCTTCATTAATCAGTCTAGTTCTTGTTGTGCCATTTAAAAGCGGAGCTTTTGGCGTTAGCCACTCGCCATCAAATACTGCGATATTTGCGATGCTTGTATCAGTGATAAGTCCATTTTTTATCATGATTATCTCGTTATTTTTACCCTTTGCAGCATCTATATCATCACGGATTAGATACTTCTTATCATAGCTAAAGTCGATATCTACGAGCTTAAACTCGCTAAACTCACGCATTTTATACTCAAAAAACTCCACCTTCACAAGCTCACCACTTTTATGATAAACCACCTTAGCCCTAACAAGCCCCTTTTTATCCGTTTTAAGCACCTGTTTTAGATTAAATTTTGGCACAAAACCAAGCGAGTTAAGCATACGTCTTAGATGATAAGAAAGATGAAAAACCTCGCCATCAACGAGCTTAATTGTCTCAAAAAGGAAGGTAAATTTTCTCTGTGAGTTCATTGTATTCATCCATCAAATCGCTATCAAGAGTGATTCCACCACCGCTGTGAAAGTAAAGCCCATCAGGCTCTTTTTTGATAAATCGTATCAAGACGTAGCTTTTGCATATCTTGCCGTCAAAATAGACAAAAACACCGGTATAAAAACCCCTTTTATCAGGTTCGTTTGCCTTTATTATCTTTACGCTTTCATGTTTTGGTGTGCCAGTGATTGAACCAGCCGGTAAAAGCGAGGCAAAAATTTCATCATATTTTAAGCCAAATTTGGCGTAAAACTCGCTTTTTATCTTGCCTTTTATATATGTGCTTGTTTGATACAGATCTTTTGCCTTAGTAAAATAGCGAAATTTACACACCCTTACATCATCAGCTACCATGCTTAAATCATTTCGCATGAGATCTGTTATCATCGCTTGTTCACTTAGCTCCTTGGCGTCATCTAGCAAGGTTTGCTTGGCGTTTGGCGTGAGTGCATTTATCGTGCCTTTCATAGGAAAAGTATGGATAAACCCCTTATAAATCGTTACAAATGGCTCAGGCGAGAAGCAGACAAACTCATCTTTTTTATGCAAAACCAGCTTTGCACTAGCGTATTTAAAAATCTCATCTAGGCTTAAGTTTGTTTTGATTTTAGACTTTCGGCATAAATTTAGTAAGTAGCTATCACCCCTTAGCTGAGCTTGTCTAACGTTATCAAACGCTCTTTTATACTCATCTAAACTTGGTGGAAATTTCTCAAAGCTGTATTTTATATCCGCATTGCTTCGTTTGTTTATATGAAATTCCAAGCCGTATTTATACGCACGGCTTGGATGACAGATGATGTTGTGCTCTGGCTCATCGTATGAGTAAAGTGCTATAAACGCTGAGCCGTTGTTTTGGATGTTTAATGAAGTTCTTTCCAAACTTTACGCTTCCAAAGGGTGGCAAAAATCCCAAGTATTAAAAAATACACCATGGCATATATGCCTATATTTTCACGTTCAGATTTCTTGCTATCACCAACCTTCTCTAGATAACCAACAAGTTGCTGTTCGTATTGCTCGTTTAAACCAACACGTGGCATAGATGTGCCTGGTAACATTTTTTGTGGATTATTTATGAGCTTGTTTAAATAGTTGTCTGAATTTTTAGCACGTATCATCATAGATAAATCAGGCGGCATAGAACCCATATACTCGGTTAATTTTACTTTATTGCCTAAGATATATTTTTCATCATATTTTATATCGTGGCATCTTTGACAAGCATCCTTAAACAACACTTCATCGCTTATGCTATCATATGCCTTAATATAGTCATTAGATACGGATTTTAAGTATGCCACTAAATCAGCGATTTCTAAATTTACATCACTTGTACCAGCTCCAAAAAATTGTGGCATAGGATGCATTTGCTCTTCGCCAAATTTATGATTTAATTTCACAGCCTTGACTGGGTCTTTTATAATCGCTGCTAAAAATTTATCATCATATATCGCACCGGCTGTGCTTAAATCAGGCACTGCAACACCAAAACTCTCGCTTGAAGCCCTATCGTCCATTGCAGGTTCAAATCCAGCATGAGTTAGCGAGTGACAGCCAATGCATCCAGCGTTCATAAATAACTCAGAACCACGCATAGCATCGCCCTTGCTTAAATCAATAGAGTTAATATCACTCCAAAAATCAGTATAACTTTGTAGTAAATTTTTAGCATTTTCTAGCTCAGCACTTGCTGCAGCTATCTTTTTTTCGTCATTGCTAGATTTGGCTAGCTCTAAAGCCTTTGTTGCACTATTAAGCATATCTTGTGCGTGTGCTAAATCCTCTGCTTCAAAATCATAATTAGCCATTGATGTTTGCGGATGCAGTTCATGATGAGCATATGGCTCTATGCCCCAGTATAGCACCAATGATAGGAGTACAACTACTATAAATACACCAAACTCTTTCATAATTATCTCCTTTTTTCTATAAAGCTAATTGCTGGAAGTGCAACAATAAATAGGAATAAAAATAGAGTAGAACTCCAAAATCCTAACCACTCACGACCTTCCATAGGAACTTTGCCTAGTATTGATAAGGCTATCAAATCTATCACAAGCAGCCAAAACCATATAAAAAATAGTGGTCTTTTATGTGCTGGAGCCACGACATCGCTAGTGTCTAATAAAGGCACTATCATAAACGCTGCACCCGCAAATGCAAATGATAAAAGTCCAATAGTTGAAGCCGATATGCCAAAAATATCAAAGAAAAACCCACGTAAAATTTCATACTGCCATAAAAAATACCATTCAGGATATATATGAGCTGGTGTCTTTAGTGCATTTGCTGGTTCAAAGTTAATCGGATCCATAGCAAAACCATAGTGAAAGCACACCAAATACATAAAAAATATCATAAAAAACGCAACATACATAAAGTCTTTAGCCAAAAATCCAGGCCAGAATGGTATAACCTTGGCTTTTTTCTTATCGCCATGCAAATACTCATCAGCTTCAACGTCAAAATCTATCTCTTCGCTTGTTAGGTTATTTACGTGTGGAATTCTAAGTGAGTAAAAATGTAGCACCAAAACCACTATGATAACAATAGGAAGCAAACAAACATGAAGCATAAAAAATCTAGTTAGCGTAGCATCACCAACCGCATAATCGCCCCTAATCCACTCAACAAGTGCCTCGCCAATAACAGGTATAGCACCAAAAAGCTGAGTGATAACAGTCGCCGCCCAGTAGCTCATCTGTCCCCATGGTAGCATATACCCACTAAATGCCTCAGCAGAAAAACATATAAAAAGTATCATGCCAGTAATCCAAATAAGCTCTCTACCCTTTTTATACGAACCATAATAAAGTCCAGTAAGCAAGTGAATATACATAATCAAAAAGATTACAGACGCTGCAACAGCATGCATATGTCGCCATAACCAGCCATACTCAACCTCTTGCATAATTGTATAATTCACGCTATCAAATGCCATATTTACATCTGGTTTATAATACATTAAAAGTAGCAATCCAGTGACAAAAAGTATAGCAAAAAGCGTAGTTAATATAACACCCATAGCCCATAAAAAGCTTATGTTTTTAGGTATCCAATACTCACTAACCAAGACCTTCATTAATTTTGTGACTGCAAAACGTTGATCTAACCAATCAATCACTCCACTTGATTTTTTTACCTGTGCCATATTTTCTCCTTACGCTTTATTGGCTAGTTTTTCATATTCTGGACTTGTTTCGCCTAAAACTAGCTTTGTGCCATCTATTTTAAATGGAGGTATATCAAGAGGACGAGGTGGTGGTCCAAATGTCGCCATGCCATCAGCGTCAAATTCGCCACCATGACAGGCACAAACAAAAGCATTTTTGCTACCTTTCCACTCAGGTATACAGCCAAGATGAGTGCATAATCCAATCACAACAGTATATCTACTCTCGCCAACAACTACATCACGATCATCATTTGCCGCTGCAGAGGCTGGTTTTTTAAGTATAAATATAGGTTTTTTACGCCACTCAACCTGTCTCATTTCGCCATCTTTCATAGGGCTTAAATCTACAGTTGTAAATCCAGCTGCTTTAACGCTAGGTAGCGGATCCCATGTCTTTTTCATTGCTACAAGTGAAAAAGCACCGCCTACAGCAGCCACAGCACCAAACGCGAGTCCAATAAAATCGCGTCTATCTTGCGTTACTGACATGTTATTCCTTTGATTGATATTTTGTTAAAATCACTCATTATATCTAAAATTTATTAAAAAATCTTAATATTTAAAAAATAATATTTTAAATTAATTATAAGAATTAAATTAGAATTTTTATATAAAAATAAGCAAAAATCATAAGTATAAAAAATAGAAAAATAGCTAGCAATAATGGCTTAAAACCAAAATTTTTAACAACACTTTTATTTATATTTAATCCCAAACAAAACATTGCCACACACAAACACATATCGGCAATAAAATTTATAATATTTAAAATTTCAATTGGTATATTTATTAAAGAATTTAACAATATGGCACCTAAAAAATAAAAAGCAAAATATGGTAAAAATTCTTTAATTTTTGATGTTTTAGATGCACTTATAAAAGCCAAAAACAAAAGAAGAGGTACAAGCATAACAACACGAAGCATTTTGATTATCACAGCATTTTTCATAACCTCATCGCCATATCTAGCACTCGCACCAACCACATGTGCCACCTCATGAAGAGAAGAGCCTATAAAAAATCCAATTTGAGTTTGCGTAAAATTTAAAAAATTAAGCCCAACTGAATAGATAAACATACCAACTGTGCCAAATATAACAACAGACGCTACTGCTATAGCAATTTGTTTTTCGTCTGCTTTGAGCGTAGTCGCACTAGCCATAATTGCAGCCGCCCCACAAACCGCAGCACCAGCACTAATCAAAGCAGAA
Source organism: Campylobacter majalis (assembly GCF_905120465.1). GTDB lineage: Bacteria > Campylobacterota > Campylobacteria > Campylobacterales > Campylobacteraceae > Campylobacter_A > Campylobacter_A majalis. Next base: position 5,229 of record NZ_CAJHOF010000019.1, read on the forward strand.
GTAATAAAATCTATCTTTAAAATTCTAGCCATAATAAGCCCTAGCAAAAAGACTAAAACAACTATAAAAATAGCGAGTCCAACACCATGTATGCCTACATATTTAGCATCTGCAAAGCTAATACGAAACCCATAAAAATAATGCCAAGTCGTAAAATTTGCTTTGTAGCAACCAGCAAAACCGCACTTGATTTTAAAAATTTAACCCTATTTGAAAATAAATTTGTAAGCAAAATTCCAAACAAAATTGCTACAATAAGTGGCGAAATAAAAATATTAAAATTTAAAAAAATATATGATAAAAATATGCAAACTAAGCCTATCGCAAATAGGCTTAGCGATGATAGTTTATCGTTTTTTATATGAGAAAATACACTCACATTCTGTCTTTTGCTTTAATTCCCATTAAGTTAAATCCGGTGCGAATACTTAAAGCAACAACGCAAAACAGCTTTAAAAGTGCGTCTTCATTCTCATTGCCCACTACTCTGTTTTCATTGTAAAATTTATGAAAACTAGCAGAAAGAGATTTTAAAAAATCTGGTAATTTATGAAGAGAGCGTGTATTAAACGCATCAATTAACACTTCTGGCAAAGTAAGTGCTTCAAAAAGTAAATTTTTTGCATTATCATCCAAGGCAGACAAATCAGCATCAATAACATCACTTACGCTTTTGTTTGCTTTGCCAAGAATTTGATTGACTCTTGCATGTGCATAATTTACATAAAATATTGGGTTTAAGCTATCATCAGCCTTTACTAGATTTAAATCAAACTCAAGTGGAGTTGTATTTGCCTTGCTAATAAACATAAACCGAAGTGCATCTGCACCAATTTCTTCAGCTATATCACTCATTAGCACTGATGTTCCAGCACGTTTGCTCATTTTAAACGGCTTACCATCTTTTAGCAAACTAACCATTTGCATAAGTATAATTTCTAGCTTGTTTTCATCGTAGCCCAAAAAGTTAATTGCAGCTTTTAGCCTAGCAATATACCCATGATGATCAGCACCCCAAATATTTATGTAGTGGTCGTAGTTTTTTTCATATTTTGAGTTATGATAGATAATATCTCCAGCCAAGTATGTCGGACGTCCGTCATCACGCACAACAACACGATCATTATCATCACCCAATGTTGTAGATGCTATATACGTCGCACCATCTTTTTCATACATTTGATTTGATTTTTTTAGCTTATTAATCGTATCGTCTAGCTTGTGATATAAAGCCTTTTCACTGGCCCAACTTTGTATATTTATGCCAACATCAGATAAATCTTTTTTTATAATATCCAAAACTATATCTTTGGCAAAAGTTGCTAGCTCCAAATTTCTGTTTTCATCATAAAAAATTTCTTTACCAAATTTTTGCAAAGCCGCTTGTGCAATAGGTGCTATATATTCACCCCTATAAAAACTCTCAGGATATTTAACGCTCTCATTAAAAATCGTCTCTTTTGCATACAGTGATACCGAAACACCAAGCAAATCTATCTGATTACCAGCGTCATTTATATAATACTCAGTAGCCATATCATAGCCTACATACTCTCCGATTCTAGCTAAAGTATCACCAAAAACAGCACCTCTGACATGCCCTATATGAAGTGGTCCTGTCGGATTTGCACTTATGTATTCTATAAATACGCTTTCATTTTTAGGTCTTTGTTTGGCAAAATTGACATCATTTTTTAGTGCATTTGTTGAAATTTCATCTAAAAATTTTGATTTTAGTTTAAAATTTAAATATCCATTTGCTGTAGATACCTCAAAAATCTCGCTATGCGTAAATTTCAAAGCCAACTCATCGGCTATAATCATCGGCGACTTTTTAAGCTCTTTAGCCAAACTAAATGCAATAGGAGTAGCATAATGAGCCAAAGTTTTGTCCTTTGGTTTTTCTAAGACAAAACTCTCACCTAAAACTTTAGCTATATGTGATTTAACAATCTCTTTCATTATGCTTTTGTTGTCTCTTCTGCTTTATTTACAGACGCATTCTCTTCTTTGTTTTCAACCTTTTGTATTGGCTCTTCCATTTCGGCTTTAAAGCTCTTTATGCCCTTGCCAACACCCTTTGCTAGCTCAGGTATTTTTTTTGCACCAAATAATAAAACTATTACAGCCAAAACTACCAGCCAATGCCCCATACTCATTGAACCCATGATTAATATCTCCTTTGTTTGATTTATTTTATAAAATCATTTAATTGTTGTAAAAATTTTACTTAATTTAAAATTTTAACTCTATTTTACCAAAACTAGCTTAATTATCAATCCACTCGTCAATTGTTTCTCTAAGCTTTATTTGTGAGCTTTTTAACCGCATAACGTGTATAATTGATCTTAGATTATCATAACAACTTTGCAAATCATCATTAATCAAAAAATAATCATACTCTTTTATGTGCTGCATCTCTCCAACAGCATTCATTAATCTATTTTGAATACTAGCTTCTGTCTCGCTCTTACGATTTTGCAAACGCGTTTTTAATTCACTTTGGCTTTTTGTTGTTAAAAATAAAGAAGTAATATAATTTGAAAATTTCTGCTTAGCCAGATTAAAGCCCTGCACGTCGATATCAAATATAACAATCTTGCCATCATTTAAAGCTTGTAAAACTGGCTTTAAATTTGTTCCATAAAAGTTCTTATGTACCTTAGCCCATTCTAAAAATTCATCGTTATCTATGCCATTTTTAAACTCATCTTCGCTTACAAAATGATAATGCACTCCATCTATTTCGCCATCTCTTGGGCTTCTTGTCGTGCTTGATATCGAAAAATACAAATCCCTTTCTTCTTGAAATAATCTTGTTAAAAGCGTGCTTTTGCCACTTCCACTAGGTCCTGAAATAACTAAAATTTGTCCGTCCAACTACTTTTCCTCAAAGCTAATATTTATCTTAATATTCATATCTTTTAAAACATCCTTAATAGAGCTTTCATTTAACGAGCTAGTAATATGCTCAGATATTTTCTTGCTTAATTCATCTTTAAAATCGACATTTTTATCATTTTTAATCTCTATTTCACCCACGCTATCTAGCACCATTTTTGCATCCGAAAGCCCAAATGCCGCCATCATAGAATTCTCGTCTATATCATCAATGCTTTTCATATCATCACTAGCAAAATCAATCATATCTTCACTTATGCTATCTGTTTGCAAATTAGCATCTAAAACATCTTGTATCTCATTTGCCACAATCAAACTCTCATCTTCTTTATCCAAAGCAGACTCTTGCTCGTCTAGCGTCTCCAAAACCTCTTCTTGTGTATCTTGCAATTCCTGTGCTAAATCATCACTATTTTGCAAATCATCGCTTAACTCATCTAGTATCTCTTTTACATCTTCGTCTTGCTCTATATCGGCGACTTCTTCAAGCATCATCTCATCTACATTATCAACGCTATCAAGCTCGTTATTTTCTAAATTTTCACTCTCGCCAGTTTCTATTTCAGATATCTCATCAATACTCTCATCTAAATTAATATCTTGTGAATCAGCAATCTCATCTTCTTGCTTATTTTTTTCATCAACACTCATAGCGTCAATATCATCTATAATTTGTTCTAAATTTTCAATAGAATCAGCCTCTAAATCATCAACTTCGCTAAACGATAAATCATCGCCACTAACTTCATTTATATCGTCTTTAGATATCTCATCTATCTCATTTACAAGATCTTCTAACTCATTAAAATCAGTGGTTTTTGCTATATCAACTTCTAAATTTTCATCGCTTAAATCTTCTTTGTCATCTAAAAGTTCTTCATTTTCTATATCTTTAGCAAAGCTCTCTTCATCTTTGATATTTGCAATATCATCTAAATTAAACTCATCAAATCCCACGTCTTCTTTTATCTGCAGTGGGCGACTAGAACTCCCACTAATTGGCTCATCAAGCTCAGGCAAATCATCTAATCCACTTAGCATTTCATTTATAGCATCACCTTGCTCTTTGAGCTCATCATTTGGATTTTTAGCTTCATTTGGATTTGGCTTTATTGCATCATCGTCTAAATTTTCAATTTCTGCTATGCCCTCTTCTGTTTCTTTTGGCAATTGATCTAAATTTTCATCATCGTCTAAACTTTTTAATTCAGTATCAAAATCAGGCAACTCCAAATCAAAATCAGTTGAAATTTCATCTACAAATACACTATCACTGGTGTCGCTATTTGTCATAATGCTATCATTTGGTCTATTTTGTTCAAAAACATTTATAAAATCAGTAGGCAAAAATGGTTTATTAAGTGTTACTGTCGCATATTCAGGCACCTCGCCATTACGTGGGACTAAGTACATTATATTTTTACTATACGCACTAATATCAATATCAGTTGTGTCTATGTCGCTGTCTATTATAATAAAATCAAAAATACCTTCAAGCTCACTTGCCTCTTCTAGCTGAATATATTCGGTTCCTATTTTATTTAAACTTAAAGTAATCAAACGGGAAACTGCTGGATTTTTATTAACCAAAGCAACCTTCATAACCACTCCTTAAATTTTAATTGTTAATTTTATGATAATAAACATTTTTATTTACTTAATTTAAAAAAACAGTGCTGGTAAATCATTAATAACACGCATCATAAGCGTAGTAAAAATTTTCATAACTGCGGATAAAATCACAATCAAAACTACAAAACCAATCGTAACTTTAATAGGATAACCAACAACCAGCAAGTTAAATTGAGGCATAGTTTTCATAAGCATACCAAAAATCAAGTCAGACAAAAGCGATAATGCAATAATCGGGAAAGCCAAAACAAACCCAAAAATAAATAAATTTGTAAAAGTTTTAAGAGAGTAGCTAAGCACACCGTAACGTGGATAAAAATCACCTAGCGGAATATACTCAAGCGAGACTGCAAAAAATTGAACCAACAAATGATGTCCATCAAAAATCAAAAATGTAAGAAGTGCCATCATATTTATGACATTTGCGATAACTGGTGAGTTTGTGCCAGTTTGTGGATCAAGCACACTAGCCATCGAAAACCCCATAACCATAGATATTTGCTCACCAGCTAGTTGCAATGTGGCAAATATAATATTTAAAAGAAGTCCAACACAAAGTCCAAGCAAGGCTTCGCTTACGATTTCAAGAACTAAGAAATTTATAGTGTGTTCGTGAGGTTTAGCAAGTGGCATTAAAATAATGCAAAGCATAAAAACAAAAGCAGTTTTTGCTGTGATTGGGATTTGATTATGCGAAAAAAATGGCATAAATACAACAAGCCCACTAAGACGTGCAAAAAGTAGCATAAATGTAATAACGCGATCTGTCCCAAAAAACTGCACTAAATCCATTTTTGCCTTTGTAAATTTTTATATTATTTTACATAAATTTAGTTTGTTTTGGAGTTAAGTTATAAATTTTTAAGTAAGAAATTGAAAAATTTAGTGCAAAAATCGCATCAAAATTAGAGATTGCAAATATCAGCCTAGACAAATTTCACCATTTGTCTCTTTGGCACGCAATAAGCATACTTTAAATAATATCACATATGTCATCAATTTTACATTTACAGCAATTTTTTTAGTTTATTTATAAGTTATGCCATTAAGTAGTCGTGAGATTTTCTACGTCAGTTAATTTACCCAAAATCAAAAATACTAAGATCAACAAAACTACAAAATTTATTAGCATATAAACAGCATCAACTAAAAGTCGAGTTTTTAATAAACCAGCTTTTACACTAATGAGAGTTTTATTTTAACACTCATACTCTTTAAATTTAAATCAAATAAGTAGCCACTATAAGCACATTTACAAACAACATTATTCACAATAGTGCAAATCACAACAAAACGAAGCTAGTGCTAACTTATCCAAATTTCTTATACAAACCCTTTTACGCAAAAGATTATTTTACTACTTTTTATACTTAAAATTTGATAGTTTTATGGTGTTTTTATATTAAGTAAATTTGAGTTTAAATTTTAGATAGTATTTTATTTTCTAGTTTATACGTGTGCGTACATTTTTTGGCCAACTCATTATCGTGAGTTACTAAAACCAAACTTGCACTGTTTTCATTTATGTAATCAAACAACACATCCATTACTTCATTTGCCGTGGCTTTATCTAAGTTTCCAGTTGGCTCATCAGCGAAAATAATGCGTGGCTTTTTACTTAGCACTCTTGCGATGCTTACGCGTTGCTGCTGTCCTCCGCTTAATTCTCCAACTTTATTATTTAAAACATGAGAAATTTTAAGAGCACTAAGATATTTTTGATCTATTGGTTTGTTGGCTAAAATGCTTGCTAGTTCGATATTTTCAAGTGCGTTAAAGCCCTTAAAAAGGTAGTGTGCTTGAAAGATAATACCAAAATCAAACCTACGAATATTAATAAGCTCGTTCTGTGAAAGAGAATAAAGCGATTTTTCGTTATATATAACCTTACCAGAATTTGGATTTAAAAGTGTGGATAGAATATGAAGCAAGGTACTTTTACCGCACCCACTTACACCTAAAATCGCCGAGCTTTCGCTAGTATTTAGGGTTAAATTTACATTTTCAAAGAGCGTATAATCATACGCAAAACTAAGATCTACGCCCTTTAAAATTTCCATTTTTAGCCGATTTGTGCTGCCACTTCTGCTGCAAAATCATCGACTTTTTTCTCAAGTCCATCGCCAAGCTCAAAGCGGACATATTTTACAATCTCAATCTTGCCACCAAGCTCTTTTGACTTCTCAGCTATAACTTGCTCGATCGTCTTTTTATCGTCCATTACGTAAAACTGACCAAGAAGCGTTAGGCGCTGATCTAACACAGTGTTGTCTGCATAGAAACGCTCAATCTTACCAGGGATGATTTTGTCCCAAATTTTCTCAGGCTTACCCTCTGCTCTTAGCTCATCTTCGATAGCTTTTGTAGCTTGTGCTAGTTCGGCTTCACCTATTTGGCAACGACTAGCATAAAGTGGTATGTTATGAAGTGGTTTGCCAAGGCGTTTAAATTCTTCGTTTTCTTTCTCAAGCTCAGCACGAAGTGCGATAAATTCTTTCTCAACGAACTCTTTATCAAGATCTTTATAGCTTATAACTTCTGGTTTCATCGCTGCTGCATGCATGCATAGGTTGCGAATGAAGTCTTGAGCTTTGTTAGCTATCTCTTCGCTCTCGCAAGCTGCACCGATAAGAACGCCAACACGACCATTTGAATGCACATAGCCATTTACAACACCCTTAGCATCAGCCATGATCGTCTCAAAGCGACGCACAACTAAATTTTCACCAATAGTTGCAATCTGGCTTTTTAGATACTCTTCAAATTTTACGCCATTTATTGTGCTTGCTGTTAGCTCTTCAACTGTACTTATGCCATTTGCTTGAATATGCACGGTAGTATCTTTTGTAAGAGCTTGGAATTTATCGTTTTTAGCTACAAAGTCTGTCTCTGAGTTAATCTCAGTGATCGTAGCTTGTTTGCATTTTTCACAAACTTCAACAGTCACAAGACCCTCGCTTGCAAGGCGGTCAGCTTTTTTAGCAGCCTGACCCAAGCCCTTTTCGCGAAGCAAATCAACGGCTTTTTGCATGTCGCCATTTGCTTCAGCAAGTGCCTTTTTACAATCCATCATACCAGCTCCAGTGCTTTCGCGGAGCTCTTTTACCATCTGTGCCGTGATTTCCATTATTCTTCATCCTCCGCATCAAAGTCTTCCTCGCTCATAGCCTCAGCTACAACAGCATCTTTTTCATCTTGACTAACTTCTTCTTTAGCGTTTTCATCAGCATCTTGCTCAAGAAGTGATTTGCCCTCGTTTATAGCCTCAGCCATCTCTTGGCAGAAAAGCTGAACTGAGCGGATCGCGTCGTCGTTGCCAGGAATTGGAAAATCAACTACATCTGGATCGCAGTTTGTATCGATAGGTGCTACAACTGGTATTCTTAGGCGATTTGCTTCAGCAACCGCGATTTTTTCCTTAACAGTATCGATAACAAATACCATATCAGGCAAGTTTTTCATATTTCTAATACCGCCAAGAGTTGCAAGCAACTTCTCTTTTTTACGGCGAAGCATTAAAGCTTCTTTTTTAGTTAGTAAATTTATAGAGCCATCTTCTTCCATAGTCTCGATAACTTCGAGTTTGCGGATACTTTGGCGAATAGTTCCAAAGTTTGTCATCATGCCACCCAACCAGCGGTGATTTACATATGGCATACCGCATTTTTCAGCGTATTCTTTGATTGCTTCGATAGCTTGTTTCTTAGTGCCAACAAAAAGGATAGTCTTACCCTCAGCTGCTGCGTCACGAACGATGTTGTAAGTGTAGCGGAAGTAGCGGATTGTCTTTTGTAGATCTATGATATAGATACCTTTTCTCTCGCCAAAGATGTATTTTTTCATCTTTGGATTCCATCTGCGCGTTTGGTGTCCGAAATGAACGCCGCACTCTAGCAAATCTCTCATTGTTACCATTATGGTTCTCCTTATACGCAATGTGCGCGAAATTTAGTTTTACCTCCACACCCCTTAACGCTTGAAATTTTAATAAAATTTCAAAAACGCAACCAAATTTAGGACTGGTGTGTGTGAAATAAGGGTTGGATTATACTGAAAGTTCTCTAAATTTAAGCTTTATCCAAGTATTATTTTAGTGTAAGCCATGCGGAAATTTGCAAAAAACTAAGTCAAAATTTAACAAAAAGAAAATAATAATGTTTGGTTTTTAAAAATGTTGCGATTGTGGCAGTATTATTTTATGTTTTAAGTAAAATTTTCTCTAGCGACATAAAAAAGCTTAAAGTTAAAAATGTCATAAAACAACTGTGAAAAGTTATTGACTTTTGTATGAGAGCAAGACAAAATTTTACCAATAATCAGACAAGCTGGACTTAACATATACATAGCAATATCAGCTTGATAAAAATTAGCCTACATGGATAGACAAAGTGCGTGCAATCAAAATCTCCGTAGTCAAGAATTAAGATATAACAACAAGAGCCAAACAAGCCAAGATTGAATAAATGCAGCTTAAAACTATTTTACTAAATGGCTAATTTTGACTTGCTATAAAACGCACCTTAAAAATGCCACTTTTAATAAAATTCTAACCACTCTAAGCCATCGTTGTTTAGTTCTATTGCCTTTAAAATTTTATGTTTGCTCTTATAATCTGCAAACATAAAATTTATTTTACTTACTTGGCAACCTTGCTACTCATACAATGCCGCCACCTCATCAGGTATAGCCATGGGACGGTTTTTATGTGTGTCAAAATAAAAAAATGTAGTTTTTGCAGTGGCGACTAAAACTTCGCCCCTGTAAAATTCAAAAAATCTAGTCGAAGTAGCTCTTTTATCACGCTCACTCCAGCTTTTTATAACTAGTTCATCGTCTAAAAATATGGGCTTTATGTAGGTAGCTTGATTTTCACGTATAAGCCACACACCTCCACGCTCTTTTTGCACTTTAAGTGTATCGCCAACAGAGTTTGAGTGAGCCATACCAACATCTTGCATTAGTTTAAAATAGTAAGCATTATTCATATGTCCGTGCATATCAATCGCTTCGTTTGTTACTTTAAATTTATACAAAAACTCTTTCATTCTTCACCTAGTTAAATTTTAAAAATATTTTAATTTAAACAAGGCAAAATTTTACAAAAATATAAATATGAAAATAATAAATTTAGTATAAAATGATAGATTTATAATATAAATTTTGGGGATTTCTCCCCAAAAAATTACGCTGGATAAACAGAAACTTTCTTTCTATTTTTATCTTTGCGTTCAAATTTCACATATCCGTCAATAAGTGCAAATATCGTGTGGTCTTTACCCATACCGACATTTGAACCTGGATGTGTAGCTGTGCCACGCTGGCGAATGATGATATTTCCAGCACGAACGAACTCGCTACCGAATTTTTTAACGCCTAAACGACGTCCAATACTATCACGGTTATTCTGGGTTGAACCTTGACCTTTTTTGTGTGCCATACCTTACTCCTTATCCTGCGATACTTACAACTTTAACGCGAGTATATTGTCTTCTAAAACCGCGCTTAAGTTTTGAGTCTTTGCGTCTTCGTTTTTTATAGATAACGACCTTCTTGTCTTTACCCTCATTTACTACTTCTAAGACAACTTTTGCACCCTTAACAAATGGCACACCTACCTTTACTTCGCCGTCATTTACAGCTAAAACTTCTGTAATTTCAACGGTTGATTTTGGCTCAGCTGCAAAGTGATCTAGGTTTAAGTATTGACCTTCGCTCACTCTATACTGTTTACCGCCGTTTTTAATAATAGCGTATTTCATGCTATCCTTTCTAAATTTGGTAAGACCAAAAAGCACTTTTGTCACCAAAAGATTTGCGGAGCTTTGTTGGTTTGAAGCTCGGATTTTACCCAAAATTTTATAAATTTAAGCTAAATTTTACAAAACACAAAATTTATCTTGTTTTAAAAAAAAAAGGGGGGGGGGGGGTAAAATAGCATTTTATTTAGGAGATTTTATGAAAGCAATAATCACACTAAGAGGCTCAGCAAATCTTGGCAAAACGACAATTTTACATAATGTTTGCTAACGACTTGATTAAAAATGGTGCCAAAGCTATTAATCTTTTAAAAGATGATTTTGATGCCGATACAATCAAGGATTTTGAAATCTCACTTGAGTACAAATCTTTAAAAATTGCCATATTTTCATCAGGCGACATAGCCGAAGTCGTGCAAGACAATATTAAAAAAGCAAATAAAATAGCAAAATTTGATCTAGTTTTTACCGCCATTAGATCGCATGGAAAGAGTGCAAATTTCATTCAGAATTTTGCCAAAGAGCATAAAATAAAAATCATAAATGTCGAAAACAACGAGTATTTTAAAGAAAATGAGAAAATTTTGACCTATCATAAATCACAAATTGAGTATTTAAATTTTATCCTAAAGGGGTTTTAATGGCATTTTATCATTTGTCACCTTTCTTTTAATCTGCACTGTTATTGGCACAATTGCAAATATAAGGCAAAAAGTTCTGATTTATTCACAGGTGGAGCAAACCTGCTTTATTGCGTCATTCCAGCGTTTGTTGGTGCGTTTTTTCTATTTATGTTTTTATTGGTTTCGTTCGAAGGCTTCAGTGGTGCCAATGAATTTTTATTTCAAGCTTCGCTTGGACTTTTTGCCTTTTTCTCGCTGTTTGTCGCTACTAACGCTGCAAAATACAATGATGGGTTTTATCATCATTGTTTCGATCACAGCAATTGTCCTAGCTTAGTCAGTCGTGCTTTTAAAAACTTCATTTTTTGGCGAAATTACTGATTTTTTATTTGCTTACGAATATAATGAACGAGACAAAGAAGAATCGCAAGGATAACAAGCAAAATAGCCAAAATTTATGTGTTAGAAAATATAAAAAGCGGGGCAAACCTCGCCCCAAAATTTAATAATCAAGCTCTGGCTTTGATGTTTTGTCGGTTGAAGCAGGAAACATCGGATATTCAACCTTTGGCATATCGCCTGTTAGTGAATTTAAAAATGTTACCATATCATTTGCTTCTTTGTCATTTATCTCTATGCCAAGTTGCACACTTCCCATGGTTTTTACAGCATCTTTTAGTGACCATATCGCACCGTTATGAAAATACGGAGCAGTTAGCTCGATATTGCGAAGTGTAGGCGTTTTTACCATGCCGTTTGCATCGCCCTTAAAGTCGCCGACATTTGCAAATTGATATTTTGCCGCCACTTCAAACGGCTGTAGAGTTCCGCCTAAATTTACACCGTTATGACAGGCTGCACAGCCTTTATCTAAGAATAATTTAAGTCCTGCCTTTTCGTTAGAATTTAGTGCATTTGTGTCGCCCTCTAAGAATTTATCAAAACGTGAAGGCGTTACTAAAGTTCGCTCAAAAATTCCAATCGCAGTCGTAACTAGATCAAATGTAATCTCGCTATTAAAGGCAGTTTTAAACTCATCAACATAGGCTGGGATTGATTTAAGTCGCTCTACAACAAGTTCTGGTGTGCTAGCCATTTCAGGCAAAGCAGTCATCGGACCAGCAGCTTGTGCGGCTAAGTGAGCAGCACGTCCATCCCAAAACTGAACTGAGTTAAAGACTGAGTTATAAACGGTTGGAGCATTGATGTGGTGTGGGTTTGGTGCCCATTTATGTCCTGTTGATGCTGGCACGCCGTCAGTGCCACCAAGACCTAGATTGTGACAGGTGTTACAGCTGATGATGCCTGATTTTGATAGACGTGGGTCAAAATATAGGCGTTTGCCAAGCTCATAAGTAGCCATTGTGGTTGGATACTGCTTTGCGTCTGGGGCGGCGTCGTTTATCATCTGAGTGAGTTTAGCTTGATCGCTTGGAAGTGCGATAATGCCAGCATCTAATGCTTCTTTTGCAAGATCACTTGCAAAAAGTGAGCTAGCTAGTACAACTGAGCTAAGAAATAAAAATTTAGCTTTCATAAAAATCTCCTTTAAAATAAAATTAGATTGTGATTTTAATATAACTTGATTTAAATCAAGATAAATTTTATTATTTGAATAAAAATACTGAATAAAATTTATCATTATTTAAGATAAATTTTATCTGATTTTATAATAAATTTATCTCTAAAAGATCGGTACAAACTATAAGCTATTTTGTGTGTAGATATCAAAAGCATTAGAACTAAAGTTAATATAAATTTTAAAAATAATAAAAATAAACCCACTCTTTAAGTAAGCTAAAGACATATTATAAATTAAATTTTATCTTTTTGCTATCTAAATTAACGCTCTTTTAAATGAAATAAGAAATTTGCCTTATTATGTAATTTGTAAAATTTTAAAACAAGCGAAGCGGTGGCGAGTGAAATAAGAAGGGTTTTTGTAAATTAAATAAATTAGTAACATTTTAGCAAATTTAACAAGCTATTTACTGGTGTCTCTATCTTGTTAATTTAACCACGCAACTAACTTTCATTAAGCCTTATGTTTTAAATAATATTATTAATTTAGTTATTTTATAAATTTCAATTTTAAAATAGCAATTTGTGTTGAAAAGGGTCTAAATAATATAAACAAATTTTACAAATAGCAATATAAAGTATCAGATAAAATAAAATTTTACTTTGTCAAAGCTAAACTTCATAAAATAAACACAAATTTAACCACCACGTAAGCCATATCTTACAAACATGCAAAACAAATTTACTATTTTGCTATTTTAGATTACAAGCACTATTTTAGTCTGTTTGAGAATTTTTTCTGATTGCCCATATATACAAAGCTTAACACCTCAGCTACCGCACGAAATAAATTTGCAGGTATGAGTTGATCTACGTCACACATTTTGTATAGTTCTCTTGCAAGTGGGGGGTTTTCTACTATGTCTATGCCATTTTCTGTAGCAATTTTTCGTATCTGAAGTGCCATTAAATCAACGCCCTTTGCTAGAACTATTGGTGCATTTTCTCTTGTTTTGTCATATCTTAAGGCAATAGCGTAATGAGTTGGATTGGTTATGACAACATCGGCTTGTGGCACAGCCGACATCATACGACGACGTCCGGCTTCCATTTGAGCACGACGTATTCGTGCCTTAACCTGCGGATCTCCTTCCATCTGCTTATATTCATCCTTGACCTCTTGCTTACTCATTCGCAAATCTTTAAAATAATTAAAACGAGTAATAAATAGATCAAAAATAGCAATCACTAAAAGCACAATAAGCATCACGCCTACTAAAATCAACATTTTTTCTTTTAGCCACGCAAGTTGATCAAACATAGTGAAAAAAATTGTCGTTGGAAGCTCTTTGATAAATTGCCAAAAAAAGTAAAATGCTACGCCAAAAACAGCTGCGACTTTGACTATTATTTTGACTGCTTCTATCGCTTTTTTCATAGAAAATAGATTTTTTAATCCCTTTATTGGATTTATTTTGTTTAGATCTGGCGTAATTGGCTTGGTGGTAAAAATAAAGCCAAATTGCATGATATTTGCCATAACACCAGCGATTGCTACACACACACAAATTGGTAAAATCATAAGCAGCACTCTAAACATCGTATTCATAGTGAGCTGATGAAGGACACTTGGTGTTATCTCGACGCCAATAAAATTTTGATAATAATGATATAGCGAAATAATTTGATTTCGCATTACGCCAAGCATAAACAAAAGCACAACAATGCCAACAATAAGCGTTATAAAGCCACTTGTGTCTTGACTTTTTGGGACATTTCCATCTTTTTTGGCATCTTCTATTTTTTTGGAACTAGCTTCTTCGGTTTTCTCTTGGTCATCACCCGCCATGCATTCTCGCTTAACTTTTTTGACTTATTATAACAAATTAATATACACCTTAAATACCAAAATGTATTTTAACACTGATTAAAATTTTAAAATCATACGCAAGATATGCCTTGGTAAATTTTACTTTGCTTATAAAATTTAAATTATAAAAATCTTTACAACTTAAATACAAGCAAAGCACTTTTGCAAAACAAAATGTTTCCTTGAAAAACTTTCAATACCGTTTATGTAAATTTCTGTCTAGCACAAACTAACTCTTGCCATGATTTACTCTTAAGTCCATCATATCCACGCACAAATTGCACTCTTAACATAGATTACGCCCTATTATAGTCTAAAGCGTCAGGCACGATTTTTGTAAAAATTTATGCGTTATGTATAAAACTCCAAAGATAGATTGTTTGCCTATACTTCTGTCTCGTTTTAGTTTGCTCTTATTTCCTTTAGCAACTCTTATCAAGCTCTACACTACCGATAATTTTATAAATTTTAGTCATTTGATATTTGTAAATTTTGCCCCAAAATCATAAAACAGCGATTGATTAAGTTGTGATTTATGTTTAATATTTTACTTGTTAAAGCAGCATTTGTATCACAGCAAAAATGAAAAATAATTTTTTGATTTTATAAGTGTTTAAAGCACAATTGCTTTGTATTGTTATTTGTAAAAATATTAATAAATAATGGCTCAGTGATTTTGTATTATAAAAATTTTAATTAGAGTTTATGGCTTGTTAAGTCTTTATATTTTTCATCTTGCCCGTCAAAATCCATCAAGAAGAATTTGATACAATTGCTCAATCTCATCATCTTCTAAATATAAAGTACTTTTATGTTCAAACAAATATTTTATCTTTGATAAATCAAATGCATATGATGATATACAATGTGTGTGAGCTGGCAAAAATGCCCTAGTTAAACTAACCTGTGAGCTAATTACTTCATCACATAAAAAACACTCAAACTCATTATGTAATCGCCCTTCATGCTCTAAAATCCTAACATAGCTCTCCAAAATAAGACGTTTGGCATTTTGTTTTAATAGTCTTGACGCACAAAAATCAAGTTCGTTAAAATATATCTCATCAACATTATCAACATCTTTTAAGTGATCGTAAAGTAGTCTTATAAATTGTTGCCAAATAATTAATTTATCACGATCAGTAAGCCAAGAAAAGCCAAGATGAAGAATATTTCTAAGATGTGGCAAAAACTGAGTGTTGCTTATAAGCTCAAAATCAATCTTATACCCCATCATAATAACAGCATGTCTGGCACCATAAAAGCGATACGATTTTACAACATGTTCGTTTGTAAGTATATAGACGATTAAATCCTCGTCTTTAACTTTTTGAATACGAAGTATGTAGCCTTGCATCTAAAAAAAACTAGAAATTTTATCAAAGAATTTATCTTCGTCATTTATGCGATTTATCTCGTCACGAAACACAGCAGCACCATCCATGCCCTTGCTATACTGATGCAAATGCTTTCTAAATATATTTAAGCCATGCGTTCCATAGTGTGCTATCATCGCCTGGAAATGAGCTATAATAATGCGTTTTTTAGTGTCATTATCCACGCTTTTGCCATGCTTTATCTCTAAAAATATCCATGGGTTGCCTATACTTGCACGTCCTATCATTAATGCATCGGCTTTTGTCTGTGCCAACACGTCATTTGCATTTTTTGCATTAATATCTCCATTTGCAACGACTGGAATTTTTACAGTCTCTTTAATCTGCCCTATCGCATCATAATCCACGTTTGCTGTGTAGCCACCAGCCCTAGTCCTGCCATGCACAGCCACATAATCCACTCCAGCTTCTTCACATGCTTTTGCGACATCGACATGAATTTTGCTATCAAAGCCTAATCTTATTTTGGCAGTAGTAAGACGCTTATTTGAAGTGTTTTTTATGGTTTGCAAAACCCTTTTTAAAAGATCTAAGTTTTTAAGTAAAGCCGAGCCGCTCTCTTGTCTTACGACTTTTGGCACAGGACATCCGCAGTTTAAATCAATGCCATCAATGCCATCAATGCTATTTAAAATTTCAACCGCTTTTTTGACATTTTCTAAATCATTTCCAGCTATTTGCACGATATACGGTGTCTCGTTACTGGCTTTTTGTATCATTTTTATGCTCTTGGCACTATCATAAGCCAAAGCATTTGCACTTATCATCTCGCTAATGGTTACATCGCAACCAAATTCTTTTACAACACTTCTTAGCGGCAGGTCCGAAAAACCTGCCAACGGAGCCAAAAATAATGGCTTTTTACCAAAATCAATCATTTAAAAAATAACGATGATGGTATGCTTTTTGCATTATCTTTTAGATATAAAAGAGTTTTAAATTTCACATGCTCATCTTTATCGTGATTTTGCACTATTTCCCTAAGTTCATCAAGCAACACAAGCTCATAAAGCACATACAAATATGCCTCTTCGGCATCTTGATGAGATGCTCTTAGTTTTTCAAACAAAATTTTATACGCATCTGGTTTTAGTTTGTTTTTTAGCATTATTGCTGCTTGAGTGTATTGCTTAGCTGAAATTTTGTCATCGTTAAGCAATTCATACATTTCGTCTGCACTTATGCTAATTTCATCATTTACATATCGCTTTAAAATACACATTGCATCATCACCACTAAGTTTTGCACCGCTTAATTTTTTAATATCTGCAAAACTTGCATTTTTGATTAATTTTTCATATGCAGCATCATCAACAGCTTCACTAAAACTATCATTTTTAAGAATTTCAAGATAGTAATCTTTTAAATTTTTAACCTTATTTATCTCATTTTGTATATAAAGCGGATTATCCTTGCTTAACTTATATTTTTTAAGCTCTTCTATATCGCCATTTTGGACATTTTTAACCACATTTATAACACTTAAAAGCTCTTCATTTTCGATATTAACATCTTTATTTAAGCCCCATGGAGACATATATTTTGTCACGGCTGACGATAGCTTTTGAGTATCGGTTCGGTATTCTTTGTTGCTAGGAAGTGCTAAAAATACCTCTTTTGCATACTCGGCATACAAATCACCATCTTTTTTGATAGCACGCTTAAAATTATAAAATTTCAAACTATGATATGCAATATGAATAATCGCAAAAAAAGCAAAAATAGCCACAGGCAAAACCATCCAACATGCAATTGGCAAAGTAAATTCATAGCCTAAAATTTTAAGCGTATAATCGCCCCCCTCAAGCACAAATACTGCCACACCCACCAAGATCATGTATATGATAGCATATACACTAAACCGCCTACTTTTCATATTCGCTCCTTTTAGTTTTTGGATGTTTTTTCAACTATCTCTCTACAAGCTATGCAATACCTTGCATGTGGTTTTGCTTTCAGTCTTGCAGGTGCGATCTCTTCTTCACACATTTCACATATGCCATATGTTTTATTAAAAATTTTACCAAGCGACCTATCTATCTCAGCTAGTTCAGCTTTTTGCTGTGCTGATATGCTCTGCTCTATCAACTCATCAGTATTAATAAGTGCTATATCCATCTCATCACTTGCACCACTGCCACGAAGTGCATGAACCTCGCTTAAAGAGTCTTGAATGTTTTTCTTGATTTGTATTTTTCTATCTTCTAACATATTTTTAAAAAAATCTAACTCATTTTGTGTCATTTACATCCTTATTTATGATATGGGTGATTTGCATTTATGCAAAGCCCTCTAAAAATTTGTTCAAATAACATTAGTTTTGCTATCTTATGTGCCATCGTTAATTTGCTTAAACTCACGACTATATCGCCTTTTTGTCGTAATTTTTCACTAAAACCATAAGCTCCACCGATAAAAAAACTAATCTGAGAATTTTCTCTCAAAATTTTGGCAAACTCAAAACTATTAAGATCTTTGCCACGCTCATCTAATACGACACAAAACCCCTTAAATTTTGGCTCATATACATCTTCATATGCCCTATGAGACATCGCTTCAGACACGCTTTGTGCTTTGGCAATTTTATCATTAAATATCACATTGTCAGTTATTTTAGCATATTTGCTTGACATTTTTATATATTGTTTTATTTCGCTTTCAAAACTATCAGTCAAGCTTTTTTGTATGCTATATACTAAAATTTCCACATCTTACTCGCTATATTGCGTAGTCTTGCACGTTTTGATTTGGTTTTTTCATAAGCAACCTTATCATATCGCTAATATATCTTTTGTGCTCATTTCTTGGAGCAATAGCATCTATAAGCCCATGCTCTAGTAAAAACTCAGCCTTTTGAAAACCATCAGGCAGATCCGCTCCAATAGTTTGCTTTATAACTCTTTGTCCAGCAAATCCAATTAATGCACCAGGTTCAGCCATGATGATGTCTCCAAGCCATGCAAATGATGCTGACACACCACCCATAGTAGGATCTGTTAAAACCGATATAAAAGGAACCTTTGCGGCATCCAAGATCTTAAGTGCCGCTGATGTTTTTGACATTTGCATGAGCGAAAATGTGCTTTCTTGCATCCTTGCTCCACCAGATGCACTCACGATAATCAACGCTTCTTTTTTCTCGGCTGCTCTTTTTATGGCACGGACTATTTTTTCGCCTTCAACTGAACCAAGAGAGCCACCCATAAAACCAAAATCAAATACAACAAGCTGTATGTTTATGCCGTTACATTTGCCTTCACCGCTTATTACTGAACTTGTTCTGCCAGTTTTTTCTTCGCCTTCATTTATGCGTTTTTTATATGATTTTTTATCAACAAATTTCAAAGGATCAGTTGGTCTTAAGCCAACATCAAGCTCGACAAAACTATTTTCATCACATATTAAATTTATTCTATCTTTTGGTTTTAAGCGCATATGATGTCCGCATTTTGGACAAACATTAAATGATGCTTCAATCTCTTTATAATACATCAAAGCATTACAGCTGTCACATTTTATCCAATGACTTGGTGCTTCATCTGGTTTTGATTGCGTTTTGCGGACTTTTGAAAATATATCTAAAAAACTCATTTTTCTACCTAATTTTAAAAGTTAGGCGATTATATCTAAAAAAAACATTGATTTTTCTTAGAAGCAATCATTTTGATAACGTATGCTCTTTTATTAAAGATAAAATTTTATCTTTTAAATGTATAAAATCTCTGCTTAAACATATAAAAAATGGACTTTTAAGATTATCTAGGCTATATAATATAGTTAAATTTTGCACATTTATCATTTGTGCTTTTACAGCATTTATTAGTGCCTCTCCAGCGGCTATATCCCACAATGAACTAGGGGATAATCTGACATAAACGCCACCATTTTGTGCTAAACGACAAAATTTTATCGCTGAGCCACTTTTATACACACTAAAACCAAGCTTACTTGCAATTTTATAAGCTAAGACATTTTTGCTACGATTGCTTGTATATACGACTTTCTCGTTTGTTTTTGTGCCTAACATTTCATTTATAATGACATTAAAATTTTCATCATAAACCTGCCTAAAAGCACTATCATTATACCCCCAAAATAGCTCTTTTGTGATAGGTATATATATCACACCAAGCACTGGTCTTTTGTCTTTAATCAAAGCTATGCATACACAAAATTCACCATTTTTATCTATAAATTCTTTGGTGCCATCTAGTGGATCTACTAACCAATAAACATCTTGCCCATCGTGCAAAATTTGCTCTTCAGAACATATTGGTAAGCCACTTTTTTCAAGCACTTTAAATATGGCTTCATTTGCTGCCATATCTGCTGATGTTACAGGAGAATTATCTAGCTTTTTTGATACGCTAAATTTATCATAACGCTTCAAAATGGCAGCACCAGCATTTAGTGCCGCCATTTTTGCAAATTCCAAATAATCACTCATGTGGTGTGCGATTTTTCTCGCCTACATATAGTTGTCTAGGTCTTACGATTTTTATGCTATCTTGTTCTTTTAACTCTATCCACTGACTTATCCAGCCAGGAGTTCTACCGATAACAAATATCACAGCAAACATCTCATTTGGTATGCCAAGAGCCTTTAAGATAATGCCTGAATAAAAATCAACATTCGGATATAAATTTCTGCTTATAAAATACTCATCTGTTAGTGCGATTTGCTCTATTTTTCTTGCGATTTTTAAAAGCTCTGTGTTTATGCCTATTTGGCTAATTAACTCATCACACATCTTTTTTAGCACTTTGGCACGTGGGTCAAAATTCTTATAAACTCTATGTCCAAAACCCATAAGCCTAAAGCTATCATTTTTATCTTTGGCACGAGCAATGTATTTATCGACATTATCAGCTGTGCCAATCTCTTCTAACTGTCTAATTACGCCTTCATTTGCACCACCATGAGCCCAGCCCCATAACGCTCCAATCCCAGCTGCGATACAAGCATAAGGATGAGCATGAGTAGAGCCAACCGCCCTAACTGTAGTCGTAGATGCGTTTTGTTCATGATCAGCATGTAGCATAAAAACAGTATCTAATGCCTTAACTTCAATAGGTTTTAAATCTACATGCTCATATGGATAGCTTCTTAGCATGTATAAGAAATTTTCAGTAAAACCACGGTCTAAATTTGGATAGATAATAGGATATCCACGAGAAAAACGATAACTAAAAGCAGCAATGGTTGGAATTTTAGCAATTATTCTCATAGCCATTTCTCTATATTCATCAGGATTGTCCATATTTAAATGATCAGAATAAAATGCTGATAGTGCTGATACTGATGCTTGAAGTACCGCCATTGGATGTGCCTTACTAGGAAAAGCATCAAAAATTTTCATCATTCCTTCGTGGATATATGAGCGTTTTTTAAGTTCTTGTTTGAAATTTTTATACTCATCTTCATTTGGAAGCTCTTTATTTAAAAGCAAATATGCCACATCTAAAAAACTCTTGTTTTTTGCAAGATATGCTATGTCGTATCCACGATGCATCAATTCGCCCTTTACACCATCAATATATGTGATGGACGAGCGACACATTGCAGTTGATGTATATCCGCGGTCAAATGTAAACATGCCAGTTTGAGAAAAAAACGTAGATATATCTATGACATCAGGGCCCATTGTGCCATTTAAAATGTCAAATTCATACGTTTTGCCATTTCTGTTATCAGTGAGAGTTACTGTATTTTTCATATCTGCCTCCTTTTTTATAGTTATTTATTATTTTTATACTTATCATCATAATAACTGCTTGAAGTAAGCTTGCTAAAATAAACGACGAATAAGCCTGCTCACTCATATCGCCATAACTATGTGCTATTGTTGCAACAGCAACCAAAAGCGTAAGTGGCATCGACTGAGATAGTGCAAAAAGCAACATCTTTTTAAAGCCAAACATTCGCAAAAACACAAAACTTGAAACAAACCTACACAAAAAGATCATAATAGTGATTAAAAACGCATAATTTAGCACGTCCTTATTTAAAAGCATGTCTAATTTTAGCGTAGTTCCAATATACACAAAAAATATCGGCACCAAAAATCCAAAGCCAAAACTTCCAAGTTTGTGCGGCAAGTCCTTTTTATGCCCAAAAAACGTTGTTACAAACATACCAGCTATAAATACTCCAAACACAATTTCTAAGTGTAAATGTATCATCAAAGCTATCATTACTAAAAATAAAGCTATGCTAAGCCTAATGTCTTTTTCGTTTTTGTCATAATATGGCATGATAATTGTTTTTAAACTTGGATACCACCAAAAAAGCACAACAAAAAGCTTATATATAAGCACACTAAGTCCCATAAATCCGAGCAAATACGCTATACTTATCCAAAAACCACTGTGATTTCCAAACTGCATATAAGATGAGGCAAAAGTAAGAAATACTATACTAAAAAGCTCTCCCAAACAGCCAACTAGCATACTTGCGTTTAGCCATGTCTCTTCTTTACCGTATTCCTTAAATAGCGTAAAAATCATGCCAACGCTCATAATTGGAATTATAATAACAAAAAGTCTATCCAGATCAAATCCAAATGTCACAGCTGAAGCCAAAAAATATAAAATCGCTAAATAGATAAAGCCATTTTTTAACAGTTTTTTGTCAGCACTTAAAACAAGTCTTAAGTCTATCTCCATGCCGGCCAAAAACATTAAAAATAAAAATCCAACATTGCTTATAAGCCAAAAAGTCTCATTAGGGACAATAATACCCATAAAACCAGCTACAGAACCCAGCATAATCTCAACTGGAGCTATTGAAATACGAAACATACGTGAAATATATGGCGAAGCAAAAATAATAAAAGCCAATGTAATTATAATATTAAGTTCGTTTTGCATAAAAACCTATAGATTTTAAAATTTAAAAACGCAATTATAATGTAAGTTATTAAATTTCAAACTTAACCATGCACGGTATAAATGTAATTTATACTTTAAAATTTTAATAACAATTAAGATAATTTTATATATGATACGCATTATCATTATAAATACAATAGGAGTGTCACTATGTATAAACAAACCTTAATCTTAAGTGCCATCTTGTATGCTTCGTGCCTTAGCGCAAACCAAACGCAAGATATAAAGCTAGATCAAATAATCATTAGCACAAGCGGTTTTAGCCAAAACGCAGATGAAAATTTAAGAAATATAACGATTATAACATCAGATGAATTGCAAAACAAAGGCTATACTAGTTTGACTGATGCATTAAAAAGGATTGCATCTGTTAGCTTTGTAAATAGCGGTCTTGGAGACAATATTGATATGAGAGGGCAAGGAGCTAAGGCAAATGTTGCAGTTAAGGTGCTACTAGATGATAGGGTGATTAATGTCTTAGATAATGCACATGGCGTTACACCAATAAACAGCATAAATATTGATAATATCGAACGCATAGAGATAATTGCTGGTGGCGGTGCTGTATTGTATGGCAATGGCACTAGAGGCGGCGTGATTAACATAATAACCAAACGCAAAACAACAGATAGTGCATATCTTGGCACAAAACTACACACATTTGAAAGCCAAAACTCACTTGGCTCAAACTTTAATCTAGGCTTTTCAAAACAATTAAACGAAAATTTTAGCTTTGGCACGGATGTTGATGTGTTTAACAAAAATCGTTTTAGAGATGGCGAAAAAAGCAAAGGTGTATATTTGTCAAATAAATTAAACTTAGATATCGGTGACGATACAAAGGCAGGAATTAGCTATAATTTTTATAGCACAACAGACCACGAAACAGGAAATGTAAGTAAAAATAAAATCACAAAAGACAATAAAGCAAAAGGCGATGATGAGATAATAAGCAAAACAACTAGACCAGAAATTTCGCTAAATTTACAACACACTTTCACTGATGAGTTTAAAGCCTCAGCAAATATCTACTATCAAAATCAAAACATAAAATTTAAACGCAACAAATCCCCTATGAATGCAAGAGGAATGACGACGATAGTAGATGGCGATGGAAGTGGGTTTAAAGATACAAAAACTGGAGTAAATTTAAAGGGCAAATATGACTATGGCAATAAATCTTACACGATATTAGGCTATGAATTTATCAAACATAAGGCAAATAGATACCGCGTTATGTCATATGATATTCCACGTGTAATATCGCATAAAATGATAACAGATATCGATATGACTAAAACATCAAATTCTGTATTTTTACTAAATTCCCATCAGTTTAATAAAAATTTTAACTTAAGTGGTGGCATAAGATATGAACAAGCAAAATATGATACTAGTCGTGATTATCTAAGCTCAATGACAACAATGATGCCACCGCCAGCTCCTAAAACAACAAAAACACATCAAATATACAACGCAAATCGCACCACAAACAACTATGTCATAGATATTACACCAAGCTTTGCATACTCTAATAGCGGCAGAGTGTATTTTAAATATGAGCGTGGATTTATCTCGCCATCACCAGCTCAATTAACAAACAAAAGTCAAACTCATGGATACTACACGGCTAATTTGAATGCGGAAATTTTTGACACACTTGAAGTCGGTTTAAAAGATAACATTTTAAACTTAAGCGACATTAAGCTTAGCATATATCACACAAAAACAAAAGATGAAATTGCATATGTTGGCAATCCACATGCAAGAGGCGGGGGATATTGGACATACTACAATATCGATCAAACTAGGCGTATAGGCGTAGAGCTTGAGCTATCTCAAGCCATTAATTCGCGTTTAAGCCTATATCAAAACTTAAGCTATATAGACGCCAAAATAACAAAAGGCGTAAATGACGGCAAACGCATACCATATGTATCCAAAATCAAGACAAATATAGGAATAAACTATGAAATAATGCCAGACTTAAACGTATTTGCAAATGCAGTATATCTAAGCAAGTCTCTTGATGGTGGAAGCGTTGAATCAAACACAGGCAAAATGCAAAACAATCAATACATGAAAGGGCATTTTCTAACAGATATCTCGCTAAGTTATACGCATAAAAATTTTGAGTTTAACACAGGTGTTAAAAACGTATTTAATAAAGAGTATTATAGCTATCAAAATGCAAACAATGATAGCTATTTGCCAGCTCAAGGAAGAAGCTATTATGCTGAGTTTAAATATAAATTTTAATCCTTAGACGACAATTTAAAGTCGTCTAAATACGACTTTTCATCATCGCACATCATAGCATCATGCATTAAACATATGCCATTTGCTCCAAAGCTTATGCACTTTTTAAAATTTTGTGCGTTTATGCCGCCAAGTGCAAAAATATCTTGAGTGAAATTTAGCCTAAGTTCATTTATAAGTTTTGTGCCTTTTGGGGGTTGGTTTGGTTTTGATTTTGTATTAAATATATGAGAAGCGATTAAAGTATCTGCAATCTTAGCCGAAATTTTAGCTTGAGACATATCATGAGCAGGGGCATAGATTTTTGAAACTTTATCCTTTTGGATAAGTGAAATTTCGTCTAAATTTTGCGATGTAAGCCATAAAGACGAGCTTAAATCATGTGCAACATCAATAAATTGATTTACTACAAACTCTTTTTTAAACTCATCGCAAATAGCCAAAACTTTAATCGCCAAACGCTCATATTCAATCGCTTTTAAATTCTTAGCCCTTAGCACTATAGCATCTGCTCCAGCCCTGCAAAGTCGTGAAATTTTAGTCTCAAAATCACCAAAACAAAGCGAAACATCAGCGATAATTAAAATTTTCACAAATAAATATACTCACTCATAAGTGGTTCAAGTCCAGTGTTTTTAACCGCTGTAAAAATCTGAGAAACCGAACGCGGATCTGATATCTCAAACTGCTCATCGCCCTTTTTCTCGCCAGTTTCAAGGCCACCAACACCAGTATTTACACCAGCACTCATTTTGTTACACGCAATCTGTATGACATTATCACGAAAACGAGCATTTTCACGCGTAGAAATAGTAATGTTTGCCGTCGGAAACATTAGCCTATATGCACACAAAACCTGAAGCAATTTGCGTTCTGTAACATCGCGAGGGTTGATTTTATTATTGTTTATAATCGGTCGAAGCCTAGGAACGGATAGCGAAATTTCAGCTTGTGGATACTTTTTGCGTATAAGCTCAGCATGAAGTCCGGTAGCAAAAGCGTCTTTTCTAAAATCATCAAGCCCCAAAAGTCCGCCAAAAGCAACACCTCTCATACCGCCCATCAATGCTCTTTCTTGAGTATTAAAGCGATACTTAAAGCTACGTTTTTTGCCTTGTAAATGCACTCTTGAGTATTTATTTGGCTCATACGTTTCTTGATAGCACGTAACATAATCAACGCCGTTAGCGTGTAAAATTTCATACTCATCTGAGTTAAGTGGCTGTATCTCAACGCCAACCACCCTAAAATACTCACTTGCTATCTTTGCAGCATTTGCTATAAAACTAACTCCGCTCTCTTTATCGCTCTCGCCTGTAAGTATTAAAATTTCTCTAAGTCCAGTTTTTGCTATGATGCTTAGCTCGTTTCTTAGCTCATCATCACTTAATTTTGCCCTTTTTATCTTGTTTTTAAGACTAAATCCACAATAAACACAGTTATTATCGCAGTGATTAGCTATGTAAATTGGCGTGAAAAAATTTATATTTAGACCAAAATTTGCTCTTGTTATAGCTCTTGCTTTTTGAGCCATATCTTCTAAAAATGGCTCTGCTTGTGAGCTAAGAAGTGCTTTAAAATTTTGTATTGTAAAATTTCTAGCATTAAGAGCGTTTAAAACATCATCTTTGCTATAATT
Organism: Campylobacter majalis; assembly: GCF_905120465.1. Lineage (GTDB taxonomy): Bacteria > Campylobacterota > Campylobacteria > Campylobacterales > Campylobacteraceae > Campylobacter_A > Campylobacter_A majalis. The sequence goes on from NZ_CAJHOF010000019.1 coordinate 31,718, forward strand.
TTCAGGCTCGTATTCGTTTCTTTGCTTTAAAACCTCATCCATTATATCAGTGCCGATATCTTGCATATCTGGCGTGAGATCAAATACTGAGTTTGTCTTATCTAGCATCTAAATTTCACCTAAAAATCCAGTCAATGGCGAACTCGCCTCGCCGCCATTACGAACTACACCAAGTCCAGCCAAATACCCAGCCCTACCAGCTTGTATGCCAAGCTTAAACGCCTTAGCCATCAGCGGTATATCTTTAGCTGTAGCTATAGCTGTATTTGCCATGATGGCAGCGGCTCCCATTTGCATTGCTTCACACGCTTGTGATGGAGCACCTATACCAGCATCCACTATGATAGGCGTATCTAGCTCATCTATCATGATTTGGATTATATTTTTAAATACAAGTCCTTGATTTGAGCCAATTGGTGCAGCAAGTGGCATCACACAAGCCGCTCCAGCACGCAAAAGCTCACGCCCAACGCCCAAATCAGGATACATGTAAGGCATGACAACAAACCCTTCACTAGATAAAATTTCAGTCGCTTTAATAGTCTCATAATTATCCGGAAACAGATATTTGCTATCGTTTATAATCTCAATTTTAACAAAATCTCCACATCCAAGCTCACGGCTTAATCTTGCAATTCGCACGGCTTCATTAGCATTTCTAGCTCCGCTTGTGTTTGGCAGCAAAGTTATGCCTTTTGGGATAAAATCTAATATATTTCTGTCATTACTCTCATTTACACGGCGAAGTGCCAAAGTGATAATCTGTGCTTCTGCTTCGTTAATTGCGGCACTTATCAACTCATGGCTATATTTTCCAGAGCCTAAAATAAATCTTGAACTAAACTCATGCCCCTTTAATACCAACTTATCCATGCTTTACCCCTTGCATTTTTAACACAAACTCAACTCTACCAAGACCAACTCTTAAATCCCTTGCTATCTCTTCAGGGCTTTTGCCGTCTTTGTATAGCTTTAAAATTTGCTCATCTTCACTTAAAATACTTGGCGTCATTTTGTTTAAATCCCTTGTTCGCTCTTCTAAATTATATATTCTGTTTTGCTGCTCGTTTTGAAACTCATCTATCGTGCTTTCTATACTTTTTAATGAGTTAAAAACAGGTATAATTTTTTCATTTAGAGTTTGCTCTATTTTTTTATCTACGCTATCTTTTAATGCCCCAAGATCAACTATCTCGCCATCTTTTACGCTAGATAGTGTTGAAAGCTGTTTTTTTAGGTTAAAATTCTCTTGTATAACGCCTTCTAATGCTCTTTCGTAGCGTTGAAATTTTTTATTTGTTTCAGCGTCTTTTACAAAAATCAAAACCAAAATACACGCCAAAACAATCCCAAAAATAATAAACAAAATATACTCCACCGCCTATCCTTTACTCTCTTTGTTTGCCCTTATCATCACACGCTCTCTAGCAGTCACGTATGCATTCCAATCGCTCTCATCATCATCGTGCATTTTTTCAATTCTAGCACTATTTTCGCTCACGCCCCTTAAATACATAGCCATTGTTCGCTTTGGAAATATCGGCATATCAATACGCGCATAATACAAATCATTTGGTTTAAATTTCATACTGTCTATTTGTATGCAATCAAACCCAATTGCTTCAATTTTAGCATAACTATTTAGCCTTAAAAGCTCTTTTGGTTCATTTTTTATACTTGCACTTAATTCGTCAAATTTTCTATGAAGCTCAACAATCAAAGTAAGCAAAACTTGATCGCTATCTTTTGTATCGCCTCGCGCCTTAGCTCGTTTTAGCCATGCCCCAAGCTGATCTTCTTCGTTATGCGTTATGCTTGAAAATTCCTTTAAAAACTCAGGTTTGTTTAGGTTGTCTTGCTCAAATTCTATATTTAAAAATGCAGGAACTAATCTCATAATAAATCAATCAAAATAAATATAAAAAACATGATCCCAAGATAGCCATTAAGCGTAAAAAATGCCCTATCAATCTTACTAAAATCACGCCTTACTATCCTATGCTCTTGATACAAAATCACACCAGAAATAACACAACCCAAATACGCCCAGCCACCAAGTCCAGCCGCCCACGCAAAAAGTAGCCAAAACACAAACGTAAGAGCGTGAAAAATAGCCGAGATAAACATCGTAGCTTTATCGCCGTAAATTGATGGTATGCTGTATAGTCCTTTGTTTTTATCAAACTCCATATCCTGAAGCGAATAAAGCAGATCAAATCCAGCCACCCAAAACACAACTCCAAGCGAAAGCAAAACAGACCAAAGCGGTATGCTCTCACTCACAGCCACAACTCCAGCAATAGGTGCAAGAGCCAAACTAAGCCCAAGCACAATGTGAGCAAGCTCACTAAAACGCTTAAACAAAGAGTATCCGCCTAAAACAACGAGTATAGGAAAACTCAGCCAAAAAGCTAAAGAATTTACAAAATAAGCTGAGATAATAAAAACCAAAGCATTTACGATGATAAAAATTTTAAGATTTTTCGCACCTATCCTACCATCTACGCTAGGGCGATTTGCCGTGCGTGGGTTGTCCTTGTCTATGTCTTTATCCATGTAGCGATTAAAAGCCATGGCAAAATTTCTAGCACTAACAGCACAAACAAGCCCAAAACAAAGCAAACTCCAACCAAACCAAGGCGTATCATCACGCAAAAAACTAGCTGTAATCATCGCTGTAAAAATAAATGGCAAGGCAAAAACTGAGTGTTTAAATACGATTAAATCGCCGATATCTTTTAGTGTCAAAATTATTTTTTGCAAAATTTTCCTTTTGTTTTAAAACGTCTATTTTAGCCATTTTTGCTTTAAACTTTGTTATAATTTTTAAAATTTTACTAAGGGTTTTTATGTTTAAACAAATAGCCATAATAGGCACTACTGCAAGTGGCAAAACTGACCTAGCCATACAGGTTGCACTAAAAACAAACGCCGTTATTTTAAGCCTTGATTCGCTTTGCATCTATAAAGAGATAAATATCGCAAGTGCAAAACCAACTAGCGATGAAATGCGTGGAGTTAGGCACTTTGGCGTTGATGTGATTAGTATAAATGATGATTTTTCGGCTGGTAAATTTTTTGAACTTTATAATGAAGCAAAAATGCATGCCTTAAACGCAAATTGTGCCTTAATAATAACTGGCGGAAGCGGATTTTATCTAAAAGCGATGTTAAATGGACTTAGTCCAGATGTGCCAAAATGCCAAGATGTGCCAAGCAATGATGAAATTTTTGCCATGGTTTGCAAAATCGATCCTGATTTTAGTCAAAAATTTAGCCAAAATGACACTTATAGGCTTGAAAAATGGTATCAAATTTACTCTCACACAAACCAAATCCCAAGCTTATGGCTAAAGCAAAATACAGCCAAACCCATCATAGATGAGATTGAAATTTTTGAGATTTGTTGGGATGTTAGCAAGATACGAGATCGCATAGCAAAACGCACACAAAACATGATAAAATCAGGGCTTATTGATGAAGCAAAGTTTTTATTTAGCAATTTTAATAACGATTTAAAGCCACTAAAATCGATAGGGCTAAAAGAGTGCAAAGAGTTTTTAGATGAGAAAATTTCTATAAATGAGCTTCAAACACTCATCACAACGCACACCGCGCAACTTGCCAAACGCCAACGCACTTTTAATCGCTCAGCATTTTTAAACAAAAAAAGTGCAAATATAGATGAAATTTACAAGCTTAGTTTAGAGGCGTTAAAGCCCTAAACTAGCATTTAAAAACTCATCCCATTTTTTCTTAAATTTTTCATTGTCATTTTTTAGATAAAACGGAAAACCGACTATTTTTAATTCATCATTTTTAAATTCAAATTTCTTACTATCTAAGCTTTTTAAAAGCTCCTCTTTCCAGCCGTCTTTACCTGCCAAATGCTCACCTTTTGGCTCAAAAATACACTCAAGTCCTAAAAATTTATCATCGCCTTTAAGCTTGGCAAACATTATAAAATCTGGCTCAAAACCTATAGCGTCTTTGCCGTAAATTTTAAACTCATCAAATCCGTCGTTTCTCACTACTATCCACGAAGCGAATTTCTTATCAAGTTTAGTTTTGTAGCCATCAATAAATTTTAAAAACCCAAGTTCAAGCTCACTATCATCGCAGTATTTATCATAATATAGCCATTCGTAACCATGCGTTTTTACTTTGTCTTTTTTCTTTAGCATTTTTCTGACACCTGTTTGCTCTAGTCTATAAGCTCTAAACTCCGAAACTTCGTATTCACTTTTAATTTTTTGTCTTAAGCTCTTATAGTGGTTTAAAATATAAATCATAAGCTTTAGCTGATTTTCCCTGCTAAATTTCTGCTCTCTTACAAAATTTACCTTCACGCTTGAAATCTCTTGCCAAAATGCCTCCTTGCTATCAAAGCTAAAATTTTCATTTATCTGTTTTAGTCCAAGCTCAAGCACGTTTAACGCCTTTAAAAATACTATGTAATCAATGCGGTTTTTTATACTATCGGTCTTATATGAGTGATCTTTTTGTTCATATTTTTTAAAATCAACCGCATTTTCTAACACGGCGTCGCTTATAAAAGGCATAAAAAGCGTTGAAATTTCACTTTGTAAATTTTGCATATGCATCTTGGTTTTAAAAATCTCGCCCTTTTTATATCGCTCGTTTTTTATATAATAAATTTTATCTGTTTTTGCTATACGACAAGCTCTTTTTGTCGGCTTAAACTCGACTAATTCATACGCCTCGCTAGCGATTAATCCTTGCTTAATTAATTCATGATTTAGCGATGAGATAAAGCTATTTTGATTTAGAGTATGATAGCTAAGCGTCTCGATAACGCAAAGCTCATTGCTAAGATCGTCAAATTTACGCTTATATCTCATATCGCCCTCATAAAACGGATAATATCTAGCTCCGCGACCTATTAGCTGCACTTCGGATGTCGGTGAAGTATGCCCTTTAGAGCTGATTTTATCGCTAAGTCTAACGATATCAAAGAGATTAAGCACGTCCCAGCCCTCATTTAGCTTATCCACCGCAAATATCACACGCACATAGTTATCATCATCTTCTAAGCTGTTTAAAAGGATCTGATTTTTATTTAGCTCCTCATCTTTATTGACATTTAGTATAAACTCACTCTTAAAATTTTCTCTTATTAACATTGCGGTTTTACTATACCAACTCTCGCCAAGCCCCTTAAAACACTCATAGCTTTTATACAGCATATCGCCTAAATTAGCTGAAATTTCAGAGTAAAATTTCTCTATCTCATCACCATCAATACTTTGTATAAATTCATTAAATTTAGCTTCATTATCATTTGAAGCGGCTATAGTTTCACTCTTAAAAAGTATAACCGGCTTTAAACCGATACCGTTTTTAAAAGCCGTCATCTGGCGATAAAGTGAAGCCAAAACCGCCCCTAAAAATCTCCGGTTTATATCGGCATTTTCATATTTTAAAAGCGTTATGTTTTTAGAGTAGCCGTCTTTACAAAACTCCTTTAAAGCGTATTCATACGCTATCTTATCTTCATATTTTTGCACTACTTCTTTTTGATTTGGCACTGTTGCGGTAAATTCGAGCATAAAATTTTCACTATTTGCACCAAAAGCCTTATTTACCACACTTTCCCACCCCTCTTTTAGCTCACTCTCTTTCTTGTTCTTTTTGGTATCGGCATTTAGATGATGGGCTTCATCGGCTATAAATACTATCTTTTCTTTGGCTAAATCGCTAATGCTTAGGCTGTTTTCACGCTCATCTTTAAACAAGCTAAAAAGCCCCTGAATAGTGATAAATACTATATTTACAGCATCGTCTTTACTCTCATCAAAGTTTCTTACCGCTCTTATTTGCACCTGCTTTTCATCTATCAAAATCCTATCTTTAAACAGATATTTGCTCGAAAAACTATCTGTAAAATTCGCCATCGTCTTTTGCAAAATCGCCGTGCTATTTACAAAAAATACAAAATTTCTATAGCCGTTTTTAAATAGATCAAGCATGAGTGCCGCCATTATCATCGTCTTGCCACTTCCTGTAGCCATGTTAAACAGCAAGTGGTTTGTGTGCGGGGCTTTACGCTGCAATATATAGTGCTTTAGGGCGCTTTCTTGATACTCTCTTAACTCATGCTTTAAATTTTCGCTAATATAAGCGGGGATTTTTATATCGCTATATTTTAAAGCGTTTTTTAACTCATCGCTTAACTTTGCCATAAAACACCTCGTTTAACTCTTTTGTCTCATCACTTACGGCGTAGCGGATATCATCTATCTCGCTAAATCCTACATAGTCCATATTGCTATCAAGCACCAAACTTAAAGATCTCTTTTTCTCATCTAAGTTTAAGGCATCAAACTCGTCATTTTTTATCTGGCTTACCCTGTGGTCTAAAAATGCGTTTTGGTTGATTTCATCGATTAAGTCGTTTAACTCGCTCTCGTTTGCGTTTAAAATTTTGCTTTTATAAAACGCATTTAACTCCAAAAGCTCGGCATACACGCACTCTCCGCCACCGCTCCACTCTACTGTTTTGCTTATGCCGCCCTGCTCTCCTGCTATCACTTTTTTAAGTCTTTCTTTTGTGATAGTTTGTATATAATCCATCTGCTCTATGCCGATATAGCGACGCTTCATCTTATGAGCTACCGCTAAAGTCGTGCCGCTACCGGCGAAAAAGTCTAGGACTAAGTCGTTTTCGTTTGTTGCATGTTCTAAAAGCACTTTTATTAAAATTTCAGGCTTTGGATATGAAAAATCATCAACGAAACCTAAATTCTTTGCTTCTTTGGTTGCAACTTGGTTCATAAATTCATTTGTTGCAAAGCATAAGGTATCAAGCGTTTTTTGCGTAGTTTTTAAATCCTTTAAATAACGCTTGTATATAAAGCTACGCTCATTTTCCTTATGCTCTTTTTTGAAGCAAATTCGCCCTTCGTCAATATGCTTTTGCATTGTATTTTGCGAAAAAAGCCAAAAACGCCCTTCTGGTGGATAATCAACCTTGCCAGTATATGGATTTATAACTGCAAAATATCCATTCTCTTTTGTGCCACTTGCTGCACTTGGATTATCGCTAATCCACGCACCATTTGGGTCATTATCTGGATTTTTATAGTTTGATAAATCCTTTTCTCCGCCTAGCAAATTTACATTACTTTTAATTTTTGCAAAACAAAGACAATTTTCATGTTGAATATTTATCCCTATTTTTGCATCATTTGTAGTGCTTTTTGTTTTGCGAATAAAATCTCCGACGAAATTCTCTCTTCCAAAAATTTCATCCATTAGCACCTTTAAATACGCCTGTTCGTTATCGTCGCATTGCACGAAAATCACGCCGTCATCACGAAGTAGCTCGCGTGCGATTTCAAGGCGATTTTTCATAAAACATAGCCAAGTAGAGTGATTAAATTTATCGTTATAGCCGAAGCTATCATTGCCTGTATTGTATGGTGGATCAATATAGATGAGTTTTACTTTTTGCTCTTGCGAACGAGATTTAAAATGTGCTTTAAGAGTGTGAAGTGCGATAAGGTTATTTGCTTTAAGAAGTAAATTAAAGTTATTTTCTAATAAATTTTTAAGCCGCCCTGAGTTCCTGAGTTCCTGAGTTCCTGAGTTCCTGAGTTCCTGAGTTCCTGAGTTCCTGAGTTCCTGAGTTCCTGAGTTCCTGAGTTCCTGAGTTCCTGAGTTCCTGAGT
>NZ_CAJHOF010000020.1 GCF_905120465.1 Campylobacter majalis
ATTGATTTATTGATTTATTGATTTATTGATTTATTGATTTATTGATTTATTGATTTATTGATTTATTGATTTATTGATTTATTGATTTATTGATTTATTGATTTATTGATTGATTTTCGGCGGCGTCAAAAAGTGTCGGCTCACGCTTACTTTCGCCACTAAAACGCACGGCGTTAATTAATACTTTTGGGGCAAAAAGCATATCAATCTCGCTTTTAGCTAAAATTTCGTTAAATAAAATTTCACTGTTTTTATCATCATCTTTGCTTTGACCGCCTTTTAAAAGGCAGTCTTTGTAAGGAAAATTTAGCACCACTTCCTCGCGTGTTTTTAAGAATTTTTTCGCCTTGTTGCCAAGACCGATTTTGTTTAAATACGCCGTAAAACTGCCACTAATTGTTTGAAAATCCAAAAACTGCAAAAAATCATCTTGCTTAAAGATAAGATTTTTGCCGATTTTTTTAAAAAATCTTGATTTAAATTCATCAGCAAATTCAGAATTTTCTAACAAAAATTCAAACAACTCATCGCTGTAAGAAATAGTCAAACTTCTAATATTTGAAGTGTTTTGAAATTTATCATTTAAATTTTTTATTAGATCTTTTTCCATCATCTTTGCACCTTTTTGTAAGCTTAATTTATAAATTCTAACACAAAAAACAAAATAATACCATAGCAATACAAAAATTTAAATCAAAACAAAACTAAACAGATATAAGGCAAAATTTATATGCTTAGTTTAAACTTATATTAAACTACTAAATAAGTTTTACTAGTGCCAATTTAACCTAGTTAAATTTTCTCTTATTAATTTTAATAAATAAATTTACTACTGTTTTAGCCGAGTTTTGTATCGTATTTATTGCCTTGGAATCCCCTGCTTTAAATAAGCAAGATTAAATTTATACTTAAATCATTGTTTATTTAGGCGTTTTACCTTTTTAAGGCACAATATAAAGCCAAAGATATTAGTCTTTGGCTTTTAAGTGCGTTTAAGAAATTTTCTTTGATTTTGGTCTAAAAACTTTCATTTTAGTTTCATCAGTCTGAATATAACCACCTTCAATTAAATCTATACAATAAGGAATGGCAGGGAAAACTGGCTCTAAACACTCGCGAATAGCCTTTGGATTACCTGGTAGATTTAAGATCAAAGACTTACCTCTAATACCAGCCGTTTGGCGTGAAAGTATCGCAGTTGGTACATATTTTAAACTCTCTGCTCTCATCATCTCGCCAAATCCAGGCATCATTTTCTGACATACCGCCTCTGTTGCTTCAGGTGTCACATCGCGAACGGCTGGTCCAGTCCCACCAGTCGTCAGCACCAAATCACACTCCAACTCATCAGTATATTCAATTAAATTTAGCTTAATAAGCTCAAACTCATCAGGTATCACCCTATAAACATACTCAACTTCACTACTTATCCACTCATCAAGGCATTCACGAATAGCAACACCAGAAAGATCATCGTATTCGCCACTACTAGCCCTATCACTAAGGGTTAAAATTCCAATCTTTACCATCATATCTCCTTAAATTTAAACTTTACAAGCAAATGTAAATTACTCATAAGATTTATTTAAAATTCTTGCCACCTCAGCCTTGCTAATGCTCTCATTTTTATAAATATACTCAGCGATTTGTCTATTTTGTGGCACTACACCTCTTAAAAACTCACTTACATCATTTTTTGCAAGTTGCAAAATTTTCTCTACATCTGCAGGATTTGGAACAAAACTATCACCCATTGCATACTCATATACCATCTTTTGAGCTAAATCTTTTGCTTTATTTAAATCATGATAAGCATTTGAAAATATGTCATCATATTCAAGCTCTAACTTGCTAACACCAGAAATTAACACTTTTATGCGATTTATCATATAAGTTTTTGACTCAAATTCACTATCATTTTGCACAAACCTATCATCTATAAGTGAAATTTTATCAAACTTTATATCAAACCAATATGCACTAAGTGCCTTTGCTGCTTGATACAAGGATTGTAGTCTTTTTTCATCTTCGCTAAAGCTTAAGGCACGTTTTTTACCAACAATAACCTTACTTAAGACGGCTTCAAAATCAAGCATACTTATCACACTCGTATTATTTCTAAGTGCATTTATTGCCGCTTCATTTACCAATGTGCTTAAAGCCGCACCTGAAAAACCAACGCTCATTCTAGCCAGTTCAGACACATCCACTCTGGCTTGTTTATCTTTTAAGTAGCTATTTAGTATCGCTACCCTGTCATTAAAGCTAGGCATTGATAAAAATATGCGTCTATCAAATCGACCAGAGCGAAGCAGTGCTTCGTCTATCATTTCGATGCGGTTTGTTGCAGCCATTACTATCACGCCCGAATTATCCAAAAATCCATCCATTTCTGTAAGCAGTTGGTTTAAAGTCGCTTCACGCTCATCATTTCTACCACCTCCTCTACTTTTGCCAACAGCATCTATCTCATCTATAAACACAATTGAAGGAGCATACGCTTTTGCCTTTGCAAATAGCTCTCTAACACGTTTTGCACCAATACCAACATAAATTTGAACAAAAGATGCTCCATTTTGATAAAAAAATGGCACATTTGCCTCTCCAGCCACAGCTTTTGCGACCATTGTTTTGCCAACACCAGGAGGACCTACCATAAGCACACCCTTTGGCATTTTTATCCCAAATTCTCGATATTTTTTTGGATTTTTTAAAAAATCAACAATCTCGCTAAGCTCAAATTTAACATCATCAATCCCAGCAACATCGCAAAATTTTACATTTGAAATCACAGGCATTAGATTTTGATTTATCATGTTTTCAAGCTCAAATGATATATTTTGATTATCTGTTTTTAGTTGTTTTGAGCGAAAGCGTATCAATAAATAAAATCCAACCAAAAAAATAAGCATTAAAACAATAATTGTCAAAAATTCATCCAACAAAATATAACTTTTTTCTTGATAAATCGGTATAGATTTTATAAGCTCTTTTATATCAACCGCATCTTTTATCATCTTAAAGCGTTCATTTTGTGTGTAAAATACTATCTCGTCGTTATTTATAACGGCTTTTGTGATTAAATTTTGCCTTAAAAGCGTATTTAAATCTTTATAATTTATACTTTTTGGCTCAGCCCTAAAACTTGCAAAAACAACCATAACAACAAGAATAATTAATGCAAGTATAAGTATGGATTTTTTATTAAATTTTGGCAAAATTTGCTTCATTTTTAACCTCGTATTTGTCTATATTAACCCACTCTTTTAATATATCTTTTTTTGTTTGTATTTTTACTGGATTATAATACTGGTCAAACCCATGATAAAAACCATCTTTAATCTGCTCAACAAGAACGCTTAGTGTCTTTTTATTTTGCACTCTAAACTCATAGTTATTTTTAGCAACGATTTGCTTTATTGTTTTTAGTCTCTGTTTTGCGACATCGCCACTTACATCTGATTTTAGTGTTGCGGAGTGTGTGTCTCGTCGTGGTGAATAGACAAAAGCGTGCAAGTGTGTGAGAGGAAATTTCATAAAATTACTCAGTGCTTCTTGCCATATATCATCGCTCTCACCAGGATGTCCCACGATAAAATCAGTCCCTAAGGCAAACCCTAATGCTCTAAGCTCACTAAATAGCTCTAAATCCTTAAATGCTTGATTTCGTCGTCTCATAATATTTAGCATTCTTTGACTTGTGTGTTGAAGTGCAATATGAAGGTGTTTTTCCAACCAAGATTCAGCTAAGATTTCCCTAAAACTATCATCAATTTGGCTTGGCTCTATACTTCCTAGCCTTATGCGTTTTATTCCTGAAATTTTACCTAAGTTTTGCAATAATTTGCCAAGACTAGATCCACTATCTTTGCCATAACTGCCGATATTTGTTCCAGTTAATACAAGCTCATTGTAGCCATTAGTGGCTAAAATTTTAGCTTCATTTAAAATAGCACTTTGGCTCATGCTTCTAGAAGCACCCCTAACGCTTGGTATAATGCAATAACTACATTTAAAATCACACCCTTCTTGAATTTTTATAAAAGCTTTTGTGTGATTTTCATAATTTGTAACGATATTTTTATCTATACTTTTTAAATCCCCTAGCTCAAAAAAACGCTCATTTTTTGCAATTAATTCATTTATTTTTGACTTTTCACTAGCTCCAAGCACACCAAAAATAGAACTTTTTTCATAAAATTCTTTGCCTTTGCTTACCGCTCCACATCCAGTAAGTATTACCTTAGCACCACGTTTTTTGACACTATTTATATATGCTCTTGTTCCACTGTCGGCTGAGTTTGTAACTGTGCATGAGTTTATAACAATAACATCGGCTAAATTCTCATCATTTACTATATCATAATCTTTAATATAGCTTTTAATAAGCTCAGTATCATAGATATTTGTGCGACAGCCAAATGTTTTAAAATATATTTTTTGTCTCATATATCTTGCTCTAGCTCAGAATGTGGTTTTGGGCTTTGTTTTTTACCATAATATAATGTCTGAGTTGGGTATGCTATACTTATGTCATCTTCTTTATTAAAGGCTTCAACTATTTCGGCTGATATGGTGCTTCTAAGCGTTAAAGTCGCATGAGAGCTAGACATAAACCATATTGAAATACAAACGCCATGAGGCTCAAAAAATGTAAAAACACGAGGTTCGACATTTGGATTTTTTATACTATATTCGCTTCTTAATCTAGTCATCTGACGCTTTGCGATATCAGTATATCCACGTGCATATTTACCAGTGATTGTTTTTGCTATATAAACAGCTTTTTTATGATTGCTATCAAAACTAAGCACAACATCTATACCATCCCAAACAGTCTTCATACCATGGTGAGAGTAGTTTGACATAAGCTCTGTAAAAATATAATTATTTGGTATAAATACTATCCGTCCAGCACGACGATTCTCATAATATGTAGCCATGGTAACATCTTCAAATATCGTCATTCTAAGCACAGAGATATCAATAATATCGCCAACATATGTAACGCCGTTATGACTAACCCTTACCCTATCGCCAACTCTCATACTACCACCAAATATAATCACAACCCAACCAAGCATAGACATAAACATGTCTTTCATGGCAATAGCAATACCAGCCGAGGCAAAGCCAAGCACGGTAACTATATATGTGACATTATCAATATATGCAAATAAAAGCGTGATAATAATCAAAATAAAGTTGATGAAATTTATAAATTTATTTACCGTATAAAATCTTTCATTGTCGCTTATTGTTTTTTTAGCTATAAATTTAAAGAAAAACGAAATCGCAATAATAATAACTAAAAATACAGCGATGTTTATTGTATTAAATACTTGCAGTTTAATCTCATTTTTAGTTGCAACTATCGCCTCATCAGCACGTTTTTCATAAACATCAAAAGTCGTATCAGCTATCTGCTTTGTGCCTTCAAATTCACTTATTTGCACTCTTGTTTCATCAATTTGAGATTGCAAGTTTTCAGTTAAAGTGCTATTTTCAACCAAGCTTACAAGCAAAATTTCCTTCTCTCTTAAACTGGCTATGACGCTATCTAGCTCTGATATTTGCCTTGCGTATTCATCCTTTTCATTGCGTATCTTTCGCATATACGAAAAACCTGAAATAAGAGCAATAGGATTTGTAATACGTGGTGACATATCAACATCTGGAGCGGCTAACATATCTGAAAATGGGGCATTTTCATAGCCCTTTAATAACTCTAGTTGTCCTTTTAAATTTTGTATTTTTTTGACTAATTCGCTATTTTTTTTATTATCTTTTGATGCACGTTTTAACAAATTTTCACTTATTTCAAGTTCATTTTGTATCTTTTGATAGGTGCTATAATTAGCATATCTTGTCATCCAAACATTTGTTCTTAATGTGCTATTTATGCCATCTAGTTGTGATTTTATACTTGCTATATTTTGATTTACTTCAACCGATTGAATAACGCCACTATCATCACTTATAGCATCATTTTCCGTAACTGCTGATATATTATTATCAGCAAAACATAACAAAAACGCAAACAAAATAGCACTTAAAATTCTCATTTAAACTCGCTTAAAATTTCTAAAACATCATCTTTTGACACGTCTGATTTTATCAAATTATCGCCTATTGCACATGGCAATATAAACTTTATTTTATCGTTTTCACTTTTTTTATCTAGCAAAAATGCATTATAAAAATTCTCAACATTTTCTATTTTATAATGCGTTGGCAGGTTAAATTTATGCATTAAATTTTTAATCATATCTCTTTGTTTGGCGTCAATTAATCCAAGCTTTAAGGCTAAAGAATTTGCCATATTCATACCAATAGCAACAGCTTCTCCGTGCAAGTAGCATTTATATTGTGTTTGATTTTCTATGACATGAGCAAATGTATGTCCATAGTTTAACACAGCCCTTAGCCCCCTTTCACGCTCATCTTTGCTAACAACATCGGCTTTTAGCTGTATTGATTTTTGAACCAGTTTTGATAGTTCGCTTTCATTTTTTAAATCGGCTTGTTGTAGCCATTTAAACATATCATTATCAAACATCACCGCCATTTTAATAACCTCAGCCACACCAGCATTAAATTCTCTACTTGGCAACGTGCGTAAAAAATCCATCTGACAATACACTGCTTCAGGTTGATAAAATGTGCCAATTAAATTTTTACCAAAACTATTATTTACACCAGTTTTACCACCCACACTAGCATCAACTTGTGCTAGAAGTGTTGTTGGGATATTAATAAATTTAATGCCACGCTCATATATACTAGCAACAAATCCAGTCATATCTGTCACAACACCTCCACCAAAACCAATAAGAGTGCTTGTCCTATCTAGTTTGCTTATAAAAAGCTGCCTTAAAATATCTTCGCAAGTATTTAGATTTTTATACTCTTCGCCGTCTGGTATGGTAACGACATATACCTCATCAGCGATTATTTTTGAAAAGAGAGTGTTTAGATGAAGCCCTGCAATTTTTGCATTTGTTATAATTGCAACTTTGCCAGATAGGGAAATTTTATCTAGTTCGTTTATAAATACTTTATAATTTTTTTCATTTTGTTTAAGCTTTATATCAACTTGCATATTTTAACCTTTTATCACACATTTTAACAAATTTCGCTTTAATTTTAGTTTTCAATCGGTATAAAAAGCTGTGCATTTTCACTTAGCGTCTTGTATTGTTTGTTTAAATTTAAACTCAAAAATCTAAAAAAGTTAAAATTTACAATACTCTCATCAAATGATACAAAATGAAGCAAATCAGTCCTTGAAGATAACTCTAAAAGCGGATTTTTATCTTTTGCATTTTGTATGTCTATGTTTTTTTCAAAAAGCGTATTTAAGCTCTCAAAATGTTCATTTATCGCTTTTTCTTCACTGTTTTTACTATCATAATAAAATAGTTTCATGCCAATTCCCATCTGAGAACAACAATCAAGTATGACAGCTGATTGGCTTTCGATATTCTCATCGCCACTTGTGACTATCACGCCTTCATTTATATCTAATAAGCTGTTTGTGCCAATTTTTAGCACCGGAATAAACAGCTGATAAAATAGTTTTTTATAGGCAAAAAAGTATTTATTATCAGTAACAATCAAGCCTATATCGTAGTTTGCGGTATCTCCAGCAATGTGTGAGTTGTCATTTACAAAATAATCAAGCATAACTGTGATATTTTTATCATCTATTGATTTTAAAAGACGCAAATTTGCACCAAGTGTTGGATTTACAACTTTAATAATTAATCTTTTGTTGTTTAGTTTTGAGTGAAGCATTAAGCTATCTTCTATGAGCTTAGCAACACGTTGTTTGCTCATTTTTTTCATATCTATAAACGTATAGATATTGTTTCCAAATGGATTTGGAAACTGCCCTTTTTCACGTTTAATCGAGCGAAAAACGTTTCTTAGCACGTTTGGATCACCAACAGTTAAAAGAGTGTCATTTGGTCGTATCATGACACTTGGCGATGGCAAAATAATCTCATTTTGACGATAAATTAGTGCTATTTTCCACTTTCTTTGCTGTATTTGGCTTAGATGGCGATACATATAGCTTGAGCCAATAGGCACTTTTACCTCCATTATCTCGCCCTCGCCAAAACCAATATTATCAGCATAGGCTGGCATATCTGGCAAGTGATGTATAAGTCTTGACGCAAGTATCTCTTTGGCATCAACAAACTCAATATGCCTATCTTCTTTCATCCACTCATCAACGCTCCATAAACAGCACAAAATAATATCTGTAGTCTTGCTTATCTCGCGTAAATTTTTATATATCTCAACGCTCTCATCTTTATCATCGCACACTATCATAAACTGACTAAAATAACCCTGCACAGCCACGCTTAGCTTTGATTTGCTAGTCGGATCAAACTCATGAAATGAAAAATTTTCAGCATTTATATTTAAATCGCTTAGACTATTTTTAGACACAACCATATAATGGTGTAAGTTTGAACGATTCTCAAACAATCGCCTTAAAAAGTGCTTTGACAAAGCCCCATCTGCTATAACTAAAATTTTTTTCATCTACTCTCCGTTAAAAGCATGGATTATAGCAGATTAGGGTTAAATTTTATTTACAAAGATAAAAATTTTAACTTAAAATTTCAAATAAAAGCTCATCGATCGCCTGATTACTTGCTTTATTTATAGTGTTAAAAATAGTAACAGAGCTAGGATCTGGGCAATATACGCTTTTATTTACATATCCAGATTTTATACTCTTTTTATCGTCTCTTAACTCATATGCAAAGCTAATTTGTGCCTTATCACCTAGTATCTGCACAGAGATTAGCTCAACTTTTAAGCGTTGTGTATTTAAAGCAGAATTAAAACTTGGCTTAGCCCCACAATTTGCATATATTGCCTTAACCAACATTTTATAAAACATCTCGCTAGGAAGTGCCACGTATTTTGCATCATCAAGATAGCGTATGAAATTTCTATCAGCTGTGATTAAAATTTGACGATTATCAACCATATCAAGTGCTTTTACGCTCTCAACATATATATTTTTATCTGTATTTGGCACAACACAAGTATTATTTTTATAGTTTATCTCATATAAAGTAAGTGGCTTTGATGTAGTTTTTAGCAAACAACCGCTAAATAAAACAGCAATAGCCGCTAAAAATATATAACTTGCTTTTTTCATTTTTTATCCTCTATATTGGTATCTTTAAAGAAAAACTCATACGGATTATCCTCAAGCCTATTTAGTGCATTTCGAACCTCTCTAAGGGTTTTAGAAAAATTTTGCAAAAATGAGTTTGTTTCGTCCAAAGTTGGCTCAAACATCTTTTTTACATCATATTCGCCATTTTTTATCTTTTCATTTATCATTTTTGATGTCTTACTAAAGCCATTTACAACATCATTTGCAGTGCTTGATAAAGCATTTATATTGTTTAAGGTTTTATTTAAATTTACAAGTATGGCATTTAACTCATCTGGTTTGATTTTAGACGATATGGCGTTTAAATTTGCCAAAATTTCAGAAATATTTTTTAAATTCTCCTCATTATTTAGACCATTTACTAGCCCATCAACACCTTTTAGCGTGTTATTAAAGTGCTGCAAATTCTCGCTACTTGCGACAGCATCAAGACGCTCTAAACTCTCATGTATCTTATCTCCTATACTTTGAGCATTATTTTTTAACTCTTCAAGTAAGCTCTTATTTAGCTCTATAATACGCTCATCACTATCAAAATCTCGCTCACCACGACTAATATTTATAGTAGAAATTCCGCTTATGATATTTTGCTCTACACCAGCCAAACTATCAGCCTTTATTGGCACATCATCACGCACTTTTAAAGTTATTCGTATATTGCTATCTTTTTGAAATTCTATATTTTTAACGCTTCCTACATCAACACCAGCATACTTTACTACAGATTCCACCCTAATGCCACTTGGCAATTCAGTCGTGATAATATAGTAGTTTTTGTAATTTACATTTTTATCGCTATCGCTCATCCACCACATAAACACAGCAAACGCAAATACACATGCGATAAAAAATAGCCCCACTATTGTATATGAGTTTTTATTTTGCATTATTTTTTCCTTGTTTTAAAAAGCTCTTCAAGCGGATTATGCTCTAATTTTTCTAATTCAGCGATATTTCCCTCAAAAGCTATTTTTTTATTTTCTATTATCAAAAATCTATCTAGTATATCAAAAATACTATCTGCATCATGTGTAACCATAACCACGCTAAGCCCCAAGGTGTCGCGTAGCTGACAAACTAGTGCATCCATTTGCCGACTTGAAACTGGATCAAGTCCAGAGTTTGGCTCATCCAAAAACAAAACTCTAGGACTAAGCACTAACGCCCTAGCTAAAGCGGCACGTTTTTTCATGCCACCGCTTAACTCAGCTGGATATAGCCATGCACTCTCTTTCTTAAGCCCTACTTTTTGTATCCAAAAGTGAGAAATTTCATCTATTTGTGCTTGAGTAAATTTAGAATACTCCTTTAGCATAATACCAACATTATCCAAAATATTCATCGAGCCAAACAACGCCCCAAATTGAAACATCGTCCCACACTCAAGCCTTATGTCTTGCTTTGTTTTTTCGCTGCTGTTCCACATATCTTTATTGTCATAAAGCACTTTTCCGCTATCTGGACGCTTTAATGACATCATAGTTTTCATAAGAGTAGTTTTGCCACTGCCACTGCCACCTAAAAATCCGTAAATTTCAGCCTGATTAACGCTCCAGCTAACGCTATCATGTATCACTCTAGTATTATAGCTTGTGCTTACATTTATACCTTGTAAAATTTTCATACACCATACCACATAAAAAATATCGCAAAAACAGCATCAATCGCGATAACGCAAAATATCGCATTTACAACGCTTATAGTCGTTTTTTGCCCCAAACTCTCAGCATTGTGACTCACTTCAAATCCACGCATACAGCCAATAATCGCTATTGCAGCACCAAAAAACGGAGCCTTAAATAAACCAATATAAAGATGTCTAAGCTCTATACTGTCTTTAAATCTAGCTAAATATTCATTAAATCCTATGTCTAAAATATTTTGAGCTACGAGCATCTGACCTAATATACTAATCACATCGGCTAAAAAGATCACAAGCGGTAGTGCAAAAACCATAGCAATCACACGAGGAATAACCAAAAAACCAAACGGATCAAGCCCCATTGTTTTCATCGCATCAATCTCTTCAGTTATCTTCATAACACCAATTTGTGCGGTAAAACTAGAAGCCGTGCGACCAGCTACAACAATAGCTGCTATAAGCGGAGCAACCTCTCTAAGCGTAAGCACACCCATGATATCAACTATATATATACTAGCACCAAATTGTGCAAGCATAGCCGAGCCAAGATACGCTAATACTATACCTATTAAAAACGATGTTAAAAGCACTATAAATACGGCATTTACTCCGCCATCTTTAATAAAATTGCTAAGCTCTTTAAAGCGAAAATTTAAAGGATTTAATAAAGCTTTTAAATTTTTAATCAAAAACTCACCTAAAAACTCACTCAAGCTAAGCGTATTGCGAAAAAAATCAACTATATTTTTACCAAAAAACTGTATAAAATTTAACTCATTTTTGCGACTTTTTAAATTTCTATCAATACTCTTATCATCAATCAAGTCAAATATACTAGCTACATTTTTGCTTACATTTTTAAACTTAGCCCTGTATTTACTAAGCAAAATCGCACTAGCATAATCAATGCTACTAAGCTTAGCAAAATCGATGCATGTTATGTCGCCATTAATCTTGTTTCTTATCTCTTTTGCATCTTTATAGCTTATATTGCCATGTAGCGAAATTTCACCTGCTTGGCGTTTTATCTTACTCACGTTTTAATTTCCTTATTATTTTAAACCAAAAATTATACTAAAAATTTTAAACATTTTTTTGATATTATAGCAATTTAAAAGGAAAATAATGGAATTTAAAGTAACTAACACCGATGGCAACGCTCGTGCCGGCGTGCTAAAAACAGCTCATAGTGAAATTTTAACTCCCGTTTTTATGCCAGTTGGCACAGTAGGAGCTGTAAAAAGCCTGGACGCAACCGATATGCGAGAAATTTTAGACGCTAAAATCATCTTAGCAAACGCCTATCATATGTATCTAAGGCCCGGCTCAAAGATAGTAAAAGAGTTTGGAGGTCTTCATGGATTTAGCAAATTTGATCGCTCGTTTCTTACAGATAGTGGCGGTTTTCAGGCATTTAGCCTTCGTGCAAATACCAAAAATGATGATGGCGGGATAAAATTTAAAAGCCATATTGATGGCTCCATGCACTATTTTACGCCACGCTCCGTGCTTGATACTCAGTATGATTTGGGATCTGATATCATGATGATACTTGATGATTTAGTCGCACTTCCTGCGACAAAAGAGCGTGTGGAGCTAAGTCTAAAACGCACGATAAAATGGGCGGACGAAGCGATACGCTATCATAGATCTCAGCAAAATAAGGGTATCGGGCTAAGTCAAAATATTTTTGGCATTATCCAAGGTGGAACGGATTATGAAGCACGTAAATTTTGCGCACAAAAGCTTTGCGAGATGGATTTTGATGGACTTGCGATCGGCGGACTTAGCGTTGGCGAGAGCAATCAAGAGATGTATGACACAGTTGAAGGCGTGATGCCATTTATCGATACGAAGCGACCACGCTATCTTATGGGAGTTGGCACGCCTGAGGATTTGGTTGAAAATGTCGAGCGTGGCGTTGATATGTTTGACTGCGTTATGCCAACTAGAAACGCAAGAAATGGCACACTTTTTACTAGTTTTGGCAAGATAAATGTAAAATCAGCACGTTTCATAAACGACCATGCACCAATCGATCCAGAATGCTCATGCTACACCTGTCGCAACTATTCGCGTGGATATCTTAACCACCTGTTTAAGGCAAGAGAGCTTACATTTTTCCGCCTTGCAAGCATTCACAACTTGCACTATTATTTAAATTTAATGAAGCAAATAAGAGAGGCGATCATAAACGCCAAATTTAGCGAGTTTAAGCGGGAGTTTTACGCAAAAAGGGCTTGATAGCAAACTATTTAATATGGTTAAATTGTTTTATTTTAGTGTTATTGTAGTGTAGTAACTTATGTCACAAAATACTTTAAACCAAGCTAAATTTAAAAACTTTTTAACCATAAGCTAAATCACACCAACAAAGCAAGTTTTATTAAAATATCACCAGCTAATCATCTTAAAGTAAGAAAAACTAAATATCTAAACCAATTTATAGTTACAAATTTTAGCTACTTTTGTAGCTGTAAATCAGTGCAAAAATCCTAAAATTTCTATATTTTAACGGCAAAATGCCTATTTTATAAGTAAATCAAAATCTATTTTTAGAAATTTGCAAAAACAACCAAATACAAAAGCAATAGCTTAAACCAAACCAAAACGTAAATGACAAAACGAAACATTATTTATAAATTTCGTTTTGTCTATTTATATTTTGGTATCACTAAGCGATATTTACGCCAAAACTAAAGCATTAGCACTCAAACCGCTTATACACACTTACCACTTATACCCTACTTCAAACCAAAGCTGACGACCCGGCTCATAGACGGTATAAGTTTTTGTATTTTTACCAACACCGTCTATAAATTTTCCAGCAATCACCCTGCGATTTAGCACATTATAGGCTTCTAGATTTACAAAAAATGCTGAGTTTTTTACAGCACCAAACTCAAACCCAAGCTTTGCATCCCAGTTAAATGCTCTGCCAAAATTTACATTCTCATATGTCGCATAGTCTTGTCCGTCTAATTTTGTAATACCAACTCTTACTATGCTCTCGTGCTTACCTCGATATGAAAAGAAATTAGATAAATTTGTTTTAATTTTCGTAAATCCAAGATTAATTGGCGAAAATTTATGCATAGTAAGCAGTTTTATCTCCCACGGCTCGTTAAAATCAGCACTTGGTAGGGAGTTGCGATCTATAATTGCGCCGTTGTATATAACCTTGTCTATATCTTTCGCGGAGCCGTCATAGTCTATGCTATAAAAATCACGCTCTAGATAGTTATCTTCAGTATTATAGTTACGCTTAGTGTCTATATAGTTAAAGATTAGTTCAAATCCATGCGACCCATAAAACTCAAAGTCTTTTACACTAGCAAGCTTGATCTCATATATATCGCTTCTGCTCTTTCCGCTATTGTCATACTCAAAATAATAGTTATCATAATTTGGATTATAATGTGGATTTGGACGCAATGGATTGTAATAATTTGGCATATTCCAGTATGATTTTGCTCTCACTTCCTTTCTTCCATATCGTTTTATAAATTTAAACGTAGCGTCGATATTATAAATTTGTTGCTTTAGCCCAAATGCTAGTTCGTCATTGTACGGTACATCAAGATTGCTTTGTGTGTATCTTGGTAGGCTCCCATTGCTTTTACATACAAAGTCGCTTCCATCATATACGGTCGGGCGCTCGCAAGTATATGCTAGTGAGTTCATAGCATTTCTTAGAGCATATGAAAAGATATTTCTACCATGATAGCGATTGGCTCCAAAATTTATCTTAGTTTTTTCATCGCCAAATACATCATAAGTTGCTGAAAATCTTGGCGAAAATGTTGTTTGATTATAGTAGCTCTCACTATCTATTCTAGCACCTATTCTAGTCGTTAAACGCCCTATTTGCATCTCATCTTGCACCCAAGCACTAGTTTCATTTATACTAGCCTTTGCTTTGCCTTGATATTTAGTATATTTATGAAAAAAACCACCATGTGTACTACTGAAGCGACTAGCAGGTATGCCACTTGCTACTGATGTAATATCATCTATACATAGCTTGTCATCAGCCCTACATGACTGCCCAGCACTTAGTGGCTTAAGAAATGCCGTTCCGGCAGTAAAAAAGCCAGGAATTGCATACTTGCCAGTTTTATGAGCTAGTTCAACACCCATGCTAAACGTGTGATTTACGCCAAACAAATCCACAGGGTTAAAATTTAACTCACCTTTATATGAGTAAGTTTGTTGTATTTGATCTATGTCGCCATAAGCACCCTCAGCCGAGTATGTCCCACCCCAATTATGATGATTTGTAGTTGGCCATGTGATGAAGTTTTGATGCGATGCATCTTTTGAACTAATTAAACGCGAATAGCTAAATAAATTTAAAAGCTCAAAACTATCTCCTTCATAATCAACCCCTACACTGCCTATAATACCATCTGTTTTTATATCAAAATCCCCATTTTTTGAGAATGTATTTGCATGAGTGCTGTGAGCTGGCGTATAAAGAAACGATGGCGTGACCTTAACCCTATCACTTGCATACCAAATACCCTTTAATAAATAATTATCGCTTCTTCTTACTTGCTTATTGTATTGTGGCTCACCATTAGCTGGAAAATAGGCTGAGCGTCCGCCCAAATTTACTTTTAAAAACTGCGAACGAGTTTGCGAGGCACTAAAGATTAAGCCAAAATCATCACTTAAGTGACCTTCTAGCGTGAGATTGTAAATTCTTTTTGTAAATTCTGATTGAAGTTTTGGATTTGTGCTACTTTTATACTCTGAAAGAAGCTGATTGTCTATATAAGTTTTTAAATAAGTATCGCTAGTGTATTTGGTGCTGATTTTTCCATGAAAGCCCTTGCGCGGATCTCTTGTCTTTGCCTCCACTACACCACCTTCAAAACCACCATATTTTGCACCGACAAAACTATCATGCACGCTGATACTTTCAAGCAGCTCACTATCTAAATTTATGCCTTGCGATATAGAGCCAATGTCTGGCAAAGTCGCATTTGGAGAAAATTGGCTTTTAGTATTTAGTGCTGAGATGCGTGATTGGCGAGGATTTAGATCGTTATTGAAATTTACTCCATCAAGCAAAAAACTATTTTGCCAACTTGGTGCTCCGTTTATCGAGATATCATCAGGATCTATCTCGGCGGCGTTTGTTGATGTTCGTTGGGTAGCGTTGTATTTGATAGCTGGATTTAGCCTAAGGATTTGCGTTATACCCCCTCCCGTGGCAGGTAACGCCTCTATATATGAACGCTTTACTTGCGTGGTACCACCTGTGATATCTATACTAGATGAGAGTTGGTTTGTATGACTTTGTGCTGTTACATTAACATCATCGATTACCAAAACAATATCGTCATTACACAGCGACATACATACACAAAACATCAACAACGTGCCCTTTTTACACATATATTCTCTCCTTTTAAATTTAATAAAAATCAAATGATAATAGAAAAATTATAAAATTAATATTAATTATCATAAATATAATGTAAATAATTTCTGAAAGCATTATATAATCGTAATTACATTAAATAATAAATTTTAACTTAAGGCATATAAATTTATTTTTAACTTGTCTTTATAGTTAAAAATTACAATAAAATTTAATAAAAACTTTATTTTTTATTAAACCAAATGCAAAATTTATAAAATATTAATAAAATAAGGAATTTTTAGTTATCATACTTGATTTAATGTAGTTTCAAAAACTGTTTTAATTATAAGTTATGTTTTGTCGTTGTAAATTTACAAAAGCAAACGAGTAGTCTAAAATGCAAAATAATAAAGCTTAAATAAGGGAAAAATGAGCCAAATTGAAAATTTAATAAAAAACATTGTCCAAATGGCGTGGAGTTTAGAAAGCTTGGAGAGATTGGCGAGACTTTTGCCGGGCTTCGTGGTAAAAATAAAGAACATTTCAAAGACGGAAATGCAAAATATGTAACCTATATGAATATTTTTTTCAATAACCCTGCTACAAATTTACAAATTTCTGATTTGGTGCAAGTTAAAACAAATGAAAATCAAAATTTTATAAAAAAAGGCGATTTTTTAGTTGCTGGAAGTTCTGAAAATTTAGAAGACAGTGGTATGATTTCTGTGGTTTGCGAAAAGCCATTAGAAAATATTTATTTAAATAGTTTTTGCTTTGGTTTTAGATTTTATGATGAATTTGTAAATTTGTTTGAACCAAATTTTTTAAAGCATTATTTTAGAAGTAATTTTTTTAGAAATCAAATTCGTAAATGCTCTTTTGGTGTAACTAGATTTAATCTAAATAAAAATAAATTTTTAAATTTAAAAATCCCCATCCCACCAATAAAAGTGCAAAATGAGATTGTTAGGATTTTAGATAGTTTCGCCAAGCTAGAAGCAGAGCTAGAAGCGCGCCGCCGCCAGTATCGCTTTTACCGTGATAAACTTTTGAATTTTGACACACACACCGTAAAATGGGTCAGCTTGGGAGAGATTTGCGAGATAGTGCGTGGTGGAAATTTTCAGAAAAAAGATTTTTTATCAAATGGATTTCCTTGTATTCATTACGGACAAATTTATACTAAATATGGAATTTTTGCAAACGAAACAATTTCATTTGTTTCTGATGAAGTTGCAAAAAAATCTAAAAAAGCTCAAACAAATGATATTATTATGGCGATTACTAGCGAAAATGTTGAAGATGTTTGCAAGTCAGTCGCTTGGCTTGGTAAAGATGAAATTGCAGTTAGTGGTCATACGGCTATAATAAAACACAATCAAAATGCTAAATTTTTAACTTATTATTTTCACAGTAAAATTTTTCAAAATCAAAAAAGAAAATTAGCTCACGGAATTAAAGTTATAGAAGTTACGCCAAAAGATTTATTAAATTTAAAAATCCCCCTACCAAGTTTAAAAAACAAAAGCAGATAGTTGAAATTTTAGATAAATTTGATGCGTTGGTAAATGATTTAAGTGTGGGGCTTCCAGCTGAGATAAATGCAAGAAAAAACAATATGAATATTACAGAGATAAGCTTTTAAGCTTTGATGAGATTGCGTCAGAATGAAATAGTGTCATTCTAAGCCGTCCGTTTGTCATTCTGAGCGAAGCAAAGAATCTTATGATAAATTTACAAATTCTGAGATTCTTCGCATTTGCTTCGCAAATACTCAGAATGACAAAAATGACGAACGGACAGCTCAGAATAACAAAAAACAAATTAAATTTTCAAATTTTAAGATATAATCAAACTTATGAAAAATCAATATTATATATATTATTACAAATAAAATTCAAGGCACATTGTATATCGGCGTTACAAATAACTTAAAACGCCGAATTTACGAACACAAAAATAAATTATTAGATGGATTTTCTAAAAAATATAATCTTACGAAATTGGTTTATTATGAAATTTTTGATAGTGTTCAAAATGCCATACTTAAAGAAAAATATTTAAAAGGTAAAAAACGAGAATTTAAAATTTCTTTGATAGAAAATTTTAATCCAACTTGGAAAGATTTATATGATGATATAATCTTTTAGTTTTTTGATTTGTTTTAGATTATTCGCTTTGCTATGAGATTCTTCGCCTACGGCTCAGAATGACTATAAATTTATTATGAGATTATTTTCTAGTTTTGCTAGCCTAAAATGGCAATTTTGAAATTTTAACTCGTTTGCAATGATGGCAAATTCTTGGCAACGCTTGTCACTGTAAAAATGGCTTTGATTTTGCTTCTAAGTGTAATTTGAGTGCTAAGCATCTTACAATCAGCATTTGCAAAGCCAACAAGCACTTTAAGATTATAATGCTTTTATAGTTTGTTATTTGGATTTGATTTAAAAATTTTTATAGATTTTTCCAAATTTGAAATCTTGCGTTTTGGTGGTGTAGCGTTTGCAAAATTTATAAGTATTGGATTGTCATTTATAGCAATTTGCAAAACTGCACCAAGTGGCACAGTGACAGTTGAAGCATAATTTTGCTCTCCAAAACCAGCTTCAAAACTTATCTCATCATCACTTAAAACTGCACTATCAAATGTATAACCAGCCAACATAAAAACAATGGCTGGTAGATTAAAATTTCTTGAAACACTATCTGGCAATGGTGGAGAAAAACTAACAAGTGACAAATTTGTCATGATAGAAAAATTTATCTCATTTTCTAATAAATACTGCATACACTCATAAACGTGCATCTTCATAAGTAAGCCAAATTTCTCATCACCCAAAACCTTTTGTAGCATTTACAGCTCCTTAAATTCCTTCAAAAGTAGTCTTACTTGCTCCAAGCCAATTAACCAAAACTTCTCATCATCAACGTCAAAACCAAACATCGCTACTAAATCTTTTGGACTTTTAGATCCGCCACTACTTAAAAATTTAGTATAAATTTCGACAAAATTTTCACATTTTTTACTTTTATACAACCCAAACAAAGCCAAAACTAAAAGCTGTGCGTATGAGTAAGCATAGCAATAAAAAGGCGAATGTATAAAATGCGGTATATAACTCCACCAAATTTTATAATAATCATTTAAGCTAACACTCTTGCCAAACATTTTCTTGCTCTCATTTAGCCATATTTGATTTAGCTCATCTAGGCTTATTTCACCCTTTTTATCATGCACTTTGCGTTCAAATGTAGTGAAGTTTATCTGGCGAAAAAGTGTAGCAAAAATATCTTCAAGCTTTCGTCCTAGCAATGCTTGTTTTTGCTCATCATTTACCTTGCTAACAACATAATCAAACACTAGCATTTCACAAAAAACAGATGCCGTCTCGGCCGTGGTAAGCGGAGTGTCTGAGTTTAAATAACCAACACTATAGCTTAAATACTGATGTATAGCATGACCTAACTCATGTGCTAAAGTAAATAAATCCCTGCTTTCATTTGTATAGTTTAATAGCACATAAGGATGTGCATCGGCTGAGCCTGAGTGACTAAATGCACCGCCACGTTTGCCATCACTTGGATACACATCTATCCAGCCATTGTTAAATGCCTGTTTTGCTATCTCGCCAAACTCCGGCGAAAAATTATTAAAAGCTTTTAAGACGATATCTTTTGCCTGTTTATACTTATACTTTAGCCCATCATTGCTTAATGGTGCGTATCTATCATAATCATATAGATTTTTAAAACCTAAAATTTCACGCTTTTTTTCATAATACTCAGCCGAAATTTCAAAGCTATTCTCAGTTGCTTTTATAAGTGCATCTACACTTTTTTGACTGATTTGATTATCTAAGTGACGAGGGGATTCTGGCGAGCTAAAATTTCTAAGCTCACAGCTAGTAGCTAGATCGGTTTTTATCATATTATAGATATATCCTAGCAAATGCTGGTGCTTTTTAAGCTCATTTGAAAATACCTTTGAAGCAAGTTTTCTCTCGTCCCTATTGGCACTATGAAATTTACTTAAAATTTCCTCTTCGCTTAATAACTCATTTTTAAACTTAAATTTCATATTTGACATAGTTTCATCAAATAATCTTGCAAATGCCTGTGCTCCAGTGTTTGACGTGCGAAGCAATACCTGCTCTTCTTTTAAACTTAGCTGGTGAGCTTTATGTTTTTTTAAATTTGATAGATAATAAGCGTATTTTGGCGAGGCGTTTATAAAAATTTCTTGCGTTTTTTCATCAAGTTCGTTAAATTCAATCTCAAAAAATAGCAACTTCTCTTGAGCCTTAGTGCATTCTTCATCATATTTTGCATAAAATGCACCATTTTTAGTATCCTTTGCAAACACCAAAAACGCATATGTCATTACTTTTGAAATACAGCTTGTAAGTCTTTCATATTCGCTAAAAGCTTTGATAAACTCATCTTTGCTTAGCTTGGATAAATTTGTATTAAACTTAGTATTAAATGCTAAAATTTCGGATTTTAAATTTATTAAAAAACAATCAAGCGTCTTATTATCTTTAAATAATACTTTTAAATCCCAAGTCATTAATTAACCTCCCCAATGCCTTCTTTCATCGACGCAACAGCCGTAAATAAAACATCCGATGAGCTATTTAGTGCTGTTTCTACTGAGTCTTGTATAACTCCAATTGCCACACCAATGGCGATCATTTGCATAGAGATATCGTTTGGTATGTTAAATAGCGAACAAGCAAGTGGTATTAGCATAAGCGAACCACCAGGCACACCACTAGCACCACAAGCTGCAATAGCTGAAAGAACGCTTAATAAAAATGCATTTACAAAGCTTACACTTACGCTATCAACGCTATTTACTGCAGCTAGTGCCAAAACGCTTATAGTTATTGCAGCACCTGCCATATTCATCGTGGCACCAAGAGGAATAGATACAGGATAAATTTCTTCATTTAATTTAAGCTTTTTACATAAGTTTAAATTTACAGGGATATTTGCAGCCGAACTACGCGTAAAAAATGCTGTTAAACCACTCTCTTTTAAGCATTTAAATACAAGCGGATATGGATTTTTATTAAGAGAGAAAAATGCAATCAAAGGATTAACAACAAGAGCAACAAAAAGCATAACGCCAACAAGCAATAAAATCAACCTACTATATTCAATAAGCGACGAACCGCCACTCTCATACACACTAAACGCAACAATGCCAAATATACCAAATGGTGCTAAGCGAATAACAAAACTAACTATTTTTGTTATCGCATCAGCGACATTTGATATTATGTTTTTTGTTTCACTAGAAGCATTGCGAAGTGCTATACCAAAAGCAATAGCCCATGTTAAAATTCCTATATAGTTACCTGTTGCAATAGCATTTACTGGATTATCTACCACTCTAAAAAGCAGTGTTTTTAATATTTCACTTAAGCCTTGTGGCGTCGTGCCTTGTGCCACTTCAACACCCTTTAAAGTAAGCTCAACTGGAAATAAAAAACTAGCACCAACTGCTATAAAAGCAGCACCCAATGTGCCTATAATGTAATAAATTACAACATTTTTAAAGCCCTTTGAATTGCTATTAACATGCTTTGTTGAAATCGCTGCAACAACTAAAACAAATACTAAAATCGGAGCAACAGCCTTTAAAGTAGAGACAAACAAATCACCTAAAATTGAAACATTTATAGCTGTTTGCTCTATGGTTGAAAGTGTTCTTGTATCAGCAGTGCTTGTTTGATATGCTAAAAATCCAAGCAAGGCACCAAGTAAAACACCAATAATTATCTGTGTGATGAGATTGCCATGTTTGTATGATTTAGCCAGCCTTGATAATCCACTCATGAATAACCTTTTTTGAAAAATTTAAGCAAAAGTATAGCTAAATTAAAATTTTATAAAGCTTTAAATACAAAAAGCATATAATAAGCGTTTTAAAATTTAAATTTAAGGTAAATAAAATGTATTTATTCACATCTGAAGTAGTAAGCCCAGGACATCCAGATAAGTGTGCTGATATAATTGCAGATAATATAGTAGATAAAATTTTACAAACAGATCCTAATGGCAGGGTTGCAAGCGAGGTATTTGTCGCTGGTAAAAACGTCGTAATAGGTGGCGAGATAAACGCTAAGATAAACTTAAGTCAAGAAGATTATGAAAACATAGTAAAAGAGGCACTATATCATATAGGATATAAGGGCGAGGGGTATTTTACAAAAGAGCAGTGCTTACATCCTGATGATATTAAAGTAAGCGTTTATGTAAATCAACAAAGCCCTGACATAAATCAAGGCGTCGATCAAGAAAGTGGCGAAATAGGTGCTGGTGATCAAGGCATAATGTTTGGTTTTGCAAGTTGCGAGGCTGATGAGTATATGCCAGCAGCTATAACATACGCTAGATTATTGTGTGATAAAGTCTATAAATACGCAAAAGCCAATCCAGATAAATTAGGCGTGGATATAAAAACACAAGTTACTGTTGATTATGGTACAAAAGATAACTTTGAGAGTTGTCGCCCACAAAGCATACATACCATAGTTGTTTCAGCGCCATGTGTGCAAAGCATGGATATTGCAACACTTCGCTCATTAATTCAAAACTTAATAGACGATGCTGGTTTGCCAAAAGAGCTATACAATAAAGAAAAAACAATAATTTATATAAATCCAACTGGAAGATATGTAAATCACTCATCTCTTCACGATAGTGGTCTAACAGGACGAAAGCTAATCGTAGATAGCTTTGGCGGATATGCACCAATAGGCGGCGGTGCACAAAGTAGTAAAGACTACACAAAGGTTGATAGAAGCGGTCTGTATGCGGCTAGATATATAGCTAAAAACATAGTTGCAGCAGGTTTAGCTAAAAAGTGCATAGTCCAGCTAAGTTACGCTATCGGTGTAGCAAAGCCAACATCTGTAAGCGTCGATACGATGGGAACACAAGTATCTGGAGTTGATGATGATAAGCTATCTAGCTTTGTTATGCAAAATTTTTCCCTAACACCAAAATGGATAACTGAAAAATTTAACCTAAACAAACCTAGCAATGATACATTTTTATACGCAAAAGTTGCTGCGCTAGGACAGGTTGGAAACGCTAGTTACCCATGGGAGAAGCTAGATAGCGTTGAGCTGTTTAAGGGATTATTAAAGTAGCTTTAGCATAAAATAAAAAGCAAAATAGATGAATAAAATTTTAAAATTTTATAGCAATTTTCACCTATCCAAAAAGGTATATTTGCTTATACTTATAGCGTTTTGTTTTAGTGTAGTTGCAAGAATGTATTGGGTGTATTGGGCAAGTAGCTATGAACCATTTTTTTACAACAATGAGCTAATGATAAGCACAAACGACGGATATGCTTTTGCCGAGGGTGCACGTGATATGCTAGCTGGATTTCATCAGCCAAATGACTTAAGTTATTTTGGTAGCTCCCTTTCAACACTCACGTTTTGGATAGTAAAATTGTTAGACTTCAAGCTTGAAAGCGTTATGCTTTATATGAGTGTGTTTTTTAGTTCGCTTATAGTCATACCAATCATATTAATCTCTAACATTTACAATAACACCAAAGCTGGATTTTTAGCTGCACTTATAGCAAGTGTGGCTAATAGCTACTATAATCGCACTATGGCAGGATACTACGACACAGACATGCTTACTATCGTGCTTCCGTGCTTTATTATTTGGGGTTTAATACGTGTATGTGAGCATAAACGCCACAGCGATATTATTATCGCTCCAATTTTTATTATTATCTATCATTGGTGGTATGCGAGTGGCTTTACACTCATATCTGCTACAATCGGTCTTTTTGTGGCTTATACACTTATAACTGAACGTAAAAATTTGACATTTTATTCACAAATCGCCTTGCTTATTTTAGCTATTTCAAATTTCAATTTGCTATTTAAAATTTTAATTATTTTTGGTTTTTATTTTGTATTTTTATACAAAAACCATCTTTTTAGCTTTAAAGCCATAATGGCATTTTTATCTATTAGTATTATTATTTTTATAGCTGGCGGCGGTCTAAATCCTATCATTTTTCAAGCTAAATTTTATCTTTTTAGAGATAGTAGCGAGATAGCAAACATAAGCTTTAAATACTTTAACGTAAATCAAACAATTCAAGAATCAAGCATAATACCATTTGAGCTGTTTGCCAAACGCATAAGCGGACATGTAATAACATTTATACTTTCGTTAGTAGGCGTGGTTTATCTATGCATGAAAAATAGGTCATTTTTACTTAGTTTAGCCATGCTAACACTTGGATTTTTGGCACTTAAAGGCGGTCTTAGATTTACGATTTACGCGGTGCCTATTATGGCGATTGGATTTGGATTTTTTATCACAAAATTACTTGAAATTTTAAAAATTAGTAAAAATTTTGTCTTTAATACCTGCTTTATTGCAATAACCATTTTAGCACTTTTCCCAATTGCCATTCATATACAAGGATATAAAATTTCGCCAGTTTTTATGCAAAGTGAAGTTGAAGTGTTAGATGAGTTTAAAAACATAGCAGATAGAGAGGATTATGCTTTGGCTTGGTGGGATTATGGCTATCCTATACGCTATTATAGTGACGTAAAGACACTTATTGATGGTGGCAAACATCTCGGACGAGACAATTTTGCTGTAAGCTTTGCCCTTGGTGAAACTCAAACACGTTCAGCAAACATAGCAAGACTTGAAGTAGAATATACCGAACGAAACTTTACTGAAAAATTTGGCACCAATTTATCAAAAATGTTGCAAGATTATAATATAGACGACGTGAATGAATTCTTATCACAACTTGATAATAAAAATTTCAAATTACCTAAAAAAACTCGTGATATTTTTTACTTTTTGCCAGATCGTATGATTTATATCTACCCTACAATCTTGCAATTTTCTAGACTTGATTTAAAAGACGGTAAGCAGTATTCAAATCCACTGTTTTTTATCAGTGAAAATTTCTCACAAAACAGCAATTATATAGATATGGGCAGAATTAGACTCTTTAACACGCTTGATAAAATCGCAATAAACAATGAAATTTTAAACATAAATACATTTATTGAGACAAAATATGATGAAAATGAAAAATTACAGATTAAAAAACTACAAAATGACACAAACTCAAATATTTATGTAATTTTCATGAGAGATTATGGCCGTTTTTTAGTGCTTGATGAGTCAATGTTTAACTCTACTTTTATAAAACTTTTTGTGCTTGAAGACTATGATGAACGACTGTTTGAACCTGTTATTTTAGATGGAGCAGCCAAAATTTATAGATTAAAAAGGTAAAAATGATAAATTTTGTCTTTAGAGCTTATATTAAAATAGAACAAAGTTATGCTTTATGCCATTTATTAAGCTTAAAAAATGCTATTTTAAATCAATTAAAAACACTTAAGGCTGGAATTTTACTACACACCAATACATTTTTTAATAAATATCAGCGAAATTTCAAAGAAAGTTTTTAAAGCATGGCTAGGATTGGATTTTTATCTCACGCTGATATGAGCATTTATTTTTTTAGAAGTCCGATTATGCGTGAGCTTAAAAGGCTTGGACACGAAATTTTTGCGATCTGTCCGCAAGGCGATTTTATTAAGCGGTTAAAAAGTGAGTTTAATGTCATTACTTATGAGCTTGATAGGGCGAGTTTAAATCCGCTTGTGGTGCTAAAAAATAGCCAAAAACTGACTGAAATTTTAAAAAGTCTAAATCTTGACTTGCTTCAAACCTCAGCTCACAAGTCAAATGTCTTTGGCACATTTGCCGCCAAAAAAGCAGGCATAAAACGCGTGATAAATTTAGTCGAAGGGCTTGGCAGCTTTTACATCGATAATGATTTAAAGACTAAAATCGTGCGGTTTGGTATTGAAAATTTATATAAAATTGCTCTAAATTTAAGCGATGGTTGCTTGTTTGTAAATGATAGCGATCCAAGCTATTTTGAAAGCAAAAATTTGATAAAAAAAGAGAAAATTTTTAAGATAAAAAGCGTGGGCGTAGATAGCGTGAAATTTAACAAAAGTGCCGTAACTGCCGCCGATCTAGGGCAAAATTTGCATGGCAAAAAGATCGTGCTAATGATCGCTCGTGCGATGTGGCATAAGGGTGTGCGTGAGTTTTACGAGGCAGCACAGATTTTAAAGCACCGTAAGGACTGCGTGTTTGTCTATGTTGGTGAGGGATTTGATGGCAACAGCTCGACAGCTGATATGAAATTTCTAAATAGTGGTAATGTCTGCTATCTGGGTGCTAGAAACGATATCGCCGAGCTTTTAAAGGCATCTTATATGCTAGTTTTGCCAAGCTACAAAGAGGGCTTTCCACGCACGATTTTAGAGGCGATGAGTATGAGCCTTGCGGTGGTGGCAAGTGATGTTGCAGGGTGTAATGAAGCCGTGCAAAATGGCATAAATGGGCTACTTTGCAAGGTCAAAAACTCAGCCGATTTAGCTAGTAAGATAGAAATTTTACTTGACGATGAAAATTTGGCAAAACAGCTTGGAGCAAATGGTCGTGCGATGGTTGATAGTGAGTTTGACGAGCGAGTGATCGCACAAAAATATATAGAAATTTATAGGAAATTTATCGATGTATAGAGCATTTTTTAAGCGGTTTTTGGATATTTTGGGGGCGATTTTTTTAATAACGCTAACTTTGCCGATTATGATAGTGGTTTGGTTTTTGATTAAATTTAAGCTTAAAACCAATCCAATTTTTACGCAGTCTCGCCCCGGCTTACACGGCAAAATTTTTAAAATTTATAAGTTTAAATCAATGAGCGATGAGCAAGACGAAAGCGGAAATCTCTTGCCTGATGAACTAAGGCTTGGTGAGTTTGGCAAAAAGCTGCGTGGGCTTAGCCTTGATGAGTTGCCACAGCTTTTTAATGTGCTAAAAGGCGATATGAGCTTTATCGGTCCGCGTCCGCTTTTGCCTGAGTATCTGCCGCTTTACACCGCCGAGCAAGCCACTCGCCACGATGTGCGTCCAGGCATAACTGGACTTGCACAAGTAAATGGGCGAAATGCAATCAGCTGGGCGAAAAAGTTTGAATACGACGCCTTGTATGCTAAAAATTTAAGCCTTGCACTTGATGTCAAAATCGCCCTTTTAACTATAAAAAAGGTCATCAAAAGGGATGGCGTCAGTAAAGATGGCATGGCTACGACTGAGAAATTTAACGGACACAACTAGGGGCAAAAATGGCTAAAATTTACATCTACGGCGCGAGCGGTCATGGGCTAGTCGTTGCCGATATCGCAAGGGCTGTGGGATACGATGAGATAGTGTTTTTAGATGATGCAAGTGATGTAAAATTTAGCCCAAATTTGCCAAAAGCTGACATCATCATCGCTATTGGAAGCAACAAGACAAGAGAAATTTTACAAAACAGGGTAGAGGCGACTGGATTTAATGTGGTGAGCTTAGTTCATCCAAGTGCTGTTATTAGCCCAAGTGCTGTGATTGAGCGTGGTGTAGTCGTGATGCCAAATGCTGTGATAAACGCAAAAGCCATTATAAAATGCGGTGCTATCATCAACACAGGTGCTGTGATCGAGCATGAGTGCGTGATTGGCGAGTTTGCTCACATCAGCCCAAATGCAGCCCTTGCTGGAAATGTAATCATGGGAGCAAAAACTCACATCGGCATTGGCTCAAACGTCATTCAGGGTATAAAAATCGGAGCAAATTCTCTCATCGGTGCAGGAAGCGTCGTGGTAAAAGATCTACCAAGCGATATAACGGCGTATGGGGTGCCAGCTAGGATTAAAAACAAAAAACTTTAAATTTTATTTCTTAAGTTATGTTTGTTTTAAATTTTAACAATACAAATCTATACCTTAACTTGATTTTAAGCTAATAAAGCAGAATTTTTAGCCATTAAACCTAGCGTTTCGTTTTTAGTATCAAAAATTTATAAAAATTATCTAAATCCCAAAAAATCCACGAGCAAAACCTAAATGTTTAAATTCCAACTATCCACGCCATTTTTTTCCTTATTTTAAAATAGTATCAACAACCAAGTCTTTGACGATAACAACGGCTTCATCTGCTATTGTATTTTTTACTTTGCCCTTTATGGTGCATTTTTCATCTCAATTAACTTTTGCAAAGGTATTAGTCTTTACAAATTCCCAAAAACATAAGTAAAGTTAATGCAAATAATGGTACCGCAAAAATGCTATCCAAATCATTTTTTATATCCTTTTTTAGCTTGTTTTATCATCTTTTTTGGTAGCTTTTTTAATTCGTTTGCTTATGCCATTAAAACTTTTCTTGGTTTTAAACAGTGTTTCAAGTGTTTTCATGCATATGACACCGCTAGCAAAAGTTATAGCATAGGCGATACCGTCAGCTATCACAGAAGCAGCTGGACTACCAATAAATGGTAAAAAACTTAAGGCGGTTGTTGCCGCAATGCTTGCAACAGCATAACCAGCCAAGTTTGTCGCCACTCCAGTTGCCACACTTTTTAGGATATTTTCAGAAAATTTTAAACCGATTTTTCATTTATACATACTCCATATAAAACCAGCCGCCGTTACAGCCATAACTGTCGCATCAATCCCCAAAACCAAGCCACCTGCTACACCAGCAGTCGCGGCACCCTTGGCATGAAATTTACTATATCTGCTATCTTGCAAGGCAAATTATCATCTGCAACAAACTCATCAATGGCTTTCATGGTATTTTGCAAATAAACAAGCCCTTGAAAAGGACTAAGCGAGATATGGCGTATCATCTTGACATCGATGTTGCCACGCTTTATAACTAGCGTAAAAACAAGCCAAATTTATATCGTATCGTAATGCTTGGGTTTAAATTTAATAAAGTCATACAGCAGAGCAGATCAAACTACGAAGAGCTATCAAAAATCAATGATATCATAAAAAAACAAAGGATCATTTTAACTTAAAGCTCATTTTATTTGCTTTAAGTTATGATTTTACTGATGAAAAACAAGTATATTTATCGTTATTAATTTAAGAAGCCAAATTTAAAGAATTTTGAAA
>NZ_CAJHOF010000021.1 GCF_905120465.1 Campylobacter majalis
TTAACTCAGAAAGGGTTAAAAGTGGTTTCTCTCAACTCGTGAGCTGGAATTATATAAGAGTAATGCTTAAAAAGAGATTAAAAAAATAGTGAATTTGGGGGAAATTTGAAAAAATATCAAATTTATACAAAACAATAGCACTATTTTGTTTAGATATAAAACATTAATTATATTAATTTTAGCCCATAACAATAAAATTTCTAAAAATATGTCCATTTAAAAATATGTCCATTTAAAAATAAACCAATATTAACTTAAAACCTAACAAACTGACATTAAACAATAGATAATGATGTCAATTGTATAAGACAACAACAAAATCAAAAAACAAACACAACAAAACAAAAAACGTAACTAAAGAGCTTTTTATTACCATAACAACAATAAAATATATAAAAATTTAAAAATTGTAAAGTATTTTAGTAAAGATTAAAGATAAATAAAGAAGTAAGAATTTTAGCAACAAGGAGTCGCTACCATCGCCCTTTGTGGCTTGAGAAATTTTACACAAACCTGTCTCGTTTCACTCGCCATCGTTACGCTTGTTTTCAGGGAAACATTTTTGCTTTGCAAAAAGCGCTTTGCTTATTTTGCAGAAACATCACTTCGTGAGCGCTTTGCTTGTTTTGCCTTGCTTAAATGAAGCAAATTCTATACACAGATGGTTAAAACTGTTTTAAGTGAATAAATTTAACTATTTTTGGTGATATTTGCAAAGATTATTACAGAGTAAAACATTGTAAAAATGATTTTTTACTTTGCTAATTTTAAAGGCATTAGGAAAGATTTTATATTATCTAAAAACAAATTTAGGCACAATGCTAAAAATTAATGCAGAAATTTTATAAAGCTTTACTAAGATCAAGAAAAGGTTAAATTTGTTTTATTTTGGGGCTAAAGTTTTATATAGCTTTACAATACCACAAACCAAGTTATCATAAAATTTTAAAGCATTACAAAGCAGTTTTTAAATATTAAGCCATTTGCTTTTAAATTTATCTGTTTTTATATCTATTGTTATCTGGGATGAAATTTTAAAATTTTCGGTTTTAATAAGTCTTTTTGTGTGTATTTTAAAAACCAAACAGATATAGTAAAGCTAATACTAAGTTAATAAAAATAAATTATCACTTACTCTTGTGTCTGGCTTGGTCGCTTCTCGCACTTACCTTTTTCTTGTTTGCTTTCAATACAAACAAGTCCAGTTCTTTTTTTGACAAGAATAGTAATACTACTAGACGCATTTGAGAGAATAATCTTGCAATCGTTTTTTAATAATCTCACGGGTTTATTTGTTTTGCTTGTTGTGCTTGCAATTCTTGTTGGACGTCCGCCATTATCAAAACTAAAGCTTCTAGTCTGTTTTGTAGCACAGTGTCCGAGCAATTTTACATTTGTGACGCCATATTTTTTTTGTATGTCAAGTTCAGAGCTAACCAATCTGCAGTCTTTTTTTGAAATTCCACTCCAACCACCACTTAAAACTTTATTTATTTTAGATGGATTTGCCGCCACTTCACGCCTACTATTTAAATTACCATTTAAACTTAGATCTTTATATACGCTATATTTCCAAGTTTGCTTATTTTTTTCATTAAGTTGGCACGACTTTGTATTAATGGCAGTATTTGCAAACACAAAACTCCATTTAATTTGTCTATTTTGCAGACTGTTTGGCTTAAATGTATTGTCTAAAAATGCTAAATTTTGTGCATAACGTATATGTGACATTACTTGATAGGCGGCTGCTCTTAAATTATCCTGGTTTGATTTTGGTATAGCCAAAACACCTAAAATAGAAATTATTATCAAAACAAACACTACTTCAAATAAGGTAAAAGCACGAAATTTCAAATGCCTTGCCTTCGTCTTAAATCATATCCTGCAACTCTTTTTCCATACTTATAAATTTCAATATCATTGCCATTTTTAATTAATTCAAAAGAGCCTTGATCTGATATACCATAAAATTTTAATTCTAGCCTAAGTCTATCATCTGTCGTATAAACAGCATGTATATTCTGCTTTTTAAGTTGCTTTGCTATATCTTTTGCGATGTGAAATTTATAAACAAAATGATTTTCTGGATTTTTTGTCACCACATATAAGATAGGATTAAAAATAATCAAAAACCAATTTATAATCAAAATAGAAATTACAATAAAAGCCGAAATTTGATGAGATTTACGAAATTTTGGTAACCTAATACGATATGAAGCCAAAAACGTCCTAATAATAAGTGGTGTAGCTATAATGCAAAATGGTAAAAACTCAGTCAGTTCAAGTTTTTGTCTAATAGACAACACCATACAAAAACAAAATGCACTTACACTAACAAACCATAAAATTTCTTTTTCTTCTTTTATCCATATGCGATAAATGGTATATACAAAAAATAAAAATACAAACGGCGAAAATACGGCGGCGAATATACCAAACGTATCTACAAAATGCCCACTTGGCTTACCGTAAGTATCAAACCCAAATAAATATATACTAAAACCTATTAAAATAGCACTTAACCACGCTAGTCCCGCTTGTTTTTTGTAAATCGCATAGATAAAAAACGACAAAAACAAAACAAAAAATGATCTATCAACAAAAACCAGCAAACAAAACAAAGTATAAAAGACAAAATTTAATCTTAAATGAAAAATATAAAGCAATAATAGCGTAAGTAAAATAATAAGTCCAGCATCATTTATTATCAATGCACTTGCTACACTTCCTGGCAAAAGAACATATAAAAGCACACTTAAAATTCTGTCAAGCTTATATTTTAGATAAAATTTACTAAGCTTATAAAGCAAAATAATACTTACAATATGCATAATCACAAGAGGCAAACGCATACCAAAATCATTTTGTCCAAAAACAGAGCAACTAGCTCTGACAATATGTCCAATTATATCGCCATTGCCATAAAATATACGTGCTTCATAATAGCTTATGCCAAGAGTAGTCGCACAATAGCTAAGCGTAATAAAACAAAAAAGACAAATAATCCCAAGGCTTAATACATCATACTTAGCAAGTAATGGTAAAAATTTGTCTTTTAATCGCATTTTAAATACTTATATCCCAAAAAAACTCAACCCACTCACTCGCCTCTTTTACCTTATACTCTGGCAAAAGTAGTGCTGTTCGTTTGTAAAAAACAGTTGCGATTTTAATCTGTAAATGCGGATAAAGCTCTAATAAACGACGCTTTATCTCAACCATACTCTCCCCACTATCAACTATATCATCAACCAATAAAATTTTACGAAAATTTGATAAATCAGGTATATTAAACACATCAATTGTATCAAGCTTGTTTGTATTATCATAATGTATAGAATTTAATGCAAATAAATTTCTATTTTGCAACGCAACTGCAAGAGAATGCCCAAGCGTCATACCACCACGTGCAATTGCAACTATAACCTCTGGATTAAATTCATCTTTTATTTGCTTAGCCATATTTTTCACGTCTATAGCAAATTCATCATAACTATAAAAAATCATAACTTGTCCTTAATTAACTAAAAATACAATAAAGCTAATAATAGCAAGAACTATAATGCCTATATTAATCTCATTCCATTCACGCCTAAAAACACGCACTAATAAATACGATAAAAACCCAAATGCAAGACCATTTGTAATAGAATAAGTAAGTGGCATTAATGCAACTATAAAAAATGTTGCTACCATTATAGCTGGGTCTTTAAAATTTATATCCCTAACCTCAGAAAACATCAAAATTCCAACCATAATCAAAACTGGATAAATCGCATTTGCCGGTATAGCTTTAAAAAGTGGTAGCATAAATAAAGTAAGAGTAAAAAATAATCCACAAAAAATAGCCGTTAAGCCAGTTCTTCCGCCTTGCTCCACGCCACTTGCACTCTCAACAAATGCAGTAGTCGTGCTTACCCCAATAACAGAACCAACCACAGTAACCGCAGCATCTGCTTCTAATGTCTTTTTAAGATTATTTAAACCATCTTTATTATCTTCACTAAATATTCCAGCCCTAGTGCCAACACCAGTTAAAGTCCCAACAGAATCAAATAAGTCAGTCACAAGAAACACCAAAACAACCGGTAACAACGACAAAGTAAATACACCAGCACTATCAAAAAACACACTTTTTACATCAAGCTGTAGCAAAATAGGCGTGATAGAAGCAGGAATAGAAAAAATTTCAGTAGGATAAGGCGATATAGAACAAATCCAAGCAATCACCGATGTTAATAATACTGCTAGTATAAATGCACCCTTAATATTTACGATCCAAAATATAAGCACAGTTATAAGACCAAAAATTCCAAGCAACACATTAATATCTTTTAAATTTCCAAGCCCAACCAAAACATCATCATTATTGACAACTATACCCATTTGCTGAAGCCCTATAAAAGCAATAAAAGTCCCAACTCCAGCACTAACAGCTCGTCTTAAATCAACTGGAATTGATTTAATAATCCATATACGAAAATCAGTAAATGAAAGAATAACAAATAACATTCCAGATAAAAATACAACTCCAAGAGCCGTCTGCCATGGAATACCCATACCAATAACAAGTCCAAATGTAAAATACGCATTTAATCCCATGCCAACGCTCATCGCAACCGGAGTATTTGCCCATATACCATTTAATACTGTGGCTATTATGGTTATAAGTGCGGTAGCGGTTATGAGTGCATCCATAGGCATACCTGTCTTACTCATTATTATGGCATTTACAGGCACAATATACATCATCGCCAAAAATGTCGTTAAACCAGCACTAAGCTCTTGTTTAACGCTAGTACCATGATTTTTTAGTTTAAAAAAATCCAACTCTTCCTCCTAATAAATTTTAATCTCATTATACAAACTATCACGTTCAACAGGTACAAAACCAGAGCTTTTAATAATATCTAAAAATGTCTGCAAACTAGCTCCATTTGCACTCTTTGCACCTGCTGCACTTTGGATACTTTCTTTTTGTATCGTTCCATCCAAATCATCCGCACCAAATTCTTGTGCAATCATTGCTAAATTTAGCGTCGAAGTAGCCCAATACGCTTTAATATGCGGTATATTATCAAGCACCAATCTTGAAATTGCCATTGTTTTTAAAATCTCAACCGAACCTAAAAATTTCACATCTTTTAAAAAGTTATTTTGTGTCTGATACACAAGTGGAATAAACGCATTAAAGCCACCGGTTTTATCTTGTAAATCCCTAAGCCTAAGCATGTGATCGATGCGATTTTCACGACTTTCTATATGACCAAAAAGCATAGTTGCGTTACTTTGACGACCAGCCCGATGCCATAATTCATGGATTTTTAACCAATCACTTGAGCCAACCTTGCCATTGCAAATTTTAGCCCTCACCGTCTCATCAAATATCTCAGCTCCGCCTCCTGGCATACTATCCACGCCGTATTCAAGCATCTTATTTATCACGTCTTCATAACTAAATCCACAACTTCTAGCGATAAAATCAATCTCGGCTGCAGTTAAAGCTTTTACATGTAAATTTGGATATTTATCCTTAATCTTTTTAAAGATTTCAAGATACCACTCCCAGCCACCTTCGATATTATGAGCTGAAACGATATGTATCTCCTTTGCACCATTTACAACACTTTCATCTACAATTTTTAATATCTCTTCGTGTGTCATTTTGTATGGATTTGGATTTTTACGGTGTGCAGAAAAAGCACAAAATTTACAGACATCAGCACAGATATTTGTAGGATTTATATGGCGATTTATGTTAAAAAACACCTTTTTACCGTGCCTTTTAAGACGCTGTTTATAAGCATACTCACCAAGCTCAAAAAGCTCTAAATCATAAAGCTTATAAGCCATCTCACTTGGTATTCTCTCACCAGATTTTAAAATTTCAGTTATATTCATTAAAAATTTATTGCCTTTAAAATTTTCACCTGATTATAGTTAATAAAAGCTTTAATTTTGCAAATTTTTAGTATCATCACGAAAAAATTTTGGAATTTATTAGGGATAGAAATTTTGAATAAAAGCGATAAATTTTATACATATTTTAAAAAAAATCAAGGCAGAAATTTTATAAATTTTTTAATCAAAGAACGAGACGAACAGATAAAATCATGCGTAAGCTCTGTTTTTGCCGACTTATTTCAAGACTTTATGCCAAGCATTGAAAACATACCATTTAGCGTTATTGCAACAAACAAGTATGCACAATCTTTAATCAGTGTAAATTCTCAACTAAACATACTAATAGTATATAAGGACATAAAGGGTTTTGATACAAAAAATATATTAAAAGCATTAACCACTCAACTAAACAAGCTAGACCTTAAAATAAAAGCAAAATTTTTACCACTTGAGCTTATAAACGAAACTTTTAAAGATGATTTTAAAGCAAAAAGTTCAGTTAGTTTTATTAGGTATATTTGTGGTTCAAAAGCAATGTATAAACTAGCAAGAGATGAGATAAATACGCTAAAAACGCACAATCAAGCTGACTTTATCGCAAAGCACACAAAATCGCTACTACCTTTTAATCAAATACCGCTTTTAGAACAAACGCCAAATTTAAAATCAAGCTATGGTGGTGTAGATGAAATTTACGCATTAAACTGCATACTATCGACTTTAAGTTGCGAAAATCAAATAAGACTAAGTACATTAAATTTACT
Source organism: Campylobacter majalis (assembly GCF_905120465.1). Classification (GTDB taxonomy): domain Bacteria; phylum Campylobacterota; class Campylobacteria; order Campylobacterales; family Campylobacteraceae; genus Campylobacter_A; species Campylobacter_A majalis. The sequence goes on from NZ_CAJHOF010000021.1 coordinate 6,669, forward strand.
AGATGAGAAGCAAATAAGTCAATTTAATCTCTCGCTTGATTTTTTACTATCGCTTAAAAGTCTATTAAATCTTGTAAATGATGATGAAATTTTTAGCGAAAAAAATATAGAAACTATAACAAAGCTACTCCAAACAAAATCAACAAAATCGCAAGACACAAACATCAGAATAAGTCAGAAAATTTTAAACTCAATGCGAAATTTAGGACTTTATGCAAGATTTGTTATTGCATATTTAAACAGAAAAAATAAAGCAATTTATACTTTTACTCAAAAACGCCTATCAAGAACAAAATGTGGATTGTATGCTATAAACGACACTTTATACGCACCACTTCATAAAAAGCCAACCACCATAACAACGCTACTAAAACAACTAAATACCTTAGCAGATATTAACTATAAGCTTGATATTTCGGCGATATTTTACATAAAAAACACTAAAGCAGATGAAAACGAGCAAGAGAGCAAAAAAGAACAAATCAAAAGGCTATTTAGCAAAAATAATGCATTTTGTTTGTTAGAAGCACTCTGCGACGCAAGTATAATGGGAAGCGTTATTAAGCCTATGGAAAATATCGCTCATCTTCCAAAATATGACGGATATCACACGCTTAGCGTTGATGATCACAGCATAATAAGCGTAAAATTTCTAGAAAATATCAAAGATAAATTTATTAAAAATTTATACGATGAGCTGTGCCTTGAGGGTAAAATCATGCTAAAGCTAGTAACGCTCATGCATGACGTTGGCAAGGGCGTTAGCGATAGCGATCATGCCGTAGTTGGTGCAAATATCTTTCGTGCATACGCTAACAGGCTAGAACTAAGTCAAAACGCAGTAAATACCGGCGTAACACTCATAAAATATCACACGCTAATGCAAGATGTAGCAAACAGAGAAGATATCTATCTAGAACGCACAATATTTGGCTTCATATCAAAACTAGGCGATAAAAAAACACTAGATTTAGCATATATCTTAAGCTACTGCATACTAAATGCGACTGATGAAGCACTCTACACGCCATACACCGCAAAACTATTAAGAAAACTATATGATATATCGCGAGAGAGTTTTGATGATGAGACGCTATTAGACGAAGCCACAAGGCGTGTAAAAAAAGAGACGAGCATCAAGCGCCATGATGAATTTGATAAGCTAGAACAAAACATAAAAGATAAAATTTTTAAAATTTCATCAAATTTATTGTTTGTAAAACATAATCCAGCAGATATAATCGCAATCGCAAAAAAAGCAAATGAAGTCACAGACACTAGCGTAAATATCTCAAACACGCAAAATTTAAGTGTCAAAATCATCTCAGCAAAGCAGATAAATTTAGCTTCACTTTTAACAGTTTTAGCTGATTTTGATCTAGCTTATATGGAGATTTTTAAGCTTTTTGATGAGAAATTTTTCATACGACTTGAATTTAATAAAAATGTCAAAAATGCTGAAATTTTAAATCTAAAAGCAAAAGCCATACAGTCATTAAAAAGTGATGAAATTTTAAAAATCTCAAGACCAAACATAACAAAAGACGAGATTACTTTTGAACTAAATCACTCAAATGAATACGCAAGATTAAACATCAATACACGCGACCAAAGGGGCTTGATGGCGTATGTGATGAGCGTATTTAGCAAAGCAGATGTTAAAATAACAAGTGCAAAAGTTCAAACCATAAAAAATCGCACAAGAAATCTATTTTTGATAGAAAAAAGCGATATGCTGTGTTATAATAGCGACAAAATTTTAAATTTATTAACAAGTGAGTAAAAATGTGTGGAATAGTCGGATACATCGGACAAAATGAGAAAAAAAATGTGATTTTAAGCGGACTTAAAGAGCTTGAATACCGCGGATACGACAGCGCTGGTATAGCCGTAATGAGCAACGAGCAACTAGAATACTTTAAGGCGGTTGGAAAGCTTGAAAATTTAGCCCAAAAGACAAAGGAGTTTAGCTCAGATGGCTTTGGTGTGGCGATCGGTCACACCAGATGGGCAACGCATGGCAAACCAACTGAGATAAACGCCCACCCGCACCTTGGTGAGCACTCATTTGTCGTGCATAACGGCATTATAGAAAACTACGCCGAGCTAAAAGCCGAGCTTGAAGCAAAGGGTGTGAAATTCCTAAGCCAAACAGACACCGAAGTCATCGTTCATCTGTTTGAAGAGAATCTAAAAGCTCACGGCGAAGCCTTTAAAGCATACGAAGCGACGATTAGGCGCCTTCACGGAGCTTACGCAACACTTTTGATAACAAAAACTGAGCCAAATAAAATTTTCTTTGCAAAAGATGCTGCACCGATGGCTATCGCAAAAGCAAATGACGGCGGACTGATGTTTGCCTCGTCTGACGCTGCACTTATCGGCGTTGCAAGTGAAGTCGCCTACCTAGATGATAAAAGCTATGGCTTTATAAATGAGAGTGAAATTTTTGCCTACTCTAACGCAAAACGCGTAATGCCAAGCTTTGTCGCCCTACCAAAAGATAAAAGCTACGCACAAAAAGAGGGCTATAAATTTTTCATGGAGAAAGAAATTTACGAGCAAAGCACCGTCGTAGCCGAGTGTATAATGGGACGCGTAAAAGATGATAGGATAAAGCTTGAAAATTTAGACGATGAGTATTTAAAAGAGATTGATGACATCGTGCTTTGTGCGTGTGGCACGAGCTATCACGCAGCCCTTGCCGCTTCGTATCTGTTTGAGCGACTTGCCGACACCAGAGCCAAGGTCGAGATCGCAAGTGAGTTTCGCTACCGAAGCCCAAAACTAAACAAAAACGCCCTTTTTATAGTGATCTCTCAAAGTGGCGAGACAGCAGACACACTAGAAGCCCTAAAAATCGCCAAAAACGCAGGACTAAAGACCCTAGCCATCTGCAATGTCGATAACAGCTCGATCGTGCGATTAGCAGACACCACGCTACTAACACGCGCTGGTATCGAAAAGGGCGTGGCTTCTACAAAGGCATTTGCAACGCAGGTTGTTACGCTTTGGATGCTGGTTTTACAAATAGCAAAGGCAAAGGCAAGTATTAGCAAAACCGAGCTTGAAAATGAGCTAAAAGCCCTACTTCACATCCCACAAATCCTAAACATCAACACAAATCTACAAGAAAAGATCCATCGCCTAAGCAAACACTACCTACATGGACACGGATTTTTCTTCATCGGACGCGACATTTTCTACCCACTCGCACTTGAAGGAGCACTTAAGTTAAAAGAAATTTCATACCTGCACGCAGAGGGCTATCCAAGCGGCGAGATGAAGCACGGACCGATCGCTCTCGCTGATGAGAGACTCTTTACCATCGCACTTATGCCAAAAACAAGCCTTTATGACAAAGTCAAAAGCAATGTCGAAGAGCTTGCCGCTCGCGACGCATATATACTTGCGATAACCCCGGAGGAGTTTGAGCTAAGCGATGACTTTATAAAAACGAGCGTTCAAACGCATCCGATGGCTGAGTTTTTCGAGATGATGATAATACTTCAAATTTTCGCACTTGAGATTTCAGTGCGACTTGGTAACAATGTCGATATGCCACGAAATTTAGCTAAAAGCGTAACCGTGGAGTAAAAACAGGGCTGGAGCCTCAGCCCAAAATCCACACTAAAACACAAATTTATAAAATTTTACCATTTTTATCTATCATTATCCATTTATTAAATTTTACACTTTTAAATAGCCAAACCCTGTTCTATGGCGGTTTCGACCTTTGATTTTGCAATTTGCAAAATCTCGTTTGATTGTTTGCGTAGAGCAAAAGACTTTTTGATTTTATCTGCAATTTGTGCTTGGACTTGTGGGTTAATTTTTGGGATTATAATACCCAATATATCATCGCTAGATATGTTTGTTTGAACTCCGCCCGTTCCTACTCTTTGCAATTGCAATTGACAACAAATTGAATTTATAATTAAACATAAAACATTTTCTTCAAATTCAGACACAGATATTTTGAGTATTCTTTGATTAACCATTGCATTGATTTCATCATAAATAACACAACATAAGCCTATACTGCCAGACATAGAAATTAAAATATCATTTTTGTAAGTTTTATCTTTTGGGCTTAAAAATTCGGCATCATCTGGCAAATAAACAATATTTTGCAAATCCAAACTTGCATTTTTAATATTATTTATTCTAATTAAAGCAAGTTTTCCATTTTCTAAATAACTATCACTTGAAAATGCAAATCCGCCTGAACGATTAACCACAATATCTTTTAATTTGCAATATCCCCCATGATAATTTTTAATCACCGCTTCAATCTCGTCATATTTATTTTGATAATATTCGCTATCTAATCTGCCTGTGGCGTTTAGACTTTGGCTTAGCGAACGCGTATTTATGTTTAAATGTGAAAATTTATCACGATTTGATGCAGAAAACAGCTCTTCATAAATTTGCCAAGTCGCAAGACGATAAAAATATCTAGCCTTTTTAAGCAATATTTTAACTTCTGCAAATAAGTATCTAGGAGTTACCCCCCCCCCACGATTATTGAATTTTCAACCCTTTCTTTTGCATTTTTGAGTAAATTTTTAGCTTCACTTCTTAAATCAAAACTTTTTTGTAAATTTTTGGCGATACTTTCTTGGATTTTTAAAGAAAATTTCGGGATTAAAATATTTTCAAGCGAGTAATTTGAAATTTTTGGCTGTGCAGTTTGTGTAAAATCTCTTTGTATCTGCTCTTGCACTATAACACTTCTTAAAAGTAGTTCCAGAAACTCAGGCATAATGTTTTTATCAAACAAACTAAATTTTGAAGTATTATTTGAAATAAAACTTCCACTCAATTCTTTTGGGACTAAATTTACTTTGCCAATTGTGTTTCCAATCGTAGCAATAACAAAATCATTTTCCTTTACGGTTGCTTCATTTTTTGCCACGAAATTATCATTAATATACACACTTTCTTCGATTTTTATCGGCGAATTAAAAGAAAGTTCTTTAATGCGGATATATGCTCTTTTGGCTTTTTCTACATAAAAATCCTCTGAAATCAAACTACCATTTGCAAAATTTCCTATATCTTTTAATCGCATATACCCGTTATGATAATTTTTGATTAAGTTTTCTATATCGTCATATTTTTGCTGATAATATTCGCTATCTAATCTACCTGTAGCAAGGAAGCTTTGTTTAAGTGTTTGCACGGAAACATTTAGTCTATTTGACAAAGGTTGAATACTTGATAATGGGTCATTCGGATCAAGTCCAATCTCTTCATATAGCAAAACTTCCGCTTGTCGGTATAAACCTTTGGACTGCTCTAAACATTCGTGCGACTGGCGAACCATTTGCTCAATTTGTTGTTGAAATTCAATAGGAAAAAGGGGGATTAATAAATTTTCATAAAAATTAGTTGGAACTCTTTGGCGACCACTTGTTCCTATCATATTATCGGCTGCAATTTTTCTAATATTTTCCCTATTTAAAAAACAAAACACAAATTCTTTAACAAACCTATTATCATTTATTCTGAAAACATTAAATTCTGTGCTACCAAAACCGATTTTATTTTTTAAATTTGTCGCAATAGAACATTTGCCGTGTTCCATACAAGGCGTAATTTTTGCAATTAAAATATCATTTTCTGCAAAATATGTATAGCCAGTTTTATAGTCTTTTATAGTTCCTGTTTCTCTATCGTTTATATTTCCTGTTCCTAAATTTTGCATAGATATAAAAGATACTTCTGTATCTAAATTTAAATTTGATATTTCTGTTTTAGAAGGATTTATCAGTGCAATGTCTGATAATTTTACATAATCAATATATTGATTTGTTATCAAATTTGATTTTTTGAAAGGTTCGCTATCAATTCTAAAATTTTCATTATTTTCTTTCACTTCCGATATTTTCAAAACGCTTATTTCTAAATTTGGATATTTGCTTTGCAATGTTTGATTTAAATTTGAAGTCATTTTTTAGTCCTTTTTTATATGTTAAAAATTATGTTATTTTTAACATAATTCTATAATATGTTAAAAATTTTGATTTTTTTTAACATATTATTTTATAATCAATCCCTTTCTTAAAATTTCAAATAAATGAATATTAACAAAATAATTTATTCTGCCAAGTTTTACACAGCGAAATTCTTCTAAATTTTCGCATATTCTTAAATATTTAGAAGCAGTTTGTCTTGAAATACCTAGTTTATTTTTCACAGATTCGATTTTTGTATATGGATAAGCGAACAATAATTCTACAAAATCCTTACTATAAATTTCTGGTGATTTATTTTGCAAAAGACTACTAAGATCCGACATAGCTTTATCTATACTTTTGATTAAATTTACAGAAGCAACAGAAGTTTGCTCAATACCTTTTAAAATGTATTCTATCCAGTCATTCCAAGCTTGATTTTTACTTACTTGTTCCAACAAATGATAATATTTAGATTTATTTTTGATAATATATGCACTAAGATATAAAATTGGCAAATCTAAAAGACCTTTGTATGTAAGATACAATACATTTATTATACGCCCAGTTCTACCGTTACCGTCATAAAATGGGTGTATGGTTTCAAACTGATAGTGAATAATAGCAAGTCTAATTAATGGGTCTAAATCGTCTAATTCATCATTTATATATTTTTCTAAATTTGACATTAAGCGAAGTATATCAGCATTATTTTGCGGTGGAATATGCTTAATTTCACCTGTGGCTGGGTTTTTAAGCGTCGTTCCACTTTGCGTTCGAAATCCTGCGGAATGGCGTTCTAATCGTCTTTGAATTTCTAAAATATGGCGATTTAAAAATAATTTTTCCTTTTTTATCAAAGCACAACCCTTTTTAAGTGCAGCTTCGTAATTAATTACTTCTTTTGCAGATTGTGTAATTTTAGCTTCATCAATTTGGGCTAAAAAAAGTTCATCGTGAGTTGTAATAATATTTTCAATCGCATTAGAATCTTTGGCTTCTTGTAAAACCAATGAGTTGATTAAAATATCTTGATTTGGTATAGTTCTAATAAAACCATTTAATTCACCTAATTTTCTTGAAGCATTATTTAAAGCTTTATAAATTTTTGGAGTTATTTCAAAATTTACAGGTAACTCTTGTGGAATAAATTCTTTCATATAATCTCCTTTAACTAAGTATTCTTACAAATTCTCGTAAAAGCCAATATGCTTTCTCGTACGCTTGTTTGGTTTCTGTGTTTTCTGGATTTATTTCACTATGGAATAAAGCATTTCTCATTGAATAGATTATTTCAACAAATGCTCTGTAAATATCTTTTATTTCATCATCAGTTAAAGTTTCGTTTGTTAATAGTTTTGTTATCAATGGTGTTATATCTTTGACATAACTTTCTATTTCTTCTTTTATAATTGATTGTATTCTTTCTTTTTGTGTTTTTGAAAATACAGAACTATTTAATTTATTGTTAAAATCATCATAAATACAATCTATTTTATTTTCTTCTTCATTATTGATTTTTGCAATAATCCGCCCATTGTCTGTTATTTTTATAAAATATTTTACTCTCCTATATGTTTCATTATTGCAAATAATTCTATTAGCAAAAGATTTGATTTTAACATATTCAAAATATACTGGTTCTTTATTATTTGTAATCAATCTACTAGATAGTTGATTTTTTAATTCACTCAAATTTTGAATAAATAAATTTTCTTCTAATAATCTTTTGAATATTGAAAAATAATTTGCTCTTTTCATTTCGTCTATTTTATCTCTATCTGCTGTGCAGTTAGAAAATTTATCTTTTAAATAGCAATTAAAAGCAAAATAAGCCTTTGCAAAATAGGCAAAATAATCTATTTCCATTTGCTCTTTATATTCTTTTAATTGCCCATTCATTTATTCTCTCCAAAAACTCAAATTTTCGGCTTTGGCAAATTCGATAAACGCTTCAGCTATACCGTCTTGGTCAAATTCGGCGTATTTTTGGACATTGTCTTGATACTTAATCAAACGCTGATTAAATTCTTCATCACTTTCATCTTTTTGGCGAATAGGTTCATCTCCTGCCATGCGTGGATTAAACAGGTCATGCTTTACAATCCAGTGCTCGTGCGTGTCTTGCAATGGGTAGTAAATTTTATCACCTGAATTATCCTTGCTTGGTTCGCTCATCGTGGCAAAAAATATGTTGTAATCATCTGCCTTAGGACAGAGCTTATCGTCCCATTTTTGCACAAATAAAACACTTGTTTTGGTACCTGTGTGCGGCTTAAATACATTGCCGTGAAGCCCTACAACCGCTAAAATTCGTGCGTGTTCGCTGATAAATTCGCGAATATACTTATCACTTGAGTTGTTAAATCTACCTTGCGGCAAGACAATCGCCATTCTACCGCCAGGTTTAAGCATATTTAGGTTGCGTTCGATAAATAGTATGTCTCGTCCAACTTTTTGTTGCCATTTACCATTTGCATTTTTTCCAAGTTCGTAAGCATGAAGTATGCGTGGCTCTTTAATATCTCCTGCAAATGGTGGATTTGCCATTAAAATGTCAAATTCAAAATCTCGGTTTTCGTTTTTGGTTGAACGCAGATTTTTAAGGCGTTTAAAGCCCTCAAAATAAACATCTTCCCACTCTTCGTCTTTGGTAAATTCATCCCAACGAACATAATCAATAGAATTTAGATACAAAACATTGGTGTGTCCGTCTCCTGCGATGAGATTAAGCATTTTTGACACTCGCACACTTTTTTCATCAAAATCTATGCCAAAGACTTTTTCTTTAACATAGTCTTCGCATTCGGGGATTTTCTTTTCGGCGGTAAATAAATCAGATGCTTCTAGACCTTTGTTTTTGTAAATGCTTTTCCATACATAAAAACAAGTGTGTATCGGAAAACCACAACTGCCACTGGCAGTGTCTATCATAGTTTCATTAGGTTTTGGGTTTAGCATTTTTACGCACATATCAATCACATAACGGGGTGTGAAATACTGCCCTTTTTCGCCTTTGGCTGATTTATTGACTAAATATTCAAATGCGTCATCGATGACTTCTAAATTTGAATTGAATAATTTAATGCTTTCTAATGACGCTACACAAATGCTTAAATGCGACGGAGATAGCTTGATTTTGTCATCACCTGCAAAAACTCCCTCCCATTTTTTCTTGGCTTTGTTAAATAGGTTTTCTATTTTTTGTTTGAGTTCTCCGTCGCTTTCGCCGTAATTTTTAAATTCTAAATTGCGTGATTTATCTCTTGCACCTTCTAATTCGTCAAATAATTTAATAAAAATCAATTTAAAAACTTCTTCAAATACATCAACCCCTGCATTGGCTAAAACTTCGTCTTCCATATCCAATACAATGTTTTTAAGCGTAGTTTTTTGTGTTTGCAGTTTGTCGGCATTTTTTAAATCATCAAATGTAAAGTCTTGTTTTAAGACATCTTTTAGGCTTTTGCCACTTTGCGGAATATTTGGAATTGGCTCGAAATAATTTGGGTCTTTGCGGTGATAATAAGCTATTGCTTCGCCATTGCTCCAAACCGCGATGGTCGCCCCTGTGGAATTGCAATAACTTTTAAGTTGCTCTTTGCCGTCTTTTGCTTTGGGCTTTTTAAGCTCTATGATGATATAAGGTGCAGTGATTTGCAATGCGTCAAAAATAACAATATCAGCTCGTTTGACTTCACGTCCAAAATGCACTGGATATTCTAATTGTATGCGGTTTTGCGGATAATCATATTCGTTAATTAGTTTATCTAAATAAAGCTGACGGATGATTTCTTCAGGAGTAAGCCTAATCTCTTTATTGCGAATTAAACATGTTGTATGGTATGAAATTTTGCCGTTTTTGTCAGTTTTAGTAAAAATTTTATTTTCTAACCTATCGATACATTCTTTTGCAAATAAATCAAGCTTATGGTTGCTATTTTTTAAAATTTCATCTATTTTCATATATTTTTACCTTATAAATTTTATAATATTATAATCTTATTTGTCTTAATTTTTGTAATTTTAGGTATTTTTTGCTAAAATTTACACAAAAATTTTAAGGGGAAAACATGCAAATTTTTAAAATTTTATCACTTTGTGTTTTGCTTGTTTTTGCAAACGCTAATCAAAAAGGAGAGCAAATGAGAGACGAGATTTACCTAGCAGGTGGATGCTTTTGGGGTATGCAAGGATATTTTGATAAGATTTTTGGAGTGATTGAGACTAGCGTAGGATATGCAAATGGCATAAGCGAAAGTGCTGATTATTACGGATTAAAACAAAGCGGACACGCTGAGACTATGCACATCGTATTTGATGCAAACCGTATAAATTTAGCTGAAATTTTACTTCACTTTTTTAGAGTGATAGACCCAACTAGCCTAAACCGCCAAGGAAACGATATCGGCACGCAGTATCGCACAGGCATTTACTACACTAATCCTGCCCACGAAAAGATAGCTAGGCTTAGCTTACAAATCTTGCAAGAAGACTACGATAAGCCCATTGTTATCGAGCTTGAGCCACTTCGTCACTATATCTTAGCTGAAGAGTATCATCAAAACTACCTTGACAAAAATCCAGGTGGCTACTGCCACATCAATCTAAATTTAGCACACGAGCCGCTTTTTAAGGCGAAATTTTCGCTCACACAAAAAGAGCTTAAAGACAAACTAAACGATATAAGCTACGCTGTAACTCAGCAAAATGCGACCGAGCGTCCATTTACCAGCGAGTTTGATAAATTTAACGAAAAGGGAATTTATATAGACATAACAAGTGGCGTGCCACTTTTTAGCTCAAAGGATAAATTTGACGCAGGATGTGGCTGGCCAAGCTTTTATAAGCCCATCACAACCGACGCTTTAAAATATCTAGCCGATAAATCGCACGGTATGAACCGCACTGAAGTTCGCTCAAGCACGGCAAACGCACATTTAGGGCATGTGTTTGATGACGCACCGCTTCAAAATGGAGGCTTAAGATACTGCATAAACGGCGCGGCACTTGAGTTTATCCCAGTGGATAAAATGCGAGAACTAGGGTATAAAAAGCTACTTCCGTTTGTGGAGTAGATGGGGGGCTAAACCCTCTGCTTTTTATAAATTTATCGCGAGTTTTGCTAAAATATTAAAATAAATTTTAATTTTAAAATTAATATGATAAAATAAGTATAAATTTTTACTCAAAGGATAGCCGATGAAAATAGCAGGACTTATGATAGATTTACAAACAACGATAATAAACGCAATGAGCCAAAAAGATGAGCTTTTAAAACAGAGCGAAATTTTGCTAAAAGGGCTTGAAATCTTAGGCATTGACCTAATCACGAGTGAGCAATATCCACAAAAACTAGGCTCTACGCACGACGCATTTTTGCCTTTTATAAAAAATAATGCTTATGCAAAAACGGCGTTTTCAGCACCTGCTGATGAAAATATCAAACAAAAAATTAGCTCTTATGATACTTTTTTAGTGTTTGGTATCGAAGCTCACATCTGCGTTTTACAAAGCGTAAAAGAGTTAATAAGCTTAGGTAAAAAGGTTGTTTTAATTGAGCCTTGCACAAGCTCCAGAAATCCAAAAAATAAAGACATTGCCATAGCAACCATGCGTGAATTAGGAGCTGAAATTTCAAGTGTAGAGAGTGTTTTATTTGAAATTTTAGGCGATGCAAAACATGAAAAATTTAAAGAAATTTCAAAGCTAATAAGATAAAAATTTTAAAAACGAATGCATTGAATATAAATGCTTAAATCTTTAATTTTACTAAGAAAGCGACAAGTGAAAGAAAAAGATAGGAAAATACAAGAAATAGCCGATGCACTTGGTATTGACAAAGAAGATATCGATAAAGAAAGTTTTTATCCGACCGTTTTTACAAATAGCGAAAAAGATAAAAAAGTTGATTTGTATATAAAAAGCAAAAACAAAAAACCACTAAACATAAAAGAGATAAAAGACTCCAATATACTTTTAAAATACAATCTTGCTTTTGACAACTGTATTTTCGAAGAAGGTATAGAAATTTCAAATGAAGAAGAAAACTATGAGCCAGGAGGTATTTCTTTTAATAAATGTGTATTTAAAAAAGAGTTGTGCATAAATTATATTAAATTTAATAATTTTACTTTACAAGAATGTAAAATAAAAGATAAAACCGAATTACAAAATTTAGAAATTCAAAATTTTACAATTTCACAATCTCGTTTTTATAAAAATTTTAAATTCACTTCTTGCAGTTTTGGACGTTTTCAGATACACACAAGCATTTTTAAAAATGGATTAACGATGCTTAGAAACTATATACAAGAAACAACATTTGATATAGACAAAAATGTATTTGGTGAAAAATTCAAACTTGAAGGCACAGAATTTAACAATTATTTTAAAATATCAAATTCAAAATTTAAAAAAGGTATAGAATTAAAAAATTGCTCTTTGAAAGAAAATTGCGATTTTAAAGGAAATATTTTTTGCAGTGAAGTTGATTTTTCAAACAGTAAATTTAAAAACGATATATTTTTTGATAATTCAATATTTAAAAAAACAGCGAATTTTAAGAGAGTGCATTTTTATCAAACTATTTGTTTTGATAATGTAGATTTCAAAAGCCCTCCAAATTTTAGCGGAGCATATTTTGAAAAAAACGCTATTTTTACAAATTCAAAATTTAAATATACTTTTAATGATATCAAGTCAGATTTTAAAGATAAGACAGAACAAGACAATAATAGCGTAATATCTGATCTTAGAACATCTTTTGCCATGATAAAAAACATACTAAACAAAGACGGCAATCTACTAGATGCCACAAATCACCATAAATACGAACTATACTGCAAAGAGCTAGAACTAAGCGATGAACTAGAAGTAGTATTAAATGACAAAAAAACAAACACCGCAATAAAGTTTATCAAAAATAGTAAAAAACAAAGACTTAATATAACAAAGATATTTTTATTTTTATTTAATATGCTTGTTTTTACAATTATGTCATCAGTAAAATTTATATTTTATACAATCGCAAGAACTATTATATTTTTATCACTTATTCCTATATTTGGAATTATTTGCATACTATATGCTCTAAAAATCATAAAAAATATTTTTTGTTTTTTATTTTCAAAACAAGAATTTACGCTTCACAAAAAAATCAAAAACAAACTAGATGAAATAAACTCAAAAAATATATTAGATTTAACAAAATGGCTAGACTATGCAACACTACATACATACAGAAATACAAGCGATCACCATACAAATTTTGCCAAAATCCTAAATTTCACCATTGGAATGATTGCAGTATTTGGAGTTGTGAGTTTATGTCTAATAAAACTAAATGAGTTTCTTACGTATCAAGCAAACGAAAATTTCTTTACATACATATCTTTTATGTTTTTTGGACTTATTTTATTTTTAACATCGATACCCAACAAAATAACACAAAATAAAAAGAATCTAATTGTTGTTTTATTTTTTACAGCATCACTCTTTACTATAAGTGCCACTACCTACGCTAGTTTTATGTCAAATGTAGCATTTTGCATACTTGTGTATATTGGTTGTATTTTAGTGTATTATTTTGCATTTTCTAGCAAAAAAGCAATATTAATACTTATTACCAGACTTCTAGCATATACCGCATTTATGGGTATAATCATCATAAAGCCTGCACTTTTAAATCCACTTTTTGGAGTATTTCAAAATGAAAATTTTGGAACTAAAAATTTAGAAGCAACTTTTATGTTTATGGGTCACGATGAAAAAGAAAAGCTAGATATTTTTCTAAAAGATAAAAATATAACCGTAAATTTTAATGACAAAAAAGAAATTTTGAATTTAAACAGAATAAAACTAGATAAACTAATCAAAACAATAGAAAAACATGAAACAAAACAAGTGACTAAAGCGATAAAATCAGACATATCATCACGCGATATAATGCGTTCATTAAGCATTATCTACTCGATAATAATGCTACTTTGCATATACTCACTAGCAAAAACTGCAAGAAAAAGCTCAATAATCCAAAACTAAAAGGCTCAAAAGAGCCTTTAAATTTACTTCGAACAAGCCGATTTGCCGTCCATCACTGGCTGGATTGCAGAGTTATCAGCACCGCCGTTGTTGTTTATCTTTTCTATCTCTTCCCAGAGTTTTCTAGCCGCATCTTCATAGCGTTTTGCAGTCACACTCTCAGGCTGATAAAAGCTCACTGGCTTTCCGCTGTCGCCACCTACACGAACTGCTGGTTCGATCGGAATTTCAGCTAAAATTTGCGTCTTATAAATTTCAGCCAGTTTGGCAGTCGTGCCTTTGCCAAATATATCATACTCCTTGCCATTATCAGGGCAGATAAAACCGCTCATATTTTCAACGATTCCAGCGATTGGAATGTGTAGTTTTTCAAACATATCAAGTCCGCGTTTGCTATCATCAAGTGCTACTACTTGTGGAGTTGTCACGCATACACCAGCCGTTACTGGCACACTTTGAGCCAAAGTAAGCTGCGCATCACCAGTGCCTGGTGGCATATCAAGAAGCAAGACATCAAGCTCACTCCAAAGCACATCACGAAGTAGCTGCTCGATCGCTTTCATTATCATCGAGCCACGCCAAATCAGCGACGCGCCCTCTTCCATCAGCACACCCATACTCATCATCTCAACGCCATGCGACAAAATCGGTTTTAGCTTATTGCCAACAACCTGCGGTTGAGTGCCGACTTCGCCGAGCATTCTTGGGATATTTGGTCCGTAGATATCAGCGTCTAAAATCCCCACTTTCTTGCCCAGTTTTGCAAGGCTTATGGCTAAATTTAGCGTTGTAGTAGATTTACCAACGCCGCCTTTTCCAGAGCTTACCATGACAAAATTTTTAACCTGCGGAGCGATGTTTTTACCACTTACAGAGTTGCTTTTTTCTTCTGGGATTTTTGGCTGAATGATTTTAACATCAGCGTCCGCACCACCAAGCACTCGTGAAATATCCACTCTAAGCTCTTTTGCAACATCTGGATTTGAGCTAACTATCTCAATCTCTATGTAAATTTTATCCGTCACTTCGACATTTTTTACAAAGCCAAAGCTTACTATATCCTTATCAAACCCAGGATATACAACACCTTTTAATCTTTCGATAACTTGATCTTTACTTAACATTATTCTCCTTCATTAGATCTTTTGAAATTCTATAAGCACAAAATTTTGGCCCACACATCGAGCAAAACTCCGCCTTTTTAAAGCCATCATCAGGCAAACTCTCATCGTGAAGCTCTCTTGCCTTATCTGGATCAAGAGCAAGTTCAAACTGCTTGTTCCAGTCAAACGCCCATCTTGCATCACTCATCGCATGATCTCGCTCTATCGCTCCTGCTCTGCCACGAGCCACATCGGCTGAGTGAGCGGCGATTTTGTGCGCGATAATGCCATCTCTTACATCAGCAGCCGTTGGAAGCCCTAAATGCTCTTTTGGCGTCACATAGCAAAGCATCGCTACACCGTGATACGCCGCCATCGCTCCACCTATCGCACTTGTGATGTGATCATATCCAGCACCTATATCGGTAGGAAGTGGTCCAAGCACATAAAATGGTGCATTATGACACCACTCTTGCTGAATTTTAACATTGTATTCTATCTGATTTAGTGGCACGTGTCCGGGACCTTCGACCATGACTTGCACATTCTTTTCCCACGCACGAAGTGTGAGTTCGCCTAAAATTTTAAGCTCACTTAGCTGAGCCTCATCAGTAGCATCATACAAACAGCCAGGACGCAAACTATCGCCAAGCGAGAGTGCTACATCGTATTTAGCACAGATATCACAAATCTCATCAAAGGCTTCGTAAAATGGATTTTCTTTATGATAGTGCATCATCCAAGTAGCCATAAGGCTCCCACCACGGCTTACTATGCCCATTTTACGCTTTGAGACTAGTGGCATAAATTTAAGCAAAAATCCAGCGTGTATCGTAAAGTAACTAACGCCCTGCTGTGCCTGTTTTTCCAGCACTTCAAGCATGGCTTTTATGTTTAAATTTTTTATATCACACACATCGTGGATTATCTGATACATAGGAACTGTGCCAATTGGAACTGTTGAGTTTTGGATAATGGCTTCTCTGATTTTATCAAGATCGCCACCAGTCGATAGATCCATAACCGTATCAGCACCGTATTTAAGGCATAAATTTAACTTTTCAAGCTCACCATCTATATCACTTGCAAGGCTTGAATTACCGATATTTGCATTGATTTTTGTCTTTGCGTCTATACCAATTGCCATCGGAGTTAAGTTTGTGTGATTTATATTAGCAGGGATTATCATACGCCCTACAGCCACGCACTCACGCACAAACTCAGCCCCCAAACCTTCAACCTTTGCCACATGCTCCATTTCAGGCGTTATAATGCCTTTTTTAGCATAATACATCTGAGTTGGTGTAGCGTCATTTGCTCTAGTTTTTATCCAATCCTTTCTCAATTTAATCCCTCCAAAATTTTTGTAAGACTAAAATTGTATCATTTTTGCCTTTATGTAATTTAAAACTTACAAAGTGTATAATTTCGTAACATTTTTTTAAGGGGAGCACTTTGTTTGACATCACATTGATTATGCTTGGGGCTGGGAACTCAACACGTATGCAAATGCCCACAAAAAAGCAATGGCTTTATATAGACGATGAACCACTCTGGCTTTATGCCACTAAAAATTTAGGCAAATTTTACACATTTAAAGAGATTATAATAGTATCAAACGAAGGTGATTATATGTCACGCTTTGCCCCAAATTACATATATGTAAAAGGTGGTGCAACACGTCAAGAGAGCCTAAAAAACGCACTTTCACATGTAAAAAGCGAGTATGTGCTAGTAAGCGATATAGCAAGAGCAAATATCCCTCACGAACTACTTCATAAAATCATACAAAACAGTGATAAAGCTGATTGTATCGTGCCTGTGTTAAATGTAGTAGATACGACATATTACCAAAACGAAACAATAGAGCGAGAAAAAATAAAATTAATCCAAACTCCACAACTCTCACGAACAAAAATTTTATCCAAAGCGTTACAATCTGACACACTTTACACAGATGACAGCTCAGCTATACGTGCAGTTGGTGGTTCAATCTGGCAAATACAAGGCGATGAGAGAGCCAGAAAAATCACAACCTATGATGATTTATTTAAAATTTCACTACTGCCACCAAGCAAAGAACAATTTGTAGGCACTGGATTTGATGTGCATGAGTTTGCAAAGGGCTATGATTTATGGCTTTGCGGTGAAAAAATTGAGTATGAAAATGGACTAAAAGCACACAGTGATGGCGATGTCGCACTTCATGCACTAACAGACGCTATTTTGGGTGCAGCTGGACTTGGCGATATAGGCGAACACTTTCCAGACAACGATCCAAGCTATAAGGGGGCGAATTCACTCACGCTATTAAAAACTGCTTACGAAAAAGTGCAAAGCGTTGGCTTTGAACTAGTAAATGCAGATATAACAATCATGGCAGAGCAGCCAAAAATAAGCAAATTTAAAGCAAAGATGCAAAACAACATCGCAGCCGCTTTAAATGTCATGCCAAATCGCATAAATGTCAAAGCAACTACAACCGAAAAACTAGGCTTTGTTGGACGCAAGGAGGGTATAGCCGTGATAGCTACAGCTGGGATAAAATATTATGATTGGACAAAAAAATGAGAGTTTTAATAGTAGATAATGAGATATATTTGGCTGGTTCGATAGCTACAAAACTAGCAGATATTGGATACGAGTGCGACATCGCAAGAAATGTTAAAGAGGCATTAAAAGATGAAAAGTATGATGTAGTGTTACTTTCTACTACGCTTTCTGGGCAGGATTTTTATCCAGTGATAGAAAAACATAAAGGCTCCATAATTATCTTATTAATCGCTTACATAAGCAATGATACCGTTTCAAAGCCGATGTTGGCCGGTGCGAGTGATTATATACAAAAACCGTTTATGATAGAAGAACTCGTAAGAAAGATAAATCATTTAAGTGAGCATAAAAACATGCAAAATATGCTTGTAGCATATCAAACATATATTCAAAATGCACTAAAATGCTATAAAACGCAAGACATTGATCCAAAAAAGCTAAAATTTCCACTTTTGATTAAAACAAATAAAACAGAGTATGCTGATAGTTTTGTGTTTGAATTAACAAAACAAACCAAAGGCTCTTTTAAATACATAATAGCCCAAAATTTAACACAAACACAAAAAGAACTAATATCAAGCGAATGCGAATACATCTATATAAGCGAGGCACAAAACCTAAATCAAAACGAGATAGAAAAACTATTAAACTTATCACAACGCAAAAAACTAATACTATCAAGCACAAATTTTAACCTAAACATCAAAACAGAAAGCATTGAAATTTTGGCAAACGAAAGTCATTTTAGCATCGATGAAATCGCAACAATCGATGATTATATTAAACACATTATAAACATGTATCAAGACAAATATCCAGATACTGAGCTATCTAAACGACTTGGAATTTCACGAAAATCACTCTGGGAAAAGAGGAAAAAATATGAAATCACAAAGAAAAAGTAAAATCATAAAAATAACAAACGACATACTTTGCACTCTTGAACTTGTGAAAAATAAAATTTTTTCAAACTACAACAAGCTAATGAATCAAGACGAGGCAGATAGTGCCATAAAAAAGGGCTATTTTAACGGCGAAGCTATGCCAAATCCTTTTGTGTTTTTTGTAGATGAAAAAGAGGCAAAAGAGCTAAAAAACGGCGATGAAGCGGTGATGGTTTGCGAAGAAAATGAAGTTGGATATATTAAAATTTCATCTGTTTTTAAAAGCAAAAACGAGTATAAAAGTAGCGTGTTTGCAAGGGGTGAGATAAAAGAGTGGGCGATAAGCGGAGAGTTTGAAATCTCAAGCAACGAGATAAAAAACACACTTGATGAGCTTGAACGTATAAAAACAGAACTAAACGCCAAAAAAATAACCGCCGTAATGCTAACGGCTGATCCGCTACATAGAGCACATGAAAGACTAATTCGCATGACGATTGATAAGGCTGATTTGGTTGTAATATTTTTACTTCAAACACATGGAAATGAGCATTTAAGCTTTAATTTGCGTAAAAAATCTCTTGAAATTTTTGCCAAAAAGTATCTGCCACCTAATAAAATAACAATTTTTCCATTTAAATCTAGCATCTTTAAAGCACATCAAAACCCAGCTCTTGAATGTATCACAGCTCATAATATAGGTGCAAATAAACTAGTATTAGGGCAAAATCATGCAGGCATTGGTATGTTTTTTGATCACAATCAACCAAAAACTATGCTTGATAGATACATAAATGATTTAGGCATGGAGATTATAGTGTTGCCTGAGCTTGTGTATTGCAATGAGTGCAAAACTATCGTAAGCACACGCACTTGTCCGCATGGACAACATCATCACATAAAATATCATCCACCAACAATAAAAACACTACTTTTTAACGGCATTATGCCACCAGCAATACTAATGAGATCTGAAATTTCAGCCCTTATTTTAAGCGAACTTTTTAAAGATAGGTTTAGCGATGTGCAAAAGTTATGTGATGCACTTTTTCCAAACTCTGGTCTGCTTGAAGAGCGAAATGAGCGTGATTTTTACAAAGAGCTAATGAAACTTTATCAAACTACATCATTATCATAGGAGAGATATGCAACGAGTATTTTTAACATTTTTTGGAGTTGGATTTATACCATTTGCACCTGGGACTTGGGGTTCTGTGGCTGGGGCTGTGGTGGGGTATTATATATTATATTTTTTCTCATCAACCACGCTGTTTTTGGCAACCATACTTTTAACGGCTGTTTCTGTAAGCGTCATAAATGACTATGAAGCTAAAACTGGCGAACACGACCATAAGAGCATAGTTATAGATGAGGTAGCTGGTGTGTGGATCGCATTTGTCTTAAGCGGTGCTACACTTTTACAACTCATACTGTCACTTGCGTTTTTTAGAGTGTTTGATATACTAAAACCATCTATTATAGGTAGAATTGACCGTGACGTCAAAGGCGGACTTGGTGTGATGGCAGATGATATCGTCGCTGGTATAATGGCTGGCATTGCTAGTGCAATGGTGTATGGAGTAGCCTTGAAATTTAATCTAGTTTGATAAATTTAGCCGTGATTTTTAAATGACGGCTAAATTTATCAATGTAGCCACTTAAAACACATTTAAAAACTCTGTCATAAATGCGAAATTTTAAGGTATTGATTAATGATTTAAATAGCCGAATTTACAATAACTCCTGTTATAAATGCAAAATATTGCTAGTTTTACATAAATAAACTTTTTAAAAAATTTACCCTTCGTTTCTAAACAGTAAAAATAGCATATTTAAACTCACAAACCAGATATCATAAAACAATCCACTAAAAATTGTCCTAAGCAAACAAATTTTTAAAACAGCTAATTATTTACTAGGCACCAACCCATCACTATAACATAACAATACTTATTAAAACACCAAACAATAATACTTTAAACACTTATAAAATTAAAAAACTATTTTTCACTTCTGTTATGA
>NZ_CAJHOF010000022.1 GCF_905120465.1 Campylobacter majalis
CTGCAGATGGGTCTGGGATGATGTTTGCAAGGGAGGTTTGAACTATTAATGATATGCTAATCATGCAAGATAGCATCTTTTTAGCAAACATTGGTGTCATTAAAGACCTTTAAATTATTAATCTGTTTTAATAATAACATTTGCTATCACAACTTTTGCTTAAAAGATGTAGTGTAAATTTAAATTTTGCATATATAAGACAAATAGCACAATTTTTATTTTAAGTTTTTTACTAGAACGCGACTTAATACGTGAGTATTAATTTTTAAATTTCAACAACGTAGAATAGACAAAACAATCAAAGTAGATAAAAATAGACTTAGAAAAAGAACAAGAAGCCTTCATGTGTGACGTGGCTAAGCTTTTAAACTACTTGTGTTAAGCGGTCATGAAGTAATGGGTGAAGAGTTAGAACATGCACTAAGCATAGTAATAAATTTACATAAAAACGAATGGAATGGAAATTTTAAAAACTTTTTAGATATTTTGCATTTTGAAGTGTGGTAATACTTTATAGGATACTTACATATTGAGAGAAATGTGTAGATTTTGTGCCAATTATTTTTTATAAAACAACTCTAAAATAAACTTATAAAATAATGCGAAATTGAATGTCTTAAATGTTGCCAAAATATTTAACTTTTAATATCTTTAAGTAAAATTTGGCTAACTTTTTGACAAAAGTTTTAAGATACTATATTTTAGCGATTCTAAGATGGTGTCAAGAGAGAGACTTGAACTCTCGACCTCCGGCTTATGAGACCAGCGCTCTAACCAGCTGAGCTACCTTGACACAAAATAAAATTGAGATTGTACTGAATTAAAGCTTATTTTTACATAAAACAAATGCTATCTATTTTGTATTTGTTAATTATACGAGAAATTTAAAACACCAATATGATTTAAAATGCTTTCAAAATTTAATAAAATATGCCTTATGCTCAATTGATAAAGCCATAAATTTGCTCTATTTTGATGCTTTTGTGTGTACAAGACATTTATATTTAAAAAATTAGCACAAGAGTATATAAGAAAATAAAACTGTTAATTAACATATTTTTTGTATAATTGCAATAAATAAAGGATAAAATTTGAACAATAAAATATATTTAATCTCTCTTAAAAAAGATACAAAAAGGCGTGAAATTTTAAAATCTAGATTTGCAAACTATGATGATTTTGAGTTGGTTTATGGAGTTGATGGACGTGAGCTAGATGCCAAAGCTTACTATTCGCACATAAACACATCATTCAAGGCTTATGGTAGGCTTTTAACGCCTTCTGAAGTTGGCTGTACGTTGTCACATATGATTGCTTATGAGAGATTTTTGCAAAGTGGTGCCGAGTATGCGTTGATACTAGAAGATGATGTGATAGGCGATGAAGCCATGATTAATCAGGCGTTTTTGTTGGCTAAAAATATGGATAAAAACTCAGTATTAATATGCGGATGCCAAGATGGCTTAAATGACAGATTTTCAGCATTTGCTAAGCGAACACAGCATATGTATGAGGTGTCGCCATATTCATACAAATGCATTTATAGAACAGCATCATATATTATTACTCAAAATTCTGCCAAAGCTATACTAAATACTCACAAAAACGCCATAAATACAACTGACGTTTGGGAGTATTTGCTTGATAAAAACGGTCTAAAAATGTATTTTGCAGATATTTTTTCTCATCCTTTGGACTTAAGTGATTCAAATATCGAAAAAGAAAGAGCAGAGCGTGGATATAAGCCAAATTTTATGGCTTATATGCGAAGCATTAAATTTATAATAGCTAGTAGATTTTTTGTGAATTTTTGTGGATATGAAAGGATTTTTAAGCGATGAGTGAGCCAAAAGTAAGCGTGATAATAGCGACACGAAATCGCCCTGAATTACTCAAAAAGGCTATAAAATCAGCACAAAATCAAACTCATAAAAATTTACAAATAATCGTTAGTGATGATAGTGATGGCAATGAGACTGAAAATTTGTGTGCCAACTTAAATGATGAGCGTATCAATTACGTCAAAAACACAACTCATGCAAAAAGTCCAAATGGAAACAAAAATAACGCCCTTGATTATGTGGTTGGCGAGTATGTTTGTTTTTGTGATGATGATGATGAGCTGTTGCCAAATGCCGTGGCACAATGTTTAAGGTGTGTAAATTTAGGCTACAAGTGCGTATTTGCTGATGCGTTAAAACAAAGCGATGGCGTGATAAATGGCGAAATAGCGGGACGAAGCGTGTATAAAAAAAGCGGCGAGATGAGTAAAATTGACTATCATTGCGGACGCATTGGCGGAGAGTATTTTAAACTATTCTCACGTGAATTTATTGATGATTTTCGTTTTGACGAGCTAAGCTTTGGTGGTGAAAATGAGCTTTATATAAGGTTTTTTGAAGATAGGGTTTATTATTGCAAAAGTCCGCTATATATTTACCGTATTAATCGAGATGACAGTGCGACAAAAAATGCCCACAAACACGCTAAAATGGTCGCTCATGCGTATATCAAAACCGCACAAATGTGTCATGATATAGCCATAATACACGAGCCAAAATTCCTGGCACTTCAGTATAAAAATGCCGCTTATTATGCTAAAATTTCAGGGCAATACTCATTAATGCTTTGGTCGATTTTAAAAAGTTTAAAAATTTCAATTTGCAAGGAAAATTTAACATTTTTGCTAGTTAGTTTTTTGCCTAGTTCGTTTATGATGAAGCTTTCTAATTTGCGTGTTAAAATCAAGCAAAAAGTTGGCATATGAAAATACTTTTTGTAATTACTAGCTTACAAAATGGCGGTGCTGAGCGAGTATGTGTCACACTAGCAAACCATCTTAGTAAAAACAATGATGTAAGCATCTTAAAGCATGATAAAAACGAGCCGTTTTATAAACTAAACAGCAATATTAAGCTTATAAATCCTCATGTTTTTAAGAGTGCTTTTATGCGTAGAATTAAAAAAATTTCAGACTTAAGAAGTTTGATAAAACGCGAAAAATACGATGTTGTTGTCTCTTTTATGGATTCTACAAATTTTTTAGTTATTTTAGCTATGCTTGGACTAAAAACAAAGTTAATTATAAGCGAACATACTTCCTATAACGCACCAAAACCATTTTGGGTAAAGCCACTAAAATGGCTACTTTATCCATTTGCAAACGCCTTAAGCGTTTTAAGCAAGGTTGATTTAAACTACTATAAAAAAATTAATAAAAATACAATCATCATGCATAATCCTAGTTTCGTAAATCAATGCGAATGGGGGACTGATAAGCAAAATTTAGTATTATTTGTTGGGCGTTTGACAAGCGTAAAAAATCCACAAATGTTTATACACGTAGCAAATGAGCTAAAAGCACTTAATGCCGAGTTTGTTATGATAGGAGATGGCGTGATGAAAGATGAACTTGTTGCGTTAAATCAAAGCTTAAATGCTGGTGTTAAGATGATAGGAAGCGTAGCTGATGTAAGCTCGTGGTATAAAAGAGCTAAAATTTTAGTTTCGACGTCAAATTTTGAAGGATTTGGAAATACTTTGATTGAGGCGATGGCGTTTGATTGCGTTAGGATATCGACAAAAACAAGCGGCGCATGTGAGATTATAGACAATGATGGAATTTTAATAGATTTTAACGATGTAAAACAGATGAGCGAGGCCATAAAAATGGTGTTAAATGATGATGTAAAAAGACAAAATTTACTTAAAAATGCACGTAAAAACTATGATAAATTTAGCACCGAAAATATCGCTAAAAAATGGCTGGAGATAATGAAGTGAGATTGCTTTTTGTTATAGCTGGGCTTAGAAACGGCGGTGCTGAGAGAGTTTTAAGCGTGGTTAGTAATGCACTTTGTAATGAAAATGAAGTTCATTTAGCAGTTTTAGAAGATGATTTAAAACTCTATGAGTTTAATGCAACAATACACTACTTAAAAAACAAATATCACGATAAAAATTTTCGTTTCATACGCAAAATTTTAGCTCTTCAAGAGTGTTTTAAACAGGTAAATCCTGATGTGATTATTAGTTTTATTGATTGGACAAATGTGCTTTGCGTGATTGCAAATTATAATCTTAAATTTAAACATATCGCCACCGAACATCACGCACATGATTATTTAAAAAGTGCCAAATTTAGGCTAGTTCGTGATATGGCATATAGGCATGTTGATATGCTTAGTGTGCTTAATAAAACAGATTTTGAGTATTATGATTTTGTAAAAAATAAGGTTATTTTACACAATCCATTGTTTTTAAGCGCAGATGAGCTTTTGGAAAAACAAAATGTGATTTTAAGCATTGGGCGATTAGAGCATGTGAAGGGTTTTGATCTGTTTTTTAGGGCTTTGGCAATGATTGATGATGAAATTTTATCAAGTTATAAGGTTTTAGTTGTCGGTGATGGACGATTAAAAAATGAGCTTAAAAAACTTTGCGATAGTTTAAATTTAAACGTTGAGTTTTTAGGACATCAAAGCGATGTTGGTAAATTTTATAAAATAGCTAAAGTTGTTGTTGTTGCCTCACGAAGCGAGGGATTTTGTAACGTGTTAGCTGAAGCAGGGGCGTTTGGCTGCGTGCGTATCACAAGCGACACAGCAGGATCTAGAGAACTGGTTAAAAACGGTATAGATGCCATTGTCTTTGAAAATGAAAATTTTCATGAGCTAGGTGAGGCTTTAAGGCTTGTTTTAAGCGATGAAGCACTTGTAAATACACTTAGTAAAAATTCAAAAAATAGCGTAAAAGAGCTAAGTCCTGAAAAAATCGTGCAAAAATGGAGTGAAATGATAAGAAAAGTGGTTAAAAAATGAAAAAGTTAAGTGTATTTTTATACTCAATGGGGCCAGGCGGTGCAGAGAGAGTTGTTTCAAATTTGCTTAAGCATTTAAAGCAAGATTATCAAGTGCATCTGGTGCTAATGAGCGATGTTATCTCATATCCTATCCCAAATGAAGTGAGTGTTCATTTTATAGAAAAATCAGATCCGTATGAGAGTGGAGTAAAAAAACTTTTTAGACTATTTTTTGCACTGCCTTATTTAGCAATCAGGTATAAAAAAATATGTCAAAAACTTAAAATTGACACGCATTTTGTTTTAATGAATCGTCCATGCTATATCGCTATCATGGCTAGATTATTTGGTTTAAAGGGACGCATGGTAATTAGCGAAAGAAGCTGTCCATCTGTGATTTATGGTGGCTCTAGTTTTAACAAAAATGATAAAAAAACTACATTTTTAGCCGATCTTGCTGGTTGTGCAAATAAATTTTTGGTTAAATTTTTATACCCAAAAGCTGATTTGATACTTGCAAATGCAAAAGGAAACGCAGATGATTTAATTCAAAATTTTAACATCAAAGCAGAAAAAGTAGTTGTGTTAGAGAATGCTTTAAGCTTAGATGAAATCTCAAAACTAAAAAATGAGCCATTTAATAGTGATTTTAAGCCGTTTTTCATAAATATAGGACGTCTTGATAGTGGCAAAAATCAAGCCATGTTAATTCGTGCGATTGCAAGTATAGATAATGCACGTGCTACACTTGGCATACTTGGCAAAGGTCCGCTTGAAAATGAGCTAAAACAACTTATAGACGAGCTTGGTGTAAATGAAAGAGTTAGGCTACTTGGCGTGGATAAAAACCCATTTAAACATATAAAAAATGCTAAAGTTTTACTGTGTGCGTCACGTTTTGAAGGCTTTTCAAATGTATTAATCGAAGCTCTTGCTTGTGAAAAAACAATAATATCAACAGATCACAAAAGCGGTGCAAGGGAGCTTATTGGTGATGATGAGTATGGGATTTTGGTGCCAGTTGATGATGAAAATGCTATGCGTAAAGCCATGATAAGCGTTTTAGATGATGAGCAAAAATGTGCTAAATACGAAGCAAAAGCCTATACAAAAGCTAGTGAGTTTGATAGCAAAAGAGTTGCAAAAAAATTGATAGAGTTTTTAAGGTGACTAAACCAAACAAGCAAAATGTCACTCGTTTGGTTTAAGAGTATAAATTTACAGTCCGTATAAAAGTGCCATAATGCAAATAATAAGTGCAATTGGCACATACACGTATCTTCCTATGCTATACCATAAATCACCATGTTTTTTGGTTGCGCCAGTATTTATCTCATCTAGTATTTCATCTTTTTTAATTACCCAAAACCATGACACAGCACCGATTACTGCACCAACAGGAATGATGTAGTTAGCGACAAAATCCATCCATGGTCCCCAGTGAAAGATTGCTTCCATATTTACACCAATGCCAAAACATATAAGGCATAGCATTGCAAGGACAAACTGGCGATTTAAATTTGGAAATTTATGCAAAATCGATTCAGCCACTGCTTCAAACATGTTTTGAAGTGAGCTAATGCCGCCAAAAACAACCGCCACAAATAAAATAATGGCAAAAATTTGTCCCCCCGGCATTTGTTGTAAAATTTTAGGTAATGTTTCAAATAGCAATCCAGGTCCAGCCGCTGGATTCATGCTAAAAGCAAACACCGCTGGTATCATAACTAGTGCGGCAACCATTGCTGCAAGTGTGTCAAAAAATGCCGTTTTTTTCGCACTATCGACCACGTCTTCATCTTTTGATAAATACGCCCCATAAACTATCATGCCAGAGCCTGTTATAGATAATGAAAAAAATGCTTGACCCATTGCATTTACCCATACCATAGGCTCAGAAAGCTTTGAAAAATCAGGAATAAATAAAAATCTATACCCATCGCTCACTCCTTCAAACATCGCAACACGAATGGCTAAAATTGCAAACAATATAAAAAATAACGGCATCATGATGTTGTTTGTTTTCTCGATACTTTTAGCACCAAAAAGTAGAGTTACAAGCGTTCCAGCGACTATAATCTCATGAAAAATCACGACAGAATATGGCTGAAGTGCAAAGCTAGAAAACCAAGTGGCAGTATCTACGCTCATTAATGATCCAGTAATTGCTTCAAATAGTGCTTTTAGCACGTATGCGATGATGACTGCATAACCGATGGCAATACACATCGAACCAGCCAAAGGCAACCAACCGATAATCTTGCCAATTTTGTGATGCCCTCTACTTGCCCAAGCGTATTCGTATGAGCCGAGTGTGCCAGTTTTGGCTCTGCGACCTATAGCGTATTCGGCCGATAAGCCAACATATGCAAAAAGTGCTATAAAAAAGATATAAATTAATAAAAACGCACCTCCGCCGTTATTGCCAAGTTTATAAGGAAAACCCCAAACATTTGCCATGCCAACAGCCGATCCGACACATGCGATTATAAAAGCCCAGCGTGACGTGAAGCCAGATTTTGCCATAAATATCCTTTGTAAATAAAAATGCAATGATTATCTCAATTTAAGGCTTAAAATTATTTAAAATTTTATATAAATTCTTAAAAATTTAAACTATTTGGGTAAAATTACCAGTTTTGCTAAAAAGGAAAAATATGAACTTATCACTTAAAAAACTAACTATACCGATATTTATAGATATGTTTTTGCATTTTATCACATTGCTAATTAACACCTACATGGTAACTAAAGTCAATGTTTCATTAGTCGGTGCAATGGGTGCTGGAAATCAAGTAATGGATCTTTTTATGACCATATTTAGTTTTTTAAGTGTAGGTTGTTCTATCGTTGTAGCACAAGCTCTTGGTGCTAAAAATCAATATCTTGCAAAAAGAGCAATTCACACTAGCATTACTTTTAACACTCTTTTAGGCGTTACCTCAGCCATGCTTATTTACTTTTTTGCACACGAAATTTTGCAGCTTTTAAAGGTGCCTAATGAGCTTAGAAATGATAGC
The DNA here is from genome assembly GCF_905120465.1 of Campylobacter majalis. Lineage (GTDB taxonomy): Bacteria > Campylobacterota > Campylobacteria > Campylobacterales > Campylobacteraceae > Campylobacter_A > Campylobacter_A majalis. Next base: position 7,822 of record NZ_CAJHOF010000022.1, read on the forward strand.
TATATCTATTTGCACATGCTTGGATTTGCACTTTGTTTTGATGGCATCGGTATGGTTATGGCGGCTATTTTGCGTGTGTATGGATATGCAAACTTAGTTGTTGTGGTGTCGCTGGTGATGAATTTAATAACGCTTTTTGGTAACGCAATAGCCCTTTTTGGATGGTTTGGTTTGCCAAATTATGGCTTATATGGAGTAGCAGTATCGACTATAGTTGGTAGATTTTTAGGCATTTTTATTTTGCTTTATTTTTTAGTTAAAGTAGCTGGAGTTAGAATTTATACAAAGCGTTTGTTATCGCTTGCAACTGATGTTTTAAAAAAGATATTATATGTTGGATTGCCAAGTGCGGGTGAAAATTTGCTATGGATGGGGCATTATATGGTGGCATTTGCATTTGTGGCAAGCATGGGTCAAGATAGCTTAGCCGTGCAAACTATATATTTTCAAATCACACTTATGATTTTGCTGTGTGGTGCTAGTATAAGCGTGGCAAATGAGATAATTGTAGGGCATTTAGTGGGAGCAAAGGAATTTCAAAGCGCGTATAAAAAGACTTTTATTGCACTTGGATATGGTATGCTTGCGACATTTGTGGTTGTGATTGGCTTTTATTTGGCACGTGAGTTTGTTATGGATGAGCTTGATTTAAGCGATGAGTTGCGACAGATTATGGCACCGCTGTTTTTGCTCTCGATTGTGCTTGAGCTTGGCAGGACGTTTAATATCGTGATTGTAAATGCTTTACGTGCAGCAGCAGATGCAAGATTTCCGCTTGTAACGGCATTTATTTTTATGTGGTGTGTGGCGTTACCTGTTGGATATATTTTAGGTATTGGGCTTGAGTGGGGGATAATTGGCGTTTGGATAGGCTTTACGGCTGATGAGTGGCTACGTGGCATAGTAAATACGTTGCGTTGGAAAAGTAAAAAATGGCAATCAAAACGTTTAGTTTAAATTTTGAAGATATTATCATAAATGTTAGCCTAAAACCACGCGTAAAATATATGCGTTTAAAGGTCAAAAACAGCGATGCTAGTGTGAGCATTTGTGCTCCTTATCGCACTTCAAAACAAGACGTGATTGAGTTTGTAAAAACAAATGCAAACTGGCTAAGAAAAACTTATGAAACCGTAAAATCAAAGCAATTAAAAGATGATGAGGTCATGTATCTTGGAAAGCTTTATAGGCTAAAAATTGATGACAATTTTATTAAAGTTCAGATTATAAATGATGAAATTTTAGTTAGCAGTATGCGTGATTTTGATAAATTTAAAAGGCAAAAAGCAAAAGAGATACTTGGTGATTTGGTGATGAAATTTAAGCCATTAATTGATAAAAAAATAAACAAAATCAGCATAAATAGTGCAAAAACTAGATGGGGTAGTTGTAATTATAAAAAGGGCTATATAAATTTTAGCATAAGGCTTTTAGGCAAGGATTTAAGTCTGATTGAATATGTTGTGCTTCATGAACTAACGCATCTAATCTATCCAAATCACTCAAAGCAATTTTATGATTTTATAGCTAATATTATGCCTGATTTTAGGCTTAAAGAGAGATTATTAAAAGGGTAAGTGGGGGCAAATGCCCCTTATTTAAGATACTTTATATTTAGCGATGTGTGCGTAAATCTGATCTTTTAAGTTTAATTTTTCTTTTTTGAGTTTGTCACGTTCAAATGCATTAAGTCCGTCGTTTTTGTCGATTTTACTATTAAGCTCATCGTGTTTATGACAAAGTGCGTCAAAGTGTGAGTTGTTGGCTCGTATGCTTTTAATTAGCTCAGCGTGTTCTTTAATCATTCTCATCTCCTTGTATATACTTAGAGTTTAAACCTGCTTATTTTGTGTGTTTAACACAAAATTTCGCAACTTAGCTGAAAAACGAATATCTGATTTTACTACATAAAAGTAAATTGTTAGTTAAGAACGATAATCAGCATTGATTGTGACATATTTATGCCCTAAATCGCAACCGTATGCTGAAAATTTTGCGTCTCCTACGCCTAAATCACAGCTTATTTTATAGCTTGATTTTTTCATAACCTCGTGAGCTTTTTCCTCTCGTATTTTATCTAGCTCTTTGTTGTTTTTATCATAAATTAACACATCATCATACTTTATAACCAAACTATCTTCATTGCATGTAACCCCACTAGCACCGATTGTTGAAGCTATGCGTCCCCAGTTTGGATCTTGTCCGAAAATAGCTGTTTTTACAAGTAGAGAGTTTGCAAGTGCTTTTGCTACGCATCTTGCCTCATCATCATTAAACGCATTTAATATCTCAAACTCAACAACTTTTGTCGCACCCTCTCCATCCTTAACTAGCATCAATGCCAACTCTTTTGTTATCTTTTTTACAACTTCGCTAAAAGCCTTTTTATCATACGCCTTAGTTTTTCTTGATGTTAAAAGCATAACTGTATCGTTTGTCGAAGTATCGCCATCTACGCTTACACAGTTAAAACTCTCATCAACACTCTCATTTAAAGCCGCATCCATATCATCTTTTGGCACATTTGCATCTGTAAGTATGTAACATAGCATAGTTGCCATAGCCGGATTTATCATGCCAGCTCCCTTGCAAATCCCAGCCACACAAAAACTCTCACCATTTTCAAGACTAACCTTATAAGCTGTATATTTAGCAAAACTATCAGTTGTCATGATGGCACTTACAACGCCGTTATTATCTTTTGAGTTTAGATCAAATTTAGAAAAACTATTTGCAATTTGCTCTTTTTTTAGTCTATATCCTATTACGCCAGTTGAGCTCATGATAGGATTTGTTAGTAAAGTTATGTTATTTAGTTTTTCAAAAAGCCAGTTTATATCATCAACGCCCTCTTTGCCAGTCATTGCATTTGCGTTTTTTGAGTTTAGTAAAATAAAATTTGTCTTGAAATTTTTAGGATAGTTTAAAAAATGCCTAATTGGTGCGGCACGAAATTTATTTGATGTAAAAACCGCACTAATATCAAACGGCTCATTGCTTCGTATAAAACCCAAATCATTTGCACCATCTTTAAATCCAGAATTTACACCACCAAAATAAAAACCATCTATATTTTCTAATCCATTTTCTAAATGAGATATTTTATACATATTTTATATCCTCTGGTTTGTGCTTTGAGTTTATTACGCGTTTGCTTTGACGTATGCCGTGTGCCGTGCCTATGATGAGTAGCTTTGCACCTGTTGTTATTAGGGTTTCGCCATTTGGCATAGCCGTAAATTTTGAGTTGCTATCCATTATGCCAACCACATCACAGCCAGTTACATTTCGTAAATTTGTCTCTTTTAATCTTTTAAATCTCACCCATGAATAATCAGGCACTAAAACCTCTTCTATATCGATTGGTGAATCTTTTTTGTATAAAAACTGCTCTAATAAATTTTCCATATCCGGTCTTACGCTCATCGCACTTAGACGCTGAGCAACCAGTTTTGATGGGCTTACGACGCTATTTGCTCCAAGCTTTTTTAATCTTTCTGTATCATCGTCGTTGTCTGAGTTTGTCATGATAAAATATGCTCTTTTTCGTCCAATCTCTTTTTCATATAGTCTTACAGAAGCGATAAGAGCGATATTATCAGCTATATTTGTGCTTAGCGTTATTAGTCCTTTTGCACTTGAAAGATGTGCTTTTAAAAAGGCATTTTGCGTATGCGGAGCCGCTTTTAAAAAGTATGGATATTTATATTTAGCCGCTAGTTCAGCCATATCTTCTCTGTCATCAACCACCACAAACGGTATGTGATTTTGACGAAATTGAGCTGATAGCTCGATGGTGTATAGATTGTGATAGCAAATCACAAAATGGTTTTTTAGCCTTGCTATTTTATAAAGCATACTTCTCTCCTTTAATATCGCGACTAATTCGCCACGTTTTAACACCTCTACAACCAAACCGATAGAAAATGTAAATACGCAAAAACCAAGCAAAATAAATATAATAGTAAAAATTCTACCCTGATTTGATATCGGAGCAACCTCTGTAAAACCAACAGTAGTAAAGGTCATACCGGCTTGATAAATTGCATCCATAAGTGAAAAATTATCTATAAAGACATATCCTAATGAGCCAAATAGCATCATTAAAACAACAAGTATTAGTGGTAATCTAAAGGTTCGTAGTTGTTCGTAAAGTTCAGTGTTGAGATTTATTTCTGGTTTTGTAGATCTAGACCAGTTGAGGAATTTCTTGAGCCTTGTTTGAAAAGACATGAATTCCTCTTTAATTTAGCATTATTTTGACTGCTTTTTCATGGTTCTTAGTGTAGAAGCAGCAACTTTTATCTTCATTGTAGTTCCGTCTTCTAACGCTACACGAATTGTTCTAAGGTTTGGCAAAAATCTTCTTTTTGTCTTATTGTTGGCATGGCTTACATTGTTTCCAACCGCAGGACCTTTGCCTGTTATAGCACATCTTCTTGACATCTGGATATCCTTGGATTTGAAATTTAGTCTGTGATAATATCTAAAATAAACAAAGAACTTGCTTAAATGATAAAATTTATAGTGTTTGGGTTTTAATATTTATTTGAATAAAATACAAATTACATAATTAAACTAAACATAAATAAAAACTACTATAATTAGGTAATTTTTAATACAAGGTGCTTTGTAAATGACGGATTTCAAGTTCAAAGATGTAATTTGTGTTGGTTTTTTACCTGAAATTTTGGATATAAAATTTTCAATCAACACAGATTATATTGAGCTTATTTTACAAAGCGATGTTAGATGCGTGTTGCTTTCGTTTAAAAATGTTAAAGAAATTAGTTTAGTTGGACTTGATTTGGCGATAAATGCTTTGGAGTTTATTCGTCAGCGTAGCAAAAAATCAATTGGATTTTGTGATTATGATGAAGAGACTTTCGAGTTTATAATTAAAACAAAAAAATTAATAAACTTATCCTTGTTTGAAAATATACAAATTGCATGGTTGTTGTACTCTATAAATAATCAACGTGTTATTGCATATGTTGATGATGAGCAACAATGTGAGCTTTTGTTTTATAAGCTAACCATGTATTCAAATTTTGTAAAAATTGTAAAAAACAAAGAGAGATTTGATGAGTTAAAACAAGACTATAAGCTTCAAATTACTAGCAAAACACGTATAAAAAGTGGTCAAAAGCCAAAATTATACGAAAAAGACGGAGCTATTGTGTATTGCTTAGATAGCATTATACATTCAGAATTTGTTGATAGTTTTGACATTGATGAGTTTAATCGTATGCTAAAAGTCGGTTTTAAAATTTTTACATTCTCGCTAGGCTCCGCACCTACACTTGGGCTTTATGCTGCAAATTTTTTATCAAAAATATCTAAGATTGCTTTTGAATACAATGCGGTAATAAGCATATGTGGTATCGGCACTAAGCATATTTCTCCAGATATTATTGCAATGATTAAAAAATCAAACATATACTTATATGATAGCATAAATGCCTTTTTTGATGATGATAGTATAATCTATGCTGATGTGTCAAATGCAGATTTTCCAGTGGCACATGTCACAAAGCAAATTGTTACTTATGTGCCTGAAGTGATAAAATGTGTCATTGCTAGTCTTGATTTTGTTTATGATGTCCCTATTTTATACGATAAAACGCAGATAAGAAGCTATGAACTGCCACAAAACCAAAGTGTAGCACTATCTATAATGTATTTTGGAAGTATTAATTTTAGGCTTGTTCTTACCTTGCAGCAACCACTTGCAAATAAACTATCGCAACTATTTTTTGATGACAATAATAATTCACGGCTTTGCTTTTATGGACTTTTAAACATAATTTCAAGTAAAATTACAAGTTTTTTTGAAACTAAAAATATAATTCTTAAACCAACGATGCCAAGAATTTATATAAACGAAGATTTTTATGATACAAAAAGCATTGGGGCTTTTGTAAAATTTGAAATTAGTAGATATAGTGGATCGTTGTATATAAGTGCATAATTAAGGATAAACCAATGTATGTAGCACCAAGTATTTTGTCGGCTGATTTTGGAAATTTACAAGCTGAGATTAATGCCATATGTGAGGCTGGATGTGACTTGATACACATTGATGTCATGGATGGGCATTTTGTGCCAAATTTAACTATTGGACCACTTGTAGTAAATGCCGTAGCAAAAGTTGCCACAAAACCACTTGATATACATTTAATGGTAGAAAATAATACATTTTTTGCTGATTTGTTTTTGCCACTAAAGCCAAAATTTTTAACATTTCACATTGAAGAAGAAAAGCATCCTTTAAGATTAATCGATCATATTAGAAAACATGATGTAAGTCCTGGTATTGTTTTAAATCCACACACGCCAGTTTCAAGCTTAGAGCATATTATAGATGAGGTTGATATGGTGCTACTTATGAGTGTAAATCCAGGTTTTGGCGGACAGAGTTTTATGCCACTTGTGTATGATAAAATAAGAGCATTAAGAGAGCTTATAGATAGAAAAAACGCAAAGTGTTTAATTGAAGTAGATGGCGGAGTAAATGGGCTAAATGCACCAGAGCTTGATGAGGCTGGAGCTGATATATTAGTGGCTGGAAATTATATATTTTCATCAAATTCTTACGCCGAGGCTATACGTGCGATAAAGCTTGAGTTTTGAAAAGTTTAGAAAATTTACTAAATTTGTTATCAAATAGAAATTTATCCTATTATGATTTTGTTGCACGTGCAAAAAATAGCATAATAAGTGATAAATTTGACATCAAAGATGTGTCAATGTGGCAAATGCAAGGGCTTAGTATAGAGCGATTTGCTGATAAGATTGAGCTAAAAACACGCACAAATAGTATAAATGAGCAAGAATTTTGCATAGTGGATATAGAAACAAGTGGTGGCATGAGTAGCGGTCAAATCATAGAAATAGGTGCTGTAAAGATAAAAAACGCAGTTGAGATATCGCATTTTCAAAGCCTAGTTCATGCTACAAATATACCTGAAAGCATAAGTGAGCTAACTGGCATTTATGATAGTGATTTAGTAGATGCACCGCCATTAGCAAAAGTGCTTGAGAATTTTAGAGTGTATCTTGGTGATGCAGTATTTGTCGCTCATAATGTAAATTTTGATTATAATTTTATATCTCATAGTTTAGAAAGCATGGGTTTTGGTATGCTTTTAAATCGTAAAATTTGCACCATTGAACTAGCTCGTCGCACTATAAAATCTGAGCGTTACGGACTAGAAAGCTTAAAAAATCTACTTGGCATAAACAGCACTCATCACAGGGCTTTAAGCGATGCAAGAGCTGCATGTGAAGTGTTTAAAACAAGTTTAATGTGTTTGCCAAATAGCGTTAAGCACACAGAAGAGCTTATAAAATTTTCAAAATCTGCTCCCAAACACTACAAAGACAAAACGCCAAGCTTAGAAATTTAAAACGACACAAAAATATTATTAAAATTTAAACTTTGTTGATGTATTATACTAATAAAAATTATCAACAAGGAAAAATATGCTTGATTTGAAAGATTATGGTGAGCCTAGAGTAAAGATAGAAGCCATGCCAAAGGATACAAACTCAGCTGGAAATATATTTGGCGGATGGCTTATGTCTCATATTGATATAGCTGGTGTGGTTGCTTCAAGGGAGTTGGCTCCTGAGCGTGTTGTAACTATATCGATGAAAGAGATTATATTTAAAGAGCCCGTTTATGTTGGCGATATAGTAAGCTTTTACGCCAAGGTCATAGCCGTTGGAAAAACATCTATCACAACACAGATAGAGGTTACAACAACTAGATTAAACGAAAGTGGCGTAAATGAGTGTCTGCACGTGACAAGTGCGGTTGCAACGTATGTTAGCGTCACAAAATCTGGCGAGAAAAAGCCAATAGATCTAGAGCTTAAAAAATTACACGGCTTTTAATCTGTTGTAAAATTTGATATTTTATTGAGCTAAAATTAATGTGATAGTTATATAGTGTTTTAATTAAATTTAAAAAGAATTAAAAATGAAAAGATTTGCTGATTTTGCAAAGTGGTGCTATTTTTTGGCGTTGTTTTATTTTAGTTATTGGCTTGGCTATTTGGTAGTTAGTAGTATATTTGAATAAAATAAAACCCTAATGAGTTTAATATAAAAAGATGGCAAATATCTTATTTATGCATAGATTAAAGCGTACTTTGTGCTTTAAAGCAAATTGTTGCTACAAACAACAAAGAAAAAAGTAAAAATTTAAGCTTATAAATAGTATTTTTAGATGCTTAAGTGATGTATTATTTAAAGATGATAACTTTTGCAGTATGTAAAACTCTTAAAAACGACTTTTAAGGATTGTGAGAAATTTATAAAATATCGCGAAGGCATTGGGTAGATGATGGGTGTGTTAAGCGGATTTGGCAGGGGTTATTATAAGCTTTTGATAATGGCAAGGGTTAAATTTTGACACAAATAAGCCTTGATGCAGATGAGTTAAAATAAATAGCTTATCTTTATAAAAAGCCTTAACAAAAATTAAATAAAGATATTTAAAATTTATGATAGCTTTAAAATAGTATAATCTAGCCTTTAAATTTTGGAGATGGTTATGCAAGAATATGACATTATAGTAGTTGGTGGCGGACATGCTGGAATTGAGGCGTGTTTGGCTTGTGCTAAAATGGGCAAAAAGACACTTTTAATAACAATACTAGCTGAAAATATAGGACTAGCAAGCTGCAATCCAGCCATAGGCGGACTAGCTAAAGGGCATTTGGTAAAAGAGATAGACGCTCTTGGTGGCCAGATGGGACTAGCTACCGATGCAAGTGGGATACAATTTCGCATACTAAATGAGAGCAAAGGTCCAGCTGTGCGTGGCTCTCGCGCTCAAATAGATATGGATAGATATAGAATTTACATGCGTAACAAGCTTTTAAATACGACAAATCTTGAAATTTCACAAGAAATTGCGACTGAAATTTTAACTAAAAATGGCGAAATTGTTGGCATAAAAACACAGCTAAATGAATACAAAGCCAAAAAATTAATCATAACAACTGGAACATTTTTAAACGGATTAATTCACGTTGGCACAACAAAGATAAATGCAGGACGTGTCGGTGAATTAAGCTCAGTTGATCTTTCATCTTCGCTAAAAAACTTAGGTTTGAAAATGGGACGATTAAAAACCGGCACTTGCCCTAGAATAGACGCAAAAAGCATTGATTTTAGTGTGCTTGAGATCCAAAACGGCGACGAGAAACCAACGCCATTTAGTTTTAGAACTAAAAACTTTAATCCTACTCAGCTACCATGCTATGTAGCTTATACAAATGAAACCACACACGATACAATCCGTGAAAATTTTCATCAAGCACCGCTATTTACAGGGCAAATTGAAGGTGTTGGACCAAGGTATTGCCCAAGCATTGAAGATAAAATCAACCGCTTTAGTGACCGAGATAGACATCATCTTTTTATTGAACCACAAACCTTAGAAGCGACTGAGTATTATATAAATGGCTTTTCTACTTCACTTCCTTATCATGTTCAAATCGATATGATACGCTCAGTTAAAGGGTTTGAGAATGCAAAAATAGTCCGTCACGGATATGCGATAGAGTATGATTATGTCGAGCCTACCGAGCTTTATCACACGCTTGAGACAAAGGCTATAAAAGGACTGTATTTAGCTGGACAGATAAACGGAACTACTGGCTATGAAGAAGCGGCGGCTCAGGGGCTGATGGCTGGTATAAATGCCGTTTTAGCGACAAATGAGCATGAACCATTTGTGTTGCGACGTGACGAGGCGTATATTGGCGTTATGATAGATGATTTAGTAACTAAAGGCACAAAAGAGCCTTATCGTGTATTTACATCACGTGCGGAGTATAGACTGCTGCTTCGTGAGAGTAATGCGATTTTAAGGCTTGGTAAATATGCTAGAGCTTATAATTTACTAGATGAAAATACGCTAAATGAGATAGATTTAGTCGCAAACAACCTAAAACAGGGTCTAGATATACTAAACTCAACCATCATTACCCCTTCAAAAGAAAATCTTGCTATGTTAGAAAATTTAGGCGAAGATAAGATAAGCGAAAAAGCAACACTTCAAAAAATCGTAGCCAGAAAGAGCTTTGATATAGAAAAACTAAAAAAATTAGATGAGTTTTTTGCTGGTATTGATGATGTTAGTTTGTTTGAAATTTTAACAGAAGCAAAATATCAGCACTACATAAACGAACAAAAAGCCCAAATAGACAAGATGAAAGATATGCTAGATGTGAAAATACCTGAAAATTTTAGCTTTAAAGGCATATCAGGATTGAGTAATGAAGTTGTTGAAAAGCTTGAAAAATTTGCACCAAAAACGCTATTTGGTGCGTCGCAGATAAGTGGCATAACACCAGCTGCGATAGATGTGCTACATATATACATCAAGCAGTTTCATAGAGCAAATGAGAGCCTAAAATAGTTTTAATTGTTGGCTGATATCTTTAATTAGCTTGTTAAAAGGGCGTTTGTTTATATCTTTTGTATCAGTGTATGAACCTGTTATTAATCGAAAAAGTTCAGATTTGCTGCCAAAGATACGCCCTTGATAATTTTTTATCAGCTCATTTATGTAGCTTTCGTTGTAAATTTTGCTTTTTTGTAGTAGTTCAAATGCCAAATCTTTATGCTCGTTATATAGTGATTTTATGTTAAAGACTTCGATATGGTTTTTGGCTTTTTCGTAATTTGTTGCAATATCGCAGTCTAAATTTATAGAATTGTTATCTTTTAAATTTGCATCTTGAAGTATTATTTTAAATTTTACATCATCATCAAAACTCTCTTTAAAAGGATAGTAAATTTTCTTATCTTTGCTTGATTTTCGTTGGTTGCAAGTGTAACACGATGGGATTAGATTATAAATACTGATAGCTAGATGTGGGTATTTACTTTTGTTAAAAAAATGATCTAGCTGTGCAGTTGTTTCGCCATATTTATTGAAATTTACTATATAGTTTCTGTTACAATATGGGCAAGTGCTAATATCTAGATTTGAGACGTATTTTGCTCTTATTTTTTGTGTTACTTTGTTTTCATATAGACCTGAAAAGTAATTTTTAAATTCTATTTTATTAGTAGCTACAAAATCATTTAAATCAAGTATTTTATCATAGTTTAGAGTGATAAGCTGTTCTAAATCTATATTAAATTTAAAATCTTTGAGCTTTTGTTTTAAAATTTTATTTATATTTTCAATCTCATCAGACTTAAAATTCGCTAAAACGCTATCTTTAAATTCATTAATTGCTGTTTGCGATATATTTATCTTTATCATTTTTGCTCTTTTTTGGCTAGTTTTCTTTCAAGCTCTTTTATTTGTGCTTTTATCTCATCGATTTGATCTATTGTAGCCAGTCTTTTGCTATTTAACATTCTTTTAAGCTCTGTTTTTAGTATTGGTTCGCCTATTAAATTTATGATTGTTTCGCATTCTTTTAGCTTGGCTTTATCTAAGCATGGCTCATTTAAGTGCTTAATGACGCTGTTAATTGTGCTCCTTGCAAACTCACCCATAAGCCCATCTTGCATAAAAAATCCATGCGAAAGTAGAGTGTGTATATTTGCACCAAAAGTATCAATGTCTGGATAAATCTGTTTGCCGTTATCTAAAAACAAGACATTTTGTTTTGGTATATCAGAGAGAATAAAAGGCGAATGTGTCGCCATTATAACAATAAATTTCGTATCATCAAATAATTTAAGCAAATTTAGCATAGAGTTTAAAATAGATCTTTGCCACTGCGGATGAAATCCTAGCTCAAGCTCATCAAGAAGTATGCAAAAAGTATTTTTTAAATCGCTATTTTTATAAAATTTTATATAATACATAAGCATATAGATAAACCCCAAAAATGTCTTTTCGCCATAGCTTAAATCAGAAAATTTTCTATCATTTTCATCGATTGCATCAACAAATATAAAAGAGGGAATATGTGGCAAAATTGCTTTTATTTTTTCTAAATCATTACTAGCTTCGTTCAAATTTTCGATGTCATTTTCATTCATTACATCGATTAATTTTGCAAGTTCAAACACATCTTTAAGAAACAACAAAGAGTTTTTATTAATTATTTGTGTTAATTTATTATTGCCAACTAATTCTTTAAATTTAGCAACATTATTATCGTCTAAAACTAAATTTTCGATAAATTTTTGCATAATACTTGCTTTGTCAATAGTGTTTAACTCTTTGGTGTTTAAATGGCTAAATTTATCTTGCTCATCGCAAGTATTTTTATATATTTTTTTAAAAAAGTTTTTGTATTTTTCATCATTAAAAAAACACACTTATATCTCTTTTGTCGCTAAAATTTTCAACACATTTAGAAGCAATAAGTGCAAGAAAATACTCGTAAAATCTATTTAGGCTTAGTGAATTTTTATGTTTATTTCTGGGTAGTATATTTGCAGTTAAATTGCTTTTAAAAATATCATCTTGAAATGAAAAATCTACTTTTGTTGGCATGAAATTTAACTTATTAGTATCAAAAGTATTGCCAAGCACATTTTTTACATCATATTCACCAAAGGCATTGATGGCTTTAAACATGGTTAAAATAGTAGTGTTTTGATTTTTTCGTATATCTACGATGCCTTTTTGTTTATTTACAAGTGCAAAAGCGTTAAAATATCATGTGGCTTAAAATCATCTTGGTACAAACTAGCCTCAAAACTATGCAAATCTTTGTTTATAAATTTAAAAAAATATGAGCTTAATTGTTCGTTTGATGGATTATAAAAAATATTTAAGATTTGTTTTGTATCGACACGATAGATGCCTTTTTGTTCATTGCATAAATTTAAAGTAGTCGCATAACTAAATTGCATAAAACAATCGCCACAATCCGCATATAAAAATTTACTTCCATTAAAAAGTAAAATCCAATTTCCACTATTTTCTAACTCATTTTTTGTTACAAGTCCAAATAAGCCAAGCAAAATTATCTCAATTAGACTACTTTTACCGCTTCCATTTTGTCCGACTACTGCGTTTATACTTATGTTATCACCAAATATATTTTTATGCTCTTTGTTTTCATTTATTGTCAAGGTTTTTGTGTTGTCGTCGTATTGACATTTAAATTTTGGACTTAGATTAAAGCCTTGATTTTGTATATTTTTATATTTTGATACCCAAATATAAACAAGCTGCATTTTTACCCTTTTAAAGATGTGTGTTTGTATTATATTAAATTTGTTCTAAATAATGTTTTGAAAATACTAAGTATTTTTAAATTTAGATATTAAATTTACATTTTTATTGCTTTTTTATTTATAAAATATTAATATTTTATAAATATCAAAAAAAGGGTAACAATGACGATTTATATCTTAGTTGCGGTTATTTTCGCACTCAGGCTTGTATTTTTAAAAATTTCAAAGCAAAATGAAGCCATGATTTTGCAAAATGGCGGCGTAGAACATGGCGTAAAAAATACAAAAATGCTTACAATTGCACACATTGCGTTTTATTTTTCGTGTTTGACTGAAGCGGTTGTAAAAACGTCCGTTTTTGACACGACTTCGGCTGTTGGACTTGGGCTTATAGTGTTTGCATTTTTGATGCTTTATTATATCGTAAATCACCTATTAAGGGGCATTTGGACGGTTAAATTGATGGTTGCAAACAATCACAAATACAACCCACACTGGCTTTTTAGATACGTAAAACACCCAAATTACTATCTAAACATCATCCCAGAACTCATCGGACTTGCACTTTTGTGCCATGCAAAAATTTCATTTATGATTTTAATGCCAATTTATTTAATTGTTCTTTTTATTCGTATCAAGCAAGAAGATAAAGTTTTAAAAGAGATAATTATCCCAAATTCATCATTTTAAGCTATTTATTTTAAAGTCATCGCTGTTTTTAAGCCTGGCGATGACCTTCTTGCACATTTTATCGACAAATATTAATCTTAAAAAAGTCAAATTTAGGGCTAAATTTGATAAAATCATGCATTAAAATAATCAAAGGACAACACATGAGAGTTTTAGTCACAGGCACGGCAGGATTTATCGGATTTCACCTTGCAAATGCACTTGCAAAAAGGGGTGATGAGGTCATAGGGTATGATAATATCAACGATTATTACGACGTGGGTTTAAAATTAGCAAGGCTTAAATTTGCAGGATTTAGCACAGATGAGATTACTACAAACAGACTAATCACTTCAAAAACTACGCCAAACTTAAAATTTATCAAAGCCGATTTAGCAGACAAAACGACGCTTGATATGCTTTTTAAAGAGTATAAATTTGACTGCGTTGTAAATCTTGCAGCACAAGCTGGGGTTCGCTACTCTCTTATAAACCCACAAGCCTACATCGATAGCAACATCACAGGATTTTTAAACATATTAGAGTGCTGTCGCCATAATGCCACGCCAAATTTAGTATATGCAAGCTCAAGTTCAGTTTATGGACTAAATGAAAATATGCCGTTTAACACGCACGAAGCCGTAAATCACCCAATCAGTCTATACGCAGCAAGTAAAAAGAGCAACGAGATGATGGCACACACCTACAGCCATCTTTTTGGTGTGCCTACTACCGGGCTTAGGTTTTTTACCGTTTATGGACCTTGGGGGCGACCTGATATGGCACTATTTTTATTTGTCGATGCCGCACTTAAAGGCAAGAGCATAGATGTTTTTAACCACGGCAAGATGAGACGTGATTTTACCTATGTCGATGACATAGTAAAGGGCATCATAAAGTGCGTCGATAACCCAGCCACGCCAAATCCAGCTTGGGATGCCAAAGCCCCAGATCCAGCCACCTCGTCAGCTGCGTTTAAAATTTATAACATCGGCAACAATAGCCCAGTTGAATTAATGGAGTATATCAATGCGATAGAGCTAAAAATCGGACGCGAGATAAGCAAAAATTTCCTTCCACTTCAAGCAGGAGACGTGCCTGCGACATTTGCCGATGTGAGCGATTTGGTGGCGGATTTTGAGTATAAGCCAAACACTAGCGTAAATGACGGCGTGGCGAAATTTATCGAGTGGTATTGCGAATTTTACGGAGTTAAGGCTTGAGAGCGATTGCCCTTGTTTTTGCGTTTTTACTAAGCTATTGCAATGCATTTGAGCTTATGAAGCTTGGCGAGTTTAAAGATCAAAATGTCAGCGGTTGGCTTGTGAGTGAGAAGCTTGATGGTATCAGAGCGTATTGGGATGGGCAAAATTTGCTTAGTAGAAACGGCGTTAAACTTGTGGTGCCAAGCGAGTTTGTGGCGAGTTTTCCGCCATTTGCACTAGATGGTGAGCTGTTTAGCAAAAGAGGTGAGTTTGAGAAAATACAATCAATTGTGATGGATAAATCTCCAAACTTAAAAGAGTGGCAAGATGTGAAGTTTTACGTATTTGACGTGCCAGAGGCAAGTGGTGGGCTTTTATCTAGGCTTGAAGTTTTGCATAAATTTCTACTAAAACACCCCAGCCAATACATCGCAGTAATAGAGCAAATCAAGCTCAAAGATAACGCCCAGCTTTATGAAATTTATAACGACATCACTCAAAATGATGGCGAAGGCGTAGTCATACGCAACCCAAAAACAGCGTATATCGGCGGTAGAAGCCAGATGAATTTAAAATTTAAAAGCTTTAAAGATGATGAGTGCGAAGTCATAGCTATAAATTTAGGCAAAGGCAAGTATAGCGATAAAATGGGA
>NZ_CAJHOF010000023.1 GCF_905120465.1 Campylobacter majalis
TCAAAAAGAATATAAAAAACATACATAATTTAGCCCTAAAAAAGGGCTAAATTTTAAAGCGATTGAACTATTTTAGGTTTAGAAAATGCCGTGATAGGCTTAATCTCGCCTTTAAATTTTTCAATCTGAGCAAGGCATGTGTGAGCCGTGTTACTTTGGGCTAGTTTTGATGTTGATTTGTCACGCGTTAAGACATTCACACATCCATGCTGACACAAGCTCTTCTCTCCCCAAATTTCTGGATCATACCATGCACCTTCGCATATTATGGCAACATTTGGTTGAAGTAAATCAGTTATCAAAACTCCAGCCAAAATCTCACCTCTATCATTAAACACACGCACCACATCGCCATTTTCAAGCCCTCTAGCCTTTGCATCATTAGGGTGCATTAATATCGGCTCTCGTCCATTTACTTCGGCAAAATTCCTAATAATAGAGTTATTTAACTGCGAATGCAAACGATATCTTGAGTGCGGACTAACGATGTGAATTGGATATTTTTTTGCTTTTTCGCTACCAAGCCATTCAAATGGCTCAAGCCAAGTAGCATGTGGCGGACAATCATCATAGTTCATCTTAGCTATAACCGGAGAGTAAAGCTCTATCTTGCCAGATGGCGTTCCTAGTCTATATTTTGCCGGATCTGATCTAAAATCTGCAAGTCTTGTGTATAACTCATTGCTCTTGTCATCTTTTTCAAATCTGACAAAACCTTTTTCATAAAACTCATCAAACTCTGGCATTTTTATATTTAACTCACTTGCCTGATTGACAGCATCGGCGTAAAATTCTCTCATCCAGCCAAGTTCATCCTTGCCCTCGCTAAAGACTTCCGCTCTGCCCCAGCGTTTGCATATTTGCTCACATATCCAAAAGTCACTTTTACTCTCTCCCATAGGTTCAATCACTGGCTTGTATGCTACGATATACTCACCCGTATCTCCAGTTTGATTTATGTCATTTCGCTCTACTTCAATAGCCACTGGTAAAACGATATCAGAAAACTTAGCCGTGCTAGTCCAATATGGCTCAGCGGTGATGACTGTATCAAAATTTTGCCATGCTTTTACGATGTTATTTACGTCTTGATGGCGAGTAAAAACTGAGCCACTAGCCATATAAGCAACTCTCATTTTTGGTAATTTGATTTGATTGCCATCGTGCTCTATAATTTTGCCTGGATTTTGCAATGCCTCAATCGATCTAGATGATGGGATAGTGATGTTTTTAGTATTTTTCCAAGGTGCATTATCGATATGCTCATATTTTTGAGAAATTCTAGTGCTTAGCCCTTTTAACACTGGTGCGATTTTTCTAGTCATACCGCTGCCACCATAACCTAAACTAAACTCAAAGCCAAGCCCCTCTTTTCCGATATGTCCAAGCATTGCGTTTAGTGTAACCAATGCCCAAAATACCTGCTCACCATGATCTGCTCTTTGCAAAGCTCGTCCAATTAATACAGTGCTTGGCTCTTTTGCTAAAATTTCGGCAAATTTTGCTATCTCATCAGCACCTACACCGCAAATTTTACTAGCCCACGCCGTATCTTTCACAACGCCATCATTTACACCCAAAATATAATCTTTAAATTTATTAAAGCCGACTGTGTATTTTTTGATAAACTCAGCATCATAAAGTTTGCTAACAAACAAGTGATGGCACATGCCAAGTATCATTGCCACATCGGTATTTGGACGCACTAAAATATTTTGTGAGCCAAAATATCTAGCCGTATCATTTATCATAACATTAACACTATATGTTTTAATGCCAGAGTCTTTAAGCTCACTTAGACCAACATAACCATCATGCGTCGGTGGCACAGATGAGATTTGATTTGTCACTAATGGATCTGTCCCCCAAAATACGACGTTTTTTGCATTTTTGATAATGGCTTTGTATTTTGTCGGTGTATCATACACAGCAGATGAACCAAGAACGTGCGGCATGATAACAAGCCCAGCACCAGTTGAGTAGTCTCCACTCTCTTCAACATATCCACCAAGCACTTTTAGCATCCTATGTGCGACCGTCCTACCCCAGCCTACTTTACCGCTACCGCCCCACCAATAACACTCGCCATAAATACTCTCAGCACCATATTTGTCAAAATTTTCTTTAAGTGCTTTTGCGGCAAGATCAAGTGCCACGTCCCAACTAACACGAACAAACTCCTCCTTGCCCCTTAGTTCAGCTTTTGACGCACCTTTTGCCTTTAGATAGCTTTTTCGCACCATTGGATACAACACACGAGCTTCATTTTGCACGATATCGGCAAGCGAATTATTCATGGTGTTTGGAAATTTATCTCCTTCAAAATCGCTTACTGATACAATTTGCGATGAGTTTAAATTTGCCCAAAACAGACCAAAGCGATTTGCACCAAAGACCTTTTTGCTATCAAAAATAGTCTCATTTATACCCTGCACTCTACTTGCACTAGCCGTTGTTGCTGCCACTAGTGATGCCTTTAGAAAATCTCGTCGTTTCATATTTTCTCCTTAAAAAGATAAGTAACTCAAACATTATTATTCCGTCTTTGCATGATGTTGTAGATATTTTGTAACAAGCGACAAATCATCACTTTGCATTATGACATAATTTAAATCAATCATGCTTTGTATATTTGCAGGCCATTGATTTGGCATAAAAGCATCTGGCTCATGCACTCTATGACAAGCCGAACAGCTATCTTCGTAAATATGTTTTGCTCTATCATATAGCACTTTTATATCGCTAGTTATGGCATCGGAGTTGATAGCATACTCGCCTTGAACCTCATACCATATTTCACCATAATCATCCTCTAGCTCTTTTATGATTGTAAAATTTTGTGGATTTTCATCTGCAAATTTCACATAATTTTCGCCATTTTGTATGCTTTTTTGAATTAGTAGCTGATAATTTTGATTAACTACACCTTTTACTTTTACTTTTGCCATTTTGCCATCATCTGCAACTATTTCAAGCGGAGTTAATATCTCAATCATGCCAATACTTTTGCCATTTAATAAAATTTCGGTTGGTTTTAAAACCACATCAGCAAAAAGCACAGAGCATATAAATAAGCACAAAAACAAGATATTTTTCATATCATCTCCTTAAATAAATTTTTTAATAATTTTATATAGTATTTACTTAATATTATATTTTTATATTTTAAAGCATATGTATTAAATTTCACAAAAGTGTTTTAAAGACACAAATAAAATACATTTATATTATGATTATAAACATCAAAAGTTTAAAGCAGTTATTACAATAAAGAGTTGTAAATTAAGTTATGAATTATCTATAAAAATCTAGCGTTTCTTGCATTAGTTTTCGGCTATTTTCAAACCAAGCCTCATCACTTTTATCAACAACTGGCAAAAACACTATCTTTATTTTGCCTTTTTTAAAGCTAAATTTCTTAACATCTAAAATTTCACTTCCAACTATTACAACAGGCTGAATACTTAAATTAAGCTTTTGTGCAACGACCTTTGCACCACTTTGAAATTTAAGCAATCTATTGCCCCTAGCACGTGTGCCTTCTGGAAAAATCGCTATAACGCGTCCGTTTTGAACTCTGTCTTTTGCTTCTTTTATGAGATTTACCATGGCTCTTGGGCTTTGTCTATCGATTGGTATCATTTTTGGAATTTTTAAAATTTTGCCTATTATTGGTATATCTCCTATCTCTTTTTTAGCGACCCAACAAAGATTTTTAGGATAAATTTCTTCCATAACAATTATATCAAGCATACTTTTATGATTAATTATTATCATATTTACATCAGCTATTTCGCCAATTATTTCCAGCTCGTATCCAGCAAAAAAACGTTGAAATTTTGCCCAAACTCTTCTAATTGTATGTATGTGTTTTGTCATCGCCCACATCAAAAACACAACAAAAGCTACAGAAAGCAAAAACCAAATAGCGTAAAACAAACCTCTAATTCTTGACAATCTCATCCTTTTTAACCCAACCTATTTTGCCATCACTAAATAAAATTTTAAAATATTCATCTTTGTTATCAAGTATTTCCACGCTCTCGTTTTGACTTGATACATAAAATATAGTTGAGTTTTTTATAGGTAATATTCTAACATTTACCTCAGGTTTTAATATCGCCTTTCTAAATGGATTGTAGCTATATATGCCATATGCAAGCAGTAGTGCAACCGCAATAAAATAGCTAATCCTACGTCTAAAAATTCCCAATACAAATAGCAATCCAGCAAGTGAGTATATTGTGACATTTTTATATATTGTCACTTCGCTTTGTTTTGGATTTAATCCAACATGAGTGCTAATCTCGTCATCTTCAACGCTAACCGGCAACGAAAAAGTTTCAAATTTTTGCTTAATTTGATTGTAGTAGTTAAACTCAAGAGTTCTCTTGTTTGGCTTAAATACAGCAAAATAATATGCACTTTGCGAACCAAAATCGCCAACTATAGTATCAACACCTTGTTTTATTATTGTTTTATCATTCAAATAAAATGACCCAAGATCGGCATTTTTAGCATTTAGTTCAACTATCATTATATAGTTTTCATCATCAAATTTTGTAGTTTTAAATTTCTTAACCTCAAGCAAATCCGCAACTATATTATTATAAAAATTTGGTGCTTTTAACTCTTTTAGGCGTGGCAAAAACATAATCAAATTTGTTTTATTAAACTCCTCACCATTTCTTAAAATAGACACTTCTAATTTTGTGCTTTTTGCATTTTGGTTTTTAGCTTGCAAATATATCGTAGTTGCATAAGTTTCACCATTTTTAACCCAAGTTAAATTTTTATTTAACCATTTGACATTTGTTTGATCTATTTTTGTTAAAAATATAAAATCAATATCACTAAAGGTGCTTAGTAAAACCTCGACCTTAAAAATCTCGCCAATCAATGCATTTTTAGGCATACTCAACACTTTTAGACTAGCATTTTTACTGACCGTTGGAGTATCATATAATGAACTATTTGGCGTCATTATATCAGGCTCGTCTGTTGGTAATATATTTTTTAGCTCATTTAAATTTACATTCTGCTTTGTTTGTGTCTTGGCGGTATTTGGCATATTGATAAATTTATCTTTATCATCCCTGTCCATCATATCAAAGACACTAGGTTCGTTTGCACCCAAAAAGCAAATAGCAAAAAACAAAATAATTTTTTTTAACAAATCAAACCTTTAAGCATTTTCATGCCATCGTCACTACCAAGTATGCTCTCGCATGCACGCTCAGGATGTGGCATGAGAGCAAAAATTTTTTTATTTTTATCGCATATGCCAGCTATACTATCAACAGAGCCATTTGGGTTTAAATCATTTCCATTTACATCACAATATTTAAGCAAAATTTGCTCATTTTCATACATGCTCTTAAGCGTGTTATCATCTGTATAATAATTGCCTTCGCCATGTGCTATAGGGATATTTACTATATCATTTATGTTTAAATTTGATAAAAATTTATTATTGTTTGATACTACTTTTAAATGATGATATTTTGAAACAAAACTTAAACAGTCATTTCTTCTCATTGCACCAGGAAGCAGTCCAAGCTCAAGCAACATCTGAAATCCATTACATATACCAAGCAAGTATCCTCCATTTTTTGCATGTTGCACAACAGCTTTCATTGCAGGACTAAATTTGGCAATCGCGGCGGTTCGTAAATAATCACCATAACTAAACCCACCTGGAAGCACTATTAAGTCAGCATCAATTTTAGTTTGCTTATGCCACACAATCTCAGTCTTGCAACCAAGCAAATCAAATGCATACTTTGTGTCTTGTTCGCTATTTGTTCCAGGAAATAATAAAATAGCTACCTTCATAATACTATCTCATAATCTTCTATAACTGTATTTGCAAGTAGCTCCTCACACATTGTTTTAAGTTGTTTTTTTGCTTCTTCTTTGTTGGTTGCATTAATTTCTAATACAATCTGTTTGCCTATTCTTACATCTTCTACATTTGAAAAACCTAGCGAAATTAGCGCATGTTGTGTCGCTTTACCGGCTGGATCAAGAACACCATTTTTTAATGCTATATTAATAACTGCTTTCATATTAACCCCACTTATGATAAAATCCTTCTTAATATCTCTTCATAGGCAACTTTAACATTTCCAAGCCCTTGTCTAAACCTATCCTTATCTAGCTTTTCATTTGTCTTTGCATCCCAAAAACGGCAACTATCAGGACTTATCTCATCAGCTAAAACTATATTGCCATCTCTATCAATGCCAAACTCTACCTTAAAATCAACTAGCTTTAATCCTTTGGTTTCAAAGAATTTAAATAAAATAGAGTTTATCTCTCTACCCAAGTGTCTTAACACTTGCAAATCTTTTTCTGTTTTTACAAGATTCATTATCAAACAATGCTCATCATTAACAAGAGGATCGCCCAAATCATCGTTTTTATAATAAAGCTCAACAAGAGTAAATGGTAAAATCTCCCCTTCAGTTATACCAAGTCGCTTTGATAGTGAGCCTGTGGCAATATTTCGCACGACAACTTCAAGTGGTATAATTTGAACTTTTTTTACAAGTTGTTGTGTATCACTTAAAACATCAATAAGATGTGTCTTAATGCCATTTTGTTCTAACAATCTAAAAAGCTGTGTGCTTATTTTGTTATTTAATGCACCCTTGCCTTCTTCACTACCTTTTTTTTGAGCGTTAAAAGCAGTTAGATCGTCTTTAAATTCAGCTATTAACAAATCATCATTATCTGTTTTATATAGCCTTTTGCCCTTGCCTTCGTATAACATTTGTCCTTTTTTCATACCCATTATCCTCTTATGTTTGTTTTTAATACCTTAATAACATCTATAGCCGTTTTAAGTTGAATATCTTCATCAACTTTTTGCCTACTTATAATGTTTTTATCATCTTTATTTTTTATTTTTTCATCATTTTTTTCAGATTTATCATCTATTTTTTCCAATTCTCCTTGCAGGTGTGCCTTTAGCTCACTTTCTTTGATGACAAAGGCAGAATTTTCATTTTGCGGAACCTTACCAGGATATACAATAACATCTGGCGTTACACCAACAGCCTGCACAGTCTTTCCACTTGGCAAATAATACTTAGCTATTGTGAGCTTTAAAGCCTCTTTATCATCTATAGGAAGTATCACTTGAACACTACCTTTGCCAAATGTATTCTCACCAACAACTACAGCACGTTTCATATCCTGCAATGCTCCACTAACTATCTCGCTTGCACTTGCTGATCCGCTATTTACTAGTACTACCAAAGGAAGCTTTGTTAATGTTGAGTTTTTACTAGCTTTGTATTCTGAGTTTTCACTGACATCTCTGCCTTTTTGTGAAACTATTACTCCACTATCAACAAAGATATCAACTAAACCAACAGCCTGATTTAATAGCCCACCAGGATTATTGCGCAAATCCATAATAATACCATTTACATTTGGATGTTTTTTAATAGCATCTCTGGCTTTTGCCACAACATTTTTATCGAAATTTGTTACTCTCAAATAAAGAATATTATCATCTTTTATAAGACGCGAATAGACACTTTCTACTTTGATTATATCACGTATAATATTTACGTCAAACGGCTTTGGTTCGCCCTTTCTAACAATCGTAACAGTAATAGGCGTCTTTGGCTCTCCTCGCATTTTACTCACAGCTTCATCTATCGTTATACCAATCGTTGCATTTCCATCTATGCGAAGTATCACATCTCCAGCTTTTATACCAGCTTTATCGGCTGGAGTATCTTCTATCGGCGACACAACTGTTAAAGCACCGTCTTTCATGCCAACCGTTATACCAAGTCCGCCAAATTCTCCAGATGTTTGCACCTGCATGTCTTTAAAAGCTTTTTCATTTAAAAAACTAGAATGAGCGTCTAAATTTTGCATCAAACCGGCTATCGTTTTATCAATAAGATCTTTAAAGGCAATATCATCAACATAATATTTTTCAACTGTATTTATAGTTTTGTTTAGTTTAGAAAGAGCATCTAATCTATCTTTTGTTGTTGTTTCGTTTGTTTTTGCATTTAAAAATGTAGCAAAAAACGAAGAGAAAAGTATTGCCGAAGCTAATAAAATTTTACCTTTTTTCAAAAAAATCTCCTAAATTTAAATAAGGCATTATTTTATAACTATTTGCCTAAAAATAGCATAAAACCAACCATAATTGAAGTGTAAAATTTCATAAATATAAAATTAATTAAATTATTTTTATAAATAAACTTGACATTAACTAACTAAAGTTATATAATGTCACTAATATAAAACCAAAAGGATACAAGATGTCAGAAATACTACAAAAATTAACAACTCAAATGACAATGGCGTTAGAAAATGGTGCTAGTTTAGCAATACATTCTAAAAACAGTGAAATTTTACCCATTCATATATTATGGGGGCTTAGCACTGATAGCTCATCAGTGCTAAATCAAGTACTTAATAAAATGAGTGCTAGTAAAGACGCACTAATTTTAGAGATAAAATCAAATGTGCAAAATTTACCAACTAGCTCAAACGTAAGCAAAGAAAATATCAAAATTTCAAGTCAAACATTAAGTAGTTTGCAAAATGCAAGCGGATTAATGGCGAGTTTGGGAGATAAATTTATAGCTGTTGATACGTGGATAATAGCAAATTTACAAACTGAACCAATTAAAACAATACTATCAAAATTTATTGATTTAATGGAGCTTAAAAAAAATCTAGAAGCTATTCGCGGCGGAAAAAATATTGATACTCAAACAGCCGACGACACACTAGATGCACTTGAAAAATATGGAATAGACTTAAGTCAAAAAGCAGCAAACTCAGAGCTTGATCCAGTGATTGGACGAGATGAAGAGATAATTAGAATGATGCAAATTTTAATTAGAAAAAGCAAAAACAATCCTATATTGTTAGGTGAGCCTGGCGTTGGCAAAACTGCCATTGTCGAGGGCTTAGCACAAAAAATATATAGCAAAGATGTGCCTACAAGCCTACTAAATAAGCGAGTAATTACGCTTGATATGAGTGCATTAATAGCTGGTGCAAAATATAGAGGTGAGTTTGAAGATCGTCTAAAAGCGGTCATAGATGAAGTGAAAAAAGCAAAAAATATCATTTTATTTATAGATGAAATTCACACAATCGTCGGAGCTGGAGCTAGCGAAGGTAGCATGGATGCGGCAAATATCTTAAAACCAGCACTAGCACGTGGCGAACTACATGCTGTTGGTGCTACAACATTAAAAGAATACCGAAAATATTTCGAAAAAGATGCCGCACTACAAAGACGTTTTCAACCTATAGACGTAAAAGAGCCAAGTGTAAATGAGGCCTTGCAAATTTTGCGTGGCATAAAAGAGCGTCTTGAGGTGCATCATAATGTGAGCATAACAGACTCAGCTCTTGTAGCAGCTGCACGTCTATCTGATAGATATATATCAAATAGATTTTTACCAGATAAGGCAATTGATTTAATAGATGAAGCGGCGGCTGAGCTAAAAATGCAAATTGAAAGTGAGCCATTTGAGTTAGCAAAAGTAAAAAGAGATATCGTAACGCTTGAGGTTGAAAAAGAGGCGTTAAAGATGGAGAATGAGCCTAAAAACGATGAACGTCTAGCACAAATACAAAAAGAGAGTGAAAATTTAAAAGAGAAAAAAAATGCCTTGGAGCTTAAATTTAAAAACGAAAAAGAGATTTTTAATGAAATTTCAAACACTAAAAAACAAATAGAAACACTAAAGACCGAGGCTGAAATAGCAAAACGAAATAGTGATTTTAGTAAAGCGGCTGAAATAGAACATGGCAAAATTTTACAAGCAAATGCAAAATTAGCAGAACTAAATGAAAAATGGAACGCACAAAAAAATGAAGGTGTATTGTTAAAAAATCAAGTTGATGATGAGCTAGTAGCCCAAATACTAAGCAAATGGACTGGTATAGCAGTATCAAAAATGCTAACAAGCGAAAAGCAAAAATATCTACAAATACAAAGCCATTTGCAAAAAAGCGTAATCGGTCAAGATCAAGCACTAAATGCACTAGCAAGAGCTATAAAGCGAAACAAAGCTGGTCTAAGTAGTGCAAAAAAACCGATTGGTTCGTTTTTGTTTTTAGGTCCTACTGGTGTAGGCAAAACTGAAACAGCAAAAGCCTTGGCTAAATTTTTATTTGACGACGAAAAGGCCTTAATACGATTTGACATGAGTGAATATATGGAAAAACACAGTGTTTCAAGGCTACTTGGAGCACCGCCTGGATATGTAGGATATGATGAAGGTGGGCAACTAAGCGAAGCAGTTAGACGACGCCCATATAGCGTGATATTGTTTGACGAGATAGAAAAAGCACACAAAGACATCTTTAATATACTACTTGGAATTTTAGACGATGGACGTGCGACCGACAATAAAGGCGTGGTTGTGGATTTTAAAAATACAATCATAATTTTAACATCAAATATCGCTTCAAATTTCATCATGGATTTAAGCGGCAAAGAATTAGAAAATGCTGTTAAAAACGAGCTAAAAGCGTATTTTAAACCGGAGTTTTTAAACAGACTTGATGATGTTATCACATTTAATCCTCTTGGAGAAAATGAGCTAATAAAAATTGTAAATGTAATGTTTAAAGACTTAAAAGATAGGCTTAATGAACGTGCAATAAAAGCCAACTTAAGCAATGATGCCGCTAAACTCATTGCAGAGGCCGGTTTTGATATGGAGTATGGTGCAAGACCGCTTAGACGAGCAATTTATGAGTTGGTAGAAGATAAAATTTCAGATATGATTTTAAGCGATGCATTAAAAGGTTCAGATGAGATAGATATAGTTTGTGAAAACGGCGAAATACAAATAAAAATCGTTTAAACTTAAAAACACAAAGTCTCTAGGTTGTTTAAGGGGCTTTGTGTTTTGACGGCAATGTTTATTGTGATGCTTTAAATTTAATTTTAACATTAGTTTGCTATTTTGCCAATATGAATTATTAATAAATTTTAAAATAATCAAAAATTATTATAAGAGCAATGTTAAAAACCAACGATGTTTAAACCTAATTTTGAGACAACTTTTATTTTGTGTGATTTAAATATTGTTATAACTTTTGTCGCTTAAAATAATATTTTTGCTTAGCTGCTGTTTAAACACTTTTTGCTAATTAACTAGGTTTTAAGTAGTGCTAAATCACAAAAATCATAATTTTAGCATTACTATTAAATAAAAATTATTCATAGAGGCAGCGAAATTAAGTTATCGTATTGTAACGATAAAAACTACGAAAACATATTTATCACTAAAAAATTTAAAAAATTTTACATTAATTTAAAACTTTAAAAATAACCGATAAATTTTAAAAGATATTTGTATTAAAATAAATGATAGTTTTTAAAACAAGCAAAGTGCTTTTTGCAAAGCAAAAAATGTAGTAGCAACAAAAACTAACGCAGTGTAAGGCAAAACTAAAGTAAATTTATTTATACAAAAGCAAAAATTTAGTGCTAATACAAAAAAATCAAAAGTATATATTTCTAAGACAAATAGCAAAACACTTATTTTGACTTTAAAACAAAAATATAAATTAATGTAAATAATTAAAAATGTTTTGCAAGTAAGCTTTTAGCAACACAAGTAGTCTTTAAAGTCTAAAACTTGACAATTTATAATAAATTTGCGGATTATTTGCTTTACTTGCAATGCAAAAAAGGCAATCATATAGTTAAACACTGCAAAATAAAAACTTATTAAATTTTGCTTAAATTAACAAAAAGATCTTACAACTAAAATAATTAAATTTTATAGAATAATGCCCTGTAAAAACTCAATCTTTTAGTGCAAATTCTACTGCATACTTAGCAAGCTCTAGTGTCGCATCCACAAAACGATATTGTCCATCAATATAAGACAAAAATATTGGAATTTCAGTGCATGCAGCTATATAAACATCCGCCTTAATTTTGGCCAATGTCTTATTAAACAACTCAACATATTCATGTGTTTTTCCAGCCTTAACGCCATCGTATATGCATTTCATAAATGCATTTTGCTGACAATCAGAAAATTCTACACTATTTAACCCATGCATATTTAATATATCATCATACACTCTTCCTAT
This sequence comes from Campylobacter majalis, assembly GCF_905120465.1. Classification (GTDB taxonomy): domain Bacteria; phylum Campylobacterota; class Campylobacteria; order Campylobacterales; family Campylobacteraceae; genus Campylobacter_A; species Campylobacter_A majalis. The sequence goes on from NZ_CAJHOF010000023.1 coordinate 12,109, forward strand.
TTTAGTGCCAGTTGTAGCTATAACAGCTATATTTTTAGCATCTTTATAACGATTAATTAATGCATTTACGGTTATTTTATTCATATATAAAATTTCAACACCAACTTCACGCTGTATGTCGTTAGCAAAGTAATGAGCAGTGTTACACGGCATAATAACAGCATCACATCCAGCTTGTTTTAGCCTGTTTGCCGCCTCACACATCTTTGGCAAAGGATTTTCACCACCACCCAAAATATATTTTGTGCGATCTGGTATCTGGGCATAACTATCAATAACGACATGAATATGCTCTTGATCGCACTTAGCTGGGGTTAGTGAAACTATCTTTTGATATAAATCAATCGTCGCTAATGGACCCATGCCGCCTAAAATCCCAAGTGTTTTCATTAGCTTTGCCACACTTTTTCGTCTAATTTGCCTTCCATCTTACCAACAACTAGAGAACCAGCCACGTCGCCAACAACATTCATTGATGTTCTACCCATGTCCAAAATAGCATCGATACCAAGTATCATACCATACGCTACTGCCACAACGCTACCTGCCTCGACCTTAAGCCCAACCGATTCAAGCACCATTAAAAGCATAATAGCACCAGCACCTGGCACACCAGCAGTTCCAATAGATGCAAGAACAGCCGTAAGAACTATAGTAAGCTGTGCTGAAAAATCAAGTGGCACACCAACGATATTTGCTATAAATATCGCACAAACGCCCAAATATATAGTTGTGCCGTCCATATTTAGCGTTGCACCAACCGGGATAGTAAAGCCAAAAATACTCCTTGGCACACCCATATCTTTTTCTAAAGTCTCCATACTAACAGGTATAGTCGCACCAGATGAACGCGTAACAAACGCCGTAATCATAGGTTTTCTAACCTTTTTAAGAAATATAATTGGACTAAGTTTAAAAATCAAACAAATAACACAATAAACAAGCACAACCTGAAGTACCAATCCAACATAAACGCTTACTGTAACGCTTAAAAGTGGACCAAATGCTTGAGCTCCATTTTTAGAAAACACGATAAAAATAAGTGCAAAAACTCCAATTGGAGTATACTGCATAATCCATCCAACAATACGAAACATAACATCACTCATGCCTTCAAAAAATGCAAACACCGTATCAGCTGCTCTTGAAATTTCCTCTTTTTTACTATCGCGACTAAACGCAAGTGCAATACCAAAAAATATACAAAAACAAATAGTTGGAAGCACATCGCCCTTAGCAATAGATTCAAATGGATTTGTCGGAATAATTGCAAGTAGAATTTCAACCAAAGTTGGTGCATTTGCTTCTTTTGCAACACCAGCCCCCTGAGCCAACTCTAGTCCCAATCCAGGAGAAAGCACAGAGCCGACACTAAGACCTATAATAATAGAAAAAAGAGAAGTAAACATATAAAAAAGTATAATTTTTACACCAACCTTGCCAAGATGCGAAGGAGATATGGAGCTAGTTCCAACTATAAGTGTGCAAACTATAACTGGTACCATTATCATCTTAAGCAATCTTACAAACAAATCACCAAATGGTTTTAAAAATTCAATCGCACCACTTGCATTTTGAAAAACAATGCCACAAATAGCACCCAAAACAAGACCGAGAAAAATTCTTAAAAGTAAATTGCTTTGAAAGTAAAACGACAAAACGCCATTTTTTTGCTGTATCATTAACAATCCTTTAAAATAAGCTTTAAAGGTATTTTAACATTGTTTAAATAAAACTTTGTATAAATTTTAAAAGAGTGAGCGGAATTTCCGCTCGTATGTTACTTAAGAGTATTTATATATTCAGCCACTGCATCAATATCTTCATCGCTCATAGGTGTAGCAATAGGCTTCATCATAGCACCCATGTTGTATTTGTTAGCTCCTGTTTTGTAGCTCTTAATTGCAGCCACAATATCTTCCTTGCTTAATGTATTTATGGCAGGAACTTTATTGTTAAACATCTTTTCAGCTTTTACACCATGACAGGCTATACACTTTTTATATACAGCAGCACCATCAGCTGCAAATGCACCACTAGCTAACATAGCCACAGCACCAGAAACGAATAGTAATTTTTTCATTTTTTTCCTTTTTAATAATTTGTACTCACAATTATATTGTAAAAAAATTAAAATTTAATAATTTTTCAAACTTAGTATCGACACAAATTTAAAAACCTTTATGGCATATACAAAATTTTCATCAAAAATAGTCTTTAGTCTATCTTTAAGACGCTCAAAAATGCCTCTTGCGGTAAATTTACCTTACCAATGGCCTTCATTCTTTTTTTGCCTTCTTTTTGCTTTTCAAGTAGTTTTCTTTTACGTGTTATATCTCCACCATAGCACTTAGCAGTGACATTTTTACCCATTGATTTAACGGTTTCTCTTGCAATAACCTTATTACCAATACTTGCTTGTATAGCCACTTCAAAAAGTTGTCTAGGCACTATCTCTTTCATAGCTTTTACAAAATCACGCCCCTTGCTAGCAGATTTACTCTCAGGCACGATTATAGATAAAGCATCAACTATCTCACCAGCAACTCTTACATCTAGCTTTACCAAATCCCCAACCCTGTATTCACTAGGTTCATAATCAAAACTTGCATAGCCTTTGGTTGCAGATTTTAACTTATCATAAAAATCCATAACTATCTCGTTCATCGGTATATCATACTCAAGTAAAACTCGCTCAGGCGTGATATAGTCCATCTTAGTTTGAACGCCACGGCGATTATTTAACAAGGTTATAATATTTCCTAAAAATTCACTTGGAGTGATGATGGTGGATCGAACATATGGCTCTTTTATAACTTCTATCTTATTTACTGGCGGCAACTCGCTTGGATTTTGAATCATTAGCGTTTTGCCATCAGTTTGAATCACTTCATATGTTACAGTTGGCGCAGTTGCTATTAAATCAAGGTTAAACTCACGCTCCAAACGCTCTTTAACAACCTCCATATGAAGTAAGCCTAAAAATCCAACCCTAAAACCAAAACCAAGCGCGATTGATGTCTCTGGTTCATAGCTTATTGAACTATCATTGAGTTTTAGTTTATCTAATGCGTCTCTTAAGTCTTCAAATTTATCAGTATCGATTGGGTATAAACCAGCAAACACAAATGGCTTTGCTCTCTCAAATCCACCAATGGCTTCTTTTGCTGGATTTTTTGCACTGGTTATAGTGTCACCAACTTGAACATCGCTCACATTTTTTAATCCAAGCACCACAACACCAACCTCGCCTGAATTTATACTAGGTGTTTTTATGGGAGCGATTGGATTTGGATACATTAAATCAAGCACAACATGCTTTTTGCCAGTGCTCATAACTAAAATTTCATCGTTTTTTGAAATTTTACCATCATAAACCCTAACTAATGCCAAAGCACCTAAATAGTTATCAAACCAACTATCATAAATCAAAGCTTTTGTTGCAGAATTTGGATCTGAGACAGGTGCGGGAATGCGATTAACTATCGCTCTTAATAAATCATTTATACCTATGCCACTTTTTGCACTCACCTCTATCGCTTCTGAGCAATCAAGACCAATAACATGCTCTATCTCATTTTTTACACGCTCAGCATCAGCAGCCGGTAGATCGATTTTATTAATAACAGGAATTATTTCTAGATTATTTTCTAAGGCGATATAGACGTTAGCAATCGTCTGTGCTTCAACACCCTGAGACGCATCAACAACGAGCAAAGCACCCTCACAACTAGCCAAACTCCTACTAACTTCATAACTAAAATCAACATGTCCTGGGGTGTCTATTAAATTTAATACAAACTCACCATTTTCATTCTTGTATTCAAGTCTTACAGATTGTGCTTTGATTGTTATACCACGCTCTTTTTCGATATCCATAGTATCCATTATCTGACTACTCATTTGGCGATCACTTACCGCTTTGCACTCTTGTATCAGCCTATCCGCCAATGTTGATTTACCATGATCTATGTGTGCTATTATGCTAAAATTTCTTATATTTTTCATCTATTCGCTTTGATTTAAATTTAGCCCAAGATTGTGCCAAAATTTCGATTAAAAATGAATAAAAGAATAAATTTTGGCTATATCAATACTCATGATTTTATTAAAATTTCATATACACTATAAAATCATAAAATATCAAAATTTAATACTTTTGCTAAGCAACAAAAATCAAAACAACGACAAAAATAAAATAAAACTATCACAACAATAATAGTAGTTAATATCATGCTGTATTGGTGTGTCAATTGAAAAACAACACACCAATATACAAAAAACAATGTGTTCAATACTACTAAGTATTTTATAATCCCTTAATTATTAATACAATCAAATTAGTATGG
>NZ_CAJHOF010000024.1 GCF_905120465.1 Campylobacter majalis
TAAATTCTAAAAAATTTATAAAATATTTAAAATTTAAAACTAAAATTAATATAAAATGTAAAATTTTAATTATTTATAAACAAAAAATATATTTTTTAAATATAAAAATTTTGGAACACATTTTGCTTAAACTAAAAACAATCATTAAATTTAAGGTTTAATATAATGCAAAATGGATACTATCAAGCCACAGGAGCAATGATAACGCAGTTTAATAGATTAAATGTCATCACAAATAACCTAGCTAATATAAATACCATTGGCTACAAAAGAGATGATGTGGTTATTGGCGATTTTGAGAGAATTTTTAAACAAACGTATGATGAGTTGCCACTAAAAAATCATACAAAAGATGCAGCAAAATATCTAAATAGAGCAATCGATAGAGTGCCACGAGTGGTAGAGCAATATACCGATTTTAGCGAAGGTGGTTTAAAAACTAGCTCAAATGCCTTTGATTTTGTACTAAAACAAGATGACTTGTTTTTTTTACTAGATACACCAAGTGGCGTAAAACTAAGCAAAAACGGTGCATTTAGCCTAGATAGCGAAGGATATATCGTATCAAAAGAGGGCTATAGAGTGCTACCAAATAACTATCCCACTCAGCCAATTGCAGTGCGTGGCATACAAATCCCACAAGGTGTAAGCTTAAACGCTGACAAAAATGGAAATTTATACACACATGATATAAACAATCCAGAAGAGATCAATGAAATAGGCAGGTTTTATATAGCAAAACCAAGAGACGTTAGGGATTTAGAGCGTTTTGGAGATAATTTATACGAGCTTAAAAATTTAGACGACATTCAAGACATAGCCGAATCAAACGTCGTGCTTCAGGGCTTTGTGCAGATATCAAACGTAAATACCGTAACAGAAATGGTAGGATTAATCCAAACACAAAGAATGGTAGAAATGTATCAAAAGGTAATGACATCGCACATGGAAGAGCTAAATAACGATGCAATTACAAAATTAGCAGCAACAAGAGCATAAAATGATAAATTTCAATAAAACAGGGGCGTTATTTGTAATATTAAATTAAGAAAATTATTTTCACACTAGCAAGGGTTAAAACATCAACTAGGCGGTTTTAGTCTTTGCTAATAATTAAATCAGTTAGGCTAAAAAGAGCTAATTTGGCTTTAAGTTAAGCTAGTTAGACAAATTTTACAACAAAATGTAAAAGACAAAGAGATTAAAAAGGATAAATCATGATGAGATCACTTTATACCTCGGCCACAGGTATGATAGCACAACAAACACAAATCGATGTAACATCACACAACATCGCAAACGTAAATACTTTTGGATTTAAGAAAAATAGAGCGGAATTTGCTGATTTGATGTATCAGACAATGGAGTATGCGGGAACTGCTACAAGTCAAACTACAACTAGCCCAACAGGCATAGAAGTGGGTCTTGGTGTGCGTCCAACGGCAATTAATAAAATTTTCACTCAAGGATATTTTAGAGAAACTAGCAACAATCTTGACATGGTTATCGCTGGAGATGGCTTTTTCCAGATACAGCTTCCTGATGGCACGACAGCATACACTAGAAACGGTGCTTTTAAACTTGACGCAAACGGCACAGTTGTAAATTCAGACGGCTATCAGCTAATCCCACAAATAGTAGTTCCAGCAAATGCAACGCAAATCTCAATCGGCATTGACGGAACCGTATCTGTACTACAAGCTGGAGAGACAGAGATGAATCAAATAGGACAGATAGAACTAGCAAATTTCATCAATCCGTCCGGACTTCACTCAATGGGAGATAATAACTATCTAGCAACTGGAGCTAGTGGCGATGTGGTAGTTGGCGTGGCTGGACTTGATGGACTTGGCACGATTAGACAGGGATTTGTCGAGATGAGTAACGTCCAACTAGTCGAAGAAATGACTGATCTTATCACTGGGCAAAGAGCATACGAGGCAAACTCAAAGGGCATCACAACAAGTGATGCAATGCTAGAGATAGTAAATGGCTTAAAAAGGTAGTTAAAATGCTATATATGCTTGTTATAATTGCTTTTATTTTGTTTATTTGGGTTGTTGATATTTTGTATTTTTCGACTTCGCAAAAGACAAAGCGCGATAACGAAAAGCTAAAACGCTTAAAAGATAGCTTTTCTCCGCTATGAATTAAGCAAAATTTCACTATAATTTTGGTTTTTTATTAGGTAAAATATGAAATTTAGTGAAATTTTCTCTCTTACTATTGCGATATTTATGGGGTATTTCCCACTTGGCGTGGCTTATGGCATAGTCGCAAATACGCTTGAAGTTAGTGCGTTTATAGCCATTGCTTTATCCGCTTTAGCTTACGGCGGTGCAGCTCAGTTTATGATGTTATCATTTTTTAGCGTTGGCACAAACTTTGCTGAAGTTTTTATAGTATCGTATCTTATAAATCTACGCCATACATTTTATGGATTAACACTTTTAAAAGAGTATGAAGGCATAAAATACCGCCTTTATAATATCGCAACACTCACAGATGAGACCTTTGCGACATTTAAAACACTAAATATAAGCAACAAAAATGAGCGTGGGCGAGTTTTTGCGATGATAAATTTCTTATCATGGCTTTACTGGCTTATCGGAAGCATGGTTGGCTGTTTAGCGGCTGGTTTTATAAGCGTAGATATGAGCGGACTTGAGTTTAGCTTAACGGCACTATTTTTAGTTATCGTAATTGAGATGTTTAAAGTAGAAAAAAACTTAGCCGTGCTTAGCGTGGCGTGTTTGATTAGTATTTTAAGCGTGGCATTCTTGCCTGATAAAATTTTACTAGTTGGTTCAATGATGTTTTGCGTGGTATTTATACTGGCATTTAAGGATAGGCTATGATAGACATAAACTCATCTGAATTAGTGCTTTTTATGGCTGTTTTGCTATCTGCATTTGCTACATTTTTAACTAGGGCTTTTCCATTTTATCTGATAAAAACCTACAAACAAAACGCCTATCTAAAAGCTATACAAAAGCATATGGGTATAATGATAATGGTAATTTTAGTCTTTTATGCACTAAAAGATACAAAGCTTCACGTCTATCCATACGGAGCAAACGAGGCGATAGCTATATTAACGCTCATAATTATACATTTAAAATTTCGCAATGCCCTACTTAGCATAGTAACATCAACTGCATTTTATATGTTTTTAACTAGAACAATTATATAAACGGAGATTTATGAAAAAAATAGCAATCATACAAACAGGCGGAACAATAGCTAGTAAATCTAGCGATAAATACGACAAAAACTATAGCATTAGCGATGTTGCTTTGGTTGAAATTTTACCGTATGAAATTTCAACCAAAGCACAAATCTCAGGTGTGAAATTTTCACAAATCGACTCAAAAGATGCGGATGTAAATTTTTGGCTTAATCTAGCTGATTGTGTTTGCAAAACTATAAAAACAAATGACGCTATAGTAATCACGCATGGCACAGATACCATGTGTGAGACAGCATATTTTTTAAGCTTGGTTCTAGATACAAATAAGCCAATTATTATAACCGGAGCCATGAGAAATAGCTCATCAGCTAGTAGCGATGGCGAGTTAAATTTATACAACAGCGTTTGTCTGGCCATGCATGAAAAAAGTAGTGGCGTGATGATAGCTATAAACGATGAAATTCACTCTGCAAAAGATGTCATTAAAATCCACTCAACAAATATTAACGCATTTGTATCGCCAAACTTTGGCAAAATCGGCGTTATAAACTATGGAGAGGTAAATTTTTACACTCAAACAAAACAGCTTAAATCACGTCTAGTAAATACAAAAGAGTTTATAAAAACGCAAATTATTTATATTTATCCTGGCATGGATGATGAAATTTTTAACATAAAAAGCGATGTAAAAGGGCTAGTCGTGATAGGCTATGCAAATGCAACCCTTCCAGAAAATGTTAAAAATAAACTTGAAATTTTAGCCAAAAATGGCGTCATAATCGTCGTATCAGCAAACACAATAAGCGGATTAATCACTAAAGAGTATGAAAATTTTATCACATCAAACACGCTAAATCCACAAAAATCAAGGATACTTCTTTCACTTGCACTAAGTAAAACTTCAAACATAAATGAGATAAAAAAGTATTTTTTAACGCATTAAATAAATTTTAAACAACACTACCTGCTTTTGCCATACCAGCCTCTACTAAAAAGCAACTTGGCTGGTAATTTACTTTTTTTACTTTGTCAAACTTAGCATAACTTAAATAAAGTTCATCTTTGGCTCTAGTTACCGCGACATAAAACAGTCGTCTCTCTTCTTCTAAACTACCACCCATTGCCATGAGTTTTAAATTTGGAAAGCGATTTTGAGCTAAATCAACAACAAAAACCTGCGAAAACTCAAGCCCCTTACTAGCATGAACACTAAGCAAACTAACCCCCTCGCCCTCGCTCATCTCGCCACTTCCAAGTGCTATAAAGTTATAAAATTTCTCAATATCGCTGTAATTTCGTGATATATCAGCAAGTAGTTGTGCCTTACGCATGATGCGTTCATTTGCTTCATTTTTTAAGCTCATATCGACATTTCCATTTTTAAGCGTGGCTCGTTTGGTGGCTAAAATATCAACAATATAAGCAAAAATTTTGCTATTTTTGATCTCATTTATGGCTTGAGCTGGATATTTTATCAATCTTAAATTATTGATTAAATTATATATTTCATATAAAAATATCGCACCATTTTCACTTAGTTTTTCTTTTTTTAAAATAGGATGAGAGTGAAATTGCTCACTAAAATCAAGTGCTTTAAATTTTGAAATTTCACCAAAATCATCTATATCATCAAACAATCCAAGTTGGATATTTTGCTTTTTTGCCTTTTTTAAACTCACACTCATATCAGGCGAAATCAAACCATAAACAACGCTTCCATGCCCAAGCTTTAGCAAATCATCAAACAACTCTTTACTCATTGCACTTCCTACGCCTTTTGCGTATTCTAAAACGTGAATAAACGCCATAATGTCTTTTGGGTTTATAAAAATTCCAAGCAAATCAATTATAGCCTTTACCTCCCTACTCTCAAAAAAGCTAATTCCGCCTTTACGTTTTGAGGCTATATTACGCTCTTTTAAAGCTAGCTCTAAGCCATCAGCAGATGAGTTATTGCGAAAAATTATAGCTATATCTTCACGCTTATAAGGGCTTAGTGAGATGATATCGGCTATGCTTACGTATTGATCAAATAGCTCGTTATAAACCAAAAGAGATGGCGATTTAAACTTGCCTTCGCGACTAACAACTAGATTTTTAGGATACAAACGAGGATTGTTTTGAATGACCTTGTTTGCTAAGGCTAAAATAGATGAGCTAGAGCGATAATTGACATTTAAAGCATAGATTTTTGCATTTTCAAAACGCTGTTTAAATGAGCCAATTATCTCGATATTTGCACCATTAAATGCATAAATACTTTGATCAAAATCCCCCACACAAAACAGGCTTTTTGTATTAAATGCGTCAATTAATGAGCCTTGTAAAGTATTTGTATCTTGATACTCGTCAATTAAAATTTCATCAAATCTCACATCGGTGCCAGATTTTAAAATTTCACGCATTTTTATAAGCAAATCATTAAAATCAACATAGCCAAATTTCTCTTTTTCTATCTCAAATTCCTTCAAAACATCATCATAAATTTCAGCATATACAGCCTGATCGCCGTTATTTTTACAAAAATATGTATAAAAGTCTTCATCAAGCTGAGTGTTTTGATACAGTGAATACACATCATACAAATACGCTCCACCATAAGGCTTAACATCACTTAAATGATTAAATTTACGTCTTTCAACTAAACTTTTAAGTAGAGTTTTTAGCTCACTTGGCTGTTTTAAAACCACATTTTTACCAAGTTTTTTAAGCAAAGTGTAAGAGACAGCATGAAATGTGCCGGCGGTAATTTTTGAAGTAATTTTTTTATCAAAAAAGCGATTTAGCCTATCTATCATCTCAGTTGCTGCTTTATTTGTAAAGGTTAAGAGCATGATATTTTCAGGCTTTGTGCCTAAGTTTAGCAAATGTGCTATTCTGGCTACAATTGTGCTTGTTTTGCCGGTTCCAGCCGAAGCGATTACTAGATTGTATCCAAAAGCTGCCGTTGCGGCTGAGTATTGCTCGTTGTTTAATTTTGATAGTGGCAAACATGCTCCTTGCGTAACTTAACTATATTTTGATTTTAAAAATTTGTGATTATATCAAATTATTTTTATAGTATAATTAGGCTTTTTGGAGCGTGAAATTTCAATGAAATTTAGACTTTTATCGATGTTTATTTTGCTTTTGTTTGTTATGTTTTTAATACTTGATAAAATTTTCATGCTTAAAATAACAATGCACGAACCAAGTCCGGTAGTATATGCCAAAAACGGCGAAATTTTAACCATAAGATTAAACAAAAACTCGCAAATTTTTCTACCAACCACGCAAATACCACAAATTTTAAAACAAAGTGTAATCGCATATGAAGATAGATATTTTTACTATCATTTTGGTATAAATCCACTCTCAATAATGCGTGCAACTTTTCACAATCTCACACACAAAAATCGCATAGGTGCATCAACCATCACAATGCAAGTAGCTAGAATGCTAAATCAAAACAAAAGAACCTATATAAATAAAATCAAAGAAATTTTCATAGCAATTCAGCTTGAGTGGCATTATAGCAAAGATGAAATTTTAACCATGTATTTTAATCTAGCGCCTTATGGCGGAAATATCTATGGTGTAAAAAGTGCAGCAAAAATTTATTTTAACAAAGAGCTTGAGAGCTTAAGCTACTCGCAAATCGCACTTCTTAGCACGATACCCAAAAATCCAAATAAAAATCGCCTAGATAAAATTTCAGACATAAAAAATGTAAAAAACCGCTTGTTAAAAGAGCTTTATGAGCTAAAAATACTAGATAAAAATCAATACCTACGTGCAAAAGCAGAAAGTGTGCAAAATACTCGCTTACCCCTGCCAAATATCGCACCAAACTACTGCGATATCGCCATACAAAACAACCAAAGCAAAACTGCTTTGGATTTAGACATACAAAACACAATGCAAACTATACTAAATAAAACCATGCAAAACTTAAAAAGCAAAAACGCAAATAACGCCGCAGCTATCATAATTGACAATCAAAAAATGCAAGTCATAAGCTTCATGGGCTCACATGATCAAAACGCTAAAAATGGGCAAAATAACGCACTAAATATGAGACGAAATACAGGAAGCACATTAAAGCCATTTATTTACTCCTTGGCATTAGATCACGGACTAATCACGCCAAAATCCGAGCTTATAGATACTGAAATTTCCATATCAAACTACACTCCGCAAAATTTCTTAAATAGCTTTAACGGCATTGTAAATGCTACTGATGCCTTAGCATTAAGCCTTAATATACCATTTGTAAATTTAAACCAAAAACTAGAGAAAAACTCGCTTTATGAGATGCTATACTCGCTTGATTTAATTAGTGAAAATAAAGACTTTTATGGTGCAAGTATCGCTTTAGGAAGTGCTGAGTTAAGCCTTGTAAATCTAGCTCATTTATATACTATTTATGCAAACGATGGGATGTTAAAACCACTAAACATAGCTGGTAAAACACTAAATAATCAAAAAAACAGCATCCAATTAATCTCTAATGCAAGTGCGTATCTAAGTGCAAAAGCAATGAGCGAAGCAGCACGTTCGCACCTGCTTCAAGCATACAAATACGCCAAAAACTCGCCAAAAATAGCATTTAAAACTGGCACAAGCTATCTACATAAAGACCTGTGGGCAATAGGGGTAAATCAAAACTACACAATCGCTGTTTGGATAGGAAATTTTAACTCAGAATCAACAGATAAATTAACCGGATTAAACGACGCTTCAAAAGTAGTTTTTGAGATGTTTAAACTGCTTGATATGAGATCAAAACAGAGCTTTATAAAAAGACCAAATGGCATAATTACAATGCCAACGTGTCTAGATGCATTTGTCGCAAAAGAGTGCAAAAATGAGCAAATTGATGAGCATATCGTTGGCGTAATGCAAAAAAATCGATGCGAATTAATATCAGCGCAAGAGCTAAACTTCATGCTTAAAAATGCGATAATAACGCAAGATGAGTTAAAAAATAGCAAATGTAGCGAAATTTTAGCATCATCAAAACCACAAATAACACATATAAAGCAAGATCAAATCATACTTTCAGAGCACCCAATAAGCAAAATTATGATAAAATGTCACGCATTTATGGGCGATGATGTCTATATAAAAATAGATCAAGATGAGTATTTTACAGCCAAAAATGGCGATGATATTTTTATAGATTTAACCCATGGCAAACATAGCATAAAGTGCCTAGATGATGGTTCAAATCAAAGCGAAGTAAATATACAAATTAGGAGTTTAAGATGAGAGTTTTTTTAATTTTGGTGGTATTTTTTGCTAAAATTTTAGCATTTACTTTTAGTGGTGAAGTAGATACAGAAAACGAACAAGCACTAATTTTTTACACCAATAATACCCCAGCTGAAAAAATAAACTCAATCACCGACAAACAGCCATTTTCTTGCTATCCAAATATACAAGGAGCTGTTGAATACACAAACAACTCGCTAATTTTTTATACTCAAAATTTACATGCTGGATTTTTATACAAATGCAAATTAAACAACAGCGAAATATCCTTTAGCTCCAGAGATTTTGGCGTAAAAAGCATCACAAAAAACGATGATAATAGATATATTTTAAGCTTTTTTGACGAAGTAAGCATAGACGAGATAGACAAAAAACTAATCATTGAAAATACAAAATTTAAAACAAAAAAATTAACAAATACAGACTTTTTAATAACTCTATCAAACAACTTACAAAATCCAAAATTTTACCTACCAAAAGATTTTAAAAGTGAGTTTAATGCCACATTAAACGAAGAGTTTAGTTTAGTATATCAAAAAGATATCATAAATGAATATGAGTTTAATCAAAACATAAAAAAAGCAAAAACTTTACCAATTATAAAAGTCGAGCCAATAGGGCTTGAAAACGGGCTTCTTGGCATACGAATATACCTAAACGACTGGCTGTATGACAACAAAAATTTAAAAAAATATATTAAAATTTCAAACATAAACAGATTTGACATCTCACAAAGTGATTATGTGGGCTATATGCAAGATAGTCCGGGTGCATACGCCATAGATATATCAAGCACAGAGTTAAAACCACAAAGCAAATATAAAGTCGAAATTTTACAAGGTTTTGGCGATTACTACACTGCTACAAAGCAAAAATATGAGTTTGAAATAACAACAACTGATTATGAGCCGTTTGTATTGTTTGTCGATGAAAAGCCATATATTTCAAGTCTTGGCGAAATAGGCATAAAAAGCACGAATGTAAAAAAAATAAAAGCAAGTTTAGAGCAACTAAGCGATGAAAATTACAGATATTTTTTAAATTTAAACAATGGTAGCTTAAATCATCTAACAAACGAAGTAGCCACAAAAGAATTTGAACTAAACACAACTAAAAATAAGATAAGCGAGCACAAAATAAAGCTAAATTTTAAAAACGTCAAAGACGGAGTATATAAGCTAAACTTGCACTATGATAACGATAAGATAATAAGCAAAAATATCTATCTAAGTGACATAGCAATCAACGTAAAATTAGCACGAGATGAAATTTTTGTATTTGCAAATAGACTTAGTCAAAATGCAATGCTAAGTGGTGCAAATGTTAAAATTTACTCAAATAAAAATGAGCTTTTATCCACTGGTGCTACAAATGATGAGGGTGTATATACATACAAAAGCGATGAAATTTACAAACACGCAGCTTCTGTTGTAGTAAGCTTGGGTGATGAGCAAAATTTTATCATATTAAATCAAGATGACAAACTAAACGAAAATGCCTACTACAAAATAAAACAAGATAGCGATATAATCGATGCGTATGTGTATTTTGCTAGCTCTCTCATAAGACCAAATGAAGAGATAAAAGCTGCAATATACCTAAAAGATGCGAATTTCAAACCGATAAAAAGTACCCCTATAAAATTAATCATCACCGATCCGCGAGGCAAAAAAATAGATAAAATTTTAACCAAAACAGATGAGCTTGGCATAATAAGCATAGATAAAAAAATAAACTCCAACTTAACAGGAACGTTCGAGCTAAGCATAATTCATGCAAATAAAATCATAAAAAATAAAAGTTTTTATATAGAAAGCTTCGTGCCAACACGCGTAAAAAATGAAATTTTAGGACTTAAAGACGAGTATCAAAATGGCGAAATTTTAACTGCAAAGCTTGGCTCACACTATCTATTTGGCGGTATTGCCAGCGATATAAGTGGCGAAGCGATACTAAATATCAGCGATGCTGAATATACAAACGAAAACTATAAAAATTATAAATTTAGCAACGATTACGTAAAAAACATAAATGCATTTTCTCAAATAAAAAGCATAAATTTAGATAAAAATGGCACATCAAATGTATCATTTATGCTAAAAACACAAAATGGTGCAAAAAGCATACTAAACCTAACTCTAACCTACGAAGCAAATGATGATGGCAACATGGTAAGCACCGCCAAAACAGCAAAACTATATCCATATAAAAACATAGTAGGCATAAATGTAAGCAAAAATTTTATCGAACCAAATGAAAAAATCACAATTAACTCAGTGGTTTTAGATAGCAAAGACAAAAGCGAACAAAATGCCACAATCAAATACGAAATAAACCGCCTAACATGGCAATACAACATGGATGCAAACTACAAAGCAAGCTGGTTTAAGACGTTAGAAAAAATTGATGAGTTTATATCCACAAACAATAAATTTGACTACACCTTAGCAAATAGCGGAGAGTATAGCATCATAGCAACGCACATGCAAAGTGGTGCAAGTGCTAGCATTGATATAAGCGTGAGTGGATATGACTACGGCTACACAACTCCAACTCATAAACTTAGCAGTGCAAATATCAAACTAGATGCTAAAAGCTATAAAGAAGGCGACACCATAAATGCCGATATAACGTCAGTTATAAAAGATGGTCTTGGACTAATTACACTAGAAGCAAACGGCATAAAAGCATATAAATTAGTAGCCATTAAAAACCACTCAGCAAGTGTAAAATTTCCTATAAATTTTGACTTTAACGGCGCATACATATCTGCTAGTATTTACAAGATAGCAGACAACAAAAGCCATGTATTTAGAAGCTTTGCGAAAGTATATGCGGATGCCAAAATGGATAACAAAGAGATAAAAGTGCAGCTTAACTCACCAAAAACAGCAAAATCAAATCAAAACATAAACATAAATTTAAAAACTATACCAAATACCGATGTAGCACTGTTTATAGCAGATATTGGCGTTCTTAACATAATCTCTCAATCAAAGCCAGATCCGCTTAGTTTTTTTAACAAAAAACTAAATGACGGCGTGTTTGATTATGATATATACTC
This sequence comes from Campylobacter majalis, assembly GCF_905120465.1. Lineage (GTDB taxonomy): Bacteria > Campylobacterota > Campylobacteria > Campylobacterales > Campylobacteraceae > Campylobacter_A > Campylobacter_A majalis. The sequence continues at coordinate 11,508 of NZ_CAJHOF010000024.1, forward strand.
TCATTTAAGCGGATATAAAGCAAATGGCAAGACACTAAGCTTTGGCGGAGATATGCTAAGAATGGCAATGATGAGCAAACACGAAAGTCCGGTTGATACAAAAAATGTTCAAACATACGTAAAAATGATACGATTAAAGGCTGATGAAAATGGCGAGATAAATTATAACTTTAAAACGCCAAATGCTTTTAACTCAAGCATTCGCATAGATGCTATCGTAGCAAATGAAAGCGGTTTTGGCACGGCAAGTAGTGAAATAACCATAAAAGATGACATTATCATAAAACCTACGCAACTACTTTATATGCTTAAAGGTGATGAGATAAATGCAAACTTAAGGCTTATAAATACAACAAATGAAGACAAAAATGTAAGCATAAGTGTAAAGTCAAGTGAAAATTTAAACATCAAACTTAACAAAGAAACATTAACGCTAAAACCAAATGAAAACACAAATATAAACATGGTTTTAACCGCCAAAAATAACGCAAAAGCGACCTACAAAATCAGCCTAAACAACGACGAATACACAAACGAAAACAAACTAGACATCATAAACCCACATCCAATCAGCACTCACGCAAAAAGCCTAAGTGTAAAGGGAAGCAAAAGCATAAAACTACCAAACGGCTATGAAAATGTAAGCTTAAACGTATCATCAAGTCCGCTTTCGCTACTAAATGCGATAAATAAAGATCTCATCATATACCCTTACGGATGTGCAGAACAACGAAGCTCTAGGCTACTTGCCCTACTTTATGCAAACAATAAAAATAAATACGAGCAAGATGATAGACAAAATTTCATCGAACTAGGTATAAAAGATATAGAAAAAATGAAAAATGAAAAGGGCGAGATAGGATACTGGGGTGCGTTTAGCTATGTTGATGATTTTAGCTTCATATACGCTGTTGATGTGCTAAGCGACATCACTAAAGCTGGATTTAGTGCAGAGCTTAAAGATAGCATAAAGGCGATAAATAGTAGGCTACAAGCCGATATTTTTAATGAATTTAATGCCCTATATGCCGCATACGTGTTAAGTCGCCACAATGCACTTAAAATCTCTACCCTAAATGCGTTATTTGATAGCAAAATACACACAAAATCGCAGCTTAGAAGCTACTTGTTGGCAGCTACACTAAAAAATGCTGGACTAGAAGCAGAGGCTAAAAAAGTAGCGAATGATGCTAAAAAATTACAACTAAATATCGACAATAAAAACTTCAGCTCAATGCTTAGAGATAAAGCCTTTGTATTATATCTACACGCTATAAGCTTTGAAAAAAGCGACTTTTCAGATACATTAGCAAACGAACTTTTAAAACAAACAAACAGCACAAACTCAACACAAGAAAAAGCCTTTATACTTCGTGCGTTTAACTCGTATTTTAAAAATGAGCAAAAAATAAAAAATTTCAAGCTAATTTACAATGAACAAAGCCATACGTTAGATACAAACAAAACACACGTATTTACACCAAAAAATGGCGAGTTTGTTTTATTTAGCAATGCTGAGATGTTTGCAAGCTACATATCAAATGCCTACATCACACCAAAAATAAATCATAAAAATGACAGTGCAAAACCCCTAAACATATACCGCACATATATTGACAAGGACGGCAAAGATATAGACATAAATAACCTAAAAATAAACGAGTTAATATACTCAAAGCTTGAAATTTCAAGCAAAGACAACATAGAAGTAGGCGTGATAAATGAGATAATTAGCCCATGCTTTGAAGTAGTTAATGAAAATTTACAAGGCGATATGCGAACACAAAAAACAACAAATACGCTAAATACAACTCATCAAATCATCAAAGATGATAGAGTGCTTAGCTTTTTTAACATAGCAAACAATCAAACAGCCACACTATACACACCTATGCGTGTTGTGCTAAGCGGCAAGTGTCAAATGCCAGCCGTTAGCATTGAAAATATGTATAATCAGGCACAAAACGACTATGATTTGCAGATGAATGAAATAGTAATAAAATAATCAGATTTTAAAAGATCTGATTATTGTGCTATGCTAAGGATACAAGTTTGGCAAAATGCTACTAAGCTGAAATTTCCATTTTACTTGTTAATGTGACAGTTAAATTCTTATAATTTGTGATGATAGAATTTGTTTGTTTTTGCATATATTTAAATTTAGATTGGGCGACAAATTTGCAAAAAGAGCTTGAGAAATGATTAAATTTAATGAAATAAAAAGAGTAATTAGTTGGTTTATAAATTTCATTAAATTTAGTTCCTTTTATAAAAATTTGTATTTAAATTCTTTTATTAGTAAATCTGTCCTGTTTCTTTATCTACCCAGCGAATTGTAGGACAGTCGTAATACCAAAATTTGCTCCATTCATCATCTTTATCATCCAAGCCACCCCAAAGAAATTTTGGGTCGCTAGGTAACACACTTCTAATATACTCTATCATTCTATCAGAACTCACATCCCAAAATTTATCTCCTTGGATTTCCTTTTCTGGTTCGCCGTTTATTGGTGCGTGAACAAGGATTAATCCTTCATCTACTAAACGCTTAAAAAGATACAAAAAAGCTTCTATATCTTCCTCTATCGTATCAAATTCATATTCTTCATTGCTAAAAACAATCAAACAAGAACAACCAAAAGATCCATAGTAAATTTCATATAATTTTAAATCAACTATTTCATAAATTTTATTATTCAAATTTCAACTCCCTGTATATTGGTTTGCCATTTTTGGCTTTATATCATGGTACATCTATAGTCCATTGCGGCTTACTACCATCTTTTAAACTACTTGTAGAAAAATTTCTAAGATTAAAACTTTCTTTATTTTTTCATTTTGCTGTATATATAATACCTTTTTCTATTCCATTTTCATATACTTTTTCCGCTTTTGGCATCTTTTAAGATATCGCCTATATGAGCTCTATACTAACACTGGTTTTTTTATCTATGCTGTAGCTTTCATGCGTATTAGTAGCATTTAAGATGGTGGCAGTGTTTGAGTTGATGTTGGCGATTAGAACATATGATATTATGGTTATGATAAGTAAAATTTTAGATAGTATTTTTATCATGTTTTGGACTATGTGTTATATTTTTAGAGACATTATTTTTTCTTTTGTGCTTATTTATTTTTAGCATTATATCTTTTGCTTTTGTATTATTTTTTGTTTTGTTAACATTATTTGTTTTAGGCTTAGATTGCTTTTGTTTATGTTGTTTTTTATTTTGTAAATTATCGTTTGATTTTGGCAAAGTTTTAATCGAAATATATATTGTTTTTAAAAAAATATACGCAGTCAAAATAAGTGAAAAAATAGCAACATATAATAAAAAACCATTGCTTTTATATAAGAACAACCTGAATAAGATATAACATAATATAAAAAAGCATGTTAGGAAAAATATTATAAAAACAAAATTTCTAAATGTTCTAGCAAGTGAGTGTTTGATGAAAAAATATGCATCTAAAATTAGTATTTCTGTTAAAATTTTTAAACACATTAATCCTATAGTATCAAATATTATCCAGTGCAAAAATGGATAATCCCCCATCATTGCAATTTCAGCAACTCGTCCAAAAAAATTATTCATTTGCATTACCTTCATAAACGATATTATCTTTTATAATAACTTTTATTCCAATACTAGTTCCTTGAAAGATAAAATTATCCATCATATTTCTATTGTGTTTATTTATGCTTTGGTTGATTTTTTCTTGCCTAACTTTAGAAGTAGTTGTCTCCAGCTGCCTTTTTAATTCTTTCTTGGCATTGCTTGAATACATGATACTCTTAATAGAACGAGTCGCAGTCGGTATAGTGGTTGCAGTTGCTATGGAAGAATATAAAATACTATATGGATTTATACTAAAATCACTAAATTTAATACTATTTGCATTATCTAGAATTTGTTTGCTAGCATCTAGAACATTTTTAAATTCAACACCATCTATTGCTTTATCATAGGCTTGCCCCCCTATCTGCATACCAGCATCCACCCCACCTCCAATCAATCCAGCTTTTACACTAGCTTGTGCTGTTTGGCTTAGTATTAGACTTGAAAGCTCTTTTGTTGCGATATTTGCAGTAACTCCACCACCTACAGCTAAGAGTGTCGGGTTGTCAATAACTACTCCATTTTTTGGTTGTTCATTTACATCTGGAGCATTCAAGTATGATGATAGTCCAGCAATAGCCACAATAGGCGCCCAAATCAAATCATCACTCT
>NZ_CAJHOF010000025.1 GCF_905120465.1 Campylobacter majalis
TCACATCAAATTTATCTTCCATTTCTACCCTTTCAATAAATTTTTTCTAACCTTGCCAGTTGAAGTTTTAGGAAGTTTGTCGTAAAACTGCACTATACTTGGCACTTTAAATTTTGCAAGCCCCTTTTTGCAATACCTTATAAGCTCGTCCTCTCTTAAAATTTCTCCACTTTTTAAGACAACACAAGCCTTGACAATCTCTCCGCAACACTCATCTTCCACGCCAACGACCGCAACTTCTAAAATTTTCTCGCAAGATGAGATGTAGTTTTCCACCTCAATGCTTGATACATTTTCGCCTGAAACTTTTATGAGATTTATATTCCTATCAACAAAGTAAAAATATCCGCTCTCATCGGTGTATCCGATGTCGCCAGTCTTTAACCAGCCATCATCTGAAAAGGCTTTGCTTGTCGCATTTTCGTCGTTAAAATATCCGTCAAATATACTCTTGCCACGCTCACCTTTGATCCAAATTTCGCCATTTTCAAAAGGCAAAAGCTCACTTCCGCACTTATCTACGATCTTTGCTTCATAACAAAACCCAACTCGCCCAATGGATGGAAATTTACGCCTTTCATAAGGTCTATCCGTGATAAGCCCCACGATGGTTTCGCTCATTCCATAAGATGTTAAAACGCTTTTTAAATTAAATCTATCTAAAAATTTCTGCAAATCAGCCTCGTTTATATTTAGATAAAAGAGCATTTCACGAAGGCTATGATCCTTCTCACCAGCTGCAATTTTTTGTAGCATTAGCGTTCGCATCATCTTTGGTATGCACTCAGTTATCGTAATCTTGTGCTTTAAAATCCAAGACCAAAATTTAGACGCACTATATCTATAAGCCAAGACAAATGTCGCTCCACGAGAAAATGTCGGCATCATTGCGGTGCATTGTGCGTCTATATGCCAAAGCGGCATTGCGGTTAGATAGCGATCGTCGCCGTTTAGTCCTATCTGCCACGATGAGTAATGTCCTGCAAAGATTAGATTATAATGCGTTATCACAACGCCTTTTGGAAAAGATGATGTCCCAGATGTAAAAATAATCTGTGCAGGTTTTAGGTTATCAATCTTTGGCGTATTTAAAATTTCACAACAGTCATCTATCTGGTTTGATAAGCCAAGCAAAATTTGCATATCATTAGGGCGTAAATCGTCATAAATGTGGCTGAATTCTTGCTTTGTGATAAGCAGCTTTGGATTTGTTTTTTTGATGATAAATTCCGCATCATTTCGCAAAAAATTTGCATTTATCGGCACTGCTATGGCTCCGATTTTACAGGCTGCAAAAAAGCCAAGCACAAAATCAATGCCATTTTTTAGATGCAAAGCGACAAAATCGCCCTGTTTTATGCCCTTTGAAATTAGCAAATTTGCCGCTTTATTGATGTTTGAGTTTAACTCTTTATACGATAGGCTGATAGGATTTTCGTCGCCATTTTCAAAGATAATAGCCGTTTTGTCGCCAAAATTTTCGGCAAGTTCGTTAAAATAGCCATTTAAATCCATATCGCCTATCATATCCATCTTACTTGCCTACTTTTACGATTTTTGCTTCATTTAGCTTTGAAATTTCATCTGCCGTGTAGCCAAGATGAGCCATGATATCAGCTGTATCTTCGCCGTAATTTGGCATAGCACGCCAAATTTTGCAAGGGTTGTTTTTAAACTTAGGCATAACATTTGGACCAGTGAAGTCCTTGCCGGCTGCGTTTTTCCAAGTTGTAAAGCTATCTCTTGCTATGTATTGAGGGTTATTTTGAAGTTCGCTTACTTCAAGCACTTTTGCACCAGCGACATTTAGTTTAGCTAAGATTTCAAGTGCCTCAACTATCGTTTTAGAAGCGAAAAATTTATCCAAAGCTGCCTCAAATGCATCATTTACTTGCATTTTACGGCTGATTAGCTGAGTACCGACCGGCACATCTTCGCTGCCATAAAGCTCAGAAATTCCAATTAGCTCAAACATATCTTTAACCTGCGAAACACCAACTATCTCAAATACAATATATCCGTCCTTACAAGAGTAAAGCCCGCAACCAGCGTAAAGTGGATCTTTGCCCTTTATCATTCTAGGGCACATCTCGCCGCCGTTTAGATAGTCCATCATATAGTATTGTCCGACTCTTAGCATCGCCTCATACATCGCCACATCGATACTCTCGCCTTTGCCAGTTCTTTGGGCGTTATAAAGTGCAGCCAAAACTGAGCTAGTAACGGTTAGCCCACACATATAATCAGCCGTGTAAGGAAATGCTGGCATAGGCTGATTTGTATCGCCGTTTTGGATAAGATAGCCACTAAATGCCTGTGCGATCGTGTTATAGGCGGCTAAGTTTGTATATTCAGGATCGCCGTATTGACCAAAGCCTGAAAGATGGGCGATAACTAATTTTGGATTGTGCGACCAAAGCACCTCGTCTGTTATGCCCTTTTTGGCAAAGGCTGGACCCTTGCTAGCTTCGATAAATACATCACACTCTTTAATAAGCTTATAAAAAATTTCTCTGCCCTCATCGCTAAAAATATTTAGCGAAAGTGCATATAAATTTCTACGACTTAGCTCTTTATAGTTTTGCTGAACTCTTATAGTGTCTGGATATTTTGAGTTTTCTATCCAGATGACTTCCGCGCCCCACTCTGCAAGCATCTGAGCTGAGAATGGTCCAGCGATCTCCATCGCTGAAAATACTACGCGAACACCTGAAAGAGGTCCAAATTTTGGTGTGTTAAATTTCATATTTTTCCTTTCTTGGCGGCGTCATCTCGCTTTGTTGTGCTTCGTTGCTTTTTGCAAAACTTCGGTCATTTATCAAACATAAACTCCCTTGTCTTGCAAAAACCGCCTCGCCTAACTTTACGATACTTTCGCCTTGTCTTTTTAAGATTTCAGTTTTATCTTGTTATTTATACTTTTTTAAAACCGCTCTGCCAAGGGTTAGAATTTGCATCTCGTCAGATCCACCTGAAAGTCTATCAACCCTTAAATCACGCCAAAAACGGCTCACTCTATGTCCAGTTACGCCAATACCTCCAAGCACCTGCATCGCATCATCGACCACCTCAAAAGCGGTATTTGCACAAAAATACTTACACATCGCACTCTCACCAGTTACATTTTCGCCCTTGTCCATCTTAAACGCAGTTGAGTAAAGCATATATTTCATCGCCGTTAGCTTCATCGACATCTTGGCAAATTTATCTTGTATGAGCTGAGTTCTGCCGATCGCCTCGCCAAATTGAACACGCTCGTTTGCGTATTTTGCCGCATCTTCAAATGCACAATATGCAATGCCGTAGTTCGTGCAAGCAACTAAAAATCTCTCTGCGTCAAATTCTTCTTTTACGCGGTTAAAGCCGTTTGCATACTCGCCAAACATATCTTTTTCATCTAGTTCAACATTGTCAAACGAAATTTCACAACAACTATCCATTCTAAGACCGAGTTTGTCAAGATGAGTTAGCTTAATGCCTGGCTTTTTCATATCTACAAACCACTCAGTAAATACTGGCTTTTCACTTTGGCTATCTCTTGCCATTACGACTAGATATGGAGTTTTTGCACTTGAAGTTATAAAGCATTTTTGTCCGTTCAGATAGACCTTGCCATCTTTTTTGGTATATGTTGTTTTTAGACTTCCTACATCAGATCCAGCGCTTGGCTCAGTTATAGCAGAATTCCACATCTGCTCGCCAGTCCCACGAAAGGCGAAAATTTTCTCTATTTGCTCAGGTGAGCCGTATTTTAATATCGTTGAAAATCCTGGAAACTGATAAAGCACATATGTAGGAGCGCCACATCTGCCAAGTTCCTCCCATATCGCCGTTAGCGTAACCCAATCACTTCCCATACCGCCATGCTCTTCTGGTAAAAGCATAGTATCTATACCAAGATTTGCTATCTCTTTTGTCCATTCGATAGGATATTCGTGAGCCTCGTCACACTTTGCAAAATACGCCTCCCAGTTTCTGCTTTGCATCAGCTCTTTTACAGCTGTTACAAAGAGTTGTTGCTCGTCTGTTAAGTCAAAATTCATATCTTACTCCTAGTACCAATTATTTTTCTTAGCATCTTTAAAGAATGCAACTAAAATGATAATATTTACAAAAAATAACACACTACCACCGGCGATGATAGCCGTTTGTATAGGCTTTAATCCGCCAAGTGCAAGCAGTGTAACGCCGATGATACCAACTAAAACCGACCAGCCAATACGAACCCAAAGTGGCGGTTCATCGTATCCAGTCGCCTCTTTGCAAGTACTCATAGCCAATGTATATGAGCAAGCGTTGATAAGCGTAACTGTCGCGATAAAGCAGAGAATAAAAAAGCCCCACATTGTTAAAGTTGAAAATGGCAGAGCCGCCCAAGTTTCGATAATACCACGAGCAAGTCCGTGCTGTGCAATGATGGCTGGTAGGTCAATAGCCTTTGTTATCATCAAATTTATAGTGTTGCTTCCAAGTATCGTCCAAAGTATCCAAGTTGTGGCTGTTAGACCTGCAACCATACCGACACAAAGCTCGCGAACCGTCCTGCCGCGTGAAATTCTTGCTAAAAATATACACATTTGAATGCCATAAACAACCCACCAAGCCCAGTAAAACACCGTCCAGCCTTGTGGGAAGCCACCGTTTCCTATTGCGTCAGTGTAAAATAGCATTCTGCCGAGATTAAAAAACATCTGACCTACGCTATCGGTAAAGTAGTTAATCGTAAATGTAGAAGCACCAACTATCACAACCCAACCAAGCATAATAATCATCAAATAACTTCTTAAATCACTTGCAAATTTTATCCCCTTTTGCAAACCAAAAGCCACACAAACTGCGTTAAATACAACCCAACAAGAGATGATCATGGTATCAAGCTGTAGTGTTCTTTTTATGCCAAATATCCACTCTATACACTCAGTTACAAGCGGAGTAGCAAGTCCAAGGCTGGTTCCCATAGCAAGGATTAGTGCGACTATGTAAAGGTTATCTATCAAAACGCCTAGCCAACCATTTGCAAGTTTTTCGCCAACAGCTGTGCCTATCGTGCCGCTTGGGCGGACAACATTTATCTTTTTAACAAACAAAAAGTATCCAAACGCAACTGAGAGCAAACTATATGTCGCCCATGGAAGCGGTCCCCAGTGAAATAAGCTATAGGCAAGTCCAAGTTCTTTTGCCTGCATACTCATCGGCTCAAGTCCAAACGGCGGAGTGGTGACATAGTAGTAAATTTCAGCCGTTCCCCAGTATAAAACAGCTGCTGAGGTGCAAGAAGCAAACATCATAAAGATCCAGCTTATCGTGCTAAATTCGGGCTTGTCGTTTTCATCACCAAGTTTTTTGTTCTTCATCGGACCAAAAACTAGCCAAAACCAGCCAATAACCATAATCACCATATACCACTCAAAAGCCCATCCCCAAGAGCCAGTAACATAGGCGAAAGTAGCATTTATCACGCGATTTGCAGCGTCTAAGTCGCGAACAACTAGATAGCTTAAAATCGCAACTGCAATTAGCGAAGGAAAGAACACTTTAGGTTCAATCCCAACTTTTTTCTTTTCCATTTTAACCCCTTTCATGGTTTAATTGTTTTTGTTTAAAACATCGTTTAAAAATTTCGCACTATCTTTTAAAGCAGTCTTTGCCACGCTCATCACTTTTGAGTAGTGCAAAAATGCGTGCATTGTCTTTTTATACATTTTATGCCTATGAGATTTATCGTTTTGTGCTAAAATTTTATAAAGTGCAACGCTATCGTCTAAAAGCGGATCAAACTCACTTGAAGCGATAAAGCAAGGCGGAATTTCACCGCTTAAATCGCTGTTAAAAATATTTACAAACGGTGAGTTTTCATCGTCTTTGTTTTGCAGATACATATCGTAGTAATACTTGATGTCTTGCTGTCTTAAATAATCAACCTCGTTGCCGTAAAGCGTGCGAGAAACTGAGTCTTTAAGCCCGTAAATTCCGTAATATAGTATCATCGCTTTTACAAATTTATACGCCTTTTTACTATCTCTTTGGTGTAAAAATGTCGCTATGGCTAAATTTGCCCCAGCGCTATCGCCTCCATAAGCTACAAAATTATTTGAGATTTTAAATCTCTTTGCATTTTTTATGTAGTGCTTAATCACGGCTTCGCACTCTAAAATTTGCTGTGGAAATTTAGCCTTTGGACTTAACGAATAATCAATCCCAACAACGGCAAATCCACTAAAAGCTGCCAAATTTCGCATAATCTTATCATGCGTATCAATGCTTCCTACGACCCAGCCACCGCCGTGCATAAAAAACAAAGCGTTAAACGTATCCGCATTTGTCGGATAGTAAATCCTAGTTCTTACATTGCCACCTTTCCATGACACAAGCTCTTCGCAAATGTCGCTCATCACGGCTCCGCCTTCATTCCAAAATTTACGCTCGTTTTCGTAGTTTTTTTGCATTTGCAAATCATCATTTGCAATGGGTGATTTTGCGGCAAGTTTGGCTTGAAGTGCGTTTGCTTTTTTCATCTGCTTTGAAATTTGACTTAAAACATCGATTTTATTTTTATCTATCATAAAAATCTCCTAAAATTTTCCGCTCACTACTGGATACGCCCAAAAATATATCAAAACCGCCGTTATCGCAACTCCTGAAAACATCAAAAGATATGCGTAGACTCGGTCGATTTTGTAATCTTTAAGCGTTTTTTCACTTTGTGGAATGGTTTTTAAAATTTTTATAAACTCAACCTCTTCCTTGCTTTGCTTAGCACCAGAGTTTGCTATCATTGCACAAACTACACTTATAAAAATTCCCACAAAAAATGGATCAAGGAAATTTTTAAGCGGCACACCAAAAACTTGGGCTAAAATTTTTGCCGCCAAATACCCCACAAATCCGCCAAGCATCGCCCAGTATGCGCCGTTTTCATTTAGATTTTTGCTCCATATACTTGCAAATGCCACATATCCCCAAGATGCCGCTATGATCGTGCTTGCAAACCAAGCGATGATCCGCATACTAGCAAGCTCTAATGAGGCAATTAAAAGAGCAAAAAGGCTAACTGCAAAAACAACATATCTAGTAAATCTTATCTGTGATTTTTCGCTTTGAAATTTCATATCAAAAACATCATTTGCCAGCGAAAAACTAACAACCGAAAGAAATGTCGTAGCCGAGCTAAGCCCAGCTGAGAGTATGCCAGTAAGCAAAAATACGCCTATAAATTTTGGCACGATACTTTCGTTTGATGCGACCCATATTATGACTTGCTCTGGGTTTGGCATATTTGGATTTACAAGTATGACGCTGATTGCTACGACATAGACAAAAAGCAGAAAAAATATCGTTAAAATAGCTGATAAAACGCCTGAGCGAAATATCACATGCTCGTTTTTCGCCATCAAATTTCGTCCCGCTTGCCACGGACTAACGGCGACCGTTATCATCCAAATGATACCAACGGTGATACCATACATCATAATATCAAAGACACTTCCACCGCCAGTGTTGCCATGATATGTAAGCAAATCTTGCGGAGTGTTTGGATTTGCAGCTAAATTTGAGACTAAATTTGTAACTCCGCCAACATTTTCAAAGACAAAATATCCAACCAAAAGTGTAGAAAATAAAAAACAAATACACATAGTAGTATCAACGATAATGACGCCACGAGAGCCAGAATAGATCGTAAAAGCCACGATAAAAATCCAAGCCACAAACAAGCACAACACTCTATCAAGATCAAGCAAAGTCTGCATAAGTGTGGCTGTGCCAGAGATGACGCTTATAAGATAAGCTGTCAAAGAAAATATCGTTATAATCCCAGCAAGTCTGCCGATCCTTGGGCTATTAAAGCGTTTAGCAAAGTAGCTTGGCATCGTGTTTGCCTGAACTCTTCTAATGTATCTTCCAAAATAGAGCGGACCGATGATGTAACCACAAGCACAAAGGGTGTTTATGAGAAATAGTGTCGTTAAATTTCCGCCGTAGGCATAACCAGCATCGCCCATAAAGCCGTTTGTGCTAAGCATAGACGCAAACATCGTGCCAGTGATGAAAAATGTAGTGGCATTTCTACCACTGACATAGTAATCATCAACGCTTTTTACCTTTTTACCAGCCCAAAAGCCGATAGCTAGATATACGATAAGACCGATTAGAATTCCAACAATATAGATATTCATTTTAAGCCTTTTTGCAAACTTTACTCTGCTCTGCTGCCAAAGATGCGTTTAAAATAAAGCCTGTGATAATCACAAAAACTCCGATACAAACGGAAAATATAATCTCTTCCATATCCTCCCCCTGTCTTCACGCTTTTAATTAAAACAAGAGTTTAAAATTTAAAAGCGTTAAAGCCCCTTTGTATATTGCAAGGGGCTTTAAATTTTACTTGCCTTGCCAGTTTGGCTTTCTTTTCTCCATAAAGGCTAGCGGTCCTTCTACGCCATCTGCCGTTTTTTCGATAAATCTATACGCCGTATCAGAGTATCGCATCGCATCATCAAGCGACATCGAAGGTGCTATATGCATAATCTCTTTTGTGATTTTTAGACTTAGCGGAGCATTTGCTGCGATCTGCTCGGCTAGTTCGATCGCTTTGCTCATCAAATTCTCAGGCTCAACTACATAATTTACAATTCCAAGCTCCTTTGCCTCGTCTGCATAGATGAGTTTGCCGGTAAGACAAAGCTCCATAGCCACTTTGCGTGGGATCTCTCTTGCCATTCGCACAAGTCCGCCAGTTGAGGCGATAAGTCCAACCTTAACCTCTGGCAGACCAAATCTAGCACCCTTTACAGCTACGATAAGATCGCAAGAGATGGCTATCTCCATGCCACCGCCAACAGCTGTGCCATTAACCGCACAAATTATCGGTTTTGGGCAAAGGCGATTTGTAAGTCCGCCAAATCCATGTGCCGTAACCGTCTGGCACTCGCCAGTTGAGCTTAGCTCACTTAGATCCTCTCCTGCACAAAAGCTCTTCTCGCCCTCACCAGTAACGATGATAACACGCACGGCATTATCTTTTTCGGCTAAATTTATGATCTCTTCCATCTTTGCCGAAGTTGTGCCGTTTAGGGCATTTCTTTTTTCGGGTCTGTTAATCGTTAATATTAAAATCCCATCGTCTCTAAGCTCACTTTTTACTTCATTTGAACCATGATAATCTCTCATAGTATCTCCTTTATTTTAAAGATTTTATAACCTCTGGTAAGACTTTGTATAAATCACCCACTATGCCGCAGTCCGCATAAGAAAAGATAGGTGCGTTTTTATCTTTGTTGATAGCTATGATCTTACTCGCATCTTTTACGCCGACCATATGCTGGATCTGTCCTGAAACGCCGATAGCTATGTAAATTTCGGGCTTTGCCATGACGCTTGATATACCTATATACCTTTCATGCTCCATCCATTTTTCACTCTCTGCGATCGGACGAGTGCAGCCAAGCTCGGCACCGATAAGAGTGCAAAACTCTTTAATCATCTGCATATCTTCAAATTTTGCAACACCTCTGCCGATAGCAACTATCTTTTTGGCTTTATTTAGATCTACATTGCTCTGTTTTTTTGGTAGTTTTTGTAAAATTTTAATTGATTGATTTTGTGTCGTAGCCAAAATTTGAGCCTCTTTAAAGCTATCGCAAGTTTGATTGGCTGGGGCAAAAGTGCCTGAATTTACCACGACAACGGCTAGTTTTGAGTTTATCTTTTCAGTCGCTACCGCAAGTCCGCCATAAACCATCTTTTGGCATTTTACAGCTGTGCCAGAAATTTCAACTCCAAAAACTTCCGTGCAAACACCACAATCTAGCTTCGCTCCCAAACTTGCCGCAAAAAGCTTTGATTGCTTTGAGTTTGGCAGCAAAACAAGCCCGTCTTTATCCTGTAAAAATTTAACAACATCATCAAAATTTTCATAAACAAAAACCTCACCAGCTCCCAAACTAAAGGCACTTTTTGCTTCATCTGCATTTTTAACAAAAGCAAAAACACTATCGCCAAGCTCTATCGCTCCGCCTAAAATTTCAGCGCAACTTCCAACCGCATAAACATTATTAATCTTACTCATAAAAATCCTTTCTAACCTAAAACGCTTTTGATATTTGCGATAAATTTCGCCACGCTCTCATCGCTGTCATCTTGCATGATTTCGCCTAGTCTGTCTTTGTTTTTAGGTGCTTTGATACTTTCTAGCTCGACTAGGTTGCTTGGGGTAAAATTTACTTCTATTTTATTTACAGGTTTTTTTGCAGCCACTAGGATCGCTTTCATACCAGGAATGGCTGGTGTGTTGATGTCAGTTGAGACGCAAATGAGTGCTGGTAAAGCAACTTCAAGCTCTAAAATTTCATCTTCAAGCTCACAATGCACAACAATGCTTTTATCATTTAAAGATACGATTTTTTTGACACCATTTACGACTGGGATATTAAGCTTTGAAGCTGCTCTAACACCAACTTGTCCAGCGAAAAAATCAGCCGAGCCATCGCCGCAGATAATAAGATCATAGCCTATGCTTTGGGCTGCATTTTTAAAAATTTCAGCCGTATCGTGAGATAGTAAATTTGTAAAGCTATCACTTACTGCGATGTGCAACTCATCAGCCCCACGAGATAAAATGTCTTTTTGAATTTTGCTATTTTCAAGATTTTTATCACCTATGCTAAGAACCTTTATGTTTATGTTTTGATCTAAATTTTTAAGATCAACTGCTGCTTGAAGCGCGTTTAGATCAAATGGGCTGATTTTGATTACTGCACCGCCTAAATCCAAACTAGCATCGCTTAAAACCTTTATATCCTGCTCTTCGGCTACAACCTTGCAACCAACTATAACATTCATCTTTGCTCCTTAAATTTTAATCTATAAAATTTATTTAATCAAATTAAGTTTTCTAATCACGATTATATAATAAATTTGATTATTTTGTCAAGATAATTTTAATATTTTATAATAAAAGTAAAATTTAATATATTTTTAAAATTAAATTTTACTTTTTCTTCAAAGTTATCAAAACCATCATTATTTACAATCTTTTACTGTCATATGTGTATTTTTATCAAGTAATTTTTGAATTTTTAAGATATTTTCTGCATTATTTAAACTTTAATAATTAATGTAAAATTTTACAAGAATTAAGAGTATAGAAAATTTAGCAATAAATGCCTAAATATTAGGGTTTATAGCTATTTATTCAAGGTCAAAGTGATAAATTTTACAATGCCTTAAACTTTTTTGTGTTAGTTAAAAACCCTTTAAATCTGGCACGGCAATGCTTTAACTACGATACAAACTTCTGTCTGTCGCCTAATCCGTTTTAGTCTTTGTTGGTGCCTTTATATACAAAGTGTCATTTGGTGTTTTAAGAGCAACTTTATCATGAAATACCACAGTGATTTATAGTATACAATCCAATTACCATAATATAATTGATGTTGCATTTAGGGGGTCTTATTGCGATATTGGTTTGCAAAGTTCTGTTTTAGCAAGACAAATGCTGCTTATTTGCTTCTCCTTGAGTTGGCTAATATTTATGATTGAAGCTTTACGCTTACGTCCGTTTGCGTGGTATTAAAGCTTGTTTTGTCCTACTTTATCTGCATTTGCCATCTTAATTAATGCTTGGCTTTGCTTATATTGACACTTCTTCTAGCAACATCTAAAATAAAATTTGCAAATAGCTTATTTTGGTCAAACAAACACCAAATAGTCCTATTAACCAATCTTACAAACCACAAAATTACAATTTTAAGTTATCACCATACAAACTAAAGTCGATTTAATAATATTTTAAAAATTATAAATAAAACGAAATTTACTAAAATTAATATAGACATTGCAAACGGATAAGACAAAGTTGTTACTAGAATTTTAATTAAAATAGATTTATTTTTGATTTTTAGTGATGTGGTAAATTTCACATACTGCATAAATTATGAATATAAAATATTAAAACAAGATTGGATTGATTGAGTAAAAAATGGATAATATGGCCGGGAGATAGGGATTCGAACCCCAGGAGGCTTTCACACCTCAACGGTTTTCAAGACCGCCGCTTTCGACCGCTCAGCCATCTCCCGAAATTTTAAAGAATTGAATTATACCAAAACTAACTTAACTTGGTATAAAACTACTCTGTTTTTTCTTTTATATAGGTTGCACCATCATTTATCTTCTCTTTTGTCCATTGAGCCGCATTTGAACTATCACTTTTTACGCCGTTCCAAGTATTAGAACATCCAGCAAAACACAACAAAACAACAAAGATTAAAGACAAAATTTTCATCGTACCTCCTAAGCATTTGGAGGCGACACCCGGATTCGAACCGGGGGTAAAAGCTTTGCAGGCTTCTGCCTTACCACTTGGCCATGTCGCCAACAAACCTTAAAAACAAAAATAGTGGTGCCCAGAGCCGGACTTGAACCGGCACGGAAAAATTTCCGAGGGATTTTAAGTCCCTTGTGTCTACCATTCCACCACCTGGGCAAAAAAATGGAGCGGGAAACGAGATTCGAACTCGCGACCCTAACCTTGGCAAGGTTATGCTCTACCCCTGAGCTATTCCCGCATTGAAGTTTGCAATTTTATCTAACGTTTGCTTAAAATTTTATTTTATTTTGATTAAATTTTACAAAATTTCAAAATTTTGTAAGATAATTTGCTGTAAAATACAAAAATCTTTGGGGTTATAGCTCAGCTGGGAGAGCGCTTGAATGGCATTCAAGAGGTCGGCGGTTCGATCCCGCTTAACTCCACCATTTTATCTTTTTTAAGTTTCTTTCACTTCTTTTTACTTCCTTTTTATACCGATACTCAGGGATTTATAGCAGTTTTAATCATTTTTACTTTCTTATTGCCATGAAGTGATGAGATTACTTATTAGATTGTCTTTCTAGATTAAGTTGTTTTTTATCAGTGGTTAGTTAAGTTGTTTTAAATTTTTAAAAATGCAAATTCTTATTTGTTTATTAGTGCGTTTATATTAGATTTATTATTTTAATTTGTGTTTTAATTACTAATAAAAAGCAGCAAACACATTAAAAGAGATTAGAAATTTAAAGTGCTTAAAATATTATCTTATGAGTTTTGGTTTTTATTATTATGGGTTTTGCAGTCTAGAATTAATTTGGCAAACGCCTAAAATGCTATCTTATTATTTATTATATGATTTTATAATCTGCACTTGAAGTATTTAGAGCTTAAATCTCTCGCTACCAACCCCATACATTTATTTCACATCTGATTATCCGCACTGCCGATCAATCACTCAGATTTACCATATTTATTTCATTGCAGCTTTAGTGCATATTTTAGCCTTTTATGCCGATATTTAGCATTATTTATCATTATAAATGCAAAATTTTATAAATTTTTGCATTTACCCCCTAAAGTATTTTTTATTTGTGCCGATATAGTTTTTAAGCTAATCAAGGGAAAGGTTAGCAATAAACATAAAAGGATTTAAAATGAGTTTCCGTATTAACACAAACATCAACGCGATGAATTCTCACGCTAACGCCGTAGGCAACAACAGAGATATCACAAACTCTCTTGGCAGACTAAGCTCAGGCTTGAGGATCCAAACAGCAGCAGATGACGCATCAGGTTTGGCTATTGCAGATAGCCTTCGTTCACAAGCAAGTGCATTAGGTCAAGCTATAGCAAATGGTAACGACGCTATCGGTATCATACAAGTAGCTGACAAGGCAATGGACGAGCAGTTAAAGATACTTGACACTATCAAGGTCAAAGCTACTCAGTCAGCCCAAGACGGACAGACAACTCGTTCTCGTCAAGCACTTCAAGCTGACATCGTTAGACTTATGGAAGAGCTAGATAACATCGGCAACACTACATCATTTAACGGTCAGCAGTTACTAAACGGAACATTCTCTAATAAAGAATTCCAAATCGGTGCCTACTCTAACCAAACAGTTAAAGCAAGTATCGGTGCTACTACATCTGATAAGATAGGTCTAACTCGCTTTGAAAGCACAGGCTTAGGTGTATTCTCTCAAAGTGCAACCAAAGGTGGTGTAGAGCTTACTATGAAGTTCTTAAAAGTCGATGGTGTAAATGACGTAACTGTAGCTAAGTCAAAACTAGGCACAGGTATAGGCGAGGGTGTTGGTAGTCTAGCTGAGAACATCAACAAAGTAGCTGATAAAACTGGCATTCGTGCATCATTTGATGTTACATGGATTGCAAATAAAGCTTTGACAGCTGGAAATGTAACAAGTCTTACTATCAACGGTATTAAGATTGGTGATTTAGAAGTTAAAGCAAACGACGGTAACGGTGCATTGGTAAATGCTATCAACTCTGTTAAAGACCAAACAGGCGTAGAAGCATCTATAAATACAGAAGGCAAAATGGTGCTAACTAGCCGTGACGGTCGTGCTATACAAGTAACTGGTAAAGGTGCTGGATTTAGCGGTAGTGGTGCAAAGCTAAGCTTTGGTTTTGTTGGTCGTTTAAATCTAGTAAGACTAGATGGTAGAGATATTAAGATATCTAATGATACAAGTTCTGCTTTCTTTAAGGCTGTTTCTAAAGCTATGATGACATCAAATGGTGGTGCTCAAGCATCAGTATCACTACGTGAGATACGCGGTCAGATAGATGGCAAACTAGCATCTGCGATGGGCTTTCAAAGAATGAGTAAAAACTTAACAGTCGCTCAATCAGCTGGTGTTATGACACTACGCGGTGCGATGGCTGTAATGGATATAGCTGAGTCTGCACAACGCACACTTGACTTCATCCGCTCAGACCTAGGCTCAGTGCAAAATCAACTAATCTCAACTGTAAATAACATCACAGTAACTCAAGTGAATGTAAAAGCAGCTGAGAGCCAAATCCGTGACGTGGATTTCGCTCAAGAGTCAGCGAACTTCTCTAAGTATAACATCCTAGCACAATCAGGAAGCTATGCTATGAGTCAGGCTAACTCAGTTCAGCAAAACGTCCTTAAATTACTACAATAATTTAAGCATTTTACGCGAAGGGCTTCGTAAGAAGCCTATATCCTAAAATTCTTAGTAGTTTTAGGTAATTTTGCGTATTGCCGACCCATTTGGTATCAATCGTCAATCTGCAAGATGTGTTAATCCCAAAGCCCCTTTGTGGGCTTTGGCTTTAAAGAATGGAGTATCTATGATACTGTGCTTTTTACTTTTATCTTCAGGTGCTGTTTTTATACTAACTGTATTATATCTATTGCTAGAGCTAAGAAAAGCTTAGCAAATAAAAACAAGCATATTTAATACTTTAAAATTTTTAAATCATTTGATAAAATTTTAAAGTATCTTTATAGATGACAGCCAAATGCTATTTTGATATCTTGCTACAGATTTGCTTTGCTAATAAACAGACGATAAAACTTTAATAAAGTGTCGCTAAAAGCCTTTAGCTACTTAAATATCATAAATAAATTTTAAGTATTTTAAAACATTTTTAAAACATTTTGCTTTACAAAAATGCTTTACTTTATCACTACTCTCACTTTTAGCCTAATAAATTTTGGCTCTCTTTAATTTAAGTTCTTAACAAGGAGCTTAAAAGTATGATTATATCGATGAAAAATAAGTACATATATCGTTCCCTAAATTTCAGAAAAGAAATTTAGGGAAATTTTAAGATATTTCTGCCTAGATATTGAGGCTACTAAAATATCAAAATTAGTAGGAATT
>NZ_CAJHOF010000026.1 GCF_905120465.1 Campylobacter majalis
CTATGATTATGATGAAGAGGATGGAAAAGACTAATTGAGATGTTAAAACTTCGTTTAAAATTTCATCATAGTCACTCATGTAGTTTGCTGAGCATACTAGCCAGTTTGCTTGATCATATTTCTCGCACGCACCAACTTTTGTTTCACCTTTGTATTCATAAACAAAGCCGTTAGATAGATTCTTAGCATATGAATCTGTAAATGATTTAATAACACTAATATCATCTGGTGATTTTGACATAATTCTGTCATAGTTTTCGTGGTATATAAAGTAGCCTTTTGCAATATCGACTATTGAAACTTCGGCTGTTTTTGTGTCTTTTATTAAGATTAATTCTTTTTTAAGGTCATCCAGATAGATATCTACTGCTATCACACCTACAGTTTTGCCATTTATAATCAGTGCTTTTCCAATACCCATAGCATATTTGTTTGATGTAGTTGTCATATATGGCTCAAAATATACGATATCACCATTTCCCGCAGCAATTTGCCCATACCAAGGTCTTATTCTAGCATCAAAATTTTCTTTTGGTCCTTTGTGATACATGCTTGGATCTTTGCCTTTGGCGTTTTCGACACCTAGCATTTCTCCATTGTTAGCAAAACCTATATAAATTTCATCAACATCTGCTAAAAATGCCATTTTATTTAAGTCTTCTTTTAAAAGCTCTTTGTCGTTGATTAAATACGGATTGTTCTTAATATATCTTTCAAAACCTTCTAATGCTACGATTTTTGTTGCATAAAATTCTTCAACAAAAACTTTGGCTGATACAGATGATATCTGTTTAGAATCTATTGAAAGATCTACGATTGTCTCTTTTGATTTATTATAGCTTATGGCTGAAAAAACCAAAAAGGATACAGTAAGTAACAATAAAACAATTACTGCCAATTTGTTAGCAAGTTTTTGCATGATAGCGACTCCTTAAATAAAATTGATTTTTAATTATACTCACAAAACAACAAATATATTATAAATAAAAAGTAATCATAAAGGTGTAAAATAATATTGAGTGTCATTTGGTATGATAAAATTCCGCCCATATTTTGGGCGGAATGAGATGGTTTATTTAAAATCTCTATTTTTAACGTCTTCGTCTATTTGCAATAACCTAGCCGATGGAGGAGTAGCAACTAAACCATGATGTAGTTCAATTTTCTCAGGTGGATTAGGTAATGTAGCCTTTTGTGTTAAGGCTATATTTATGCCGTATTTGTTTAATGTGTTGGCAAGTATAGCTTGACCCTCTCTTGCTACGCTTTGGCATTGACCTGTGATTCTTGCTGCTTCTTGTGGTCCGTGGAAGCCATAGCTATTCTCACTAAATGCAAAGTCCCATCTAATGTGAGCTTTTCTATGAGCCCATAAAGCATCTTTTAATGCTTCAGAAATAGCAGCTTTTTGTTCTTTTGCCTCTAGTCCAGCAAAATCAGCATGTTTTGCTAATTCAGCACGAGCTGTATTTATGTCTTCAATTAATGCATGTAGGTTATTTTCACAATTTCTTAGCTCATATGCATGACGATTTTGGATGAATGAAATTCTCTCTTTTAAATCATCTTCACTTTGCATATGGCATGTTTTACAAGCTGCGGTTATATCAGCATATGGAGATTGAATAGTGTGAGTTGTAACCTTTGTCGCGCCAACTCTTTTGTATGGCATATGACAATCAACACAAGTTACACCGCTTCTAGCGTGAATACTTGTAGAGTGTAGTTCAGCTTCAGGGTGTTGCATTTTAATCATTTTAGCATCAGTTTGCTTATGACGATAATCAGCTACAAATTTGCCATTATCATGAACTTCATCAAAATATTCATCAAACATTTCGATTTTAAACGGCTCATCTTTTGGCCATTTTGTCCATGGGAAAACTAGATCGGCATTTAAACCAGGATAGTATTCAACGTGACATTGCATACAGACGTAATCTCTCATCTCAGCTCTTGTTGCTTTGATGCCTTGTTTTACATCAGCCTCGTATCCACGCTTAACCATTGCATTTACAAAGCCAGGGCGTGTAACACGCAAACTCATGTCATCTGGATGATGACAATCTGCACATGCAGAACCAAGATGTGAACCGCCAAATGCGTCCTCTCCATGTTTTTCAGCAACCATTTTCATAACGTCAAAATATGGAATAGAGTTCATTTTAGTCCATGCTAACTTTCTTTTTTCGCCATTTTCTTTATCAATGTCAAAAAAGCCCATTTCTAGTTTGCTTGATTCTGTTGGATTAACTTGCAAAATTTTATCATAATCAGGATCGTTCATGATGGCTGTAAGGTGACCTGTGTGACAATTGACGCAAAAGCCTGGCTGTCCTTGAAATGCAGGAAGTCCGTGAGCATTTAGATACTCTTTGTTGTTTCTCATAGTTTCAATTTGATCTATTTGAGAATAAAAGTGAAGTCTAGGTCTATTGTAATCAACTGCAAATGCATAACCTTGCCAGAAAGTTGTAGCAGCAGGCCATCTCATTAGCTTAGAATATGGCAATGAACCAGAAAAAGGTGTTTCAAAGAATATATCTTTCATAGCAACAGCATCATCATACTGAGTTGGGAAATTTTTACCCCATTCGCGAATATCTGGATTTGTATCGCTAACTTTGTTTAGCATTAAGGGATAATGCCTCTCTTGATTTTTTTTATCATTTATATCTGTAAAAAGTGCAAATAAGGCTGCACCAGCAATAACTGCCAAGATAAAAACGACACTATAAAGTAGTTTGTTTTTCATTTTTACTCCTTGTTGTTTTAATAGTTGTGTGCGTGACCGACTTGCCTATGGCAAGAGACGCAACTAAGTGATTCGTTTTGAGCTTCTGAGCCACCTGCTTGTTTAGCATGTACAGAAGGTGCTGCATAATCGCCGTGGCATTCAATACAATTTTGCTGTATGATACGTTTGCTTTTGGCGTTAGCAGTAAAAGGCACTGGATTATCTTTAGCGGTAAATGCATAACTGTGTCCTAATCCGCTTTGTGCTTTCATTATCCACTTGCCAATAAAATCATGTGGCAGGTGGCAATCACCACAGGTAGCGACATGCTGATGTCCGCCTTTTTCCCAGCTCTCATAAACTTGATTCATAACGTGGCAGTTTTTACAGGCTGCTGGATCGCTACTCATATATGAAAAGCCTTTTGCATATATGAACGTATAAATTCCATGCCCTAAAACAACACCAATGCTAATGATAAGAATAAGAGTAGCCAAAAAAAACGGCTGTTTTTTAGCATCTTGCGTAGCTTTCAAATAACCTCCTTTATAGATTGATTTACCAGATATTATCTAAAAAATATAAATAAAAAGTTGATTTATGTCAATAAATATAAACACATCATAAATAAAATAAAATGATGAATTTAACAATATATCGAGTTTGGCGTATTTTAGTAAAAATATTAATACTAAAAATTTTTAATTAAATAAAATTTTAAATAAAAACAAAGAAAGGTTTGATATGGTTTATTTTTAACAAAATTATAGTGAATACAATTTAGTAGCATGGATTTATTTTAAAATCATAAATGTTGTTTATGGTCTAAGTAGTGTAATACTTAGACCCATTGTGTTAAGTATATTGCGAAAATAGATCGTTTAACGCCTCGCTTATGCTTGGATGAGTAAAAATTTGATTAGACAAATCATTTGCAGTTGCTTTAAATTTCATGGCTACGGCGATTATGTTTATTATTTCATGAGCTTCTTCGCAATGAAAACTAGCACCCAAAATTTCACCACTATCAGTTTGCACAAATGCACGTAAAAAGCCATAGTCGTTGCCTAAAATTTTAGCATTTGGTACGTTTGATAGCAAAATTTTAAGCTCTTTTGCATTTATATTTTTTTCTTTAGCTTCGTTTAAATTTATACCAATTTTTGCGTAAGGAGTTTTGGTAAAAATAACCTTAGCATAAGGACTTTGATTGTTTAAATTTCGACATTTGTTGCCATATAGGTGCTGCCAAACGATGCGGTAATCATCAAGTGAAATATAAGTAAACATATCGCCACCCCTAACATCGCCTATGGCATAGATGTTTTCAATTGTGGTTTGTAAATGCTCATTTACTTTTATGCTGTTGTTTGTATTTGTTGATATGCCTATATTTTGCAAATTTAAATTTTTAGTATTTGCCTGTCTGCCAAGTGCGAGTAAAAATGCATCTGCTTGTAAATTATCATCATTAAAGTATATTTTATCGTCTTTGATACTTGAAATTTTAGCATTTTGTATGATGTTTATGTCTTGTTCTTTTAGCATGGTTAATATGCTTTCACGACTTGTTTCATCTTCGTTTTTTAGCAAATTTGAGCGAGATATAAGTGTGATTTTGCAACCAAAAGATGCCATCATGCTAGCAAATTCAATCGCAATAAAGCTTCCGCCAACTATCACTAAATGGCTTGGAAGTTTGTTTAAATTTAGTATATCATCGCTGTAATATACCATGTCTGAATCGATCTGAAAATCAGCCTTTACGCTTGTTGAACCGGTGTTTATGACTATATTTTTTGCTGTGATTTGTTCGTTGTCATCTAAACTTATGGTATTTTGATCGATTAGTTTTGCTGTGTTATTAAATATGGTTATGTTTTCGTGTGAGTTTAGCATGTCAAAATTTTTTTGACGAAGTGCTGATATAAGCTTGTTTTTTTGTTGCATTGACTGTGCAAAATAATTATCTTTGTCTGAATAAAATTTTGCTTGTTTGCTAAGTGCAAAAAGTTTTTTTGTAGGGATACATCCGACATTTATGCATGTGCCACCATACATATTTGAGTCTTTTTCTACAAGTGCTACTTTTTTGCCGATATTTGCAGCTTTTAGTGCAAGTGTTTTTCCGCCTTTGCCAAATCCAATGACAATTAAATCAAAATTTTTCATAATGTTTTCCTATTATATAATAAGTTGTTTCGTTGATTTTTTTAAGTAAAATTTTATTTTTAATACTCCAATTTTGTATGATTTGCTCAACTTGCTGTTTGATTTCTGGAATTGTTGCTACATTTTTTATCTTTAGCCTGTCTTCGCTGCTACTTAATGCAACAAAGCAAAGGTGAGATTTTAGATGATCATTTAAGGTAATGACGTCAGTTGGTTCAACGCCATCTGAGTTATTTAAAATACGCTTTATATGAGCGATATTTGCCTCATCTGTGTTGTATCCTAGTTGTGCCAAAAGTGCGTTGTAGTTCATTTTTGCTCCTTAAATTTGCAAAATTTTCATTTTGCGTGTTTATGTATTATAAGCAATAATAAGATAAAATAAGCTAAATTTTAAAGGGTGTTTATGAGAATTTTACTTTGTGTTTTTACTATTGTGTTTTTAGGTGGCTGTGTTTTTTTGCAAAAACAACCAATGGTGTATTATACAAACGACAAGGTAAATAGCATAGTAAAGGGATTAAACTACAAGCAAAATGGCGAGTATAAAAAGGCATTTGATCTGTTTTTAAGACAGGCAAATAATCAAAATGACTTAGCGATGTATGAGCTTGGATTATTGTATTTAAGTGGCAAAGGCACACAAAAAGACTTTGCTCAAGCGATGTATTATTTTACAAAAGCGGCAGAGTATGAAAATACAACAGCAATGATTGCTGCTGGACAGATGCATGAGTTTGGATTGGGCGTAAAAACAGATACTAAAAAAGCGTTGAAATTTTATGAGTTTGCTTCAAAATATGGCGATAAGACGGCTGATTTTTACATCGCATCGCTTTTTTTAGATAGTGGTGACGAAGAAAATGCAAAAATTTACTATCAAAAAGCATGTCAAAATGGCGTAAAAAACGCATGCGATATGATAGGGATGTAGATTTATTGATGCTTTAATACAACAATACTTTTTGCTTAATTTTACTCTTTAAATTTAATTAGACTTTGTTTTATAATAAATACGAGCAAAGCAGTTGTTTGGCATGATTGGCGAAATTTTATCTGCACTACAAACTATTTGCTTTAATACAAAAAGTGGCTTTATAAAGCTTGTTTAAATACATAAAATTATCCGTATAGCTTACTTTTTAGTGTCTAAAGCACGATTTGTTAAATTTGTAAGGTGCTTAAATTTGTGCTGTTGGCTTATATTTTAAGGCTGTACTAGCCAACAACATGCTTTTTGTTATTTGTGTGATTTAAATTAGTTTTTAAGCGATATCAATACCGCTTCGATCATCTTTTTTATATCGCCATCAAGTATAGCATCTGTTTGGCTATATGCTTCGCCACTTCTATTATCTTTTACTTGTTGGTATGGAAAAAGCACATATGAACGTATCTGATGACCCCAACCAATCTCGCTTTTTTCGATATTTGCACTTGTTTCTTGTTGTTTTAATAGCTCAAGTTCATAAAGGCGAGATTTTAGCATTTTCATAGCAGTTGCACGGTTTTTATGTTGGCTTCTATCGTTTTGACACTGCACGACTATGCCTGTTGGAGCGTGTGTGATGCGTATGGCACTTTCTGTTTTATTTACGTGTTGCCCTCCAGCCCCGCTTGCTCTATAAGTGTCTATTTTTAGATCTTTTTCGTCTATTTGTATCTGTATATCATCGTCTATTTCAGGGCTTACCATTACGCTTGAAAAGCTTGTATGACGGCGTCCAGCACTATCAAATGGGCTTGTTCTAACCAGTCTATGTATGCCATTTTCTGCTTTTAAATAGCCATATGCATTTTCGCCTTTTACGATAAAACTCACATCTTTTAATCCAGCCTCGTCGCCTTCTTGAAAGTCAAGTGTTTCGACTTTAAATCCCTCTCTTTCGCAAAATCTTAGATACATTCTATAAAGCATACTTGCCCAGTCGTTGCTCTCTGTTCCACCAGCACCAGGATGAATGCTAACGATTGCGTTTTTATTATCATCATCGCCGCTTAAAAGCATTGAAATTTCTAAGCTTGTGATATGGTCTTTTAAATTATTTGCATCGTCAAAAAGTGACTGTAGCGTTTCTTCGTCACTTTCTGAGTTTGCTAATTCATATAGATCTTTTGCGTCATTTACGGCATTTTGTGCTAAGTTAAATTTACTTAATATCGTATTTAACTTTGATTTTTCTTTACCGATTAATCCAGCTTTTTCGATATCTTGCCAAAAACTTGGATCATTTTGCATAACTGAAATTTCATCAAGTCTAGCCGAAATTTCATCAGGCTTTATAACGCCAGCGATGTTATTTACTTTCGTGCTTAATGTTTTTAAAAGTTCAGTGTATTCGTAATTATCCAAAATATTCTCCTAATATTTTATTTTCTTTAATAGTTTAATTGCAACTTAAATTTTTATAAAATTTTGCGTATTTTATCTATAATTTTATTTAATTAAGGTAAAATCACAAATTTTAAATCACAAAAAGAAGTAAAATATGAAAGTAATTAAAAGTGTAGATGAGTTACGTGAATATGTAGCTGGATTAAACGGTAGTATCGGGCTTGTGCCGACTATGGGAGCTTTGCATGAGGGGCATATGAGTCTTATAAAAAGAGCTGTGAGTGAGAGCAAAAATGTTATAGTTTCTATTTTTGTAAATCCTACTCAATTTTTGCCTGATGAGGATTTGCATAAGTATCCACGCAAAGAAGAGGCTGATATAAAAATATGTGAGCTATGCGGAGCATCGGCTGTGTTTATGCCAAGTGCTGATGATATGTATTTTGAAAATGAGCCTTGTGTGATAGCGCCGCCAAAATTTGCTAGTATTTTAGAGGGTAAAACTCGTCCAGGGCATTTTGATGGGGTTTTGCGAGTGCTAACAAAACTTTTTAATCTAACAAAGGCAAATAGGGCGTATTTTGGCAAAAAAGACGCACAACAGCTTTTGATAGTAAAAAATATGGTAAAAACTATGTTTTTAAATATTGAAATTATCGCATGTGAGATAATAAGAGAGAGTGATGGGCTTGCTTTATCTAGTAGAAATGCATATTTAAAAGAGATTGATAAGTGCAATGCTTTACGTTTATCAAGGTCGCTTTTTAATGCTTCAAATATGATTAAAAATGGCGAAACTGATGCGGCAAAGATAAAAGAGAGTATGCTAAATACACTTGAGCCATTAGAGGTGGATTATGTGGCGATAGTGGATAGAGAATTTAATGAAATTTCAAACATAAAGCTAACAGATACGATTATATTGGTTGCTGCAAAAGTTGGTAATACTCGCTTGATAGACAATATATGGATTTAAAATGAAGCTACATTTAATATCTCTTGGATGTAATAAAAATTTAGTTGATAGTGAGATAATGCTTGGCAGGTTAAAGATGTATGAGATTACGCAAGATCCAGCACAGGCCGATGTTATCATTGTAAATACTTGCGGATTTATTGCCTCGGCAAAAGAAGAAAGCATAAGAACGATACTTGAGATTGCTGATGTTAAAAAAGATGGCTCAACGCTTGTGGTTACTGGTTGCTTGATGCAACGATACCGTGATGAGTTGATGAGAGAATTGCCTGAGGTTGATTTATTTACAGGTGTTGGCGACTATGATAAGATAGATGAAATTTTGCTTAAAAAACAGAATTTATTTAGTCCAGATGTGTATTTGCAAAGCAGTGAAGAACGCGTGATAACAGGCTCAAACTATCACGCTTATATTAAAATTTCAGAAGGCTGTAATCAACAATGTAGCTTTTGTGCGATACCGACATTTAAAGGCAAGTTAAAATCGCGTAGCCTTGAAAATATCGTTGATGAGGTTAAAAATTTAGTTAAAAAAGGTTTTTATGATTTTAGCTTTTTATCGCAAGATAGTAGTTCATATATGCGTGATTTGGGCGAGAAAAAAGGGCTTATAAAACTTATAAAAGAGATAGAAAAGATTGATGGGGTAAAAAGTGCTAGAATTTTATATCTATATCCTAGCACAACTGATGATGAGCTAGTAGAGTGCATTATAAACTCAAAAGTATTTCATAATTATTTTGATATGCCAATTCAACATATTAGTGAAAATATGCTAAAGATTATGAGACGTGGTAGTAGCGAGGCTAGAATAATACAGCTATTAACCAAGATGAGAAACGCACCAAATTCATTTTTGCGAACTGGTATAATAGTAGGACATCCTGGCGAGAATGAAGATGATTTTGATAGGCTTTGTGAGTTTTTGAGTGAGTTTAAATTTGATAGAATTTCAGCCTTTGCTTACTCTAAAGAAGAGGATACAAAAGCCTATGACATGGTTCAAATACCAACTAAAATCATATCAAATCGTTTAAGCAAGATAGAAAAAGTGTTAAAAAAGGCTATTGATGATAGTTTTGCAAATATGCTTGAACGTGAGTGCGTGGTGAGCTTAGAGGGCGAAAGTAGCGAAGGCAAGATGTTTTATGGTGCGAAGCTTGATATTTGGGATAAGGATATCGATGGCGAGATACTCATAAACGAAAGTGAGATAAGTGATTTAAAAATCGGTGCAAGGTATATTTGTAAAATCACGCAAGTTCAGGGGCAAACTCTGCTAGGGACTATCATAAAAGAAGCCTAAATGATAATATGTGAAGATGAGCTAAGATCTGGTAGAAATTTATTAGCTTTTTCGCATGGTGTTGATAGCACGGCTCTTTTTTATATGCTTTTAGATTGTGATATAGCGTTTGATGTGGCGATTGTGGATTATAACGTCCGTAAGCAAAGCAAAGATGAAGTAAGCTCAGCTAAAGCTTTGTGTGAGAAATTTAATAAATCATGTCATGTTAAAAGCGTAGTTTTAGATGGTAGGAATTTTGAAGCCAATGCAAGAGATGTAAGGTATGAGTTTTTTAAGCAGCTCTGTTTTGAGTATAAATATACACATGTTATTTTTGCACATCAGCTAAATGATAGGCTAGAGTGGCTTTTTATGCAGCTTGCACGTGGAGCAGGGCTTAGCGAGATGATTGGTATGCAAATGATAGAAAAACGCAAATATTTTACTATCGTTAGACCACTTTTATCGCTCAGTAAAGATGAAATTTTAACGTATTTGCAAGAACGAAAGATTAAGTATTTTTTAGATGAGAGTAATGAGAGTGCTAAATTTACTAGAAATAAATTTCGTCTTGATTTTGCTACGCCGTTTTTAGCTGAATTTAGTAAGGGCGTGAAAAAAAGCTTTGAGTTTTTGCAAAAAGACAAAGAGCTTTTAATGCCTAAATTTCATTGCGTTACTCATGATTTTTATATAGTTCAAAACGATACAAATGCTATGCGTGGTGTAGATAAGGTGTGTAAAATTTTAGGCGTTGTTATGAGCGAGGCACAAAAATCAACATGTCTAAGTAATTGTGTTATAGGTGGCAAAATCGCAATTGGCTTAAACGCAGACAAAATTTACATAACGCCATATGTAAAAACCGCAATGAGTAAAAAATTTAAAGAAAAGTGTCGCTTGGCTAAAATTCCAGCCCTAAATCGCGGTTATTTATTTAGTATAAATTATGCTATTTAGTGCGTTTTATGGCATTTATTTTGCGTCTTATAAAAGCTATTTTGCTTAGAAGTGGTAAATTTTTAGGACAGTTTAACTCACACGCCATTAAGCTCACGCACCCATATACGCCGTTTTCATCGCCAACAATCTTATAAAAGTCATCATCTGTACGTTCATCTAGTGGATCCGTGCTGTATCTTGCTATCCTGTTTAGCCCATACGCTCCTACAAAATCCGCCCTTGCTATTGCCACGCCACAAGCAGCTATACATATACCGCACTCTATACATCTATCTAACTCAAACACGTCTTGACTAATTTGCGGCTCAACTCGCCTTTCTAGTTTTGAGTTTTGCGTGATCTTATCTGTGTGTAGCCAGTTTTGTATGCGTTTATTTACTGAGTTCATCCATTTATTTGTATCTACGCTTAGATCCTTTATGAGCTTAAAAACAGGTAGTGGCATTAGCTCAATTTCGCCGTTTTTATAATGACTTGTTAGGGTTTTACACGCTAATTTTGCCTTGCCATTTACTAGCATGGCACAGCTTCCACACACTCCAGCCCTACATACAAAATCAAAACTCAAATCAGCATCATATTTTGCTATAATCTCACTTAGTGCTACAAACAGCGTCATTTTTGGCGTTTCATCTATCTCAAAGCTTACAAAATGCGGTTTTGAAATTTTACTTTGCGGATTGTGTTTAAAAACTCTAATCGTTATTTTTCTACTCATATCCTACGCCCACTCTCTCGTTTGGTGCTTTAAATTTTTCATCTAGCCTAAAAGGCATGATAGCATCTTGTATCTCATAGCGATTTTTGCCTTGTGCTTTTAACTCTTTTGTTATCTTTTGTATCTGTTTCTCTCTTTTGTCGCTATCTTGATGTTTTGTAACGCCACCACTTTCATATCCACGCTCTTTTGGAGCTATCTCCATGCTCATTATGTCTAAAATTTCATAGCTTATTTTTGGCTCATTTTTATCTGTATCGTAGCTAAATAGCGTTTTGTTTAAGAAATTTTTATCATCTCTTTGTGGATAATCACTTCGCTTATGAGCCCCACGACTTTCTTTTCTATTTAATGCCCCCATTGCAACACAAAGTGCTATTTTTAGCATTTTATCTAGCCTATAAGTCTCTTCTAGTTCTGGATTGATCCCATGGCTTTTGCTTGTTATTTTTATATTTTTGGCTCTTTTTTGCAAGGTTTTTATCTCATTAACCGCTTGTTTTAATCCAGTCTCGTCTCTAAAAATTCCAACTCTCTCCCACATTATTTCGCCAAGTATTGATTTTAACTCATGGACGTTTTCATTGCCTTTATTTTCTAGCATATTTTGTATTTTTAAACCCTCTTGTTTTAAAATTTGTAACACGAAATTTTCATCCACTACATTTTTTGTTTTTTGGCAAAATTTTATTATCTCATCGCCCACTATCATACCAGCAACCACCGTTTCAGCCACGGAGTTACCGCCAAGTCTGTTAAATCCATGCAAATCCCAACAAGCCGCCTCTCCGGCACTAAATAACCCTGTTATTTTTACACTCTCTCCGCTTGGCTTAGTTCTTAATCCGCCCATGCAAAAGTGTTGCATTGGCATAACTGGAATGTATCCTTTGCATCTGCCATTTTCATCTATACTAGTATCAGTTACATCAATATCGGCAAAATTTTTACATATCTCTTTAACGTCTTTTAAATTTTTATCAATATGCTCTTTGCCCAGCATCGTGATATCTAACCATACGTGTTTGCCATGTATGCTATCTACGCCTTTAGCACGTTTTATGTGCTGCATTATTCTTGCACTTACTACATCGCGACTAGCTAAATCTTTGTGTCTTGGCTCATACTCGCTCATAAATCTCACACCATCAACATCTCTAAGCACACCACCATCGCCCCTGCAACCCTCAGTTAGCAATATCCCGCTAGGCACCAATACTGTTGGATGAAATTGCACTGCTTCCATATTTGCTAGTGTCGCTCCAGCCTCATATGCCATGCCTAGACCAGAGCCATCGCAAATTACGGCGTTTGTGCTGTGTTTGTAGATGCGTCCATATCCGCCAGTTGCGATTAATACGGCTTTAGCTGTATGAGCGACCAGCTCTCCGCTTATTAAATTTCTAGCTACAACGCCTTTGCATACGTCATCATCACATATTAGTTTAATCGCTTCAGTTCTATCTAAAATTTCAACATCGTATTTTAATAGTTCGTTTGCAATAGCATATAACATGCTATGCCCTGTCGCATCAGCTGTATAGCATGTGCGCCATTTTGTTGTAGCTCCAAAATCACGTGCATTTATAAGTCCGTGCGATGTATTTTTCTCTTCTATCGTGGTTTTTTGTGCGTTTATGATAATATCTTTTTTGCCAGCACTTACTCTGCTCCATGCTACCCCCATATTTGCTAACTCCCTAACAGCTTTTGGCGCTGTTATGGCAAACATTCTAGCTACTATTTGATCGCATCCCCAATCGCTTCCTATAACCGTATCAGCAAAGTGCAAGTCCTCGTTATCTCCTTCTCCCATTGTGCTACTAGCTAGACTTGCTTGCATACCGCCTTGTGCTGCACATGAGTGTGAGCGTTTTGGTGGGACTAAGCTAAGCACTGTTGTTTTTAGCCCAGCTCTTGCACACTCTAGTGCCACTCTTAGCCCAGCTAGCCCAGCACCAACTATCAAAACATCGCTATTTTTTATACTCATTTTTTGACTTTGAAAGATAGATGTAGGCTATAAAACCCAAAGCAAACATTAAAATTGATAGGATATGTCCCATTGTAAGGTTTAAAGCGATAAAGCCTAGATTAAAATCAGGTTCTCTAAAAAACTCACAAATAAATCTCATAATCGCATAAAGCATTGCATAAATGGCGATTAATTCACCTTGAAATTTTGCTTTTTTGCGGTAAAAATATAGTATCACAAATATCACAAGCCCTTCTAAAATGGCTTCATAAATTTGACTAGGATGTCTTAAGGCACCAAAAGCGTATATGCCCCAAGGCACATCCGTAACGCGACCAAAAAGCTCTTGATTTAAGAAATTTCCAATGCGTCCAAAAAAATAACCAAGCGGTATTGACAATGCACAAAGATCAAGATATAGCCATAGATTTTGCTTATATCGTTTGCAATACCACGCTGTTGCGATCAAAAATCCAACAACTGCACCATGATAACTCATGCCTCTTATGCCTACAAACTCGCCGTTATGAAATGGATTGAAAATTTGCCATGGTTGAGTAAGATAATACATGCTCTCACCAGAGTATATAAAGATATAGCCAAGTCTAGCACCAAGTATTACGCCAACTTCAACCCAAAAAAAGTAATTATCAAGCTGAGTATTAGAAATAGGCATTTTGTCCTTTTTGACAAAAAATTTTCCAAGCCAAAGTGCAACAAGTAATGCTAGTACATACATAATGCCATACCAGTGGATATTTAGACCAAATACGCTAAACGCAACTGGATCAAAATGTAGATAAATTTCGTTTATTTTATTCATGGTTTCTCTTTAAATTTTTTCGTGATTTTACAAAATACACACTTAAATTTAAGAAAACACCATATTATAATATAAGTTAATATAAGCAATCACCCCCAAACCCACCACAAGCTTAGGGATGATGTAGTGTTAATTAAAAGCGTTTAGTTCTAACTTCTGCAACTATCTCTTTAGCCATGCTATCTACTTCAGATGTTACAGCATTAGTTGTCATAGCTATTTGAACATTTTGTTTAGTTAAGT
>NZ_CAJHOF010000027.1 GCF_905120465.1 Campylobacter majalis
TAAGAATTTAAAGAATGAATTTAATCCATTAGAAATTCCAGATAAAGGACGTAAGAAGTAGTTTATAGCAAATACTAAGATTGCAACTATGATTATGATGAAGAGGATGGAAAAGACTAATTGAGATGTTAAAACTTCGTTTAAAATTTCATCATAGTCACTCATGTAGTTTGCTGAGCATACTAGCCAGTTTGCTTCTTCATAGACCTTGCAAGCTGCAACCCTATCACCAATACCATTTATATGATACTCAAAACCAGCATTGCCAAACTCATTATATCCTTTTAAAAGTGCCTTATTTCTTTCGATAGACGTAGCGTCTTTTGATAAAATGTTTTTAAAATCTTCATTGTATATATAAAGCCCTCTTTTTATATCTGTGATAGACACACTTGATGTTTGAGTATCTTTAATCTCAACAAGTGCCTCTTTAAGATCGTCTATATAAATATCAGCACCTATAGCACCTACAATCTTGCCATTTATAATAACAGCCTTACCGACACTCATGGCGTATTTACCAGTTGAAGTTGTATAAGGATCAGAAAATGTCAAAGCACCATTGTTTGATAGCATTTGATTATACCAGTTTCTTGTTTTGACGTTATAGTTGTCCTTGGCACCTAAGGTATAGATTGTAGGTTTAGCTCCTTGCTTAATCTCAGCCCCTATAATTTCGCCAGTATCTTCAAATCCCATGAATAACTCATTAGCATCAGATGTCCTAGCTAATATAGCAAGCTCATTTTTAAATCTCTCTTTATCGTGTAAAATTTCTGGATTTTCTTTAATGTAACTTTCAAAACCTTCAACAACAAAAATCGTTGTAGAAAAGAAATCATCTATAAAAATTTCAGAAGCTATAGCGGCGGCCTCTTTTGAATCTTTAGACATTTGCAAGATAGTATCTTTTGACTTTTGATAACTTATCGCTGAGAACGTAACAAACGATATTGTAAGCAACACTAGCACAATCAGTGCCATTTTATTTGCAACCTTTTGCATTTTGCATCCTTTTGGGTAAAATATAAGATGATTATGCTACTAATAACCTTAAAATATCATTATTTTAAAATAACTATATTTTTGATACAATTAAATACAAAAATCAACAAAAAGAATTATAAATGTTTGCTTTAAAATTTCGTCCAAAAACCCTTGATGAGATATGTGGTCACGCAGATATCGTGGCAGTTTTTAAAAAATTTATACAAAATGGCAAGATTCCTCACTCGATGTTTTATGGCGTAGCAGGATGCGGAAAGACTAGCTTTGCAAGAGTGGTGGCAAACTCACTTGATTATGATTTTTACGAGTTTGATGGGGGAAATCTCAAAATAGATGAGTTTAGAAAAATATTAAAAAACTACACAAACGCTCTAAATAAACCGCTATTTTTTATAGACGAGGTTCATCGCCTAAGCAAAACACAACAAGAAGCCTTGCTTGTGCCGATGGAGAACTATCAAGCATTAATCATAGGAGCAAGTACTGAAAATCCATTTTTTACACTTAGCTCTGGCATCAGAAGTCGTTCAATGCTGTTTGAGTTTAAACCGCTAAGCACAAATGATCTTGAAAAGCTACTAACACACGTTAGCAAAAACGTTAGCTTTGTTATAAGCGATGAAGCAAAAGAGTACCTGTTTAAAAGTAGTGGTGGAGACGCGAGAAGTATGCTAAATTTACTTGAGTTTGCTATAACGCTTAAAGATGAAATAACACTACAAACGCTTAAAATTTTACGAGCTAACGCTGTTGGTGAAGGTGTTAGCAATGATGATACACACTATCATTTAGCTTCAGCTTTGATAAAAAGCTTACGTGGAAGTGACACAGATGCATCAATTTACTATCTAGCTAGGCTAATTGAGGATGGAGAGAGTGCGGATTTTATAGCAAGGCGGCTCGTGATATTTTCTAGCGAAGATATAGGCAACGCAAATCCAAACGCCCTAAACGTAGCGACAAATGCATTAATGGCAGTAAAAAACATAGGCTATCCAGAAGCACGTATTATACTGGCACAATGCGTAGTTTATCTAGCACATTCGCCAAAATCAAACTCAAGCTATATGGCTATAAATGCAGCAATTAATTATGTAAAGCACGAGCCACCACTTAAAATACCGCCATATCTTATAAACACAGCTCCTGAGAAAAAACACTATCTATATCCGCATGATTTTGGTGGCTGGGTAGAGCAAAAATATCTAGAAAAACCGCTAAAATTTTATCAAAATAGCGACATAGGATTTGAAAAAACACTAAACGAATGGCTAAGTAAGATAAAAGCAAAAAGTTGAGTTTAGGAGTAATTTTATCTTGATTAAAATCAAGATAAAATTTAAAAATTATTGATATAATTTATCAAAATTTTATACTTCTATCAAGGAATTATGATGAGAAATTTTATCTATCTTAGCTTTATTGCAACCATGGCATTAGCGTATGAAAATATAGCCGATCCAAACGCCATAAATCCTATAAAGCCATTTAATCCGCCACCGCCAATTACGCCAAATAACACACTTAGCACGATGCCTATAAATCAATTTGACAAAACAGATCGATCAAAATACTACTTTGTTACAGAAAAACTAGACGATTCAAGCGATAAATTTCATCTAAGTAGCGGTTTATACGGGCATAGCTCATATACTTCAGCACTTTTTAGATACCGTGGTGATAACTACTATACTGTCTTAAACACGCACTATACAAAAGCAAATGATTATAAAGGTGGCGATGGTAAAAAAGTAGGCTTTGGTTATAAACGAAACGGACAAAGCTTGATTTTTGGGTATTTGCCAAATGAGATAAGCGAAATCAAACTAACTTATATCCATGACAATATCACAGATGAAAAACAACCGCACCACCAAATGGACGCTTTAAAGACACAGCGACACGTGGGACGAGTAAATGTAAGAGTAGGCGATGAGAACCTAGATAATACACTAAATTTTAACACAACAATAAGACACGTAAAAAGAAGGGCTGATAACTTTACGTTAAGAAGTATGTCAAACAAAACATATGTGGATATAAAGCGTTCTATTTTTGATAGTGGTTTTGATTATGATATTAGTATAAATGAGCTTCATAACCAGTTTGGATTTGCTTTTAGCATAGATAAGCACACAGGCAAACGCTATCAAGGTATGCCTAATGGCATGTGGGCTCACAATGGCAATAGATTTGCTAACATACATGCAAAAACTTATAAAATTCACGATACCATAACATACAATATCGATGAGATAAACGCACTAAGTTTAGGGCTAAATTATGAAACAAACAGAGTAAAAATCAAAAATTTACATCAAAGTTTTATCGCACCAAACGTAAATCTTAACACAAACGCAAAACTATACAAAGCCATATATGCACAAGATACAAAGGATAAAATAAATCAAGATGGGCTTAGTGCATCGCTAAAATATGAGCTAAAACCAAACTCAAAAGATAGTTACACTATAGCGCTACAAAGCTTATATCGTATGCCTGATAATATGCAAAGATTTAACGCACTATATGGACTTGGCGATAACGGTTGGATAAGCAATCCTTACATAAAACCAGAAAGACACAACCGCATAAAGCTTGGATTTGAGATCGCAAGTAAAATGTATAATAGCTATCTAAACTCAATGCAAGGCGAAAATTCATTTAAAATTTTGGCACATCTTATATACGATGAAGCACATGATTTAATAATCTATGACAGAAGACACGCCAAACCAAATCCGCCTATAAACTCAAATGCCGTGATTACAAGAAATATTGATGCAAGGCTATTTTTAGCAAATCTACAAACGGAGTATAATTTTGCTAAAAATTTTGCTACCAAAATAGGGTTAAGTTATAATTACGGCGAAAATAAAACAGACAATAAACCGCTGTATCAAATAAGACCGTTTGAGCTAAATACTCAGCTTGATTACCGCGACTACTTCGCACTTGGTAGCTATAATATGGGAGCAAATTTAAGATACGTTCATAAGCAAACAAGAGGCGATTTTGATAAAAATACTGGCTTTGGCATAGATAAAACTCAAGCAGCCAAAGGCTTTACTACGCTTGATTTATACACTGGAGTTGAGTTTAAAAACAACTTTGGCATTAGAGCTGGAGTAAATAACGTTTTTGATAAAAATTACTCTGAGTTTATTAGTGGTGAGCACGTTGCGGCACTTGATCCAAACGTAATTAAAGCACATGGGCGAAATTTTTACATCAGTTTTCATATATCATATTAAAGGATAAAAAATGAATAAAAGAGAATTTTTAAAACTAAGCACAGCTTTTGGCGTAAGCATGATGGCACCAAATTTAATGGCAAAACAGAGCATATCGCTTTACGGTGCTCCGGCTCTGCCATCTGTCACAATGGCAATCGCTGCATTACAAGGCAAATCGTCAAAAACGCACGATATAACCTTTAAAACATGGAAAAATCCAGATCAACTACGTGCAGGTGTGGCAAATGGCTTAATTAACGCAACTATGGCACCGCTAAACGTCGGTATAAATTTGCTTAATCAAGGGTTTGATTTTAAACTTTTAAACATACTTGCGTTTGGGGTTTTATGCGTAATGAGTAAAGATGAGAGTATAAAAAATATAGCTGACTTAAAAGGCAAAAAAATTATACTACCTTTTAAAAACGATATGCCAGATATTATCTTTCGTGCGATAATTAAAAAACTTGAGCTTAATGAGAGCGAATATGAGCTAACATATGTGCAAAGTCCGCCTGAAGTGCTAGGGTTGTTTTTGCAAAAAGAGTATGACGCAGCTATAATGCTAGAGCCACTTGCAAGTGTGTGCGAGTTAAGAGCAAAAAAGATAGGCTTAAGCGTTAAAAGAGCGTTTTGGATACACGATGAATACGCAAGAGCATTTAACAAACCAGCCATAATCCCACAAGCTGGTATAATCATTCAAAGTAAATTTTATGAACAAAATAAAGAGTTTTTTGATACCTATGAGAGCGATTTAAAAGCGGCTTTAAATTTCATAAGCTCAAACCCACAAAGTGCCGCCGAAATAGGATCAAACTACCTACCAACACCATCTAAGGCACTTGTAAATAGCTTTAAAATATCAAAACTTGCAGTAACTAGAGCAAGTGAGCTTGGTGATGAAATTTTTGATTTTATAAACATGATTTATGAGTTTAATCCAAAACTAATCGGCGGCAAAATTCCGCCAAAAAGTTATCTTTTATGATAGTAAATGACGGCATTAAAGTAGCTAAAAATAGTCTTTTAAAAGTGATTGATTATTTTTTTAGCTCGTTTAAAACGCTTGGCGTTGTGATGTTGCTTATTGGGCTTTGGCAAGTTGGCTCTGAGAGCTTTGGAGAGTTTTTGCTTCCTACCCCACTTGCTGTATCTCAAAAAGCTATTGAAATTTTAACATCAAATCAAAATGATATACTAATCTCACTATATCGCGGTAGTATCGGTATAGGTGTGGCTTTTATGCTTGGTATAGGGCTTGGGCTAGTGGCTGGTAGTTTTAAAAGCTTTGCGGCATTTATGCAACCACTAAACACTATATTGCTTTCTATTTCGCCAATCATCTGGGTTGTTTTTGCACTTTTTTGGTTTAGTTTTGGAAATGTAAGCACGATATTTACTATCATCATCACGACCACTCCACTCACTTTTGCTAGTGCCATGATAGCTATGCAAAGCCTAAAAACTGAGCTAAAAGAGCTATTTGATGCGTATAAGCTCGGCTTTTGGCTTAAGATACGATATTTGTATCTGCCACACTTAACAGGCTATATCATCGGCTCACTTAGCGTAGCGTTTGCAATGGGCGTAAAAATAGTAGTTATGGCGGAGCTTTTGGGTGCAAGTGATGGTATCGGTGCTAGGATAGCAGATGCTAGAACCATGCTTGACACAACTGAAGTAATGGCGTATGTAGTGCTTACTATAACATTTGTCATGCTATTTGAAGCTATCGTTATAACGCCTTTAAAGATTGTTTTAATGCCATGGAAGAGATAGATATGTTAGAAATTTTAAACCTTGATTACGAAATTTTATCCGATAAAATTATTAATAATTTTAATCTAAAAGTTAAACCAGGCAAAATTGTTACGCTATTTGGACCGTCTGGATGTGGTAAAACTACGATTTTAAGATTAATTAGTGAAATTGAGATACCAAAAAGAGGCAAGATAAAAAATAGCTTTAAAAAAACAAGCTATTTATTTCAAGAAAATAGACTTTTAGAGTGGCTAAGTGCCTATAAAAATATCGCCCTAGTTGCCAAAAACGAAGCTAAAATTTTACCTATGCTTCAACACGTGGGGCTTAGTCAAAAAGATAGTCTAAAGTATCCTGATGAGTTAAGTGGCGGCATGAGAGCTAGAGTGAGTTTTGTAAGGGCTATGCTAAGTGAGCCTGATCTGCTTTTGCTCGATGAGCCATTTAGCGGACTTGATACTGATATGCGTGAGATTTTGATAAATTTAGTGCTTGAGCGTGTAAGTAAAGGCATGAGTGTTGTGCTAGTAACTCACGATAGATTTGAAGCTGTAAAAATGAGCGATGAGATATATTTTTTAACACAAAAAGGCATGGGCGTAAAACGCATATTAAGCTTAGATATAAATCAACACAAACGCGATAATGCCTATATACAACACATCATAGATGACGGATTTAACGGCGAGGTGTATTATGACTAGAAATTTAAGCTTTACTCAGATTTTATCTGATTTTTTTACGCATCCGATGAGAGCATTTTTCTTACTTGCTTCATTTTGTGCGATTGTTGCTTGTGTGTCATTTTATATCGCTAGTGATTATGTTATGTTTCATAAATTTGTATTTTTAGGGCTTTTTGTGCCACTTTCTTATGCTGGATTTTTACTCACAGCAGTGCCTGATTGGGCAAACTATCCACGCAACCTTAGCATAAATGCCTACATACTTTTTGCTATATTTTTACTCTGTTTAGGATGCGGTATGTATGATGTATGGCTTGGTTTTGTCTTTAGCTTGGTGTTTTGGCTGTATTTAAGTGGGCTATGCATATATATGCTATGGCTTGATAGAAATGATAAAAATTTTAGTATCGTTGCGATTTTAATTAGCTTTTGTGTGCTAAACTTTGCATACATTATAAGCTTAAATCAAACCTATCTAAACGCACAAATACATCTAAACATAATCGCCGTTATAATCGTAGGATACCGCGTAAGCATTGTCATAGCAAAAGAAGCACTTAGAGCAAATAGCGAGTATGAAACGGCTGTATTTATGCCAAATTTTGTGTATAAAAATTTAAGCATTTTTGCTATTTGCATTGGGATTTTAGCTAGTATTTTTAACTTTTCTACTCAAGTTTTAGGCTATATATTTTTAGGATGTGGTTTTTTGCTATTTGCTAGACTTTATGAGTGGCATTTTTGCATACTACTAAAAAGGCATTTTATATTGTTTTACTATGTAATAGCCCTGTGTTTAAGCGGTGGATATATTTGGCTTGGGGTGTGTTATTTGCTAAATTTTAACACATCGTACCCAACTCATCTACTAGCGATAAATGCTGTCCTTGCAACAATTATGCTTATATTTAACATAGCAGGTCTTAGACATAGTTTTCAACAGCTAAATTTTCTCGCACTTAGCAAAGTTGCACTTACCTTACTAATACTTGCTGGAGTGTTTAGAAGCATTGTTTCATTTTATGCTTTTAGTTTTTATATATTAGTGCCAAGCATTTTAGTTGCCACGGCATTTTTACTATGGGCTTTGGATTTTTATGCGATTTTTAGAGATAATGACTTTAGTCCAGATCCAGAATAAACATTTAAAATCAGTTAAAATTTTAGTGTTAAAATCACTATGATTTTTAACTTTAAGGATAGATAATGAAAAATAAAATTTTATCACTATCATGTGTAGCACTACTAGCCCTAAGCGGATGTGTAAGTAGTAATCAAGACAAACTAGGTGGCAACGTCTATAACACAGGCGAACTAAATCAACAACAAAACGTAAAAGTAGTAACAATAAAACAAATCCTTGGTGCAAAAGTCACAGTTGATAACACAAATGCAAACAGCTCAAACAAAGTCGTTGGTGGCTTACTTGGTGCAGCAACTGGTGCGGTTGTAGGATACGCATTGGGTGGTGGCTCTAGTAAAAGTGGTGCAGTTGTAGGCGGCGTTGTGGGTGGCACACTAGGAACTGTTGCTGGCGATAAAATAAGCGAACAAACCGAAGTAATTGACGGTGTGTCGATAGTGTATGAGCTAGAGGGCAATATATATACATCTACTCAAGCAGGAAAATTGTGCGAGTTTAGTGCAGGAAGTGCTTATCTAATCTCTATGGGTGCAAATGAAACAAGAATACAGCCTAATGCAAACTGCAAATAATATGGGCGGATGATCCGCCTAAATTTCAAATATCTTATAAATTTCGCTTTTATTTAAAATTTTGGCATTTTTTTCTATTTTAAACACCCAAGCACCACTAAGCTCAGATATCATTTTAGCGTTGTCTTGGTGGATAATGCTGGTTTTATCATAGTTATTTAACAATATAGCTTTGATATTTACGCTACTATCTTTTAAAAATTTCACACTTAAACACGTCTGATTTATAGCTCCCAAACTAGCATCAGCTACAAGCAAAACAGGGGCATTTACAGCCTTTACAATATCAATTTGCATGATTTTATTATAAACGATAGGACATATTACGCCACCAGCACCTTCGATTATGCTTACTTGACTAATACGTCTTAACTCATCTGCTTTTTGCAATATAGGCCCAATTTTAGCTTCATTACCCTCTATACTCGCTGATAGATGCGGTGAGTAAGCACTAAGATACGCATACGAACACGAAGCATTACAAATATCAGCAAATTTTCTTACAAAATCCACATCACTTACTATCATATCGCCGTTTTTATCTAGCTTGTTGCCACTTGCAACTGGCTTATAATAGCTTACATTTATATCATATGCTTTTAGACTTTTACACAGCAAGGCACTCACATGCGTCTTGCCTACATCAGTTGCCGTACCAAGCACATAAAACTGCTTCATAATCTTGCCTTGTGTTAGTAAAATGTTAGTTAGTGTTATTAGAAGTGTTAGTAGGCGTTACCATCTCTAACGCCTACGTTTTGGTTATGCTAGGCTTTTTACTACATCTAACGCTTTAGCGTAATCAGGCTCACTTGTTACTTCACTAACATACTCAGCATAAGCTATTTTGCCGTCTTTATCAACGATGATTGTTCCACGAGCAAGAAGTCT
This sequence comes from Campylobacter majalis, assembly GCF_905120465.1. GTDB lineage: Bacteria > Campylobacterota > Campylobacteria > Campylobacterales > Campylobacteraceae > Campylobacter_A > Campylobacter_A majalis. Next base: position 9,302 of record NZ_CAJHOF010000027.1, read on the forward strand.
AAGCTCTTCTATTACAAAGCCATATTTTAAACCAAAATCCAAATCTTTATGATCTGAGCCGGTTTTTGCATTTTCTATACCTTTATCAGCACAGAAGCGTCCTATCGCAAATGGCAAATCAACTGAAACTGATAGTAGTTGAACGTCTTTTGAAAAGCTTGAAGCTTCGTGGTTAAATTTCGCTAACTGCATAGCACATACTGGAGTATCAACTGATGGAAAAACTGCTATAACTACAACTTTACCAGCGTAATCACTTAGCTTAATAGGGCTTAAATCATTTGCCAGTATAGTAAAATCAGGAGCCTTATCTCCGACCTTTATTTTATCACCCAATATAGTAAGTGGGCCTCCCTGAAATGTTACTTCACCTGTTCTTTTTGTCATGCTCTCTCCTTAAATTTTAGCCCTTTTGGGCCTTTTTAAATGTCAAATTTACCATAAAAGAGTTAAAAAAGATTGAAATTTACAAAATTAACTCTTTTACAAAAGCTACTCTTTGCAAATAGCCTTTGCAAGCTTACTAACGATTGGAAAAAGCAAAAGCAGTGTCGGATACGCCACTACAAACGACTTGCCCCAGCCAATCATCCAAATACCAACAAAACCATCAACTAAGCCCAAATTTATATACGTCAATGATCCAGAGATGACAAAAGACATACACATAGCCCCATCATAAATGAAAATACAAAACGATAATATTTAATCGGTATCACCACCATCTCCTTAATAAAACAAAATTATATCAAATTTAAAATCGTTTCGTATCGTAACACTTTAGTATTAGGCATTTTGACTAAACAGATATTTTTGCAAAATTTCTTGATTTTTAGAAGCTAGTGCGTTTAAATCACTTTTAAATTTCTCTATTTTATTTTCTAAATTTTCTATCACGGATACGATTTTTTCTTGGTCTTTTAGCGGCGGAAGTGGGATTTGTAAATTTCTTATAAAAGTTAAATTCGCCATAGCAAAACCACCAAGAGATTTAAATTGAGAGTATAACCCTTGCGATGCAAAATACAAGAATTTAGAATTTAATGTTTTTTCATTTAAGGGATACAGACCTGCAATATTTTGATTTGTAGTGCTTTGAAAAGTTAAATATCCAACTTTTCCAATCGTTGCTCCAACCAAAGCTATCAAAACGGAATTTTTATTTAATATTTTAGCAGATGATTTTTCTAGTCCAAGTTGAGTGATTTTTTCTGTTACTTGATTTTCTAAAACATAAGAATTTTGACAAACTTCTGATTTTATCCAATTTATATTGCCACCCCAATATTCAGGTTTTGTTCTACTAGGCGTTCCGCCACTTGTAACGCTACAAATCCCACCTAGCTTTATCATCTCCCAGCCAGTTTTTGGTGGGGTCGGCAACGATGAAATTTGAGCTTTTAAGTCCGCATCAGCGATAAAATCAAGTAGCTTGGCTATACCCCACGCCACATTTTTCTAAGACAGCTTTTATCAAATTACGGTATTCTTCGATACTCATTCTGATTTTTTGATACTCTTTCTCGACTTTTTCGCATTCTTTTACGATTTGTTTTTGGATAATAAGTGGCGGAAGTGGGATTTGCAATTGCGAAAGATTTGTTCTTGTAATCTGCGGTTGTGCCGAGCCTGTGATGACTTGCTTTATATTGGCAAATGGCAGTATAAACACCAAAAACTTTTTTAAAATTTCATCTTTTAGCGGAGTAATCACCATAGCATTGCCAGTAATCCATGATTTTGGCTCTGTGAAATTTATCCCCGAGGGTGCTGAGTATGCGTGGTTTTTAAAGCAAGAAAGCGTTGATAAGGTGAGTGAAGAGCTACTTGCTCCAACGCAAGAACTAGCCAAGATCGTAGCCAAGCTAAACAAATGCACCGATGTGAAAAATAAAATTTTAATCACACTAAAAGATGAAGACACCCCAAACGCTGCTGCGTGACTTACAAGCGAGCTATCAGTAAATACGGCTCTTTTTAAGCATATCTCAAGCGAAAACGCCCCGGCCTTCATCTTAGCGCACGAGCTATCACACTTTAAAAACCGAGATCACTTGCATACCCTTGGTGCAAATACCCTCATCGTGCTGATATTTGGCTTTGCAGGACAAGAGGTGGTAGCAGCCATCACCACAAATGCTATGATTTCAAACTACTCAAAGGTGCAAGAAAGTGCGGTCGATGAGGGGCTGATTGATTATATCGTGCTTGATTTTAAGGCTAGTGCGGAAAAATTTAAAAATATCACGAACTCCAAATTTTATGAAAATTTTATCCAAACCCTTACCTATCTGATATCATCAAATGTCAAATTTGAAGTGCGAACGACCGTTCATAGTGCTCTTTTAGATGAGAGCGATATATCGCAAATGGCAAACACTTTGTATGAGCTTGGCTATAAGCAAGAGTATTATTTGCAAAATTTTTTAGATACGGGAAGAAATTTTTCTATGCTTGGCGCGCAAAAAAGTCAGATAAATCCGCAAAAAATCATCTCAAAAAACCCCATAAAACTACGAAATTTTAGCTAAAATGCTATGAAATTTAAAGGAGAGAAATGAAACTATTATTTGTTTGTCATGGCAATATCTGTCGCTCGCCGATGGCTAAGATGATAATGCAAGATCTGATAAATAAGGCCGGCAAAGACGCTAGTATCGACTCGTGTGCCACGCATAGCGATGAGATAGGCGAGGGTGTTTATAACCAAACGGCTAAAATTTTACAAAAGCATGGCGTGCCCGTGCTAGCGCACCGTGCAAGGCTCATAACAAAGCAAGACTATGAGAGTGCTGATCTTATCCTTATCATGGATGATGAAAACATGTGCACTCTAAGGCGTGAGTTTGGTGGCTTTGGTGACTTTGATGAGAAGGTAAAATTTTTACTAAGTTTTAGCAAGGATACAAATAGCAACATTGTCGCTGATCCATACTATACAAGAGACTTTCAAAAATGTTATGATGATATAAATAGTGCTTGCAAGGGGCTAATGCGGGTGCTCATCAAATTTAACCCTTAAAACAGAGTAAGAACGCTCAAATTTATCATCACTTGCTTTTGATTTATACTCAAGTGTTACATTTTGCTCTTGCGTGATAAAAGATAGCTT
>NZ_CAJHOF010000028.1 GCF_905120465.1 Campylobacter majalis
TTTGCATTAATGTCAAAGAGTGTGAGAAAACAAGTAAATTTAGCAAAGAATTAAAGCTATTTCAAAGCAAAATAGTGCGTGATAAAGATGTCACGCAGATAGTAGCAAACAGCTGTATTTGCTCTGCTTCGTGCCGTATCGCACTTAAAAGCCTATTTTACTGCGTTTATCATCGCTTGGCTTTAATTGCTGTCGTCGCCCATTTGGAGCTTTAGAAGTTTTTAAGTTTTACTAAACGCAAACTAGCTAAATTTATATCGTTAAGGCAAATTTCATTTAAAAGAGTATGAGTTTAAGTGAAGAAAAGATGAAAAATTAATGCGTAATATACTTTTAAGATTGTTTAAAACAAAGTTGTTGGGTTAGAGCCAAATATATTATTTTATAGGCAAAAAGCCGTAATCTAACAGCCTCTAGTAAGTAAATATTAAAGATATTATTGGCTAGTTTTTTATTGCCAAATTACAAAAAACATAAGATGCCTAAATAATATTTCCAATAAGCATAAAACCTTACACATAAAAACAATACATCAAGATAATATAAAAATTTAAAAATTAATCATTACAATAAATTTAATAAAAACCTATTAGAAACTACTGGTAATACTCTTATTTTATTGCTTCTTATTTAAAAATTTATTTTATAACATCGCAAGCTTTTAATGAAATATCAAAGTAACAAGTAGATTAGAGAGGTCGATTTTGTCAACTATAAACAACAATCATATTTGGCTCTTTTGCTGATTATTACTTTATTGTCGGATTAGTTATCCAAGACAAATTTTGTCTTGGATAGTTTAAGTATTGGCTTAATGTATTTAATTAATATATAAAATAACTTTAGACAGATGACAATATATGCTTTTATGTTAATGTAAAAAGTGCCTAACTCCAGTAAAATAAAGTGCGATTTTATGCTCGTTTGCAGCCTTTATTACTTCATCATCTCTTATACTTCCACCTGGCTCGATGACGCATTTTACGCCGACTTCGTTTGCGATATCGATACTATCACGGAATGGAAAAAACGCCTCACTAGCAAGCACACAACCACTTAGATCAAGCCCCATATCTTTTGCCTTTGCCACCGCTGCACGAGCCGCATCAACACGGCTAGTCATACCCATGCCAATCGCCACAACGGCTCCATTTTTAGCATAAACGACGCAGTTTGACTTAGTAAGTGCAGCCACTTTCCACGCGATATCGGCGTCTTTTAGCTGCTCGTTTGTAGCACTTATCTTGCCCATCTGCTTCATATTTTTTAGCTCATCGTCCTTTACCTCGTCGCGTTCTTGATAGACAAAACCACCATCAACACGCCTAAAATCATACTTGTCGTTTGCACGAACTAAAAATTTATTATCTTGAGTGAAAATTTTAATGCGTTTTTTAGCCTCAAATACTGCCAAAGCCTCATCTGTGACATTTGCAGCGATAATGACCTCTGCATAAATTTCATTGATCTTCTCAGCCAAAGCCTTGTCTAGGGTGCCATTTATCGCCACCACACCACCATAAGCTGAGATCGGATCGCATTTTAGGGCTTCAGTGTAACTTTCTAGCAGGGTTGATTTTACCGCAAAACCGCAAGGATTAGAGTGCTTTATGATCGCCACCGCAGGAGCTTCATCAAAGCTAGTAGCAAGCATTAAAGCGCCGTTTATATCGGTTAGATTGTTAAAACTAGCCTCGCCTTTAAGAGCTCTAAAGTTGTTCGTAAAAAAGTAGTCAAACTCATAAAGTGCGCCTTTTTGATGTGGGTTTTCGCCGTATCTAGTGTCAAAAACCTTGCTTCCTACGATAAATTTACTCGCTCCAAAACCGCCGTTAAATCGCTCGTTCATATAGTTTGCGATCATACTATCATAAGCCGCCGTATGCTCATAAGCCTTTATCATAAGATGTCTTCTAAACTCATAATCAGCCTTGCTATCATTTAGTCTAGCTAAAATTTCATCATAGTCAAGTATGTCAGTTACCACCAAAACATCTTTGAAATTTTTTGCTGCACTTCTAAGCATTGCAGGGCCACCAATGTCGATGTTTTCAATGATCTCATCAAAGTCATCAGTGCGAATGGTCGTTTGCTTAAACGGATATAAATTTACACATACTAAATCAATGCCACCGATACCATTTGCGGTCGCTTGTGCTACGTGATTTTCGTCATCTCTTTTATGTAAAATTCCGCCGTGAATTTTAGGATGTAGGGTTTTTACACGCCCTTCAAACATCTCTGGCGATGCGGTGTATTCGCTCACTTCCGTTGCATTTATGCCACTTTCTTTAAGCAGTTTGTAAGTTCCACCTGTGCTTAAAATTTCCCAGCCAAACCCAGCCAAACCACTGGCAAACTCAACTATGCCATCTTTGTCGCTAACGCTGATTAATGCTCTCATTTTTGCTCCTTGATTAAATTTCATATCTTATCATCTCTTTTTCGTGTAATCTTACAATGCTTTCATAGTCAATAAATTTTACAAAATCACGCAAATCCTTATATATCGAAGCACTGATAATATCATCATATCGTCTTCTTTTTTCTTTTTGTGCAACAATAAAAAATTTTACCCTAAAATCTTGTAGTTCGTAAAATTTGCCGAGCGAATTTTTAAAATCTGTGCTATGTTCTACTTCAAAAAAAGCGTTTGGTAATTTTCGTTCATTAAACCACACAACATCTATTGTTTTGGCATATCTTATTATATTTGGGTATGTAAAATCATATATTTTTTCAATACTTGCAACATTGCTTAATTTTTGATTAATGAAAATTTTATTTTTATCTTGTGCTGGGATATAAGTATCAAATTTTCTAGCATTGCCGATTTCTGCAATTAACCCTTGAAAATACGAATGCGAAAATTCATTATCAGTTTTGTCTATATTCAAATTTAAAAGCTTATTTTTAAATTCACTAAGTCCCCAAAGCCCTGGTTGCAACTTAAAAAATTCATCATTTCTTTGGACAATGCTACGAATAGATGCAAACGGAGTTTTTGTTCCCCATAAGCTTACATCAACCATTTTATTTAATTGAGAAAAGGTTGCCATGCCACCATTTTTACGCATAGCTTCGATTACAAAATCTTTTTGTTTCATCTATAATCACTCATCGCTAAATTTAAACCCATACAGCTATTTGCCATATTCTTCAACTCTCACCTCGCTCCATTTTAATACTCTCATACGCCTCATTTATCTCTTGGAGTTTTTTGGTTGATTTTTCAATGACTGCCTCGCTCTCGCCCTGTCCCATAAGTATGTCTGGATGGTATTTTTTAACTAGCTCGCGGTAGCGTTTTTTCACATCAGAAAAACTTGTCGAGCGTGAAATTTCAAGCACTTCATACGGATCTTTTGCCCTGCTTTGGGTGCTTGAGTTTGAGCTGTTTTGATAGCGACTGCCAGTGTAAAACCGCTCAAAACGAGCTATTATCATATCAAGCACAGAGTTGCTGATGTAAAAACCTCTTGCGATCTGCTCAATTACACGCCTCTCACCTGCACCAAACTCGCCGTCAATATAGGCTAAATTTAAGAAAAATGTAATCCTAGCAACTGCAATTTGTTGGCTTAGGCGAAATTTTAGCTTATACTCTCGAGCCACATCGTAAGCCTCATCTACAAGCTCCTTTTCAGTGTCAAATACCGCTTTAAGCTCTGCTCTGCTAACACCAGTTTTAGCGACCAAATCATCAAAAATTTCACTTATAAGCTGGGCTTCTAGCTCACTTACTCTGCCATCGCCTTTAGCAATTTTTGCTAAAAGTGCCGTTAAGAATTTCGCCTCGTCTTGACTAGCTTGTCTGAAATTTATACCACTAAAATTTCCGCCAAATCCACCCTGCAAACCGCCAAAAATCCTACCAGCAAACTTAAAAATCAGCCAAAATATAAATAGATAAAATAAAAACGATAACATATTTCACCACAAATGATAGATCGTATTTTTGAGTTTGCCACCTATTAGTTCATTTTTACGCCATGAGCTATCATCATTCATCACGCTCCAGCGTCGCTCATCAGGGCGGTAAAACCAGTCTTTGTCGATCTGATAATAAATCTGCTTGCCGTTTGCTTCGATGATATTTGCGATGTTGTTATCGTGGTAGCTATTCTCGTCATAGTCAGTAAATGCCCGCTGCCCCATCTCAGAATAAAGCATGGTTAGTTCTTGAAGCATCTCGTTTAGCTCATCGTCCATTTTTCGTACATGAAGTCCGATCTCCTCAGCCTCTCTTAGCATTATCGGATACTCGTGAGCTGGATAGTCACTGTTTAGCTTTTCTGAAATTTGCTTGATCTTACTCTCATCATCGATGTGATAGCGTAAAATTTCACGGCAAATTTTAAGTGATAGCGAACTAGCACGATCAACCGCACCAAAAACGAGCGGATGGATGTATTCGTAAAGCGATTTATAGGGGTTTAGGTCGCTATCCTTCTCCTGCTCTTTCCATAGCTTTATCACACGGCTTAGCTCGTCCATCGAAACACTTGAAAGCTCGTTGTTTTTAGTAGTCGGGCTTAGTTCGTGTTTTAGCGATGTATCAACAGGCGTAAGATACGCCAAAGGACCCATAAATATCTCGTTTGCTCCAAGTGCCATCATCGTAGCCGCCGAAGCACAGTTTGCAGGGATAAGTGCAGTTAAATTTTTGCAGTAGTTGCGAAGTGTAGATATGATTTTAAGACTAGCTATACCACTGCCACCGTCGCTTTTAATATACAAAAAGGCATTGTCTAGCTTTTTACCCTTTAAAATTTCATACATCGCTGAAGCGTCGTTACCGCAAACACTTCCAGCGTTTGAGTTATAGTAAGTTATGAGCGGTCCGCCAAGCTTTGCTTCAAGTTGCTTAATTAGCATTTGTGTTTGGTTAAATAAAACCGGCGGTTTGGTTACACTTTTTTTGTTGCCATTTTGCGTTAAATATTCATCATTCACGCCCTTTGCACTCCTATCTATCCACTCTTTAATACCCATTAGTCATCCTGTTTTATGATATTTCTAAACTCGTTAAAATAAATCTCACTCATCGCTTTTACACTCATTTTAACGCCGTCTATCTCAAAATGTTCGCCACCAACAACGCCTATTTTGGCTATTTTTAGACCAAATTTCGTAGCAAGTTCGGCAAATTTTGCCTCATCTTTTACGCCTACAACTGCTCTTGAAAAGCTCTCATCAAAAACCCATCTCTCATCGCCAAACTCACACTTTGCCTTTACGCCAAGTCCGCTTATAGCTGACATTTTTGCTAAACTCATCGCCACGCCACCAGTGCCTACTGAGTTTGCAAACTCCAAAATCCTAGCCTTGTTTGCTTCGATGACTAAATCCCAAAGTGCTCTTTCTTTTTTATAATCAACTTCTTTTAACTCGCCTCCAACTGCGTTAAATAGAGCTTTTAGATAAAGGCTTCCTGCAAATTCGCCAGTCGTTTCACCGACTAGATAAAGTGCCGTACCATTAGCTTTAAACACGCTTGAAAGTGAATTTGTCGCGTCATCATTTACGCCCACGCTTACAATGCCTGGTGTCGGATACACACCTACGCCATCTGTGTCGTTATAAAGGCTTACATTGCCACTCACTACTGGCGTGTTTAGCTCTTTGCACGCCTCTTTTATCCCTTCGCAACCCTGTGCGAACTGCCACATAATCTCTGGATTTTCAGGGTTGCCGTAGTTTAGGCAATCCGTTATCGCAAGTGGTGTAGCACCGCTCATCGCGACCTTTCGACCACTCTCAGCCACTGCCATCGCAGCACCTATTTTTGGATCTACATAGTTATGCCTTGAGCTACACTGCATACCCATAGCTACGGCTTTGCCAGTCTGTTTTATGCGAATAACCGCCGCACCCAAATGTCCTGGCTGTTTTATCGTGTTTGTTTGGATATTTGCGTCGTATTGATCGTAGATAAAGCTTTTATTTAAAATGTGTGGATTGTGTAAAAGCTTCTCAAAAGCCTCTTGATTAGGCACTTTTGCGAAAGAATTTAAGCTTATATTTTTGATTTCATCAAGATATTTTGGTCGTGCGGTTGGACGATCTAGGATTGGTGCCGCCTCGCTAAGTGGTTCGATTGGTATTTCGCCTACAAGCTCATTATGCCAGAAAAGCTCCATTTTACCACTATTGGTTACTTCGCCGATGACTTCTGCGTCAAGATCCCATTTAGCAAAAATTTCTTTTATCTTGCCCTCATAGCCCTTTTTAGCACAAATCAGCATTCGCTCCTGGCTCTCGCTAAGCATTAGCTCATATGGCGTCATACCACTCTCTCTCATCGGCACTTTATCAAGGTGCATACGCATACCGCTACCGCTTCGCCCTGCCATCTCAAAGCTACTTGATGTAAGTCCAGCCGCGCCCATATCCTGAATTCCCACGATATAATCAGTCTTAAACAGCTCCAAACAAGCTTCCATAAGAAGCTTCTCGGCAAATGGATCGCCTACTTGCACGGTTGGACGAAGGCTTTTGTTTTCGTCATTAAAGCTATCGCTTGCCATGACTGCACCACCTAGTCCGTCGCGCCCCGTTTTTGAGCCGACATACATTACTGGATTGCCTACGCCTTCGGCCTTGGCGTAGAAAATTTCATCACTTTTGCAAAGCCCAAGTGCAAAGGCATTTACCAAAATATTGCCATTAAAACTCTCATCAAATCCCACTTCGCCACCAACCGTCGGTATGCCCATGCAGTTGCCGTAGTGTCCGATACCAGCGACACTTCCCTTAATAAGATGCCTTTGGTATTTGGCGACTTTATCAGAGCCGATGAAATTTCCAAAACGAAGAGAGTTCATATTTGCCACAACCCTTGCACCCATCGTGAAAACATCGCGAAGTATCCCGCCAACTCCTGTTGCTGCACCTTGATACGGCTCGATAAAGCTTGGATGGTTGTGGCTTTCCATCTTAAACACAGCCGCATAACCATCGCCAACATCGATAACACCAGCATTTTCACCCGGTCCTTGGATCACCCAAGGTGCTTTGGTCGGAAATCCGTTTAGGTATTTTTTACTTGATTTATATGAGCAGTGTTCGCTCCACATCGCGGAAAACACGCCAAGTTCGAGTAAATTTGGCTCACGACCTAGAATTTTAAGTATATTTTCATACTCGCCGTCGCTTATTTTGTGTGCTTTAATAGTAGCCTTATCCATTTTTTAGCCTTGCTTTGAAATTTTTAAAGATAGTATCAAAACTTGGCTAAATTTATGATAATTTTACTATTTGTATCGTGTTACACAAGCAAGAGACTTTACGCATTTAGGTGACGAGTCAGCTAAGACCCACGACCAAACTAATAAAATTTAACATTTTTTGATAGATAAAGCACTTGCAAATCGATCTTGTTGTGCATATTTACATAGTGACGCCCTATCCTTATCAATTATAATAAAACTAAGCTCATTTATCTCATGCATATCGCTGATCTTAACAGCTTTTGCCACTTTCTAAGTGCCATACTGATAATCTAACCATCTTTTAAATATTTAGTTTTTCTTAAATTTTCAAAGCAAAAACCACATGGAATAAGTTGTTTTAAACAAATACTCTGTTTTTTAAATACCAAACTTGTTTTACATATAATAAACATTTAGTAGCAATTTAGCTTTATGTGTCAAAAATATCAGTTAAGAAGCAATCATAAAATATATCGGATTTTAGCTAATATATCCGCTTTAATTTTGCCATACTTTAAATTAATTAACAAATTATTGTGATTATTCAATTATTTTTGAACAAATTTCAGCACCAAAGGCTACACTCGCATGATGCAAAAAGAAATTTTGACAAAAACTCGCATCATGAAGAGGTGCATCGTATGTCCCAACTAATTCATGTGGCACAATAATGTGACGTTTGATATTTTTTTCATTTGCACTTAAAGCCAAATATGAAATCATGTTATAAATGCATAAATCAGTGCAAACCCCAACAACAATAAACGTATCAATACTAGGATTATCTTTTAAAAATTTTATAAACTCATCATTATAGCCAATACTTAAAGAATTCTTATAAAAAACTTTCATTTCGCTATAAAATGGTAAATTTTTTATCTCATCTATGGTTTGAGCTTCATCACTATCAACAAGACAATGCACACCAAATGTCATAAATTCAGTGCTATTTTCATCATGGCGATCTTGAACCAACAACAAATGTTTAAAATCCAAAAGCTTAGCAATGCGAAACAATCTAGCGACTTTTATGCCTATTTTGTCATAATTTATACTGCTAAGCCTACCATGCCTGCAAAAGCCATTTATCATATCTACGCTAATAATGGCAGTTGATTTTGGATCTAAATCACTCAAAGACATTGGCATAAGCTTATCTTGCCACGAATTGTAATCACTCACTATTGCACTCATGTTGTCTCGCAATCTCTTCAAAGCTGTTTTAATAACATTTTATCAAAATTAAACTGAAATTATATAAATTTACCTAAAATAATAAAAATTTAATATTTTTTAACAAGGCAAACTTACACAAAAGCATTTTGGATTTAGTATAACTTCGATGCTGCCTTTATGTGCTGCAATAATTTGCAAACACAAGCTCAAACCAAGACCATTGCCATTTAATTTACTTGTTTTAAACGGCTCAAAAACCATCCCACTATCTGCTATACTTACGCCGCTATCATACAGATAAAATTTATGTTCATTTTTAGTTTTTTCGTATTCTAAGCGTATATTTCCACTCTCTTCATCGCTCTCTTCAATGGCATCAATTGCATTAAAAATCAAATTTTCAAAAACCATGCAAAGCAGTGCAAAATCTGCATTGTAACTTATATTTGGGAAATTTAAACCAATTTGTATATCCTTAGAATATCCATAAAATTTCAAGGCCTCAAAGCACTCATGTTTTAGTGTAATAAAATCAAAATTTATCCTATTGATTTGAACGCCCTTAGTAAATAATAAAGTGGCTTTAATTATTCTTTCTAGTCTAAAAATAGCACTTTGAATTTCATTGACTATTAATTTATTATTATCATCAACTCGCTTTAATAGCGTTGATGAAAGCAAAGAGATTGAGCCTACTGGATTGCGTATTTCGTGAGCTAAGTGTGCAGCCACCTGCCCCATTGATGCAAGACGTTCAGTTCGTTTTTGATTTGTTATATCAATGGCTTGAATTATTTTTTTATTATCTTTTGATGAAATTTTTATCAAATAAAATAGACCGCCAAGCTCACATTCATACTCGGTTTTGTTTAAATTTAACATCTTAAACAACCCTTTTGATTTTAAGGCTTGAGCGTTTTGTAAAAACATAGTATTATCGCTATTTAGCACCCATATAGCAGTTGGCAACACATCAACCACATCTTTTACTATTTTTTGTAAATTTTGATAGCTAAGCGATAGATTTTTATACTCTTGCTCTATTTGATATGTTTGCTCTATCAAGTTTTTTAGGCTATCTTCGATATTTTTACTATTCATTTTATTCCTTTAAGATGCTTGAAATTTTCTCTAAATCTATTAATTTTAGTCTAGCATTTTTCATACTTTCAAGCTCGTTACTAAAACCAGATTTTGAAAACAAATAGACAAAATCAGGCACAATATTTAATCTTTGGCATTTATTAAGCAATATATTTAGCACGTTTTTGCATACTTTTTTATTTTTGTATTTTGCCTCGGCTGCAACCATCATGCCATTTACACTAAAAAGCATATCAATTTCTACTTCTTTATCCCAATAACTAAGCGCTTCAGAGCTTAGATTAAATTCTTGCCTTAAATACCACGCACACACCATCTCAAAACCATACGAAGCATACTCTAAAAACTCATTTATTATGATATTTTTAACACTTTTAATATTGCCAGACGATAAAATTTCAGCATTTGGCGCAATAAATCTAAAATAAAATCTAGAAAAATTTGAAGCAAAATACACTTTATCTTCTATTTTGTAACGACGCTGAGCTTTTTTAAATTTCTCATTTTTATAAAGCTTAATACGTGGGCGTTCTCTGCTTTTTTCTATCTTTAATATGCCACGAGTTAGTAGCTTGGCATAGACGTTTGAAGCGGTGTGTTGTGGTAAAATTTTATACGGATTTAGCCACTTTCTATCGCTTCTAGCTAGTTTTATAAGCACTCTTGTCTCATCATCGCTAAGTCCGCCATAAAGAGTTAAAACATTATCGATTTTAGCCAAAATTTCACACTCAATTGCCTCAAAAACATCATAATACGAGCCATAAGTTTCATACTCATCAAAAACAAAGTGAAATTTCAGCAACTCATCAATGTCAAGGTGCTTAAAGCGTAAAAAAGTATCTTTTAGCGTTTGTATATATTTTCCTTTTTGTTTTTGATTGTATCAAATATTAGTTTAAATCATGCACTTTAAACTTAGTTAAATTGATGAAATTTTATAAATTTTGGTATAATTTTGTCTTTATTTAAGGACAAGGTTTTGATTAGCTTAGAGCATATAAGAAAAAATATAATACTAAAAGATAAAATTTCATATTTTGATTACACGGCTTCTGGACTAGCATACGAGCCAATAGAGTGCGAAATAAAAAAGATATTGCCAACATACGCCAATACTCACTCAGATAGCTCATCATCAGCCATCATCACACAACAACTATACGAAAATGCAAGAGCTGAGCTAAAAAATTTACTAGAACTTGATGAGAGATTTTATCTATTTGGCACTGGATACGGTGCAACAAGTGCGATTAAAAAATTTCAAGAAATTATGGGCATATACATACCACCACGCACGGCAAATCGCTACGATATAAAGCCGACATCAAAATCGCCATTAGTTATAATAGGAGCATATGAACATCATTCAAACGAAGTAAGCTTTCGCGAGGGGCTTTGTGAAACGCTTCGTATAGTACTTAATAAAGATGGCGAAATTGACTTAGATAGGCTTGAAAAAATACTAAATTTAAACAAAAATCGCGAGATAATTGGCTCATTTAGTGTATGTTCAAACGTAACAGGCGTGATTAGTGATTATAAAAAAATATATGAAATTTTCAAAAAATATAACGCCATTTTAGCACTTGATGCTGCAAGTTTTTCGGCTTATAAAAACCTGGATTGTAACTATTTTGACGCACTATTTTTGTCTCCACATAAGCTTTTAGGAGGTGTTGGGGCATGTGGTCTTTTGGCACTTAAAAAAGAGCTTTATACACTAGCAAAGCCTACATTTGCAGGTGGTGGAACAGTAAGCTATGTAAGTCGCTCATCGCATCTTTTTTTAGACAATCCCGAGCAACTAGAAGACAGTGGCACACCGCCAATAACTCAGCTAATACGAGCCAAAGAGGCATATAAGCTACGAAATTCAATCGGATTTGATACGATTTGCAAAAATGAAACCGAGCTTTGCAAATATTTTCAAGATGAAATTTTAAAAATTGATGGCATTAAACTATATAATCCACTAAATTTAAAACGTTTGCCCATATTTTCATTTAATGCAAATGGCATATCGGCATATGATTTAACTGCACTACTTAGCAATGATTATGGCATACAAACACGAGCTGGTTGTGCTTGTGCTGGACCTTATGGACATGATTTACTTAACATGCAAGATAATCAACCACTTGATGAAAAGCCTGGTTGGGTTCGCGTAAGCCTACACTATACGCATACAAAAGATGACATTGACTATCTTATATTTGCCATAAAATCAAGCATAAAAAAATATAATGATTTATGGGCTGAAGAACGCTCAATGTATGCTTTACTTGGCGATAATTGTTGCTAGTGTTTTTTATAGTAAAGTTAAATTTTATGTTAAAATAGACTAAAATTAATATATTTTAAAATGCCAAATTTATACAAAGCTTTAATGCTAAACTCGCTCACTATTAAATAATGCTCAATTAACTTAACCCTATTTTCTCTTATCAATTTTAATAAAATTTAATAGAGATTGTCATGGTTATTAAATCTAAATTCACACTCTTTTAAGTGTAACAAAAAGTTAT
>NZ_CAJHOF010000029.1 GCF_905120465.1 Campylobacter majalis
TTTTATTCTACACTTAAAAGAGTGTGAATTTAGGTACAATAACAAAGAAAATCTCTATCAAATTTAGTAAAATTGATAAGAGAAAATTCTCTTAAGTTAAAGAGAGCCTAAATTTTAAACAAACTCGGCTATACCGAGTGTTACACTTGGCTTTGGTTGCTACTCTTATTTTAGACTTGATAGATTTTGCAAATAAAATCTTAAAATTTAGTGAATTTCTAGGCAAAGTTTATGTAAAATTTTAAAAGAGATTAGAATTTGCACTAAAAAGGTGTAGTCTTAAAAAGCAACGAGCAAAGCACTTTTGCAAAGTAAAATTTGCCTTAATATGGCAAGAGTGAAACGAAGCAGGTTTGCGTAAAACAAGTGTAACACTCGGTATAGCCGATGTTTTCTTGAAAAGCTTCTTAAGCTCTAAAAGGCGATGGTAGCGACTAAATCAAACCACTACATAATAAATTTTTCATTTCTTAAAAAATATTTAAAATTTATTATTATTAAATTTATATTTATTATTTTAAAATTTGACTTTTTTTGATAGAATAACCGATTTTTAACAAAACAAGGTGAAAGCAAGTGTGCTTTTTGGGGATTTTGGATAAGTTTATTTAAGCAAATGAATTAAAAAGGTGGATGAAGTGAGACTATTTGGAACAGATGGAGTTAGGGGCAAGGCTGGAGAGAAGCTATCGGCAATGACAGCTATGAGACTAGCAATGGCGGCTGGAGTGTATTTTAGAAAGCATTCAAGCACAAATGTAATACTGCTAGGCAAAGATACTAGAAAATCAGGCTACATGATAGAAACGGCTATAGTGGCTGGGCTAACGGCTGTGGGGTATAATGTGCTTCAAATAGGTCCGATGCCAACTCCAGCGGTGGCGTTTTTGACTGAAAATATGCGTTGCGATGCTGGTATCATGATATCTGCATCACATAATCCATACTATGATAATGGCATAAAGTTTTTCGATCAAAATGGCGATAAGCTGGATGAAAATATAGAAGCTGAGATAGAAAAGATATACTACGATGATGAAGCTATACTTAACGCACAAAAGCAGATGGCAGAAATAGGGGCAAATAAACGTATCGATGATGTCATAGGTCGCTATATAGTGCAGATTAAAAACTCATTTCCAAAAGAGCTAAATTTAAAAGGGCTACGTGTCGTGCTAGATGTGGCAAATGGTGCTGCGTATAAGGTCGCTCCGACTGTGTTTAGTGAGCTTGGAGCGGATGTGATAGTGATAAATAATGAACCAAATGGAAGCAACATCAATCAAAACTGCGGTGCGTTGCATCCTGAAGTGCTTGCTGGCGAAGTTAAGCGTTTAAGGGCTGATTTGGGCTTTGCGTTTGATGGTGATGCGGATAGGCTGGTGGTAGTTGATGAGTGTGGCGAGATAGTGCCAGGCGATGCGTTGCTTGGTGTGCTTGGTGTGTTTTTGCATAAGCAAGGACTACTTAATGGTGGAGGTATAGTGGCTACGATAATGAGTAATGCTGCTTTGGATGATTATTTAAAATCCAATAAATTAAAACTAATTCGCTCAAATGTCGGCGATAAATACGTGCTAGAAAAGATGAAAGAGCATGGCATGAATTTTGGCGGAGAGCAAAGCGGACATGTGATATTTGGCGATTATGCTAAAACTGGCGATGGGCTAGTAACGGCGATGCAAGTTGTCGCAATGCTGCTTAAAGAGCGTAAAAAAGCAAGTGAAATTTTTGCCGCGATTAAGCCATATCCGCAAATTTTGCTAAATTTAAAAATCAGCAACAAAAAACCTCTTGATGGTATAGCCGGGCTAAGTGAGCTTGAGAGTAGTTTAGCAAGTGATGGCATAAGATCGCTATTTCGCTACTCTGGCACAGAAAACGTCATAAGGTTATTGCTAGAGGACAAAAATCAAGCACTCATAGAAAAGCGCATGGATGAGGTCAAGAAATTTTTTGTAAAAGCTTTAAATGCGTAGAATTTTGATTATTTTTACGCTAGTTTTTATGGCGGTTTTGGTGCTAGATCAGTGCATAAAATGCTTTTTTGTGCAGACAAATTTCACAATGCTTGGCGAGTATATTGATTTGGTGCTAACATATAATAGGGGCGTTGCATTTTCGTTATTTGAGTTTTTTGGTGAGTGGCTTAAATGGATACAAATAGGGCTGATAGTAGGGATATTTGGCTATCTTGTTTATGAAAAAACACTGCTTAAATCACACACCATTGAGCTTGGAGCGATTTTGGGTGCTGGGGTATCAAATGTGCTTGATAGGTTTAATTATGGTGGCGTGGTGGATTATATATTTTGGCATAAGTGGTTTAACTTTGCTGTGTTTAATCTGGCTGATGTAATTATAAATTTAGCTGTTTTTGGCATAATTTTAAAAAGCTTTTTTAACAAGAGTAAGAAATAGCTTGTTTTTGAAATTTAATTAACAAAGGATTGTTGATGAATAACGTTTATATCGCATATGGACTTTGGTTCTTTTTGGGTTGGCTTGGGGCTCATAGGCTTTATTTGGGTAAATTTATCAGCGGATTTTGTATGATGGCTCTGTTTTTTCTAGGCTCAACATTTGCTTGGATTCTTGTTGGGTTTGTGTTTTGGGGAGTATGGGGCATATGGTGGATAATTGATGTGTTTTTGGTCGGAAAATATGTTGATGAGAACGTCGCACGGCAAGAGTTAAAAGACGAGCTTAAATTTCGTGATAAGACGGACGAACTAAAAAAACTATATGAACTATATGAGAGTGGCGAGATAAGCAAAGCAGAGCTTGAAGCCAGAAAAGAGATGCTTTTTAGATAGGACTGTTTAGTCAGATAGTCAAAATAAAGGAGAAAAAGTGGCGGAGTATTATTTATACTTTAAGTTTTTACACTTTGTGTTTTTCATATCGTGGATGGCGATGCTGTTTTATCAGCCTAGACTTTATGTATATCATGCTGAAAATATGGATAAGCCTGATTTTGTAAGGGTGGTTGAAGTCATGGAGTATAAGATGTATAAATACATCGGATATCCTGCGATAATCGGCTCATTTGTGACTGGTTTGCTTATCATTATGGCGATGCCAGATCTGCTAAAAACTGGGCATATACATGTGAAACTTTTAGTCGTTGTGCTTATGGCGGCGTATCATTTTCATCTGGGTTCTTATATGAAACAGCTAAAGGCAAAAACCTGTAAAAAAGATGGAATGTTTTTTAGAGCGTATAATGAAGTACCGACTGTAGCGATGTTGGTAATTATATGGGTGATGATAGTAAATCCGTTTTAATTTAAATCCCAAGCTCATAGTGGGCTTGGGACTATTTAGCACAAATACTTGCTTGATTAGGTTTAACTTTAGTAAAACTATACTTGATTAATTTAATCTGACTATACTTAATAATGGCTTTGTTATTAAATAATTTTATACTTGTTTTGCCTTTGGTTTAAATTGCTTTGCTACGCTCACAACTTTACAAAAAATAGTTTTATTTAATCGCAAAGAAATTTAAAATTTTTATTTAAATTAAAAGCTATAAAATAAATTTGCAATATTTTTAAAAACTACTAACGCATAAACGACTAAAAAATACAAATGAGTGAAAGATACTTTTATTTCGCTTGCGTTTATAGCTTTTAAAAGAGGCAAAATAATGGTTTTAGTAAAAATAAAAATGTCAAGTTCATATCTAAAAGATATTTTGTCAAACATCGTAAAAATGAGTTTTAGCTCTGCTATGTTTGGATTAAATTTATTTGCTCATATCAAGCTTTAGCACTTGCTTAACTTTATAAAGGCTATAATCTATCAAAATGAGCCTTTAAATCACGTATGCTTTCATGTGCTGTTAAATCCAATTTAATAGGCGTGATTGTGGCGTAAGCATTGTTAATCTCGCTTAAATCGCTTTCGTAATCAGTCTGGATAAAATCTAGTCTAGCATTGCCTATCCAATAATACTCAATTCCACGCGGATTGCGATTGACACTAGCGTCGGTTGCGTATTTTCGCCTACCAACTGGCACGACTTTGTAGCCTTTAAATGCTGATTTGCTAACGGCTGGTATATTGACGTTTAAAAATTGTCTTTTGGCTAAAACAATATCATTTAAAAGCACCTTTTTTACGATATCTTTTACAACATCACGAGCTAAATCAAACCCAAGTTCATTTAATGAGTTGTTCTTGTAAAACTGCGAAAATGCAATACTTTTAATGCCTTGTAACGCACCCTCCATAGCTGCACCACATGTGCCAGAATACGTAATGTCCTCGCCTAAATTTCCACCATGATTAATACCAGATATAACTAGATCTGGCGTTTTTTTAAAAAGTGCGTGAAGTGCAAGATAGACGCAATCGCTAGGCGTAGCGTCATCAAGCTTAAAAAAATCATCATCAACTTTGATAAATCTAAGTGGTTTTGTGAGCGTCAAAGAGTGAGCACATGCTGATTTTTCAGTGCTTGGAGCTACAATCGTGACACGGACATTGTTAAGCTCTAAAAGTGCCTTTTTAAGCTCTAAAATACCTTGTGCCTCGTATCCGTCGTCATTTGTTATTAAAATTTCAAACATTTTTATCCTTTTTTAAATTATACATTTTATGAAATTTGGCAACAATAAAAAGCAAAACACCAGCCCCAAAACAAAGCACAAAAAATAGCATAAAAAACTCAAAAAGACTACATATCTCATAGCCAAAGATATTTGGATACTCGCTTGGCAAACCATTTTGCTTTAAAATTTCAAGCGTATCGTCTGAAATTTCACCCTTGCTGTTTAAAATTTCTTTTAAATCAATACCAAGCTGATTTGCTAAAATAAACTTATCAGATGTTGGCGGTAGCAGTGATGCCAATGTCCCGGACAAGGCGTATCCAGCTGCATTTGCTAAGTAAAATATACCAAAAATAAGTCCAAGTAGTCTTTTAGGCGAGAGTTTTGCCACGAGTGCAAAACCTATAGGCGAGACCAAAAGCTCGGCACAAGTATGCAAAAAATAAAGCAGCAAAAACCACTTAATATGAAGTAAATTTTCTCCTAAATCATGCACCTTAAAAGCTATAATAAGATAACTAACGCCAAGCAAACAAAGTCCAAAAGCTTGTTTGTTTAGGCTATTTGGTTCTATGTTTTTGCGTCCAAGCTTGATATAAAATGCTGAAAACAAAAATGACAAAATAAGCACAAATAAAGGATTAAACATACTTATCATTGAAGGTGGCACATCAAAACCAAATAGACTTCTATCCATTTGGTTGTTTGCAATAAAGGTCAAAGATGAGCCGATTTGTTCAAAACTAGCCCAAAAAAACACAATAAAAATCGCACTAATAAAAATAGTAATGATGTTTTCTCGCTCGATTTTATCAAGACTCTTATCAAGCAAGACATAGCAAATCATCGACACGCCAAAAGCATAAATGGCTGGATAAAGATACATTTTAACAACGTTTTGAGTAGATGAGACATAACAAATCAGCAAAAATATAGCTATAAAAACAACAGATGAGATGAGTAAATTTCGCTTGTTATATTTCATTCCTTGAGCGTGTTTTGGCGTGAAATTTTCATCATTTTTACTAAACAGTGCAAAAATCACAATCCCAACAATCATAGCAATAAAAGCAGATAAAAACCCCCATTTAAACGCTGAGATATCACGAACTCCACCAGCTACTACATCGCCAAAATAAGGCACGACAAAAGAGCCGATTAAAACGCCTAAATTTAAAAAGAAATAATACGAGCTAAAAACAGCATCCATGCTAATGTCTTTTGGTGCTTTGATGCTAAGTAGTGCTGTAATACTTGGCTTGAAAAATCCATTGCCAAACATAACCAAAATGGCACCACATAACGCAAAACCAACGCTACTAAAACCGCTAGCACTCACAAAAAACAAAAGTTGAGCGACTGCCAAGAATGCACATCCTAGCAACACACTTTTATGATATCCTAAAAATCTATCCGCTAAAAATCCACCAACAATAGGGCAAAGATAACTAAAAGCCAAAAATCCACCATAATAAAGTGCAGCATCGGACTCACTAAATCCTAAAAAATGCACCAAAAAAAGTGCAAAAATCGCTCTCATGCCGTAAAAATTAAACTTCTCCCACATCTCTGTGCTAAATAAAACCCAAACTTTTTTCAATAATGCTCCTTTTTAATTTTATAAATTTAACTAGGTAAAATTTCATCTATACTTTTTACGCATAGCTTGACTGCTCTTTTGCACTCATATTTTGTGATATTTAAAGGTGGGTTAAAATATATCACATCGCCAAGCGGACGAAGCAAAAGCCCATTTTTAAGTCCAGCTTTGTATATCTCATAGCCAATGCGTCGCTTTGGATCAAAGCTTAATTTGTGCTTTTTGTCTTTTACTATCTCAATAGCATTAATTAGTCCGATTTGTCGTATTTCGCCAACATTTTTATGATTTAAGAGTGCTGAGTTTAAAAGCTCATTTAGATAAATGGCTGTGTTGTTTGATACTGTTAAAATGTCAAATTTAGCAAAAATTTCAAGCACACCAAGTGCAGCAGCACAGCCTAAAGGATTTCCTGCATATGTGTGAGAGTGCATAAATGCTTTATGCTCATTATATGGGGCATAAAATGCGTTGTAAATTTTGTCCGTTGTAGCAACAATTGACATTGGCATGTATCCGCCAGTTAAGCCCTTTGATAGTGCCATAATATCAGGCGAAATACCTGCATGATCAAATGCAAACATCTTGCCAGTTCTTCCAAATCCAGTAGCTATCTCGTCAGCTATCAAAAGCACACCATACTCATCACAAATCTCACGCAGTTTTTTAAGATAAAGTGGCGGATATATACGCATACCAGCTGCACCTTGCACTAATGGCTCTATGATGATAGCCGCCGTCTTATCGCCATAACGCTCAAACTCACGCCTAGCATAAACAAAACATTCACACTTGCAACTACAACGCATTTGATTAAACTCACATCTATAGCAATCGGGTGATTTTATACGAATTACGTCCATTAACATCGGCTTATAAATTTTAGCGTATAAATCTAATGCACCAACGCTTAACGCACCTATTGTCTCGCCATGATAGCCACCATCAAGACACATGAAGCGAGTTTTGTGTGGTTTGTCGGTTTGGTATTGATACTGAAATGCCATTTTTAAAGCACTTTCAACCGCCGAACTTCCATTGTCGCTAAAATTTAGTTTATTTAATCCTGCTGGTAAAATTTTAACAAGCTTACATGCTAAATTTATAGCCGTTTCGTGGGTAAAATTTGCAAATATTACATGCTCTAAAATATCAAGTTGAGCCTTAATGCGTTCATTTATAATCTCGTTTGAATGCCCAAAAAGATTGCACCACCACGAGCTTATAATATCCATATAGGGCTTATCGTTTTCATCATATATATAGATGCCTTTTGCCCTTTTTACAACAATTGGTGCTAATGTCTCATAATCATGCATCTGTGAGCAAGGATGCCAAATATGCTTTAAATCAAGCTCTACTAAGCTCAAAATTCCCCCCCCCTTTTTTTTAAGCTAATTAACAATACTGTGCAAAAATGCTTTTAAATTTTTATGTAAGTTATTAATATCAGAGCTGTTATCAATCACAAAAGTTGCTTTTTGTTTTTTAGTCTCGATATCGATTTGAAGTTCAACGCGCCTAGTTGCCTCTTGTAAATTTAAACAATTTCTAGACATTATGCGTTTTATTAATTCGTGTTTTGGTGCGTAAATAACGGCGACTTTATCTAGCATAGAGTATGTATTAATCTTTTCAAAATATAACGGAATATCGACAAAATAAAGCTCGTTTTTGCTTTCTAAGAGCGTACATTCATTAAAAATTTTATCTCTTATTTTTGGATGAAGTAAATTTTCAAGCCATGCTAAATTTTGAGCATCGTTAAAAACTATTTCGCCAAGCTTAGCTCTGTTAATGACGCCGTTTTTGACGACATTATGAAATTTAGCACTTATTTGGTTAATGCAAGAATTTAACGCTTCGTGTGCGATATCATCTGCATCCACTACTGCATATCCTTGCGATTTTAACCACGCACTAGCCGTGCTTTTGCCACTGCCAATTGAGCCAGTAATCACAACTGCGTTTTTAAATTTATTCATAATTAAACCTTTATTTTACTGCGATTTTAGCAAAAATTGGTTAAAATCAGCCCAAATTTTAAGGATCAAAAATGATAACATACAAAGATGCTGGTGTAGATATAGATGCTGGAAATGATTTTGTAAATGCGATAAAACCATACGTAAAATCGACCTTTACTCCGCTTGTAATTGGTGGCATTGGATCGTTTTCTGGTGCGATACGTCTGCCTAGTGGATATAAAAATCCAGCCATTTTAGGTGCAACTGATGGTGTCGGCACTAAGCTACGTCTAGCAATAGATACAAATCGCTTAGATACGATAGGTGAAGATCTAGTCGCAATGTGTGTAAATGATCTAATTTGCAATTTTGCAACTCCGCTGTTTTTTTTAGACTATTACGCCACAGCCAAACTAGACATAAACTCAGCACAAATTGTAGTACAAGGTATAGCCAATGGATGCAAAAAGGCAAGTTGTGCATTAATAGGTGGCGAAACTGCAGAAATGCCATCTATGTATAAGCAAAATGACTTTGATCTGGCTGGTTTTGCTGTAGGCATGGCAGAGATAGATGAGATAGATCGCACAAAATATGTTAAACAAGGTGATGTTTTACTAGCACTTTCATCAACTGGACTGCATTCAAATGGATACTCATTAGCTAGAAAAGTGCTAAGCGAAAAAGGGCTGAAATTTGATGATTTAATCGGCGAAGAAAGGCTTATTGATCTACTTTTAAAACCAACTAGAATTTACGTAGATGAGTTTTTAAAGCTAAAAGACAAAATAAACGCATTAGCACATATTACAGGTGGGGGACTGGTTGAAAATTTACCACGAGTTTTTCCAAACGGACTTGGTGCCGTAATAGATAAAAATGCTATAAAAATGCCAAAAATGTATGAAATTTTTGATGGAATTGTTGATGAAAATGAGCTTTATAGGACATTTAACGCTGGTGTTGGCATGGTGCTAGTTGTAAGTGCACAAAATGAAGAATACATCATAAAAAACTCAGATGCATATAAAATAGGCGAAGTTGTAAGCGGTAGTGGAGTTAGGATAGTTTAATAAACAACTGGAGAAATTAATGAGTATTGCTATAGGATTTATAGGTGGTGGAAATATCGCTCAAGCGATGATGTCGGCACTAAAAAATGAATATGAAATTTACGCTTACGCAAGAAGTAAAAATGATGAAATCGCTAAAAAATTCAAAGTCAAAATTTTACCAAACGAAATTGAAGTGGTTAAAAATTGCGATTTAGTTTTTTTAGCCATTAAGCCAAAAGATTATGAAAGTGTCTTACAAAAGATATCCGATACAAATAAGACTATAGCTTTACTAGCTCCAAATTTTACAATCTCTAAGGCAAAAGAGATAGCAAACAATGCAAAAATCATTCGCATCATGCCAAATACTGCAATCACTATACAAAAAGGCGTGAGTGCTGTGGCATTTGATGAAAGTTTTAGCAAAAACGATAAGGAAAAAATAGTTAAAATTTTAAACAACACTGGCGAAATTTACGAAATAGATGAGAGTTTGTTTGCAACATTTACTGGTATTGCCGGTAGTTTGCCAGCGTATGTTTTTGTATTTATTGAGGCTTTGGCTGATGCTGGCGTGCTTAATGGGATTTCACGCGATTTAGCATATGAAATCGTTTCAAATGCTGTTGCTGGATCGGCAAGTCTTGTAGCAAAAACAAAGCAACATCCAGCCATATTAAAAGATGCCGTATGCTCACCAAATGGCACGACAATACAAGCACTTAGGGTATTAGAGAGCAAAAATTTTCGCTCTAGCGTAATTGAAGCTGTAAATGCATGCATACAAAAGGCAAAATCATAATAGCCTACGGCATTGCAATGATTGCAAATTTTGCCTTATCTTGGTAAATTAACAGCCTATTTAGCATAGCCTTAAATACTATCTCTAGCTATTTAAAAAATACTAAAATATATTACACTTTAAATTTTAAAATCAAACAAACTAGCTTTAATTTTTCTTACTAATTTAATAAAACTTTATATAAATTTTCATTGTATTGTGCCTAAATTTGCTATTTTACAAGCAACAATAAATAAAACCAAGAGCCTTAATTTTGTTTATGTGATTTTATTTGCTTAAAAAATGCATTATCTACATTTATGCTTTTTAATAAGATTAATTTTACTCTAATTTTGCTAAGTTGATTAAATCACCCCCAAACCCACCACAAGCTTAGGGATGATGTAGTGTTAATTAAAAGCGTTTAGTTCTAACTTCTGCAACTATCTCTTTAGCCATGCTATCTACTTCAGATGTTA
>NZ_CAJHOF010000030.1 GCF_905120465.1 Campylobacter majalis
AGCATAGCTCTGTGTCTTTGGTTATCATCATTGTTGATTGAAATTTTATCTATGACCCCTAGGTTTAGATCTAAGTTAATCTTTCTTGATTTTAGATTAAGGGGTTTTATGTTTGCAAAGCTTGTTATAAAGCCTACTTTTTTTAAAGCATCTGCTGTGCTTTTTAATATTGTTACGCTTTGCCTTTGATATAAAATAACAACTTTATCTCACTAAAATATATAAGTTTTAGCTTATTAGCCCATTAGGCTGAATGAGATACATTTTGATTAATTTAATATTGATTTAAAATTTTACATCTAAAGAAGCTTTGTAAAATAGGGGAAACCCCCCTAAAATTATGCGTTTTTTTCTCGTTTTTCTATTTCGTTTATATTTAAAAGAACAAATTTATACCCAAGATATATTGATAAAATCCATAAAAAACAAAAAACTAATGCCGATATCATCATCTCTCCTTAATACGCATGATGGTCATTTTTGATCTCATCGCTTGTGATTTTCTTGCTATCAATTGCACGCCATACCACAAATATATACCCAAGCACAAATGGAATAACAAGACTAACATAAAACATAACGTCAAGTGTATAATGGCTAGAACTAGCATTTTTGATAGTTAAAGAGCTTTGTAAATCAGCGTAAGATGGGTAAAATGCTGTGTTATTTACGCCTGTGATTAAAAATAGCACCATTACAGCCAAACTAACGCCTACACCGTAATAAACTATGCCATAAACGCTAGACGTAAATGCCCCTTTAAAGATGCCATAAAGCGTTAATAATACGCCAAGTATAAGCACAAAAAACAAGCTTGGGATTTGAAGCAAATTGTTAAAATATTTATACTCACTCATCACAACAAAGCCGTTTATATCGTATTCAAAGCCATCTTTGCTAAATATCCAGCCAAGAAAAACTAAGAAAAATGGCAAGAAAAATATTGTATTTTTTAGCACTGCTTTTCTAGCATTTGTGCGGATATTTTCATCATTTATATTGTTTATGATGTATAAGGCACCGCCAATTCGAGATAGAAAATACAAACTAAATCCAAGCGTATATAGCCATGGGTTTGCAAGTGCTTCAAGACCTCTAAAGCTACTTTGCCATTGGACGAAATTATACTCATCTAGTAAAAAATCACTACCACTAAAAAACGTAGCAACCGCCATGCCTATTAAAATCACGCCTAATGAGCCGTTGATAAATAAGAAAATTTCATATGTTTTTTGACCTAAAAAGTTATCTGGTTTTTTTCTATACTCGTAGCTTACAGCTTGGATGATGAAGCAAAATAGTATCAGTAGCCACACCCAATACGCACCGCCAAAGCTTGTTGCATAAAACAGCGGAAATGCCGCAAAACACGCACCGCCAAACATAACAAGCGTAGTAAATGTAAGCTCCCATTTTCTGCCGACTGAGTTTATTATCATGTCTTTTTCTAGCTCTGTTTTTGCTATGCTAAAAACTAGCGTTTGCCCACCTTGGACAAACATCATAAACACCAAAAGTCCGCCAAGCAAACTAACTATAGACCACCAATAAAGTTGTAAAAATTCTAAACTTAGCATATTAAAATCCTAACTTGATCTGTTTTAGCATGATTTTGATCTCGGCTATTAAAAGTGCCGTAAATAACGCTGCAAATGCAAAAAATGAAATTTTGACATTTGTATCGGCTAAATTTGTAGCGGCGATTTTAGTCGGCATTAAATCCTGAACGACCCATGGCTGACGACCCACTTCAGCGACTATCCAGCCTGTTTCAGCCGCGATATATCCAAGCGGTATGGTAAATAAACAAATCCAAAGCAATTTGCGAAATTTAGTGATATCGTTTGCCATGCACAAAAACGTAACAACAAAAAACAACGCTATAAAATAGCTACCAAGTGCAACCATGATATGAAAGCTATAAAACGTCAAAGCCACTGGTGGCACGGCTTCTTCAGGGGTATTTAAATAGCCATATCCAAGATGTGCGATGTTTTCATCAAGCAGTTTTTTAGCCTCGTTCATTCTTGCCACATCGCCTAGTTTTTTAGCGTCTTTAAATTCTTTTAAAGCCGATACAGCAATTTGCCCTTTTGCCATACGGCTTGATACACTCTCTATGCCGTGTTTTTCGTTGCCATATACTATATCATCGATCCCTGCGATAAATGCATTTATATCACGTTTTCCAAGAAGCGATAGCATGTAAGGCACTTCGATGTCAAACAAAAATGTTTTTTCGCTATCTCCTGGTTTTTTATCAGGATTTAACACGCCAAATGCGACTAATCCCTGTCTTTCATCGCCTTTATAAAGCCCCTCCATCGCAGCTAATTTCATAGGTTGGACTTTAGTTGCTTGATAGGCACTCTCATCACCGCTAAATAGCAAAAATAGCGATGTCACAAGCCCAAACGAAGCTGCGACTATCATTGATTTTTTAGCCATTACGACGTCTTTTGCTTTTAGTATAAACCACGCCGAAATTCCTATCACAAATAGTGCTGATATCGTGTATCCGCTTGTAACTGTGTGAAGAAATTTAATAAACCCAACCGGGCTAAGAGCCACTTCTAAAAAGCTTTGCATCTCCATTCTAGCTGTTTCTGGATTAAACTGCATACCGATTGGATACTGCATCCAGCCATTTGCGACAAGTATCCACATGGCACTTAGGTTTGAGCCAATTGCGACAAGCCAGGTTGAGATAAGATGAAATTTCTTACTCACTCTATCCCAACCAAAAAACATAACAGCAAAAAACGTGCTTTCTAAAAAGAAAGCTATAAGCCCCTCAATGGCAAGAGGAGCACCAAATATATCGCCAACAAACCAGCTGTAATTTGCCCAGTTTGTGCCAAACTCAAACTCCATAATTATACCAGTGGCAACGCCTATGGCGAAATTTATACCAAACAGCTTAAGCCAAAATTTTGTGATTTTTTTCCACTGTTCGTTGCCTGTTTTGACATATATGCTTTCCATAATTGCTATTATGAAGCTAAGTCCAAGCGTAAGCGGAACAAATAAAAAATGATAAATTGACGTAAGGGCAAACTGAGCCCTAGACCAATCAACGGAGGCTAACTCTGGCATGATTTTCCTTTGTGTTTAATTAAGTGTAGTGATAATTTTCTAGTTGTAATCTTTTGTAAGATTGTCTAGTATAAACTCGCTTTTTTCATCTTGTGTTGTAAATTTTGTGTTTATCGTCTCATCGAAAAAAAACACCTTCAAAACACCAAACATAATTAAAAGCTTTATAAAAATGATCGCCCAAAGCTTACGACCAACGCCCATCGAGCGAAAACCATCAATATAAAATTTAAAAATTTTAACTAAATAATTACTACTCATAAAAGCGAGTATATAAAAATATTACTTAAAATTTGATTTTAAAATTTAAAACTTTGTTTTATTTATGTAAATTTACAAGACTTTTATGCCTAGCAAAGAGATATCTAATCGTCGCTTTTAATACTCACAACAAACCCTAAAATAATAAGCCACCAAGATATACAAAAACAACTTAATATTTGGTGTTACAAAATATAAAATTTTATTATTTTTTAATTAATGCAATATTTTAAGTTTATTTAATGTAAAATCCCAAAATTTAATTAATAATCAACAAGGAGATAAATAAAGCATGAGAAAACAGATATTAATTAGTGCTATTGTTTGTAGTGTTTTGAGTGCCAATGCTACCACATTTGAATACAAAGGCAAAAAAGACGGAGCAGAGCAATACCTAAAAGATAGATCTCACGTGCCTGGTGCTAGTGGATATGATTTTCAGTTTACTGGAACAAATAACAACAACCTAACATTTAACTATAATCCAAATGGAGCAGATGTTGTAAATCCTGAGAGTGTCTTAGGAACAGAAGAAAGTGACAAAAGTGTTTATAATAACGTCTTTACAATAAAAAATGGAAAGTATAGAGATTTTGGTTACGCTGGTGTCACAACGCAGGGAAATGCATACAACAACAAAGCTATTTTAGAAAATGGAGAAGCTGGGGTATCTTTAACTGGTGGATATTCAAATTTCGGATCAGCATATGAAAACGAAGTAGAGATTAAAGATGGCAAGGCTGGAATAGTATATGGTGGGCAAATAGGTCACAATTCGGGCACTGCATATAGAAACAAAGTAACCGTAAGTGGCGGAGAGGTTGGATTGGCTATTGGTGCTGGAGATGATTCTTCCTTAGATGAAGCAGGCGACATGCATAATAACGAAGTTATCATCTCAGGCGGTAAAATAACTAACGCCGTATTAGGTGCTTCAAATGACAAGAAAGGCTCAGCGTATAGTAATAAAGTAACCATAAGTGGCACTGCAGATATACAAGGAAGCGTATTTGGATCACGCGTTGGTGGCAAAAAAGATAACATAAAAGCGACAAAAAACATCGTAACGATAGATGGCTCACAAAATATAGCAACACAAAGTAGTAGCAGTAACCAAGATCAACGTATAAAATTTAAAAAAGATAGCACAGTGATATATGGCGGTGCATGTAGTAATGACAGTCTTGCTAGGGGAGTTCAACAAACAAATCAAACTGGGTGCCAAGCCGATGTCTTTAGTGGAAACACTCTAATTATAAAGCATGTAGCGGACTTGGAGGTAAAAGATATTGCAAATTTTGAGTTTATTAACTTTATATTGCAACCAGGTCTAAAAGCATCACGCACTATTTTATCACTTGAAGGCACTGGCAAGACAGACTTAAGCAAAACTAAAATAGGCGTAATGATGAGTGGTGGTATCAATAGTCTTAATTTAGGGGATATAGTAACTTTGATCGATAAAATAAATGGCGAGATAACTCCACCAAAAGATATGACAAACACCCTAGATGATAAAGCACGAACCATAAGAACGGTAAGTGGCGTCTCAAAGATATTTACATTTACACTAAAAGCTGAAGGCAACACAGGCACACCACAAGGTAGCACTGGTAGTGCGGCTACTCAGCCACCTACTCAAGCACCAGGTGCAGAAAAGATAACAAAAATAATCGCTCAAGTATCTGAAGTGCAGGACAACCCAAAGCAAAAAAATATCGCCGAAACTAGTGCTATGATGGGTGGCATGGTAAATGAAAGTGGCGAATTGGCTGTCTCGAGTGGATTAAAAGGTGCGGTAAGTGCAGCACAAACAAGTGGTGGCGAGACTGCTAGTTTCGGTAGTATGGGCGGTCAAAATGTGCGTCTAAACTCAGGCTCACACGTAGATGTTAAGGGCTTTAGTGTGATTGTTGGTGCAAGCAAACAAGCAAATGATATGGTTACATATGGTGCATTTATCGAAACTGGTATCGGCAACTATGATAGCTACAACAACTTTGGCAATGCTGGTTCGGCAAAAGGCGATGGCAAAAGCAAATATCTAGGCACAGGCTTAATGGCAAAATTTGATCTAACAAATGGCTACTACACAGAAGCTAGTATCAGGGGCGGTAAAATCTGGTCTGATTACAAAAGCGATGATGTAAATCCAGGCGTAAGAGCGGAGTTTAAGAGTGCTAGAATTTACTGGGGCGGACATTTGGGATTTGGTAAAATTTTTGATATAGATGATAGCCAAAATATCGATGCATATACGAAACTTTTCTTAACAAGGCTAAATACCGATACAATTAGCGTAATCGGCGAAAAGATCAAATTTCATAACTCAAACTCAATTAGAGCTAGGGTAGGCACAAGATATAATAAAGAATTTAACGATACTATTAAGGGCTATGTTGGTGTGGCATTTGAGAGAGAATTTAACTCAGACGCAAAATCTACAAACCTAACTCAAAATGAAAAAATCAAAGCACCAACTCTAAAAGGCAACACCGCTATCGGTGAGCTTGGCATGAAAGTGCAGACTAAATATAAGCCTCTTACAATCGACTTTAACCTACAAGGCTTAGGCGGCAAAAGAGAGGGTGTAACTGGTGGCGTAAATTTCGAGTTTAAGTTTTAATCTTGATATTAAATCCTATCTTGCGGATGTCTTTGTGATGTCTGCAAGATCTCTTATATAACTTATCTAGCAATAAAATATTTTGTCTATATTTAAAAATAAGCTTAAGTAAATTTTCTAACTAGTTTAATAAACTTTATGCAAATTTTTTGATTTTTGTATTAATTTCACCCTTTTAAGTATATAAAATTGCTTTTTAATACCTTGAAATTTTGTTAAGCTGTATTTGGCGTGTGTTTATTGCATTATGTGAGTTTGCTTTAAAGCTACAAGCAACTCATTTTAAATTTTTGCAATGAGCTTTTGCTTTGTGATTAACCAAACAATTATAAGCTTTATGCTAAAATCAGCAACAACTCACTTATGAAGCAAATTAAAGTATCTTTGCAAATGCTATTTCTTGCGATTAATTGCAATCTCTACTTTGCTAAAAGCAGACGATATAAGCTTAAATGCACATCGTTATTAGAATTAGTTTAAGTTAAATTTACTAAAACATCTTATATTAATCGCATTTGTAGGCTTATTCGTATCATAAAGTGTAATTTTGTCTTGTTTATTACATAAATTTCAGTGCTTTATTATAAATATTTATATATCATTGTAAAGATATTTAATATCATTATTTAATAAACAATACTAATATTAAATCTTAAGGAGTTATTTTATGAGACGTGGTTTTGGTATGTCGTTGGTTTTGGCGTTGATGTTATATAGCGACACTTTGGCACAAGAAATTTATGAGATAGCCGATGTCAATGTAGATGCAAATGTGACAAATTCGTCCATAAGGGGTGGTAGTAGCATATCTGCAAAGAGTGAGTTTGGTGGCAAAACTACAATAAATCGCAAAATGATCGAGGCAAGTCTGGGTGGAAATGGCGACATCACAAGCCTACTTCGCACAAATCCAGCGGTAAAATTTTCAAACACTAACCGCCAAAGCACCACCATGGGCGAGATAGATCCAGCAGAAATAAGCATAAACGGTGCAAAACATTATCAAAATAACTTTATGATTGATGGAATGAATATCAATAATGATATAGATCCAGCAAATAGAAATCTTAGCAATGCTAATAACATCTGGAATCCAGTTAGCTCAGCATCTCAGGGCATGGCAATTGACGCTGATTTGCTTGAGAGTATCGATGTATATGATAGCGATGTATCAGCAAAATACGGAGGTTTTACAGGTGGCGTGATAGATGCTAAAACAAGAGATCCACAAGAGGGCTTTCATGGTAAAATTTCAATGTCGCATACCAGAGATACTTGGACGAAATATCACATCGATGGCGGGAATGATGCAGAATTTTTCACAGAATCATCTGATGCATCAAACCAGCCAAAATTTAAAAAATACACTACAAAGCTAAATTTAGAAGGCTTTATAACGCAAGATTTTGGATTGCTCTTTGCTTATACAAACAAGCAATCAATCATACCACTTCGTGCTTATAAATCAAGCTCAACTAACGAAAAATACACCGAGCAAACTATCAAGCAAAAACGAAATATCGATAATTATTTCATTAAATCGCTTTGGTATGCAACTGATAGACTGACATTGCGTCCAATGATAACATATGCTCCGCAAAAGGCAAAAGTGCATAGAAATAATGCAAAAGACTCATTTATGTATCAAAAAGGTGGTGGATTTACTGCGGCACTAAATACCGAATATGAATTTGATTTTATGATGATGGAGTCTCAACTAAGCTACTCAAAACTAGAAGCTTCAAGGGATTCTGAAAATCAATACAGCCTAACATGGAAACACTCGGCTGATAAAGACTGGGGCTCAGAAAAGGGAAATTCTGCAGAAGGTGCACTTGGAGATATAAATCAGGTGCAAAAAACACTAACTTTTACAAACGACTTAAAATTTAATGATTTTGATTTTTTAGGCTCAAATCATAGCATCATAGCTGGTTTGGAGCTTAAAAAACAAGAGACTTTTTACGAAATACCAGAAGAATTTATAGCAGCAGGGCAACCAAAAGACCTAAATGGCGACACATGCAAAGATCAATACTGCTCATCTGTGCCTACAACAGATGGTAAATTTAAAAAAGGACAATTTCTTACATACAAGCAAGTTTATGGTCCTGGAAAAGTGTCGGTAGAGCAAGATTCTTGGGCGTTTTATTTACAAGATCAAATTAAACTTAGTAGATTTACATTTAGACCTGGCGTGAGATTTGGCGGAGATAGCTACATGGATAAAAAGACTATTTCGCCTAGATTTAGCATGAGCTATGATGTGTTTGATGATGAAAAAACGGTGCTAAGCTTTGGCAAAAACCGCTATCATGGACGAAATATATTTGGGTTTAGACTAAAAGATGGACAAATGTCACTTGTAAAATACAATAGACGAACCAAAGCATCGCAAGATTTTTCGCCAGATAAAAATCCAAGAGGCAAAAGCAATACGAAATTTAGCCATTTAAATATACCATATGATGATGAGACGTCATTTGGTATTGCTCAAAAATTTTCAAATTTTCAAATTGATTATAAATACATAAAGCGAAAAGGCAGAGACCAGATCACAAAAACCACAGCCAAAGCACTGAATTTAGAATGTGGCGAAGGCTATAATAAAGCAAATTCTTGCTATATGTATACAAATAACGGCAAGAGCGATACGAATACATACAGGATATCACTAAGCACAATTAATCCTATACAATTTATCGGAACAAGTCACAATATAGAGCTTTCGTATGAGAGATTTAAAACCAAAACAAATGCTAAAAATTACGATGTATCAGATAGCTTAATACAAAAAGAGGTATTTTATAATGGCGAGATAATGGAGTATGGCGACTTGCCTGTTGGCGATTTTTCTATACCTTGGACCATTAGGCTAACAACTGTCTCAAAAATACCACAGACAAATTTAACAATATCAAATTTCATTACCTACAAAGGTGCAAGAGATGCTATTGCCAAAACAGGCACTGCAAAAATAAACAACACAAGTTATGATGTGTATGAGAGTGTAAATTTAGGCAAGGCTTTGACATATGATGCACGTATAGGATATGAGAAAAAGCTACCAAAGGACATGAGTGTGTTTGTAAATCTAGATATTACAAACGTGCTTGATCGCATAAACAAAAGCGGACTTCAAACAAGTGATGGCTCAAGAGTGGCTTTTGAGCCTGGGCGACAATTCTGGCTCGAAGCTGGGATTAAGTGGTAAGCAAAGTCGTTTATAAGACGCTAAACATTTAGCGTCCGTGACTTCGCAAATAGGCGAAGTAATCGCCAAGCAATACATTATGATTAAACAGTGCCGATATGTCGTTTAGATGGCTTTTAAAATTGCTCAACCGATAAAGCTTAGCAAATTAAAAGCCATCAATTGCCTTGCTTGTTATGTTTGTAAATTTATAAGACAACACTTTTTAATCTAAAACTCTATATTTAACTGTTTTTAAATTTCTTTATCAAATCTCTTGTGCTCTTTAATTAAAAAATTTGGTAAGAAATTTTTGGTGCAAAACAAACTTGTGGATATGCTCATCACACAAAAGCACTAAAATAATAAATTTGCCTTGCTTTGTTTGTGGCTACAAACGAAGTAAAGTGAGGTTTAGATTAATAAGCTAGATAATCTTTATGAAATTGATAAGAGAAACTTGACTGAGTTAAATTTCATTGTCATAACAAGAGCTTTTAATTATGTTTAGAATTTCAAAAATAGCTTTAATTAAATTTGATTAATAAAACTTACGATTTTATTAATTTATAAACTTAAATGTATATTTTTTAAATTCATATTCTAATTTTAAAAATAAAACTAAAATATAATATTTTTTATTAAAT
>NZ_CAJHOF010000031.1 GCF_905120465.1 Campylobacter majalis
TTAACTCAGAAAGGGTTAAAAGTGGTTTCTCTCAACTCGTGAGCTGGAATTATATAAGAGTAATGCTTAAAAAGAGATTAAAAAAATAGTGAATTTGGGGGAAATTTGAAATTTATTTATTTTTTTAAATTTAATCCAAAATTTTGCAGCACAAATTTCACCACTATATAAAACATTAAATTTATAGTAAATATTTCCACTTTATCTAAAATATATTTTTTTTTGATATACTTCGCAAAATTTTTACTAAGGACTTACATTGTTTGAATGGATTTACTCGCCAGAAGCATGGATTTCGCTTCTGACGCTAACTGGACTTGAGATTGTTTTAGGCATAGATAATATCATATTTATCGCGATACTCGTTGGAAAACTTCCAACTCATCAACGTGACAAAGGACGAATCATTGGACTTAGCCTTGCTATGATGACTAGAATTTTGCTCTTATTGTCGCTATTTTGGATAATGCAACTTACAAAACCGCTTTTTAGTGTATTCTCGCTGCAGATCACCGGACGAGACATTGTTTTAATACTTGGAGGACTGTTTTTAATTGCTAAATCAACAATCGAAATACACTCTAGCATAGGCGAAGAGCATAAAGATAACAACAATAGTGCTATTAAAGGTGCAAGCTTTTTGTTTATAGTTACACAAATAGCCATCATAGACATAGTATTCTCTTTAGATAGTGTCATAACAGCTGTTGGTATGGCACAGCATATTCAAATCATGATACTTGCCGTAATTATCGCAGTTGGAGTCATGATGTTTGCATCAAAAGCAATATCAAATTTTATCGATAACAACCCAACAATTAAAATTTTAGCACTAGCTTTCTTGATACTTATCGGTTTTGCACTCGTTGGCGAAGGGTTTGGACTACATATACCAAAAGGCTACATATACTTCGCAATGGCATTTTCACTAAGTGTTGAATTTATAAACATATACTCTAGAAAAAAACAAAAGGAACACAATGAAACAAACCATAACTGAAAAAATTTTCTCAGCTCACGCAGGTGAAGCGGCATTTGCAGGGCAAATCGTGCAAAGCCCTATTGATATGGTAATTGGCAATGACATAACCACGCCAATTTCTATAAAGCAGTTTGAAAGAAGCGGAGCAAAATCACTTGCTAATCCAGATGGTTTTGCTATTGTGATGGATCACTATATCCCAGCAAAAGATATCGCAAGTGCAAATCAAGCTAAAATTTCACGCGATTTTGCTTACAAGCATGATTTAAAGCACTTTTTTGACGAAAAAGATATGGGTATAGAACACGCTCTACTTCCAGAAAAAGGGCTTGTGATGCCTGGTGATGTTATCATCGGAGCAGATAGTCACACCTGTACTCACGGCGCTCTTGGGGCATTTGCAACCGGCATGGGCTCAACCGACTTAGCTTACGCGATGATAACTGGCAAAAACTGGTTTAAGGTTCCTGAAAGTATAAAAGTCATATTTAGCGGCAAAATGTCACAGCACCTATATGGCAAGGACTTAATACTAGAGATAATCCGCCAAATCGGCGTTGATGGTGCGTTGTATAAAGCGTTAGAATTTACTGGAGATACGATAGCACAGCTTGATATGGATAGTCGTTTTAGTTTGTGTAATATGGCAATAGAGGCTGGTGCAAAAAACGGCATAGTGGCTTACGATGAGATAACGAAAGAATTTTTAAGTGATAAAAATTTACGCTCAAAACCAGTCATTCACTACTCAGACGAAGGTGCAAAATACGAGCGTATAATCGAGATAGATGTTAGCAAGCTTGATCCAGTTGTGGCATATCCATTTTTACCAAGCAACGGCAAAAGTGTGCGTGAGGCAGTAAAAGATGATTTAAGCATAGATCAAGTATTTATAGGCTCTTGCACAAATGGCAGACTTAGCGACCTTCGTATAGCAGCTGAAATTTTAAAAGGCAAAAGAGTTTCTAAAAAAACACGCCTTATTATCACTCCAGCTACACAAAAAATAGCACTTGCAGCTCAAAAAGAGGGGCTAATGGATATATTTGCTGAGGCTGGTGCAGTCGTTAGCAACCCAACTTGCGGTGCGTGTCTTGGCGGATATATGGGAATTTTGGCTGATGGCGAAAGATGCGTAGCTACTACAAATAGAAATTTTGTAGGCAGAATGGGTGCAAGAACAAGTGAAATTTATCTAGCAAACTCAGCCGTTGCAGCAGCTTCAGCCATAGCTGGTAAGATAGCTGATCCACGCGATATATAATCCCCAAACAGTTGCCAAAATTTGACCGATAAATAGCTAGGTTTAAATTTTGGCACCCTATTTTCTAACTAAAGCCAAAAAGGCAAAATTTTCTTTATTTTAGCTATTTTTGATATAATCGCAAAAAATTTAAAGGTAAAATATGTTTATAGATAGTGCGAGTTTTAGAGTGTCATCAGGGCATGGTGGTGCTGGAGCGGTGAGCTTTAGACGTGAAAAGCACGTCATATTAGGTGGTCCAGATGGCGGAGATGGCGGAGATGGCGGAGATGTTTATTTTGTAGTAGATAACAACTCACATACGCTAGCTGCTTACAAAGGCAAAAGAAGTCTCTCAGCCAAAAACGGCGAAGCTGGTATGGGTTCAAGAATGAATGGCAAAAAAGGCGAGAGCCTAACGCTCATCGTGCCACCAGGAACCGCCGTATATGACGCTGACACAAATGAGTTACTGTGTGATTTGACTAAGCAAGGACAAAAGGTGCTATTTTTAAAAGGTGGCAAGGGCGGACTTGGCAACGTGCATTTTAAATCAAGCACAAATCAAGCACCAGAATATGCACAAAAAGGCACTCCAGAAGAGGTAAAAAACATAAGGCTTGAGCTAAAACTAATAGCCGATGTTGGACTGGTTGGCTTTCCAAATGTTGGCAAATCAACGCTCATATCAACCGTATCAAACGCCAAACCACAAATTGCAAATTATGAATTTACAACACTAACGCCAAAACTTGGGCAAGTGGTGGTTGATGATTATAACGGCTTTGTCATGGCTGATATACCGGGTATTATTGAGGGCGCAAGTGACGGCAGGGGACTTGGATTAAAGTTTTTAAAACATATCGAGCGAACAAAAGTGCTTTTGTATATGATTGACCTGGCAAACTATAGAGATTTAAGCGAACAATTTAGCACTCTTAAAGAAGAGGTGGCTAAATTCTCACCACAACTAGCCACTCGTGCTTATGCAATAGCCCTTACTCGCCTTGATGCTTGTGATGATGAGAGTAAAATTTCAGACTTTATTGCTGAGCTTGGACTTGGCAATAATTTACAAAATTTTAAACAAGATATTTATGAGTATGACGATCAAAAGCCATTTTTCGTGCTTCCTATAAGTTCAGCAACAAATAAAAACATAAATGAGCTAAAATTTAATCTACTTAAACTAGTCCAAAAAGATAGTAAGTGAAAATTTTAAGACCTGTGAGTGTGGCAATGCTTAAAATTTTGCCACACATGCAAACAATAAACACTCTAAACAAAACTAGCATGATAAAGATAAATTTAAAAAATATGGCATTTATTTACAATAATACAATAAATACTTATGAGTATATTAAGCAAAAATAGCATGATACATATCTTAATTTCACGCTTAAAACAAGACTATTTTTACAAAAATTTCACAAATTAAGCACAAACAAGGCAACGCATGAAAGCATATCTAACCCTACTAAAAACAGAGCAAAATTTTCGTCTTTTAAGCATAGTTCAGCTTATCTGCTACTTTGCTGCGTGGTTTTCGCATACTGGCATTTTTACGCTACTTATTGAGCTAAAAGCACCGGTTTGGGCGATAACGCTATCTGCAGCTATGGCATTTTTGCCAGGGATTTTCCTAGCACCTTTTAGCGGAGTTTTGATAGACAAACTAAATCCAAAACCTATGCTAATCACCATGATAGCCATAGAGTGCATAACTGTGCTAATGCTACTTTTTATAGATAGTCTAAGTCTGCTGTGGCTACTTTTGGTGCTAATTTTTGTGCGTATGGGCATAGGCGGAGTTTATTTTCAAGCAGAAATGAGTCTGCTTCCTAAAATTTTAAGTGCCGACAACCTAAAACTAGCAAACGAAATCCACTCTATCATATGGGCTGTTTCATATACGGCTGGAATGGGTTTAGCTGGAGTTTTTATACATTTTTTTGGCATAAAAGCAGCGTTTTTATTTGATGCATTTATGTATGTTGTAAGCTTTTATTTTTTATTTTTACTACGTTTGCCTGATGTTGTTTTGGGTATTAGCGAAAGTGCTATAAAAATGCTAAAAAGCGGACTTAGCTACCTAAAACAAAACCGCCTAATCATACATCTAATGCTACTTCATGCCTTTGTTGGACTTACTGCATATGACGCCATAATCGCACTTTTAGCCGATACAAACTACAAATTTATCCTATCTGTTTCACTTGCCATAGGACTTACCAACGCATCACGTGCCGTTGCACTCATGATAGCACCGCCAATACTCTCAAAGCTCATAAATAAGACAAATTTAAGCCTATTTTTTATACTTCAAGGCGTTGGGATTTTGATATGGTCATTTTTACAGTACAACTTTTATCTAGGTTTTATCGGTATGTTTTGTGCTGGATTTTTTACATCAACACTTTGGAGCTATACATACACGCTAATTCAGCAAAACTGCGATGAGAGATTTTACGGACGCGTTATCGCTTATAACGATATGTTTTTCTTAGGGGTAAGTGCCCTAACTTCACTTGCTATAGGTGCGATGTTTCAGATGAAATTTTCACTTAGTTTTATTAGCGGCATGCTTGGCGTTATGTTTATTTTGGGTAGTTTTTATTATCGTTGGATTGCCAAAAATTATACTATTAAATAACATTTAGTTTATAAACGCCATTTTTAATTTTGATTAGGACTTTTTTACTCTCAAGCAATTTTATAGTATCAATTACCGTTGGTTTGCTTACATTTATGCTCTCGCATATTTGTGCTATTTTTAAAAAAATAAATCCGCACTCATCGGCACTATTAAGCATCCACTCTATGATTTTAAGCTTTTTTTCGCCTAAAATCGCACCAAATACAGCTTTTTCACGTTCATTCATAAATTTTACCAACCAATGCATAAATCCAAAGTCCAGCACATAAAAAATTACACACCATCACAGCGGCACTTCCTGCATCCTTAGCTGCACCAGCTAATGCGTGATACTGCGGACTTACAAGATCGACAACACGCTCAATGGCTGAATTTATACACTCACAAACAAGCACCAAAATCATAGAAAAGATAAGAAATAAGCTTAAAACCATACCAAAATCAAGAAAAAAAAGTGACAAAAAAAGCGGAGTAAAAATGAAAATTTCAAGCCTAAATGAGCTTTCGTTTTTGTAAATATCTTTTATGCCATTTACGGCATAGCCCCAATTTTTAAAAAATTTATATTGCGGTTGATTTCTCAAAATTTTGCCTTAGATTAATAAAATTTTCGTATAATTTTAGCAAAAAAGGATTAAAATGAAACTAATTAGCTGGAATGTCAATGGACTTCGTGCCGTGGTTGGCAAAGATGGTTTTGCTTGGCTTGATGAGATTGAGCCTGATTTTTTAGCATTGCAAGAGATTAAAGTCAAACAAAGCGATGTGCCAAGCGAGATTTACAACCTTGGCTTTGATGAGATTAGCACAAACTCAGGAGAGCGTGCTGGATACTCAGGTGTAATGAGCATGAGCAAATTTAAAACATCATCATTTAAAGGACAATTCTTTGACGATAGCGAAGGCAGGGTTTTAGAGCATCATTTTGGCGATATCGTGCTGTTTAATATCTACTTTCCAAATGGACAAAAAGATGACGAACGTCTAGAATATAAGATGAATTTTTATGAAGCGTTTTTAAAGTATTGTGATGAAATTTTAGCCTTAAACAAACACATCATAATATGCGGCGATGTCAATACCGCCCACCGTGAAATAGATCTAAAAAATCCCAAAGCAAACTCCAAAACTTCTGGATTTTTAGACATCGAAAGAGAGTGGATCGACAAGCTACTCGCACATGGTTTTATCGATACTTTTAGGCATATTAATGGCGATGTTTTAGACGCTTATTCGTGGTGGAGCTACCGCTTTAACGCAAGGGCAAAAAACATAGGCTGGAGAATTGATTATTTTTTCATATCAAGCGGACTAAAGGACAAGCTAAAAGATGCCTTTATACTAGATCAAATCACAGGAAGCGATCACTGCCCTGTTGGCATAGAGCTAGAAATTTAATTAGCTTTTATTATCTGCGACGTGAGTGCTTGTCATACGCTTTGATTTTCTTGCACTCATCGATATACTTGTAGGATTATAAAATATCGTTTAATTTTAGACCCAATCACGTTTTTCCTACAAGAATCTTTGTTGATCTTATGAAGCGTTCTTGCCTTGCAAATAGATAAACAAATCAAATTTACAAATCTAAATACAAAAGTATCACACCAACAAAGCAATATTTTGTAAAATCTTAAATTTCAAGAAATATCTTTTTAAAATTAGCATCAATTTAACTTAACAAGACTTTCTTTTATCAATTTTAATAAAATTTGATAAAAATCATCTTGGCGATAGTAGCGACTAAAGCAAAGCGATGATAAACGCAGTAAAATAGGCTTTTAAGTGTGATACGGCACGAAGCAGAGCAAATACAGCTTGTTTGCTACTATCTGCGTGACATCTTTATCACGCACTATTTTGCTTTGAAATAGCTTTAATTCTTTGCTAAATTTACTTGTTTTCTCACACTCTTTGACATTAATGCAAA
>NZ_CAJHOF010000032.1 GCF_905120465.1 Campylobacter majalis
TATTTTATAAATTTTTTAGAATTTAATTGATAAAATCCAAAAATACTTAATAATAATTACTAAAATACTTATTTACTTAAAGGAGTTTTGTTAAATGCATTTAAATTTTTTTGCTTTAAAATTTAGATTTTCACTTGCTGCATTGATGTGTTTGTATGGTGCCCTAAACGCATCAGAGCAATCGCTAGAGCTTGAGACTATTGAGATTAGGGCTAGTGACATGCAAGACATCAAGGATAAAAAAGTCGGCGAAATAAAAAAGAGTGCAAAAGATCTAGCAAAGCAACAAGTCTCAGATACTCGCGATCTTGTGAAGTATGAGACGGGAATTTCAGTCGTTGAAAGTGGTAGATTTGGCTCAAGTGGCTACTCTATACGTGGTGTTGATGAAAACCGCGTAGCAATACAAATCGATGGACTTAAACAAGCTGAAACCATTAGCTCACAAGGGTTTAAAGAGATTTTTGAAGGATATGGAAATTTTAACAACACTCGCAATAGTATCGAAGTAGAAAACATAAAACAAGTAAATATCACAAAAGGAGCAGATAGTATCAAGGCTGGTAGTGGTGCCTTGGGTGGTTCTGTGATGTTTGAAACAAAGGACGCAAGAGATTATTTGATAGATAAGGATTATCATTACGGATTTAAAGTAGGGCATTCATCGGCAAATGATGAGCGTATGCACTCACATACTTTAGCAGCAAGATTTAAGTGGTTTGATATATTGGTGATTAAGACAGATAGGGATGGTTCTGAGCGTAAAAATTACGGCTATAAAAGATATGATGATAGCGTGAGGGGCAGGACGCGTGAAAAAGCAGATCCATACAACATAACAAAAGAAGGCACACTTGTAAAATTTGGCTTTTCGCCGCATGAAGAGCATAGATTTAGCTTTGCAAATGACGTATATAAGTCCAAGCACGAAGGCAAAGACTATAGCTATACTCTATATCCGCCATCATCTGGTAGTGGATTTAAGTTTGATGAAAAAAAGGGCGAAAAATACACAAATGACTTAAGCGAGAGAATAAGCAGAAGCTTCACATATGAAAATTTTACGCAAACGCCTTTTTGGGATAGTGCTAAGATCACATTTTCAGATCAAAAAATCACACAACGTGCTAGAA
The DNA here is from genome assembly GCF_905120465.1 of Campylobacter majalis. Lineage (GTDB taxonomy): Bacteria > Campylobacterota > Campylobacteria > Campylobacterales > Campylobacteraceae > Campylobacter_A > Campylobacter_A majalis. The sequence goes on from NZ_CAJHOF010000032.1 coordinate 1,134, forward strand.
GCGATGAGAGGTGTTTAGAAGGCGATAAATGTATCGACGTCTCAAACCCAGCAGGGTTAATTACAAAAAATGGAAATGTAGTTTTACAAAATGGTGTTGAGATTACAAAGGTTGAAAAAGAAAACAACGAAAATAAGCTTGTTTTAAAAAATGGGCAAAAAATTTCAACCTTTAGCTTAAATACTCCAATTAAAGATTTTGCTTTAGATTGTTCGGTGTTTGACTGCTCTGGAAAGCTAGATGTGTATTCTATAGGTGGAACTCTAAGTAAGGAAGATGCTAAAAAATTAACTATAGATTTAAGTAAAAACGAAAACGAATTTAATGGCAACAATGGCACAAATGGCAATGACAAGGTTAAATTTCTAGTTAGCGACGCAACATACAATGGCAAAAAATACAAAGTAATAAAAGAGCAAGAATACAACTCTTACTCTAGCACTTGGAGCGATAAAACAAGCAATAACAAAGCCTACTCTATCATATTGCCAAGCTCAAAAGGTTATTTAGAAAATCTTTGGAAAGAAAGAGACCTAAACACTCGCACAAGGCAGGTGAATTTTGACTTTGAGAAAGAATTTGAAATTTTTAGCCTAGAAAATGACTTAAAATATGGCGGATTATACGGCAAAACTGAAAAATCGATGATAAATCGCACTGGGTATTATGGAGAAAGTGCTAAATGGTGGGCTAATACTTATAATCCTGATTGTGGCGATGCTAACAGGCGCGGAAAAGATACAGGAAATGCACTAAAATGTCCCAAAACAGATCCAGTAAGCTCATTTTTGATACCAGTGCAGAGCAAAGATGGCATGGTGTATCTAGCAGATAAACTAAAGGTAAATGATCTTTTGGAATTTGACTTTGGTTATAGATACGATAGGATAAAATACAACCCAAAATACATCCCAGGTGTCACACCAAAGATACCTGATGATATGGTTGTAGGTGTGTTTATACCAGTCCCAAAAGAAAAAACTGTAACGATGAAAGAGCCTAAGGTATGGGATTATTCACCTGCTGGTGGTGGTATGCCACAAGCTGGTAGTGAAGAAATGAAAAAATATGAAGCTGATAAAGTAAAATATGACGCAGAAGTCAAAAAAGTAAAAGAATACAATGCCAATCTAAAACCACAAAATGCCATAGACAACATCAACTACCTATCAGCACCTAAAAAATTTTCTAGCGACTCGTATGCATTTGGCATAAATCTTGATCCTTTTGAGTTTTTACGCATACAGACAAAATACTCAAAAGCCTTTCGTGCTCCCACAACTGACGAGCTATATCTAACTTTTCGTCATCCTGACATGACAATCATTCCAAACGTTAATCTAAAACCAGAGATAGCCAAAACCAAAGAACTTGCAATCACTTTTCACAATAACTCAAGCTTTTTAGTGCTTAGTGGCTTTAGAAGTGATTATAGCAACTTTATAGATTTTGCTTTTGTTGGTAGAGAGAGATTTAATATAACTGGAACAAATCAAAATAGTGCGCTTGATTTTGATAAGTGGCAAAATGTCAATAGACAAAGTGCTAGAGTAGATGGATTTGAGATAAACTCAAGGCTAAATTTAGGCGATATCACAGATATGCTAGGTGGTTTTTATGTCGGATACAAACTAACAAAACAAAAAGGCAGAATTTTAACCCAAAAAGATGGCGAAGTGCCGATGAATGCGATACAACCTCAAACATCAGTCTATAGCGTCGGATATGCCACGCAAAATGACAAATACGGTGCAGATATGTATATAACCGATGTAAAAGCTAAAAAGCCTCAAGACACTTATAATATGTTTTGGCACGAAGAAAAAAGAACGCAAGAGATAACAAAAGAAAAGATAAATGGCAGGGATATAACTGACTATAGGGCACATTGGCTAAGCGATAAATATACTACAATCGACATCGTAGCCTTTGCTAAGCCGGTTAAAAACTTGACTTTTAGACTTGGTGTTTATAACCTAACTAACAAAAAGTATTTAACATGGGAAAGTGCAAGATCAATACGATCTTTTGGCACAACAAATATGGTGCGAAAATCCGATAGCTTGGGCATAAACCGCTTTTATTCACCAGGCAGAAATTTCAAGCTTACATTTGAGATGACATTTTAAATAAGGGCATTACGCCCTTAAAACTCTTTGATTAAGAAGTGATTAATAAAATTTTCGGTATAATCCACTCTTTTTACAACGCCCTTAAACTACAGAAAGGCACCCATAAATGAGCGCAACAAAAGAAATTTACACTCAAATCGAAGAGCTATTTGCAGAGAATGAAAAAGGCTTTGTCACATATGAAAAACTAATAAAACTATTTGATAAAGCACCAGGAGCAACAGCAGTTAAGAAGATAGAAACACTAGCTAAGAGCTATAAAGTCGAGCTTTTAAGTGCTGCTGAGGTTGCAAAGGTGCGCAATCTCGCAGAAGCAAAAAAGCGACAAAAAGAGGCTCAAAAATCTCAAGAAGTCGATATAGATGAGGAATTTGATTTAACTGGCGATAATGACTTTTTAGAATGGTCTCGCTCTGATAGCCCAGTGCGCATGTATCTGCGTGAGATGGGGCAAATTTCACTTTTAACAAAAGAAGAAGAGGTGGAGATTAGCAAAAAAATAGAGCTTGGTGAAGATATTATTATAGATGCGTTTTGTTCTGTGCCGTTTCTTATAGATTTTATACTTGATTACAAAGAGCCACTTATAAACCGTGAGCGTCGCGTAAAAGAGCTATTTAAAAGCTTTGAAGAAGAGGGCGATGAGAGCGAAGAAGAGAGCGAAGATGAAAATGAAGAAGAGAGCGAAAACGATGATGAAACAAAGCCAAAAAAGAATTTAAAAAATGATAAACGTGCAGAAAAAGTCATAGAGAGCTTTAAAGCACTTGAAAAGGCAAAGAAAGAGTGGCTAAAAACACAAAATAAGCAGACTGAAATAGCTACTGATGACATACTTGCAAATCTTACCCTTGCGTTTAAAAAGAAAATTTTAAAAGACAAGCTAATGGATTTAGGTCCTACAAGTAAGCTTATTACTGAGATAGTAAAGTCGATGGAAACGGCACTAAAAAGCGACGATGAATTTGATAGAGAGTTAAAGCGTCTAGAGTATAGATTGCCGATGTTTAGCGATGAACTTAAGAAAAATCACAAAGGAATTTTAAAAGACATTTTAAAACTAAGCAAAGAAGACATCATCTCGCGTGTGCCAGAAGCTACGATGGTATCGACATATGTCGAGATAAAAAAACTTTTTCAAACAAAAGAGGCGAGTAAGCAGGGCTTTAACTTAGAGCCAGTTAAGCTAAAAGAGGTCTTAGAGCAGATTAAAAAAGGCAAGAAAATATCAGATGAGGCAAAAACTAGAATGGCAAAATCAAACCTAAGGCTAGTTGTAAGTATCGCAAAACGCTATACAAACCGTGGTTTGCCGTTTTTAGATCTCATACAAGAGGGCAACATCGGACTTATGAAAGCGGTTGATAAGTTTGAGTATCGAAAGGGGTATAAATTTTCAACCTATGCAACATGGTGGATACGTCAAGCTATATCTCGTGCTATAGCCGATCAAGCACGAACTATTCGCATACCAATCCATATGATAGAAACGATAAATCGTATCAATAAAATAAACCGAAAATATATGCAAGAAGAAGGCAAAGAGCCTGATGTGAGCGTGATAGCCCAAGAGGTTGGACTAAGTATAGATAAGGTTAAGCAGGTTATAAAAATCACAAAAGAGCCAATTAGTTTAGAAGCTCCGATAGCAAATGAAGATGATGGAAAATTTGGTGATTTTGTTGAAGATAAAACATCTCTTAGCCCGATGGATCACATTCTAAAAAATGACTTAAGAGAGCAGATAGATGATGTATTAAGTCAGCTAAACGACAGGGAAAAGGCTGTTATCTCTATGAGATTTGGTTTGCTTGATGATGAGAGTGATAGGACACTTGAGGAGATAGGTAAGGCACTAAATGTCACTCGTGAGCGTGTGCGTCAGATAGAAAGCTCAGCGATTAAAAAGCTAAAACATCCAAAAGTTGGCAGAAAACTTAAAAACTATATCGAGGGTTAAAACCCCTCTTTTAATTTAATATTTTTGTGGCAAGTAAGAAACTTCTTAAATTTATTTAGTTTTATTTGTCAGCTGTTAAATTTAGCACTTAATTTTATCCATGATTTTATAGTAAACGTTATACTTGCTAAAAGATGATGTTTGTTTAAAATTTCGATAAATAAATGGCAAGTTACTAACGGATTTTATCTAAAACTTTGATTTTAAATTTTTACTAATTGCAAAGATAATGATTTATGTAAATATCTACCGTAATGTTATAGATTAATATCTTGGTGTTTTAAATTTAAAGTAATAATTGATTTGATATAAATTTGTTTGCTATTGTTTGGTTTTTAAATCATTAGTTTTATTTGCTTTTTTTGTTTATGTTATGCTTTAGATTTTTTTTGGTTATTGTGCTTAGTTAAATAGTTTAACTTACTCGTGAGTGCTTTTTATTGTTTTTTCGCTTCGCTCATTACAATATGATAGCTTAAGTTGCTATCCCTATGAGTAACTTCGCTTACTGCTTTATAAGAATATATTTTTTGTTATTAAATTTTTTATTGAAAATTTATAGGTTATAAAAACAAGCGTAGTGGCACAAAGCACAGCTGAAATTTAAAACTAAAATGGCAAGTGCAAAAGCCAAACAAAACTCTTACAAAGCAATGTTTATTTAAAGCTTTTTAAGTTTAAATGATGGTGATGAAAATACAAGTAAGCTAAATGTAATGACTTGTTTTTATGTGTTATTGCAATGTAATATTAAGTATAATATTTATCTAAATTAAGACTTGCAAATTTATGCTTAAATTATAAAAGCTATATTGTAGTGTAATCAGATAAAATAAATCTAAGCCCATTTTTAGGGCTTAGATACCAGCAAGATTAAAAGCGTTTAGTTCTAACTTCTGCAACTATCTCTTTAGCCATGCTATCTACTTCAGATGTTACAGCATTAGTTGTCATAGCTATTTGAACATTTTGTTTAGTTAAGT
>NZ_CAJHOF010000033.1 GCF_905120465.1 Campylobacter majalis
ATTAGCTATGATCTATTAGCTCAAGCTCCAATATACAAACCAGAGCATTTTAAAACAGATAAGCTCAATCTAAGTTTTAGGGTTGGGGTTGGATGGTAGGGTGGAGGATTTGGTGTTAAATTTAGATCTTTAGTATCTATGTTTATGTTGTTGTTTGCTATTAAATTTGAGCCAGTTATATTTGTGCTTGTATCTTTGTCTTTGTTGGTTGAAATTTTAATATTGTTTGCATTTAGGTTTGAAGATATAGATGTAGTTTGTGTGGTATTAGATTTAGTGTTGCTACCTTTTATATCACCAGCTATGCCTATGCTAAAGCCGTAGATTAAAACTACTAATATCTGTATTAGTTTTATGCACATTATATCTCTTTTTAAAGCAAAATGTTTTTCATAAAATCTCTTATGTGTAGATTTATATTTACACTATTATTTAATTATATAGAGTCCAGCTTCTTTTGCCATCAAAGAATAGTTTGCAACAAGTGACTTTTGTTTAAAAAACATTGGAAACAAACAATCGTAATTACTAACTAAGCAAATTTCATCTTTTGGAAATAAAAAAAATTGGCTAAGCGGCTGCTCTCTCAGACTAAACAGAAAAAACAATACAAGTAAATCTTTATCGTCTATTTTAAAAAATCTATTTTTTTTGCCAATAAAATGAATATATTGATGAAGTAGCAAATATTGAAATTTAATGTCAATCCCGCTATTTAGATAGCTTAAAAAATATTCATAGTTTATACTTGTAAAATGAGTATCTATAATACAACAATTGTCATTTTTTTCAAAAATTTTTAATATAAAATCAATATACTTTTTTTCCTGATTATACATAAAATATCTATCTGATAAAAGTGCGACTCTTTCATCTTTTTCACTTAGCACTGCATCAAAATTACTTAGCAAGTGTTTGTCGTATTTTTTTTCTAGTATATTCATGCAAAAATCCATATCACCCAATAGCCAAGAATAGCCACTTTTAATCAATTTTGTTTTGCTTATGGCTTTTAATAATTGTATATTTTGCATATTTAATCCCTTAATCTATTTCCATCTTTATCAAGTGTTGCTACCTTTTATATCACCAGCTATGCCTATGCTAAAGCCAAATGTGGTATAGCTAGATGCAGCGAGTTTATTATCTTGATTATAATTTTCTTGTATTTCTATCCAAATATTATTTAAAAAATGTTCTTTTGAAATAATCACTTTATTATATTATCTTTTGCTAAACTTTTTGTTGGTTTTAACCACCATCCATAGTTAAGATAAATCTTAGGAATTTTATCATTATGTATATTTATTCCCAATCTTTCCATTAGATTAAACCATTGATTTCGCCTAGACAATGGTAATTTTTTACCACAAAATGGGCAAAATTTTATCATAACTTGGCTTTCTCCACCATCGTGAATGATTATTCCATATTCATCAAATTTAGGGGAATATGAGATAAGCACATCTGGGCATTGATATTTGTTTTTATGAATATTACAATTAAACCTTAATGCTTTTCTCATTTTTGAGCAACAGTGCTTTATTTTAATCATTAGTTTTTCTTCCTTTCACAGCTGGTTTTTCTTTTTTTGTTTCGGGATTAATTGAGCCCTTATGAATACCTCTTTTATTATAGATTTCTATATCACCGTGTTGGTAATCCCATTCATAAATATTTCCATTTTTGCTATCAATCCACCTTTTTCTTTGATTTTTGCTAGTAACACTTTGGGCGTTTGGAAATATATTTTGTATACTTTTTGGTGGAACTTTATGGCTATAAATAATATTATTTCCTAATTCCTGCTCACTATCTTGCACCCCACCTATATATGATTTTTTATTAAAACTATTATCGGCATTTACTCCACCATTATTTATGGACTGGTTTTGTATTTTTGGAATTATACCGACATTATCTTTTGCATTGTTTTCTTGTTTGTTAATCGGTGGAAGTTGGTTATTTATATTATTGCTATTTATAGGAAATTCTAATGTGTTATTTTCTTTATCTTTTAAATTTCTATCTATAACATATTTAGTATAAATAGCACTAGCTCCTGCTACTAATGCCACACTAGCTTCATATACATACGGTATAGCTAACGCTGGACTATTATCCCCCTTACTCTTATCCAAACTCTCAAACATTATAGAGTTTGAGTTTAGTAAGTTGATGTTTGATGGATTTGTTTTATTGTAGTTTATGGTTGTATTTTTGGTGTCTATGTCTATATTGTTGTATGATAGAGCTTTATTTAGATAGTCTAAGAAATTCTCACCTTTTGTGTCTGCATATTTGTTTTGGTCTTTATCTTGTGGTTTAAAATTGTTTTTTGAATAATCAACTGCATGTTTTAGCTCATGACCTAAGGTTTTTGTAAAGTCGTCAATGTTGTTTATATTTGCAAGGTTTAAGGTTATTACTCCATTATTGAAATTTCCTTTGAAGTTTTCACTATTTGCACCAATTGCATTAGCATCATCTATAAATTTAATCTTTAAATCGCCTAAATCATAGCCGTTTGAATTTGCTAAATCTTTTGTAAAGTTAGTAAGATTTGCAAATGATACATTTACAATAATCAAACATATCAATATTGCTTTATTTGTGATATTTCTCATAAATTGCATTAAGAACCGAAAAGTTGTTTGCTAAGCAAGGATAAATACCGCAAAAGCGAGTATGATTAGTTTTTCTATTTTCATTTTATCTCCTTTGAATTTATTTTAAAACTGAACCTTATATGGCTTATCAAACAAAAGTCCCTCTTTTTTCATTTTTTCACGGTCCATACCAAGCTTTATAGTAGAAAATATAGCCTGCATATCTTGTCTAAAAGTATTTTCTATATCATTTAAAACCTCTTGCTTGGTTTTATTGGTATCTGTAAAAGCTTTTGAATTTTTATTAAAACTATATTCATATCGCATTCTTATCATATTTGTTGGTTTTTCTCTGTTGGTAGCTTCATGAAAACTGCAATAGGTTTCGTAATATTGCGTATATGTTTTTTCTCCATTTATAGTGTGTGGATATACTTGAGATAAAGTTTTTTCTATAAATGTTCTACATTTAACACCATCTATGTAGTCTAAGAACCCTTTTTTATAGGTCAAGCCAAAGCTTTCATTGTAAAAACTTTCCTTTGTTTTTATCTCTTCTTCAAAAAATTTAAGATTTTTTGCATTAAGATATTTTGCAGAATCAAATGTATGTATAGCAACAGCTTCTGTTGAAATTAAAAGCTTACAAACCATCATATTTTGTATGCCCCAAAAAATTCCCATTCCTTCCGAATTTCTATACACCGTATAAAATGGACCTATGTTTTTATGAAGCGGTGCCATTATAGAAATCAGTCCATTGTTTGTAGATATTCTTTGTGTCATACCAAGAGTCTGCTCATCTGTTTTATTATCTTTTATGGCACACCCACCAAATAAAATAAAACTTGTAAATAAAACTATTTTACGTAGCCACATTTTAGTGTATCCTTATTATTTGAATTTAAAAAAATTTCACAAATATACTCGCTATGTGGTGAATCATTCGTGAATAATCTGCCGGCATTTAAAATATTTACCCTGTCACTAAAACCTGCATTTTCATTATTGCCTTTAGAATAGACTTTTATATGAGCACAATTTGTATTTTCATCATAATCATCATACATAAAGCCAAATTTGGCATTATCTAAAACAATAAACTCAAGTGCCTGAAATGAAACCGAAAAAATCATCGCCTGTTCTACTGAAACATTTTTAAATTTTTCTATAAGTAAAATCATAAATTTCATAATATCCGTATAATACTCTTGTTTATTATGATAGCTACTTTCAAAAATTGTTATACTATTTATAAGCAATTCATTTTCAATATTTGTACTAAAAAACATTCTGTTATAATTCTTATTTTTCTCAATAAGATATTTCAAAAAAACGCCGTGTTTGTCTATATAAAAATCATATTTTAATATTTCATTTAATTCTTGATTTATAATTTTTACGCTATTTTTATTTTTTTTAAATACTTTAATATTTTTTTAGCTTGTTTATTATAAGCAATATTTATTGTTTTGGTAATTCAAAAAAACACTCATCTTTAGTTGGAATTTGAATAAGTTTCGAAAAATCAACCTTCCATATATCAATACTATCAATTAAATTATTATCATAAATATACATTGTGGCAATACAGAGTATACCGTCAGCATCATAAAAACAAATATCGGATACATGACTACCTCCACCACAATATTCATAATCGTTATATACGAAACCGAAACTCCCCATGTTTTCATCATTAAAGTGAAATATTTTTTTTGAAAACTTATATATTTCCTTGTTATGCAACTTTTTAACTAATATTTTAACCAACTTCAATTCTGGTGTTGAAATGTTTTTAACAGTCAACAGTTCTCTATAAACAAAAATTTCTTTCAATATTTTCCTTTACTTAACTATAATGGTTCCTATATTATATGTGCCATCAGGTAATTTATGCACTCTATATTCAAGACTGTAGTTGTTTATTTTTATATTATATTTTAATTTAGACTTATCATTTTGTTTTTGAAAGTTTCTCATAATTTCTTGTTTGACAGCCTCAACATTTAAATTTGTTTTTTCTATTACATGTCTCTCGACGTGATGTGTTTGATTTTTATTGTTTCCAAATCTGATTTCAACCTCTGTATTATTCCCACTCTTTACAAATTCCCCATCCACCTTATCTAACTTTTTGGCACTCTTTATAATACCATAAGCTCCACCAAGCATTATTTCAACGCTAAAATCAGCTGATAAGTCAGATA
>NZ_CAJHOF010000034.1 GCF_905120465.1 Campylobacter majalis
GAAGCGAAGTAGTTCTTGGAAAGCTACGAGCGAAGCGAAGTAGTTCTTGGAAAGCTACGAGCGAAGCGAAGTAGTTCTTGGAAAGCTACGAGCGAAGCGAAGTAGAAAACAGCCCAACTTATTTTAAATCTTTTGCTAAATACAAATTGAGCCTAGTCTCGCATTTGTCATAATTTTTAAGACAAGACAATATAAATTCATACGCCACTAGCATTTAAAGTCAAAAGTCGCTATAACATGAAATTTTAGCGAATTTTATCTCATCTAAATTAATATCAAAACTTGCAATATTCATAGTTATGCCGGTTCCATAACTTGCTACTATGGCACGTTTTATGCCGCTACCCCCCCCCCATTTATGTAGGATTAAATTTAGTGGGATATTGTTTGTATCAGCATTTGCATATAGCGATAATGACGCAGCAAGACACTTTGATAGTGATATGTTTAGGCATTGACAGAGTTTGGTTTTGAAAAAAGCATTTGGTGAGTGTAGATAAAAGGTGTCAATTTCATCTTTATTTAGTGTATTTTTCTCTAGAAATTCGTCAAAAAATGGCGGAAAATTTTCCATAATAAATTTAAAAAACATTGCGTTATTAATAATTAAAGTTTTAATCCCTTTTTTGTTATATGCACAAAGTGGCTTAGTCTCTTCTTTGGCATATTGGCTAAATGTTTTACTTGCAAAGGCAAAATTCCTTAAATTACTCGCCCTTTGCACTAGTATGCAACTTGCACTATCGCTGTAGGCAGCATATGAAATTTTATCTGTTTTATCAAGTAGGTGACTTTTGGCTGAGATGCAGATGATTACGATATTTTCAAGTCCGCTTTGTATGTTTATAAAAGCTTGTTGTAAAGCTTGTAAAAAGCCAAAGCAATAAGCCGTCATATCTACACAAAATGTATCCTGGCTAAGATTTAAATTTTTATGTATCAAGCTTGAAGTTTGCGGTGCTAGAAAATCAGGCGTATGCGTAACGCACATAAGCATATCGATATGCTCTTTTTCTATCGCGTTGCTATCTAAAAGACTTTTTAGTGCCGCTGTGCCAAGATCTGATGCATAAGTATTGTCGTCGCAAAGATAGTGTGCGTTTATGCCAAAATTTTGCTTTGCTAGCTCTATTTTTGATGTGCTAGTGCCTATCATTTCGCTCTCAAAGCTTATGTAGTTTTGTCCCATTGCTACGCTAATGGCTGAAATTTTATGTGCTTTAAATGTTTTATTCACGCTAGCTCCATCAGTTTTTTTCTATCTATCTTGCCATTTTGATTTAGCTCAAATTTGCCTACTTTGATGAAATTTCTAGGTATCATATAAAGTGGCAATTTATCCTTTAAAAATGCCTTAAAATCAACTTCGCTAATTGCTTCGTAAAAGCAAGTTATCATATCATCCTTAAACACACAAGCTGAGTTTTGCACTTTATCGTGTGAGTTTATCGTAGTTTCTATCTCACCAAGCTCAACCCTATGACCCATTATTTTTATCTGATTGTCAGCTCTTCCAAAGCATAAAATTTCGCCCCTTTCGTTGTAGCAGACGATATCGCCAGTGCGGTAAATTTTATCTTCGTAATTATCATGTAAAGGATTTTGCAAAAACGCCTTTGAGCTTTTGTCCTTATCTGCGTAATATCCCACGCTAAGCCCTGTGCCACGCACACAAAGCTCACCTTTTGTGCCGACTTGCTCTTTTGTTATGAGATTAAAATTTTTATCAAATATCAAAAGCTCTGTATTTTTACACGCCTTGCCAATTGGTAAAATTTCATCGTCTTTAAATTCTCTATCGCAGATATAATACGCACAAACGTCAGTTATCTCGGTTGGTCCGTATAAATTTGCAAAAATAGCCCAAGGTAAGTTTTTTCGCCAGACATTTAGTTGCTTGTTTGGCATTATTTCGCCACAAAATAGCACCTTTTTAAGTGAAGTTAAATTTGCATCGTTTAAGGCATTTGTATTTGCAAAATAAATAAGAACCGATGGCACCCAAAATACCATAGAAATTTCGTGCCTTTTTAGATACTCGATCGCTTTAAGCGGAAAGGCAAAAATAGAAGTTGGCAAAATATGAAGCGTTGCGCCCATTTTAATTGTGCTAAATATATCAAGGATCGAATTGTCAAAGTAAAAAGGTGCTTGGTTGGCTAAAATTTCGCTCTCGCTTACATCAAATGTCTCGCATACCCAAAATGTGTAGTCAATCACGCTTTTATGCGTAATGCTAACGCCTTTTGGTATGCCAGTAGATCCTGATGTGAAAAACACATAAAGTAAATTTGTATCGATGTGACGCTCTTTGCAGACATTTAGTATATCTTTATCGATGCTAAAATTTTCAAAATCTTCGCAAAAAATACAAGGCAAATCAATATATGAAAAGTCAAATTTTTTGCTTGTAATTAGTAGTTTTGGTTTTAAAATTTTAGCAACTTTTAAAATTCTCTCTTTTGGCGTTTTTTCATCAAGCAAGGTGTAAAAATTCCCACTTTTTGCTACTCCTAAAAAACTAACAAGGCAATGAATCCCCTTTGGCAAAAGCACTAAAACAGGCTCTTGCCTAAGCAGTCCAAGCCTTAAAATTTCACTGGCTAACTTATCTGTAAGCGTATCAAATTCGTCGTAAGTTATGCTTTTTTCATTTTCTATAAAAGCCACTTTTTTGCTAAATTTTATCGCCGTTTTTTCTAAAAAATCACAGACATTTGTTATCATTTTATCTCCTAAATCACAAGTGCAAATTGATCATCTTGCAAAGCATTTTTTATAGCATCGTGATACTTTTTGCACTCCATTATACTCACATTACCACCACCTAAATTTTCTACTTTAAAATTATTAGCATTGGTTAAAATTTTCACATTTTTTTCAACGCTTAGTATCGATCTGCTTTGAAGTTGCCTTACAAAATATAAAATATTTTTGTGTTGTTTTATGCCATTTTCATCAATGAGTTCTCCGCTAAATTCTTTAAAATATCTATAGGGGATGTTAAGCTTTTCTTCCAAAAAATGGCTAAATGTAAAGCCCTTATAGGCATTGCCAAAGTGTAAAATTTTGCCACTGTTTTTGAATAAAATGTCATAAACTGAGCCAACCCCAAAGCAGCTTTTGCAGTCATTTATATACTCTTTTGCGTTTTTGGCACTAATTGTAAATGAAAATATCGGATCATTGCTTCTAAGGCTTTTGTTTTGCAGTCTAAAAAATTCAGTCAAAACACCCATGGTGCTTGGCGTTTTTAGATTATCAAAAGATAAATTTTTGCAAAAACTATATGTGAAAGTTGGCATTATCAAAACTCCGTTTTTGCCGATGATTTGCCAAAAGCATTTTACAATCTCGCTTAAAAACTCATCTTTTTCTAAAAGTGGCACTCCAAGAGTAAAAAGCTCACTATGCACACAAACATGATCGCCCTTTTTAAGTCCTAAATGTTCAAGCATTTCACAGATGTTATGGTTTGTTATAATTCCGCTTACATGGCTTAAAAGCTCTTTCATTCGTAGGCATCTTTAAGCATTTTGCTAATCGCTTCAAAGCTTTGAAAATTTTCAGTATCGATAAATTTCGCATCAAGTGGTTTTTTATAATGTCTTTCTATTTGGGCAACTAATGCCATAATATCAAGCGAGTCAATTACGCCATCACTTACTAAATTTTGCATATCTTGCGAGACTTCTGCTTTGTCGATATTTACGAAGAAGTTTTGTATAATTTGCATATTTGTCCTTTAATATTTAATAATTAATTTGGTTTTGTCTTGTAAAAATAGTTCGATACAATCTTGCTTTGTTTCGTAAAATACAATATCTTGCCATTTGTTATTAGTAAAAATTTTAGGGTAAGCAATCTGCCTAAATGCTCCCACATCCATCGCCCTTAAAAGCACCAAAATTTGCTCTTTTGACATTGTATTGACATCGATTATGCCATCATTTGGCAAGTCGCCTTTTTTATGATAGCTTGGTTTGTATTTTGATGGTAGGATAAAGTTGTTGTTTTTAAGTCGTTTAAGGCAATCTTTAAAAATTTGCACCGCTAAATTTTGCTGTTTTATTAAAAGTTCTGCGGCTGTCATATCTGGCAAAATTTCTATCTTTTCTTGCGCGATTATCCTTCCAGTATCGATGCCGTCATCTGCAAAATGCCATGTAACTCCGCTTTGTTTGTCGCCTTGAAATATCGCCCAAACATGAGCATTCATCCCTGCATGGCTTGGCAAAAGTGAATTGTGATAGTTTATGATTGTATTATTTGTTGTTGTGGGCGGTTTAAAAATATAAAAATTATTGGCACTAATTATTAGGCTGTTTTTTAAATTTTTAAAAAACTCATCAGCTTTTGTTTTGCTGTGAAATTCTAAATGCACTACTTGCTTATCAAAAAAATCTGACGCTATTTCAAGGCATTTTTTGGCAACTCTACCACTTCCGATTAGATAAATTTTATCAAATTTCATCGCTTATTAACCCATTTTCTAAAAGTTTTTGCACTACATTTTCAAGCTCATATGCTTTTATATTAAGTCTATTGGCGATATCTATACAGTCTCGTTTGCCATCACATAGGGCTA
>NZ_CAJHOF010000035.1 GCF_905120465.1 Campylobacter majalis
TGCGGTTGGATCACCTCCTTTCTAGAGTACAATGTATATTCTCTCACAAGATATACATCATAAAGGAATGTCTCAATTGATCCTTATTTAGTTTTGAAAGATTGATGAAGGGGAATTAGCTCAGCTGGGAGAGCGCCTGCTTTGCACGCAGGAGGTCAGCGGTTCGATCCCGCTATTCTCCACCATTATTTTTGATTTAAATTTTAATTAGAGAATTTATTTTAAATTTTCTAATTAGACTTTAGTCTAAAGTTCATTTATTTACTATTGTTAAGAGTCACAAGCAAGTTTTAATAAAAACAATTTTACAGGACTTGTTAAAGATTTAAATATCTACTTTCTTGCATTAAATGCAGAAGTTTGACATCACAAGATTTTATGGGATTTAAAACTTATCCATACCATCTGTCAATGCTTTCCGTCTTGGATTGTAGAATTTAAATGTAATAACATAAATGTTATCTTTAACAAGGAAGTGATGCGAATTAGAATATAAATATATACTAATAAAAGGTAAGCTACTAAGAGTGAATGGTGGATGCCTTGGCTAGTAGAGGCGATGAAAGACGTGCCAGGCTGCGATAAGTCTCGGGGAGCCGTCAAGGGGCTTTGATCCGGGAATTTCTGAATGGGGCAACCCAGTTAAGTGAGAGCTTAACTACCTAATATGGAGCTAACGTTGGGAATTGAAACATCTTAGTACCAACAGGAAGAGAAATCAATAGAGATTACGCTAGTAGCGGCGAGCGAACGCGTAAGAGGGCAAACCGTTAGTTTACTAACGGGGTTGTAGGACTGCAATATAGACTAAACAAAGCTAATAGAATAATCTGGAAAGGTTGAGCATAGAGGGTGATACTCCCGTATATGAAAGCGATGTTTTACTTAGCAGTATCCTGAGTAGGGCGGGACACGTGATATCCTGTCTGAAGCTGGGTCGACCACGATCCAACCCTAAATACTACTACTAGACCGATAGCGTACAAGTACCGTGAGGGAAAGGTGAAAAGAACCGAGGTGATCGGAGTGAAATAGAACCTGAAACCATTTACTTACAATCATTCAGAGCCCTATGATTTATCAGGGTGATGGACTGCCTTTTGCATAATGAGCCTGCGAGTTGTGGTGTCTGGCGAGGTTAAGGAAACCTGGAGCCGTAGCGAAAGCGAGTCTTAATAGGGCGTTTAGTCAGATGCTGCAGACCCGAAACGATGTGATCTATCCATGAGCAGGTTGAAACTGGTGTAAGAGCCAGTGGAGGACCGAACCCGCTAGCGTTGAAAAGCTATGGGATGACTTGTGGATAGGGGTGAAAGGCCAATCAAACATCGTGATAGCTGGTTCTCTCCGAAATATATTTAGGTATAGCGTCATGTAGTAGCACTAGGGGGTAGAGCACTGAATGGGCTAGGGCATACACCAATGTACCAAACCCTATCAAACTCCGAATACCTAGTGTGTAATCATGGCAGTCAGGCGGCGAGTGATAAAATCCGTCGTCGAGAGGGGAACAACCCAGACTAACAGCTAAGGTCCCTAAATCTCATTTAAGTGGAAAACGATGTGAAGTTACTGAAACAACCAGGAGGTTGGCTTAGAAGCAGCCATCCTTTAAAGAAAGCGTAATAGCTCACTGGTCTAGTGATTTTGCGCGGAAAATATAACGGGGCTAAAATGAGTACCGAAGCTTTAGACTTAGTTTTACTAAGTGGTAGGAGAGCGTTCTATTCAGCGTTGAAGGTGTACCGGTAAGGAGCGCTGGAGCGGATAGAAGTGAGCATGCAGGCATGAGTAGCGATAATTGGGGTGAGAATCCCCAACGCCGTAAACCCAAGGTTTCCTACGCGATGCTCGTCATCGTAGGGTTAGCCGGGTCCTAAGCAAAGTCCGAAAGGGGTATGCGATGGAAAATTGGTTAATATTCCAATGCCAACATTATTGTGCGATGGAAGGACGCTTAGAGTTAAAGGAGCCAGCTGATGGAAGTGCTGGTCGAAAGGTGTAGATTAAGATCCAGGCAAATCCGGATCTTTTTAAGTCGAGACCCTACAGGCGTTTGAAGTTCTTCGGAATGGATAGCGAATCCTTGATACTGTCGAGCCAAGAAAAGTTTCTAAGTTTAGATAATGTTGCCCGTACCGTAAACCGACACAGGTGGGTGGGATGAGTATTCTAAGGCGCGTGGAAGAACTCTCTTCAAGGAACTCTGCAAAATAGCACCGTATCTTCGGTATAAGGTGTGCCTAACTTTGTGAAGGATTTACTCCGTAAGCATTGAAGGTTACAACAAAGAGTCCCTCCCGACTGTTTACCAAAAACACAGCACTCTGCTAACTCGTAAGAGGATGTATAGGGTGTGACGCCTGCCCGGTGCTCGAAGGTTAATTGATGGGGTTAGCAGCAATGCGAAGCTCTTGATCGAAGCCCGAGTAAACGGCGGCCGTAACTATAACGGTCCTAAGGTAGCGAAATTCCTTGTCGGTTAAATACCGACCTGCATGAATGGCGTAACGAGATGGGAGCTGTCTCGAAGAGGGATCCAGTGAAATTGTAGTGGAGGTGAAAATTCCTCCTACCCGCGGCAAGACGGAAAGACCCCGTGGACCTTTACTACAGCTTGATACTGCTATTGGGATAAAGATGTGCAGGATAGGTGGGAGGCTTTGATTATATGACGCCAGTTGTATATGAGCCATTGTTGAGATACCACTCTTTTTTATTCTGATAGCTAACTGGCGTGAGTTATCCTCACGCAGGACAATGTCTGGTGGGTAGTTTGACTGGGGCGGTCGCCTCCCAAAATGTAACGGAGGCTTACAAAGGTTGGCTCAGAACGGTTGGAAATCGTTCGTAGAGTATAAAGGTATAAGCCAGCTTAACTGCGAGACGTACATGTCAAGCAGGGACGAAAGTCGGTCTTAGTGATCCGGTGGTTCTGTGTGGAAGGGCCATCGCTCAAAGGATAAAAGGTACCCCGGGGATAACAGGCTGATCTCCCCCAAGAGCTCACATCGACGGGGAGGTTTGGCACCTCGATGTCGGCTCATCGCATCCTGGGGCTGGAGCAGGTCCCAAGGGTATGGCTGTTCGCCATTTAAAGCGGTACGCGAGCTGGGTTCAGAACGTCGTGAGACAGTTCGGTCCCTATCTGCCGTGGGCGTAAGAAGATTGAGGAGAGTTGACCCTAGTACGAGAGGACCGGGTCGAACGAACCACTGGTGTATGAGTTGTCCTGCCAAGGGCATCGCTCAGTAGCTACGTTCGGATGTGATAAGAGCTGAAAGCATCTAAGCTCGAAGCCAACTCCAAGATGAATCTTCTTTTAAGAGCTCTAGTAGACTACTAGTTTGATAGGCTGGGTGTGTAATTGATGAAAGTCATTTAGCTGACCAGTACTAATAGCTCGTTTGCTTATCTTTTTAAGCGTCACTTCCTTGTTAAGGATAACCCTTACAAGAGTATGTTTTTATAAACAAGCTTTAACTCTAACATCAAATAACACAAACAGTGTTAAATAAGATTTAGTTCTAGATTTTATTTAACACTGCTCGTGGCTATACAGACGAGGAAACGCCTTGCTCCATCTCGAACCAAGAAGCTAAGCTCGTCATGGCTGATGATACTCTCCCTTACTGGGATGTTGGGAAAGTAGGTCGCTGCGAGCTTTGTTTTTATCTTTTTTAATTGCTTCTATTATTTATTTTATTGCTTTATTTATTGGATTACCGTTATGTATTATGCTTGTGCAATTAAGTAAAGTTATCAATGTTAAAAATTCAAAGTTGTTTTATATACTATAGATACTACATAAAACACAAAGATTTTAAAAAATCGATTTAACTAACTTAAATAAATAGATCTTTAAAGTATGATAAGTTTATGTTTAACAATGCTTTTGCAAGATAATAATTAAACTAAAATTTTCTTCATTTGCTTTTATTTTTTAAAATATAAATATTCAAAGCAATAAGAGTAGCAAAGTTAAAAACAAGTATTTTTATTTAAATTCAGCATAATAAAAACAATATTAATGAAATATTTACACTAGTATCATATAATGAAACACTAACCAAAATAAAAGGATAAAACATGAAAATTTCAAAAATAATCTTAGCTAGCTTATTTGCAGTTT
>NZ_CAJHOF010000036.1 GCF_905120465.1 Campylobacter majalis
CTAGTTATTTAAATGCTCCAACTAATGACAATGAAATTTACTCAGGTCCGACTGAGACTACTTTATTAACACCGATTGGGGTGGTTGGGAATAGTGGGAAAGTGGCTGGTGAATTAACAGCATATGAAATAGCCAAAATCGGTGGAAAAAATTTTGGTTTTTATAAAAATTACTTAAATAAATCTACCAAAGAAATAGAAAAAGGAATTAAATCGCTTGAAAAACAAATACAAGAACACATAGATAAAATTTCTAATCCACAAAAATATATAAAAGATTTCGACAAACTAGACATTAGGCAACAAGAAAATTTGATTAATAAAAAATGGAATTCTGATATTGCTAGACAAAAAGAACAAAAGCAAATTCTTGAACAAATATTGCGAGAAAGGATGAAATAATGAAAAAATATAAAAATTACGAATACTATTTGAAAGACAATATATTAATTATTATTGAAAAAATAAATGAATTGATTTATAATAATGAAAAAAATGATTTTGTTTTAGGAGAATTAACTGCGTATTATGATATTATAGACGTATTTAAGCAACAAGCATTGTTATTTGACATTGATATTAAAGATATTGGGCTTGATAAAATTGACGAATATTGTATTTTGTTAGGGAAAAACAAAAAGAAACAATAAAAAACAGCAAGAAAAAAGAATTTTGCATTTAGAAATAGAAATTAAAACATTTGAAAAAATATTGATGACATAGTTAATAAATATTAATGATTTAAAATTATTAAAGTATATTCAATTAAAAGATTGTAACGATTTTAAATTTAAAAATATTTTGCTAGTCATTAATGAAAACGAGTTTGGGTAGTTGTCACAAGATGATATTTGTAAAATTTTAGCCATAAATTGCTTAAAAAATAAAAATATTAATTTTAATTGTTTTATTTCAAAAAAATTAAAAAATATAATAAAGTTGGCAAATGAATAAAATTTGTATTGTATTTATTGCATGTCTATTAGCATTTAGCGGTTGTTCTACTATAAAAGACAATCAACCAAAAGATCTAAACAACAAAATCACATCAACCACTTACTCAAATAACCGTAACCTAAGCTACACTCACTCAAAAACACTAGCTACTATAGGGCAAGGCAATTTAAATATAAAAGATAAAGATAGTTCAGATGATACAGATAGACTAAACAGAGATACAAAAAATATAAACAAAGACCTTTACTCTACAAACATATCATCAAACATAGATGCTAGTGTGGATATGAGGTTGTTTAGTAAAGATGGACGAGAACAGGTTAAGCAAGAATATGAATTTATAGTAGATAAGTTAGATAATTTTAATAGATTTGTAAAAGATAAAGTTTCAGGCAAACTTACAGAAGAACAAAAAAAACAAATAGAACAAAACGGTTTAGAAAATTCTCTTATACAAAGCTTAAAAGAACAAGGCATAAGCGATGAAAAGATAAATTTAATACTTAGTGATGAAAAAGTAAAAAATTTAATATCTGCTTATAACAATAAAGATAATATCGCCAAAAATAATATCACAAAAGATAATAATACATACACAATCAAAACAAATACAACAGACGGTGTAGCATCTTATGAGCTTGATAAAATAATAGTTATGGCACAAAAGAATTTTCAAGATTATCTTGTAAATGGAGCTCAAGCTATAAAATACATAGTTGATATTATTGGCGAAAGAAATGCGGCAACCGCAATACTTATCACGCAATTTGCAACACAAGGCGTAGTAAAGGCTTCTGTTTCTATGTTGAGCGATGAAGCAAAAGAAGTTGTGTTTGGCGGAGTTAAAAATAAAATTAGTAACTATATCGCAGATAATTTATTTGATGTAAATGACGGATACTGGCGAAATAATGAAAAACAAGCCATTTATTCGCTTTCTGATATTTCAGCTGATTTTAGTTTAGATTTAGCAATGGCTGGACCATTTGCACTCATCAAAGGAGCTAAAAATCTAGTAAATGCAAATAATAAATTTGATGATAGTTTGGGTGTAAATAATATAAGTAATGGAAGCGTTGCAAATTCCAGCACTAATTCAAATCACAATGGTAATAATTTTAACGGAAATAATGGCGATGAGATTGTGGTTGCTGGGGTAAGCGATATATTTAAAGATAATACAGATATTTCTATAAAAATAGATACAAATAAACAAAAGAAGCATATACAAGGAACCAATGAATATAAAACAGCTAATCAAAATGGCGTAACAAGAAGCATATTAACAGAAAATATAGAGAATTTATTACCAAAATTAGGAACAGGTCAGAAAATAAATAATATAGAAATTGGTTTAGCTGGTTCAAAAGAAAGAATTGATTTTGGGAAAGTAATTGGTTATTATGTAGATGAAGCTGGAAATAAATTACCAACCACAAAAGGAATAGTTCATTACGGTAAAAATGGTGCCCATGTTGTGCCTAGCAATCCAAAATGATAAAGGGCCTGGATATGAATAGCGTAATATCTAAAATTTTATCATCCACACGAAGAGCATTAATTGGTGAAATTACGCAAAATATGCGTGCAGTATATGTAGCATTAGAAAATTATACAATAAAAATATTATTTATATACAATGGCAAAATAACTGATGATGACCAAGATAATGTTGGATATATTGGTAGTCTAATCGTCTCTGACTTTAATGAATACAAAATTGACGAGAAGGCAATTAGAATTGATTATCCAAAAGTATTCATACTACCAAAAAATTATATTCTGGTATATAGACTCGAAGAAGTTGTTGCAAAAAATACAGATAATATTATTGTAGATTTAGAAAAATTAAAATTGGTTGAAGATTGGTGTATATATGAAATATGATAGTATCGTAGAGCGGACAGACTTGCCAACTTGATAAAAATGGTGGAGCTCATATAGTTTCAGCATTCCCAGATGAATTTTGAGGTGCATTAATGAAAAATATTTATTCAATACTTTTATGTGGATTGCATGTAGGTTTTTTTGGGCAAAATAAGACCAAATATAAGAGGCGTTGCTTTTGATTATAAAGAAAACGGAACCGTCTACTTATATGACTACTTAGATAGCGAACCGACAGATGAAGATTATGATGTTTTTTCTTGTGCTTTAACTGAATTGTATTCTGTATCGCCAGAATTAGATACAAAATATGGATTGGTTTTATTTAAAATATGAAAAAGGCAAGCGTTCATTTGATGTTTGGGAAGACGGTAGATTTAATGGGAAAAAATGAAAACAGATGATGTATGTGAAAAATATTTCAAAGAAAAAATAAAAATAAATACTTGGATTGAAAATGATATCTTTTTCATAGAAGGCAATACAAAAGCATTGCTGTTTTTATCTGATTTAATTAGAGCACAAGCAATGGAATTAAAAGATGATAATATTTGCATTGGTCCAAATTTATCAGGAAATAAATTTTTTTCTAAAAAAGCTAAATTTGGAATTTTAATTCACAACACGGATAGTGTAAAATAAAATTTACTTAGGAGAAAATAAAAATATATCACTTGATGTTAAAACCAGTGGATCTAGAGATATAAATATACATTTAAAAGTTGATGACACAAAGTATTTTTATGATGAAAATTATAAAAAAATGAAATTACTTTAAGCAATATCACAATAGTTAAAGAGACATTGGGCGAATTTACATATTCACATTTCAAAGGCAGTTGTTTTTTCATAAAATTTTTCGGAAAAATAGATAAAGATTTTAGAGCCATTGCAATCATTGGCGAAGCAGATAATGATAATATTATATTTAAAGTAAATCTTGAAGAGTTAGTAAAAATTCAGATTTAATATTTTTGATACACAATATTAATGAAATATTTACACTAGTATCATATAATGAAACACTAACCAAAATAAAAGGATAAAACATGAAAATTTCAAAAATAATCTTAGCTAGCTTATTTGCAGTTT
>NZ_CAJHOF010000037.1 GCF_905120465.1 Campylobacter majalis
CCACAAAAACCATAAAAGAGGATATTGTATCATCAAATCTAAATGCTAATAACATAAACATAATCTCAAATAAAGATACAACTATACAGGGGGCGAATTTAGTAGCGGATAGAAAAATAGATATAACAGCCAATAATATAAACTTAACACCAATTACATACTCAAATCAAGAAACAACCAAAACCTCCAAATCAAACCTTGGCTCCATATCAAAATCATCTTTAAATAAAACAGATATACTTACAAACAAACAAGGCTCAAGCTTACAAGCAGATCAAATAAATATAAATGCAAATAGTATTAATTTAGTAGCCTCAATAATACAAGCTAATACAGCAAACATAAACGCCCAAATCCTAAACCTAATCTCAGATAAACAAACAAGTATAAATACAGAATTTAAACAAGGCTCAGGAATATTAACAGCTACCATAACAGACAAAGGAAAGATAAAAGAGGTAGAAATTCCAGCTATAATAAAAATAAAAGAGAAATTTATACTAAATGGTAATGACATAACAGACAAACTAGATATAAAAACATATAATAAGATTTTAAATACTTTAAACTCACAAGAGTTTAAAGAGAGTATTATAAAAGAGCTTAGATCAAATCCAAACACTCCAATAGACGAAAAAACCATAAATCAGATAAAAGCCACTCTAAACTCAAAAGAGTGGGATGATAAAACAACTACACTGAGTGGCATAGGCTCACTTATAATAACAGCTATAGTTACATATCTAACAGCAGGAGCAGGAGCTGCATTTGCAGGAGGTATAGGACTAGCTAGTGGCACAGCAAGTGCTACTATGGTATCTGCTATGAGTTCGGCAGTTATTACTCAAACGGCTTCATCAGTAGTCGCATCTGCCATAACTGGCAACAAACCAAACATAGACTTAGGCTCACTAGCCACAAATGCTATAAGTGCAGGAGTAATGTCTTATGCAAATTTTGCATTTGGAACAAATGCCTTAACAGAAAATATGAATATATCAGACTATGCTAAAAACGCTACTATAAACGGAGTAGGTCAAGGTATAACATCACAGATAAAAGGGCAAAATTTCAAAGACGGCTTTATATCAGGAGCAGTCATATCAGTGCTAAGCGATAGTGCATTGCAGATGAGGAAGTATGTTAAGGATAGGTATGATTATGTTGGAGACGGCAAACTAAGCGAGGGTTTAAGAGGAGATGGAGCTAAGATAGGCGGCAGTCATCCAAAAAGAATATTAATTGCAAATGGCGAATATGATTACATAGATATCTCAGGACCAACAGGCGGAGTTCAAAAGGGTGTCGGAACTTTGTTTGGATTTGAATACTCAAAAGGTAGCTTTATAGATAGTGCAATAGAACACTACGCAGGACCGCACGACTTTATATCAAGCTGGAATTATGAGAATATCAACAGCTTAACATATCTAAGAGACAATAGCACTCTAACAAACGCGACAAGTGGATTACTCTTAATTCCTGCAACTCCATTTGCAATAGCACCATTTGTTCAAGATAATATGCATAACATTAACATTTATAAAGATTTAAAGAAAGATGATAAGCAAATCAGAAATGAAGCTATAAATAAAGCAATGGAGAGAAATAAATGAAAACTCAAAATTTTGTGTTTATAATGAGTTTATTAGTTGTGTTTAGTGGGTGTGCTGTAGGTCCTGCAACTTATGAAAATTTTGTAAGAAAGATGGAATTAAATAAGAAAATGTGGACACCAAACGAGTATATGATCAAGAATTTTAGAGAAATTTATAGTGAAGATAAATATATATATGTATTTAGAAACACTATTAATGGTTGCGTTTATGGCTATTTGACAAACAGAGATGGTAAACCTGAAAGAGTTATAGATTGGATTATTTTATCAGGAAAAGAGTATTGTAAAGAAAAACAAAGATGGACTTTGTCATAATTCCTCTGCCACACCATTTGCAATAGCACCATTCATACAAGATAATATGACAAGTATTGGAATTTATAAGGATTTAAAAAAGCAAAATGAAAATATTAGAAATGAAATTTTAGACAACATAAAGGACAATAGATGAAATTTATATCTTTTCTAACAATTGCTATTGTGGTATTTTTCTCAAACGGATGCTATTTTAAAAACGCGACTTATGATAATTTCAAATACAAAAGAAATTTTTTTTGATACCTCATAATAGTAAAATTATTTTAAGTCTTAAAGAATTTAGAGAAATATATGATGATACAAGATATATTTATAAATTTAAGGGAGATGATCCTAGATGCCATTATGGATATTTAACAAACAAAGATGACAAGCCAGAGAGGATTTTGGAGTGGATTATATTATCAGGCAAAGAGTATTGCAAAGAAACGCCCGGTATCGGAACTTTGATATAAACGATATTGTGTCTACCTCATTTGCAATAGCACCATTCATACAAGATAATATGACAAGTATTGGAATTTATAAGGATTTAAAAAAGCAAAATGAAAATATTAGAAATGAAATTAGAAAAACAATAATAGACAAACAATGAAAAACGTAAATAATTTATTGATAGTAATTATATTGTTTTTAATTAGTGGTTGTGAAATTGGACCAAGCACTCATGAAATTTTTTTAGAAAATTTTAATTATGAAAAAGGTCAGTCTTATCTGCCAAAAATAAACATCAAACGTAGAGAAATTTATGACGAGAATAGATATATTTATAAATTAGAGTATCCTGCCGGATGTCATTTTGCATTTTTAACTAATAGAGATGATAAGCCTGAGGTTGTGCAAGAGATAATTATTTTATCAGGCAAAGAGTATTGTAAAATGCGAAAAAAGTATACTTTTTAATTTTGGAAGGCTAGTGTGTTTGTAATGCAACCAGCACCGTTCATACAAGACAATATAACAAGTATTAGGATTTATAAGGATTTAAAGAGAGAACAGAAAAATATCTTTAATAATGCAAAGACAATAAAATGATAGCTAAAAAGATATTTTTAATGCCATTTGTTTTGCTTGTATTGAGCGGTTGTCATAGAGATGACCCTAGTTATGAAATTTTTAAAAGCAATAATGATATAAATATTGGGAATTCTTTTATTCCAACAATGAATAGTAAAACAAGAGAAATTTATGATAAGGATAGATATATTTATAAATTTGAAGGTCCGAAAGGGTGCCGTTATGGTTTTTTAACAAACAGAGATGATAAACCAGAGGTATTGCAAGAATGGATTATATTATCTGGTAAAGAGTATTGTAAAGAAAAGAGGGGTTGGGTATTAATACAATAACAAGTATTGAAATTTATAAGGATTTAAAGAAAGATGATAAGCAAATCAGAAATGAAGCTATAAATAAAGCAATGGAGAGAAATAAATGAAAACTCAAAATTTTGTGTTTATAATGAGTTTATTAGTTGTGTTTAGTGGGTGTGCTGTAGGTCCTGCAACTTATGAAACACTTGTAGAAAGAGTTTTAAATCCCAGCATAGGAAAGTCTTATATACCTAAGAATTTTGGAATTAGAAATAGAAAAGTTTATAGTGAAAATAGATACATATATTTATCAGAATATCCAAAAGGATGTATTGTTGGATATCTAACAAACAGAGATGATAAACCAGAGGTAGTGCAAGAATGGATTATATTATCTGGTAAAGAGTATTGCAAGGAAACTCCTGGCGTAGGTATGTGGATGTAATGAAAATTTTTACAAAAATAAGCATAATTAAAAACATACTACTTGTCCTGATTATATTCAGCATAAAGTTAATAGCCAACAACCTAAACATCAACACCACAAACAACACAACCATAAAAGGAGCTAATCTAAGAGCCAATAATATAGCAAATATCAATGTAGGCAATAATCTAATCTTACAAAGCCAAAGG
>NZ_CAJHOF010000038.1 GCF_905120465.1 Campylobacter majalis
ATAGTTACATATCTAACAGCAGGAGCAGGAGCTGCATTTGCAGGAGGTATAGGACTAGCTAGTGGCACAGCAAGTGCTACTATGGTATCTGCTATGAGTTCGGCAGTTATTGCCAACTCATCTTTACAACTTACAAATATGGTCTTGTCTAATGGCAAAGTAAAGTTTGACACCACATCATTAACCAAGTCAGCTATAAGTGCAGGAGTAGGAGCTTATGTTAGTTCATATATAAACAATCTAGATATATTAAAAGATGCAACCTTAGCTAATGACAATAGTAGCTTTTTAAATTTTAGCACAGATAACTCACTAAATTTCTCTTATCAAAACTTTACTAAAGCGGCACTAAACTCAATTAGCAATGCAGGAATAAATAGTGCAATTTATGGAACAAATTTCAAAGACAATTTAATATCAAATTTAGCAATACAAACAGGAGATAGTTTATACAAGAGCGTAGGTGATATAGGATTGGTTAAAAATCTAGATGATAAGAGTCTAACAAAAATAGCTCTTCACTCTTTAGTTGGTGGTAGTATATCAGCCATACAAAACCAAAGCTTTAAAGATGGAGCCATTATATCTGGTCTAGCCCAAGCTCTAGCCCCATTAAGTTCAAACACTGATACAAACAAACAATTTTTATCATCACAACTTATAGGGATTTTAACAGGTGCTATACTAAGTGGTGAAACAGGAGCTAATCAAGGATATAATCTATCTACAAGTGCAGAGCAAAACAATAGGCAGTTGCATAAAGAAGAGATAGGTTTTATAAATAATCAAAAAAATATTGATAAATTTAAAGAAATACTTAAAACAAATGGTTTAAATGTTGAATATAGTAATGATGAAATAAAATCTATCCTTGCTAAAGGCGGAGTGTCATTAGTAGATAAATCATTTAACGAGGTATATGAAAATAATCTACCAGAAAAAGATAAAAACAATATAGGCTTAGCAATAAATTTTATAAAAGATAGCAACTTTTATAATGAGAGACTAAATAATACAAATGCATTTAACCCTACAAAAGAACAATACAGTGATAAATATATATATTTAGATACTTTTAAAAATGATAGAAAATTCTACGAAAATAATTTAAAATTGGATGTTTCTATTGGTGACACTACACTAGGTTTTATTTCAGGGGTAAGTGTTGGGGGAGTAAATTTAATAAAAGATACCATAAATGGAGCGTATGAATTAATAACTTCACCTATAGATACTTCTAAAAATATTTATAACACTTTAACAAATGCCAATACTTTAATAACAAATGGTTTCTATAAAAACGAACTAGATTTAATACTCGGAGATTACAAAAGTGCAACCGCAAGAGACTTTGAGTTTATAGCTGGATTAACTGGCGGTATAACTATTGGAAGAAGTGCTGCAAAGAGTAATGTTATAAGTAGCACTAATGATGTTATTAAAGGTGCTGATAGTGCGGTAAATGTTGCTAGTTATGAGAAGTATAAAAAAGACCTTATTTCAAAAATGGGCAAAGTTCAGGTTAAAGATGTTAAATTGCAAAAAATAATTAATACAATGTATAGAGAAGGGGCAAAAATTGGTTCTGGAAGTACTGCAGATGCAGTTAGATACGAACTTAAAACTGGGCAAAAAGTTGGAAACAAATTACATATTCAAAAAGCGATAGACAATATAAATGCTTTAAACAAGTGGTTAAAAAATAATCCAAGAGCCAACAAAAGCGATATAGATACAGCACAAAAATATATAAAGGATTTAACAAATGCAATTAATGGAAACTGATTTGGGCAAATATAAAGGCTATATTTATTTTTTTATTTCAAAACACAAGAGGTATTTTGAAGTATATATGGAACAAATTTTTCCCTTTGATATGGAATATATTCCATCTCTTTTATGGATATTAAGTGCTTTTGGGGATGCTACGATGGAAATTTTTGATGAACTGAGCGAGATGCAAAAATGCGAGATTTTTACATTTGTAGAAAATGGTGTAATAAGTAGCGATGATTATGTAGCCACAGCATTTTGCACTGGTTTTATGGAGAGTATAGCAAATAAAAAAGATTATGAAAATATAAAACCATATTTGGGACATAATTCTCTAGAATATGCTATAAATTGGCTTAACTTCCAATAATGAAAGCAAAAAACAAAATAGCCACAAAATCTGTAAATAAGTAGTTTATTTAATAAGGATAAAACACTTACGAAAGAGGCATTATTAAGGAAAGGAAAAATAACATGCGGAGAAAATTAGGAAATAAACATTAAAGCAAAAATTAACAAAAGATGGTAGCAATATTAACGATTGGACTAAAATGAAAATAGACACCAATAGTATAAAAAACATTATCATTACAATAAAACAAACGATAAGGTTTATTATAATGTGGATTATAAAACCAAATATTGATATTGGTAAATATCCGATATTGGATCACAAATGGAAGTGATTTTAAATGGACTTTGCAGATAAAAGAATTATCCGATGCCAAAAAGAATATAGAATTAAAATTTAGTGAGTATTTAAATGAATATAAATTTTACCAAAGAGCAAATAGATATCATATATAAAGAAAATTTAGAATTTGGGTAAATTGTCTATATGGACGGGGAAATGAGTTATTTTCTAAACAATTAGGGTGAAAATTAACTGACGCAGAAGAAACCGAAATCTTTTTAGCACTCTTTAAACGCATGATAGATGAGGGTTTGATACTCGCTCACACACCAATAAACGGCGAACCAGAAAAAGAGATCCAAGGAGATCTATTTTGGGATGTAAGCTCTGATAAAATGTTAGAGTATATTAGAAGTGTGTTGCCTAGTGATCCAAAATTTCTTTGGGGTGGCTTGGATGATAAAGATGATGAATGGAGCAAATTTTGGTATTACGACTGTCCTACAATTCGCTGGGTAGATAAAGAAACAGGACAGATTTAC
>NZ_CAJHOF010000039.1 GCF_905120465.1 Campylobacter majalis
TATCCGCTACTAAATTCGCCCCCTGTATAGTTGTATCTTTATTTGAGATTATGTTTATGTTATTAGCATTTAGATTTGATGATACAATATCCTCTTTTATGGTTTTTGTGGTTGTTTGCTTTTTAGATAAAAAGCCTTTTTTATTAACTGTGCTTGTTAGATCTGCTTTATTGTTGATAGATGAAATATCTATGTCATTATCTGCTTTTAGGTTTATGCTCTCATTTGCATTTAGATTTGCTCCTACTAGATTTATATTAGTAGCATATGCATTTATATTATTAGCATTTAGACTTGAAGCTTGGTTTGTTGTGATAGTACCTTTAAAAGTTGTATCCTTGCCACTTATATTAAAGCTATCTCTGCTTTGGCTAGTTTTTATAGCAAGGTTATTATTTGCTTTTAGGTTTATGTCTTGGTCTGAGTTTAGAATTGCACCATTTATAGATATATCGTTGTTTGCGTTTATTGCTAGGCTTTGGGTTGAGTTTAAATTTGATCTAGTGCCTAGTGTGGTTGAAGTATAGTTTTTACCATGGGTGGTTTGTGATGTTTGATTTATATTTATATCGTTTGCATTTAGATTTAATGATGAGCCACTTGCTGTAGTTGAAGTTAAATTTAAGTCATTTAAGGCATTTAAATTTATAGTATTATGTGCTAAAAGCAAAGCATCTTTGTTTGTGATAGAGTTTGCGTTTAGGCTTATGTTATTAGCTATCATTGCTCCACTATTATAGATATTGCCACTTGCATCTATGTTTATCTTATTTTTAGCCATGATAAGTGAGCTTTGATTTATTACTGGGCTATGTTTGCTTGATGAGAGAGAGCTATTTATTAGTGAGTTTGCATTTTTATAAAGGCTATCAAATTTATTTAGCATAAAAGCCATACTAGCACCACTGCTGTCATATAAAAAGCCAGTGTTAATAGGGACAATATCTATGTGTATAGCTGGGTTTGGTCTAAACATAGGGATATTTATACTCTTGCTTGTTTGATCTTTTATATCATCATTGTTTAAATTTATCACACTTGCATAAAAGTTATTATTTGCAGCTAGTATTGCAGGGTAGCCATCTTCTTGGTAAGTAAAGTTCTTATAGGCACTATCACCGCCCACATCTGCCATATAGTGTCCACCAGCAGCATTTCTTTTTTTCTTCTCTTGCCAGATATATTTTATATGGCTATTAACACTTGTGTCTAGTTTATGTCCTATATTATCAACACTGCCATTTTTTATTCTTATATCGTGATTGGCATAGATCTGGCTTTTATCATTTGTAAAGGTTTTAGCGTCTATATCTATATCATTAGCGGAGTAGATCTTAGATGGGATAAAATTTGCTAGACTATCAGGAGTTATAAATTCTTTGGTGATTGAATAATAAAGCGTTCTAGTCTTTTCATTATCTTTTGCATACCTGGTTGTGATTATGATAGAATTTGAAGCTTCGTCTAGTCTGATATTGCTATAAGGGCGTGAGCTAGTGCCATGAAGGAAGCTAGATTTTTGTAAATTTAGAGCATATGCTACGCTATCTTGTGAGACTACTGCGTTATAAAGCTCTAAATTTAGTTCATCATCGCTGTAGGCTTTATTTTCAAGTTGCCACTTGTTTATTATCTCATCTTTTATCTTTTTTATATCTACGCTTAGACTAAATGACTTATTAGTGCAGCATCCAAGATTAAGAGTGGAGCTAAAATTTTGCCTAGCTATTTCAAGCTTGCTTAGTGAGTAGTTATTTACTCTGTCTGCCTTTATAGATATATCATTTGCAAGAATATTTGATGAGGCGTTGTTTATATTAGTAGCACTTAGATTTAAGCTATTAGCCGCTATGATGTTTGAGCTATTGGTATTTGTTATCTCATTTGCACTTAAGCTTATATCTTCTTTGCTTATTATACTAGCCTTATCTTTGTTTATGATTGATTTGTTTGAATGTATATTAGTTTGTTTATCTGAGACTATGGTATTTGAGTTTATAATATCCCCACTAGCATTTATGCTTATCTGGTTTGCCTTTATAATACCAGCATTATTTACACCAACTCCATCTTTAGTGGCTATGATATTTATCTTATTGGCATACATTCCACCAAGGGCTGTGCTATCAATTGAGATGGTAGGACTACTGGGTGTAGAGACAGGATTAGTTGCTCTGTTTGTGTTTGGCTCATTAGATGCTAAAACACTAAATAATCCAGATTGATTACTTGCTGCTTTAGCATCACTTGCTATTAAGTTTAGCTCATTTGAATGGACTGCACTAGCTATTTTTATAGTATCTGCTATGATATTTGTATAGTTTGAGCTTTTATCATTTAAGCCATTGCCTTGGATGTTAATAACTCCGAAATTCTGACTTAGGCTAGGACTAGATAAGTTAATTGGTGCTAAATCACCACTAGCATTTAAATTTAACTTAGCAGCACTAAATGTAGATGAGTTTGAATTTATTATATTTAGACCATTTATATTAATACCACTAGGATTGGCTATTATTAGATCAGCACTTTTTCCAGCTATCTCTAAATTTCCTTTTAGAAGCGATGGATTGTTTGAATTTACTTGATTAACTATTAATTTAGCAGAGCCTGAGTTTAAAAAGGGATTAGCCCCAACAAATCCAGCTATGTTTGTATTTGCACCATTAGCTGAGTTATTTAGTACTGTGCCAGTGTTTGGAGTATTAAATTTAGAGTATTCATTAAATGAGATGCCTTTGTGATTGGGAGTTACTATATTTACTATTAAAGCTTCATTTTTAGCTTTTAATATAACTGGTTGGTTTGATTTAGCTGCAGATGGGTCTGGGATGATGTTTGCAAGGGAGGTTTGAACTAT
>NZ_CAJHOF010000040.1 GCF_905120465.1 Campylobacter majalis
ATTAGCTATGATCTATTAGCTCAAGCTCCAATATACAAACCAGAGCATTTTAAAACAGATAAGCTCAATCTAAGTTTTAGGGTTGGGGTTGGATGGTAGGGTGGAGGATTTACGCAGTTTGTTCTATAGCCCGTTAGGCTGATGGTCTCTTTTTTGTAGCATCAAGCCTATTGTCAATATGATTGATAAAAGGCTTGATTATATAAAATAGATATAATGGGTAATGCAAAGAAAAAATGCAATTCCAAAACAAAACTTCATACCAGTCAAATTGATAATATCTATCTTGATAAAAAATATTTCTAATCACTCCACCTTCATTAAAAACTCCATACATTAGAACATATGAAAAAATAGTTGTCATCCATAAATATAGAATTAAACAAAATAAAAACAATAATGTAATTGATATTAATTTACACAAAAGGCTAATGTTGCGATAATACTTTATGCAAACAAAAAATATCGCAGACAAAAATATCAACAGAAAAACAACTAGTAAAATTTGGAGTAATGCTTGCAAAAAAATAAAATTGTCAGTACTAATAATCAGTTTTGTGCAGCACCAAAATAAAAAAATAGAATAAGTAAGAAATAATTTTTCCGCCCTTTTCATTTTTGCTCCAAGCGAAGGTTTATATTTGGATAATAATTTTCAAAAGGATGGTATAGTTGAAGATTGTTATAAATTGGAATTTTATTTTTCCAATTTATATCAAAATCAATCAAGTCTTTAAAATTATATGTTATATCATAATTCGCATCCTTGTTTAACCATCCGTTAGCCACTGGATCATTTGTATGATTTATTTGATCTATGAAATTTGCACCTACTTTATTTGTGTTTTCTTTGAGTTTTGTGGCTGATTTAGGAGAGCCAACACTTATTAGGTTATATGGAGTTTTTACTCCGATGATTGAGTTTATTTTATTTGCCTTATATATATCCTCATTTCCAGCACTATGAGTTATCACGGTTGCTCCAGCTGGGAGTTGTTTTATAAAATAAGCATTTAACACATCTTTTGTAGTTGTGTAGTTTGGCAGCCATTCGACAGCATCTTCGATTACTCCTAGATGTTTTCCAGTAGCATTATTTATAAGTCCTACATTTTCTCCGTAATCTTTTTTAATCAAATTCACACTATTCTTAGCATCTTCAAGTGTATTGTCCATACCATTTATAAATAATATTTTAGTATTCCTATCTATGTTCTCATATGTTTGGTCTGTATTTTTTCTTAATTTTTCAAAATCATTTGAATTTGCCAGATTATATTCATTTGTATATTTATTTGTGTCAGGAGTTTCGTTTATTTTGGTATTATCTCTAAAAAGCTTAAAAGTGTCACCATATATTTTAAACGGCTCCATTATCGTAGGCGTAAAGAAATCAGTTATATCTTTTGTAAAATACCCATTGATAAGTGCTTCCATAAAAGTTAGATCGACTACTTTGTTATCATCTAAATTTTTATCTATACCTACAATACGATTATTGTATATATAAACCCTATTATCCCCCTTACTCTTATCCAAACTCTCAAACATTATAGAGTTTGAGTTTAGTAGGTTGATATTTGCTGGATTTGTTTTATCGTAGTTTATGGTTGTGTTTTTGGTGTCTATGTCTATATTGTTGTATGATAGAGCTTTATTTAGATAGTCTAAGAAATTTTCACCTTTTATGTCTGCATATTTGTTTTGGTCTTTATCTTGTGGTTTAAAATTGTTTTTTGAATAATCAACTGCATGTTTTAGCTCATGACCTAGTGTGCTTATAAATTCATTGATGTTGGTAGTATTGGCTATATTTAAAGTTAAGATACCGCTATTAAAGTTACCTTTAAATAATTCACCATCTGCACCTATGGCATACTTATCACTTATTATATTTAAAGTTATGCCATCTAAGTTCAGTCCAGCTTTTTTAGAGAATTCTTTTATTATATTGTTTGTTATTGCTTGTTTTTCTTCTATGCCTACATTTTCATCTATTAGTTTTTCAGTTAGATCTTTGCTGACTGCTTTTGAAATTTCATATGTATTATAGTTCTCTCCTACCTCTTGGTTAAAGTTTAGCTCTCCTGTTTGAATTATGGTAGATAGTGCCTTTGTAATAGCTGTGGCTTTATTATATTCATCTTCTATCTGCTTTCTACCCTCTTTACTAAACAACCTCATATCCACACTAGCATCTATGTTTGATGATATGTTTGTAGAGTATAGGTCTTTGTTTGTTTTTGCTGTATCTCTGTTTAGTCTATC
>NZ_CAJHOF010000041.1 GCF_905120465.1 Campylobacter majalis
TTTCAAATTTCCCCCAAATTCACTATTTTTTTAATCTCTTTTTAAGCATTACTCTTATATAATTCCAGCTCACGAGTTGAGAGAAACCACTTTTAACCCTTTCTGAGTTAATAAAGCTTTCCTTTTTATCGTTGTTCTTTTAAATTATAAATGTTAAACTATTAGTCAATCTTTGAAATCTAAATAAGTGATCGATTGAGCCAGTTTGTTAATTATAACAAACTAAAACTAATTAAAAAATTAAAAGTTTTTAGATTAAAAACTTCATAATAAAAAACTGAGATTTGGTTTTTACTAGATCTTACAATTTTATATGGAGAGTTTGATCCTGGCTCAGAGTGAACGCTGGCGGCGTGCCTAATACATGCAAGTCGAACGGACGACTGGGAGCTTGCTCCTGGAAGTTAGTGGCGCACGGGTGAGTAATGTATAGCTAATCTGCCCTACACTGGAGGACAACAGTTAGAAATGACTGCTAATACTCCATACTCCTTCTTAGCACAAGTTAAGTTGGGAAAGTTTTTCGGTGTAGGATGAGGCTATATCGTATCAGCTAGTTGGTGAGGTAATGGCTCACCAAGGCTATGACGCGTAACTGGTCTGAGAGGATGATCAGTCACACTGGAACTGAGACACGGTCCAGACTCCTACGGGAGGCAGCAGTAGGGAATATTGCTCAATGGGGGAAACCCTGAAGCAGCAACGCCGCGTGGAGGATGACACTTTTCGGAGCGTAAACTCCTTTTGTTAGGGAAGAACTATGACGGTACCTAACGAATAAGCACCGGCTAACTCCGTGCCAGCAGCCGCGGTAATACGGGGGGTGCAAGCGTTACTCGGAATCACTGGGCGTAAAGGACGCGTAGGCGGATTATCAAGTCTCTTGTGAAATCCTATGGCTTAACCATAGAACTGCTTGGGAAACTGATAATCTAGAGTGAGGGAGAGGCAGATGGAATTGGTGGTGTAGGGGTAAAATCCGTAGAGATCACCAGGAATACCCATTGCGAAGGCGATCTGCTGGAACTCAACTGACGCTAAGGCGTGAAAGCGTGGGGAGCAAACAGGATTAGATACCCTGGTAGTCCACGCCCTAAACGATGTATACTAGTTGTTGCTTTGCTAGTCAAGGCAGTAATGCACCTAACGGATTAAGTATACCGCCTGGGGAGTACGGTCGCAAGATTAAAACTCAAAGGAATAGACGGGGACCCGCACAAGCGGTGGAGCATGTGGTTTAATTCGAAGATACGCGAAGAACCTTACCCGGACTTGATATCCAACAAATTTTGTAGAGATACGAAAGTGCTAGCTTGCTAGAATGTTGAGACAGGTGCTGCACGGCTGTCGTCAGCTCGTGTCGTGAGATGTTGGGTTAAGTCCCGCAACGAGCGCAACCCACGTATTTAGTTGCTAACGGTTAGGCCGAGCACTCTAAATAGACTGCCTTCGCAAGGAGGAGGAAGGTGTGGACGACGTCAAGTCATCATGGCCCTTATGTCCGGGGCGACACACGTGCTACAATGGCATATACAATGAGACGCAATATCGCGAGATGGAGCAAATCTATAAAATATGTCCCAGTTCGGATTGGAGTCTGCAACTCGACTCCATGAAGCCGGAATCGCTAGTAATCGTAGATCAGCCATGCTACGGTGAATACGTTCCCGGGTCTTGTACTCACCGCCCGTCACACCATGGGAGTTGATTTCACTCGAAGTCGGAATGCTAAACTAGCTACCGCCCACAGTGGAATCAGCGACTGGGGTGAAGTCGTAACAAGGTAACCGTAGGAGAACCTGCGGTTGGATCACCTCCTTTCTAGAGTACAATGTATATTCTCTCACAAGATATACATCATAAAGGAATGTCTCAATTGATCCTTATTTAGTTTTGAAAGATTGATGAAGG
>NZ_CAJHOF010000042.1 GCF_905120465.1 Campylobacter majalis
CCACAAAAACCATAAAAGAGGATATTGTATCATCAAATCTAAATGCTAATAACATAAACATAATCTCAAATAAAGATACAACTATACAGGGGGCGAATTTAGTAGCGGATAATGAGATAAATATAAATGCAAAGGATATTAACCTAAATCCAGCAGTATATGAGAGTCTAGATTATTCACATACTAGCAAATCAAGCTGGGGAGGGCTTAAAAAAAGCCTTGATATGCACTCTCTTGCAAAAGCAAATTTACAAAGCTCATCTTTAAGCACAAGCACAGGCGACATTAACCTAAATGCTACAAATAACATAAACATCATCTCATCAGATATATCAAGTGTAAAGGCATTAAACCTAAATGCAGATAATGATATAAATATCATAGCAGCTAAAGAGCAGGTTAAAGAGGTAAGTGTTCATAAAAAAAGTAGTTTTAATCCGCTTGGTATATTAACATATGTTGGCACACTAGGGACAAATGGGGGAGAAATTTACAAAGCCCAAGAGAATCAAAAAGGAAGCATTGATGGTTTATCTAAACTATCAAACATCAAAGCATTTGAAGATATTAATATACATGCAAACAATGCCATCATTACAGCCAACATTAAATCAAACCAAGATACTAACATAAAAGCAAACACTGCCACCATCTTAAACGCTACTAATACGCATGAAAGCTACAACATAGATAAAAAAACCAGTGTTAGTATAGCTCATATACAAGATATCTTAAAAGATGCCAAACCAAAATCTCTATCAGAACTTAAAAAAGATACATCAGCCAAGATCCGCCTAGCTGATGCAACCTATGAAAAAGCTACAAACAACATCTCATCCACCAAAAGCATAAGCTCAAACCTACAAGCTAAAAATTTAAACATTATCACTAATGAAGACATCACTATCACAGGAGCTGATATAAATGCTAAAGAGGATATAACCCTACATTCAAATAGTGGCAACATCTATATATCAAACTCTACTGATACCATAGATACAGCCTCCACTCTAAAAGAGGCTAAGGCCGCTCTATCTCTTACTGTGCAAAACGAATATGCCCAGATAGCTCCAGCTGCCATAGCTTTACAAGAGGCTATTAAACAGCTAAATAGTGTAAAAAAAGAGTATGAGACCTACAAACAAGAAAAATCAAACCTAGAGAGTAAGCTAAATGAACTAAAACAAAGATACAAAGATAAAGAGATAGGTATAGACTACTCTGATATAGAGGATCTAACAGATATAATAGACAATATAAAAGATGAAGAAAAATACTATCTAGCAAATATCGCCCTAGCAACTACAAATGTAGCCTCTAAAACCACAGCCCTAATAAGCCAAAGTGCAGCAGCTGCATCTAGCTATACCACATTTGGCTTTAGCATAGGCATAGCTGGTGATATAAAAGGTAGCAACACTAAATCCAATACCACACAAACTACATCTGTATCTTCAAACCTAAATGCAAACAATATTAAAATTTCAACCAACAAAGATAAAGATACAAGCACAAACATAACTGGCTCAAACCTAATAGCAAACAACAACATAAATATAGACACTAAAGATCTAAACATAAACTCTAGCCAAGATACCTACAAACAAGACTCTAAAACCAAAGAGCTAAGCGGTAGTGTTAAGATGACTATGTATGGTGGAGGCGGAGGTAGCTTAGGTCTAAACTACTCTCAATCAAACTTAGATAAAGAAAACATAACAAACAACAATAGCCAACTACTAGCACATAATAACCTAAACATCAACACCACAAACAACACAACCATAAAAGGAGCTAATCTAAGAGCCAATAATATAGCAAATATCAATGTAGGCAATAATCTAATCTTACAAAGCCAAAGG
>NZ_CAJHOF010000043.1 GCF_905120465.1 Campylobacter majalis
TTTTATTCTACACTTAAAAGAGTGTGAATTTAGGTACAATAACAAAGAAAATCTCTATCAAATTTAGTAAAATTGATAAGAGAAAATTCTCTTAAGTTAAAGAGAGCCTAATAAAAAATATGATTTTGTGAAAATAGTTTATTACAAAAATATTTAAACTGCTCTATAACAAAATGCCGAGTTTGCATTTTATTTTTACCGCCCATAATTGATATGCTGTAATAGGTAGTTAACGTAGTCATTTGATTTACCCAAGTAAATAGCAATTCGGGCCATTTAGTCCTAAATAGTGGATCGGCGGCACTCATATAGTCATCTCCAAAAATAAATTTTTTATACATAACTGTCGCCAAAGCATCATCAAGTCCATAAAGGCGTTTATTAAATAGCTCAAAAATTTCAAAGGAAAATGCCATAATATAAGTTCTGTATTCTATATCTAGGTCATCTTGATTTGGCTCGATTTCTATACTCCATTGACTACAAAAAATAGACTACACTTTCTACTGTTGAAAACTGTTTTTTGCTACCATTTCTAAGCATATCTACGGCTTTATTCTCTGTGGATTTGTCATAGCTCATTTTTTCTCATTTACAAAAATTATGGTAAAAATTTTATTAAATACACATTTGAGCACATTTGCGATATTTTAGGCTTCATTGCCTCTCTTAAACTTTGGTTATCTTTGCTGTTTATTATGCTTATTCGGTAATACGTATCCAATGCGATTAGTCTAGAAACACAAGAAAAAAGCATAATAATTTCTTGTTTGAACTGAACCGGTCCAGTGCCATCACCAAATACAAATTTACTAACGATTAAGTGTTTAGATATATGTTGAAATAGCTCATCTAAAATGTCGCTAAAGTGTTTTAAGTGTTTTACAATTTTTAGTGCTAAATCCGAAAAATACAATGCAAAATCAGTGGCTGTTTTAAATTCTTTTGGACTTGAGTTCATAAGCATATAAATAGAAAATTTTGATACATATTCTGTGCTAAAACGAAGATTGTTAAAATCATCTAAAAATTTTAAAATCTCGCTTGTAACATCGCTTGTTATACCGTTTAGATCATCATACATTTAAGGCTTCTAATATTGTTTAAATTGTAAAACAAAGCTAGATATATTTAAAGTGTTATCAAGTCCTTTAATAAACCCACTACCATAGTTTTGAACTTTCTGTGTAAAATCAATGAAATTTTCAAGCTCATTTTTATACTCATCGTTTTGCTTATCAAGCTCTTTAAGCTTTTGTATAAAATCATCATCACTTGCGCCTAAAATTTCTTTCATATCATTTATGCTATCCATACAAAATTCTTTTGCTATATTCAAGATAATATCTTGTATGTGCCATATCGCTTCAGTCTTTTTTCTGCCTAAAAGTATATTTAAAACAGCAACTCTTTGAGAATTTATATCAAGCTTAGCAATTTTACTCCTTTTATTTTTTATATTTCTATAGAGATATTATTTATAGCTTATTGAAAAAGTATTTTATACAAAAACAAACTTATAAAAAACCTTTCTATAGGGATTAAAATGCTGAATTTGCCACAAATAACTACAACAAATGTAAAAAATATCAGACAGCAAAGGGTATAAGTCATCTAGAAACTGCACTTAGTATCGCTCAGTCATCAAATGGATTTTATGCAAATATGGAAAATTTTACCGACAACAAACGCTTTAATCTATTGCATC
>NZ_CAJHOF010000044.1 GCF_905120465.1 Campylobacter majalis
CTTAGCTGTAGGTGGTGGAGTTACTGCAAATATCGCAACAAAAGAGCTTTCAAGTCTAATACTAAGCCAAACAGCACAAGCTAGTGTAAAAGCTGGATTGATTGGAGGTGGTATAGATACTAGTATGCAAGTTGGAACTCAAATTTACGACCAGGCTATAAATAATAATGGCTATGTAGATTTTAGAGATATAGATTTGAATTATGATAGTATTTTATTTAGTGGAATTGCTGGGGCTACAACTGTGCCAAGTGCAATAAAATCTGGTAAAGAAATTTTATATTCCAGTAAGGCTGCTAGAATAAAATTTACTGATTATTTAAATTCAAAAACTACAAATAGAAAAAATAAAAATTTTGATAGTTTCATACAGCATGGAGAGAATATTTTTAGACATTTAAGTTTTCAATACATAAATGCAGAAACTGTAAATACAATCAAAAACAATACGATTGGTGAAAATAATGAATGATATTAGCAATGCTTTTTGGCGAGAACTTGGTAATAGAGCTATAATTGCAATAGTGCAATATGCCAATCAATATCCAATAGTTGCTTGGCTAATATTGTATGTTTTGGGCTTATTTGTGTTATATTTTTGTCTGAAAATTATATATTGTTCTTTTGATATGTATAAAATGTCTAAAAATATCAGAAATATTAAAATAATATTTATAAGCTCTTTGCCAATAATGATTTATTTCTTTTTCATTATAAAATTTACTATTTATCGGTCTTATGGGTATTTATTATATTTTTGTATTTTTACTTGGATATCTACTTTTGTGATTATGTTTTTTTCATTTAAATACAAAACCAAGTCAATTTCAAGTAATATAACCATAAACAAAAGAAAATCTAATAAGAGAAGTAAAGCAAAATGATTATTCAAAGTTTAAAATTTCAAAAAATGTTAGAAAAATATATAATTAAGAACTGATGATGAATAAAATATTAAAAGTACTTGTTGTTGTATTATTTATTGCATTTGCCGACTATGGTTTTAAATACCCTATCTTTCATTGGATTATTTTTTATTTTTATGCAAATGTAGTAATATATCTAACTATAAAAACTTACATATACTCTAAAAAATTAACCAAAATAGATATTGCAAATTTAATACTTATTTTAGTTTTTTTGCTTTATTTGATTATCTATGGAACAAGAGGTTGGTTAATTTATCCATGCATTTTTACGATATTATCAATGATTGCAGTAGTTATCATAGTTATTGTGCGTCAAAAAATCCAAGATAAGAAAAGAGTTGAAATAATACAATCCAAACCAAAACAAGCTAAATCCAAAGAACCAAAATCCAAAATTCAGCCTAAGAAAACACTAAATTTCAAAAATGTAAAATTAAATCATAAAAACAAATTTGATAAAAGGAACTAAATTTAATGAAATTTATAAACCAACTAATTACTCTTTTTATTTCATTAAATTTAATACTTTCTCAAACTCTTTTTGCAAATTTATCACCTATTAAAACAAACAAAGACCTTTACTCTACAAACATATCATCAAACATAGATGCTAGTGCGGATATGAGGTTGTTTAGTAAAGATGGTAGAGAACAGGTTAAGCAAGAATATGAACAAAT
>NZ_CAJHOF010000045.1 GCF_905120465.1 Campylobacter majalis
TCCTTTTATAAAAATTTGTATTTAAATTCTTTTATTAGTAAATCTGTCCTGTTTCTTTATCTACCCAGCGAATTGTAGGACAGTCGTAATACCAAAATTTGCTCCATTCATATCTTTGTTTTCAAATTTATTCCAAAGATATTTTTTGGTCGCTAAATATCACATAATCGATTAATAAATTTTCATTTTATATTTACCATATTTTCAAAAAAACTATTTTCTTCCCACAAATAGCACTCTAGCATTTTTAAAAGTCCATTTTCCAAAAATACCATTGCGCCGCCAATAATTTTATCTGCGTATATTAAATTTACATTACCAATAAAACCATTATTTTTACTTTTTTCCAATGTTGTTTTATGGTCAAAAT
Source organism: Campylobacter majalis (assembly GCF_905120465.1). Classification (GTDB taxonomy): domain Bacteria; phylum Campylobacterota; class Campylobacteria; order Campylobacterales; family Campylobacteraceae; genus Campylobacter_A; species Campylobacter_A majalis. The sequence goes on from NZ_CAJHOF010000045.1 coordinate 371, forward strand.
AGCAATAATATCCAATAGTCGAGGCTTCTTTTTTTACAATTTTCGAATTTTCAAATTGTCTAAAAAGGATATCATCGTCCAAATTGTCACTTATTAATTTAACAATCCTAGCTTCAAAATTTATAATAATTGTAAAATCATCAAGGTATAAACATTGTTCCGATTTCTGGTTTTCCATCTTTTATAACTCCTCGCACAGTAATTTCATAACCTTTAATATTAACTTTATGACCACTAGTAAAATTATTTGGCAATTTACCATTTGCCATATCTTTTTCAAGTTCTTTTATTGTTGCATTATAAGCTTGTTGATTATTTTGAAATTTATTTAAAAAATCATCCAATTTATGTTCTTTTTTGTTAAAAATATGATTTAGCTTATTATCTAATTTCTTAACTTTCTGAGTTTTATCTACTTTTTCAATTGGTCTATCAGGAACTTTATTTTCTGCCACATTTTTTTTATTTTTACTATCTTTGGTAATGGCATTTTTAATATATTTTGCAGTAGTTGCAATTGTTATACCAAGCATATGTAAATATTTGTTATTGTCACTTTCGCTCTTATCTTGCAAATTAAATTCCATTTTATTATTGGCTAACATATTTATATTATCAATATTTTTATAATCGAACTTAACATTGGAATTTAATAAATCAACATTTACATCTTGTAAATGCAAAGATTTGTCTAAATAGTCTGCAAAATTCTCACCTTTTATGTTTGCATATTTGTTTTGGTCTTTATCTTGTGGTTTAAAATTGTTTTTAGAATAATCAACTGCATGTTTTAGCTCATGACCTAGTGTGATACTAAAATCATTTAAATTTGATAGGTTCGCTAAATTTAGAGTAATTGTATTTGTTTGTGCATTGAAATTTCCTTTGAAGTTTTCACTATTTGCACCAATTGCATTAGCATCATCTATAAATTTAATCTTTAAATCGCCTAAATCATAGCCGTTTGAATTTGCTAGAGTTTTTGTAAATTCTATTAGGTGGCTCTCTTTTTCATTGATTGAGATATTATTGTTTTGTAAGATATTGACTAAATTTTCACCTAAAACCTTATTTGTTTCATATACTTTATAATTTTCTCCTACCTCTTGGTTAAAGTTTAGCTCTCCTGTTTGAATTATGGTAGATAGTGCCTTTGTAATAGCTGTGGCTTTATTATATTCATCTTCTATCTGCTTTCTACCCTCT
>NZ_CAJHOF010000046.1 GCF_905120465.1 Campylobacter majalis
AAATCCTCCACCCTACCATCCAACCCCAACCCTAAAACTTAGATTGAGCTTATCTGTTTTAAAATGCTCTGGTTTGTATATTGGAGCTTGAGCTAATAGATCATAGCTAATTGTTTGACTTAGTAGCCTTAGGCTTCCTTTTAAACCAACTCCATATCCAGCTAGTTTGTTTGAGCCAGTATATCCTGATGTGCTGCTATATACTGCTCCGCCATCTAAGGCAAGATAGATTATGTGATTGTTTATATAGTTGTAGTTTAGGTTATTTCTTATATAAATACCCTTTTGTCCTACTAGACTCATCTGCCCATCAAATCCCCTAACACTATAAAGACCACCTATGCTTACTCTATCTTGTATGGTAAGTGGGGTTTTATTATACTGGGCATGTAGGGTTACATCATAGCTTAGATTTTGATTTAGCTGTTTTTTGTAACCTAGATCAAGTAGCCAAATTTTCATCCTAGCACTTCCTTCGCCTATGCTTTGTTCTGGTGCAGGTAAAGCTCTTAGCATACCAGTGCCACGCTTATATGTAATTGTGCTATTTAGCTGTGAGTTTGTGAAATTTATTTGGTTTTTAAACCCTATCTCATATCCAGCACTAACCCTTCTTTGGTTTTTTAACTCAAACTCATCTATATAGTTTTTACTATTTCTTTTAAAGAAATTTACAAATGCACTGCTTTTTAGACTCTGATCTCTATAAAATAGATAGCTAAACCCTAGCATTTGATTGCGTGAAGCACCACTATACTTATAAAGCCCATTTGCACCAGCAATTATCTGAGAGTAAGAGTAGCGTGAGTTTGTGTAGCTTAGATTAAAATATCTAAATGGGATATTGAAATTTATATAGTGGTTATGTGAGCTTCCCTTTTTGCTCTCATCATTTAGCCTTGTTTTTTCATTGTTTAGTATGGCTTTGCTTAGAGATAGAGTGTAAATTTCATTAAAACCCATTAGATTTGTGCCGCTTATGCTAGATGAGGCTTGATATCTGCCAGTCTCTTTAGAGCCGTGGTTATCAATGTTAAAATTTAAATATATGGGAAGTGTTTTTGCATCTCTTGTAATTAATACATTTGTTGAGTTTGGAGTGTTTGAAGGGATAAGTGATATGCCTACATCTCCAATGGTGGCGTTTTGAATGTTTTCTAAGGCTTGTTCGATATCTCTTATGTTTAGTGTTTTATTATGTTCTAATTCACCAAATCCAGTAAATAGCATAGCTCTGTGTCTTTGGTTATCATCATTGTTGATTGAAATTTTATCTATGACCCCTAGGTTTAGATCTAAGTTAATCTTTCTTGATTTTAGATTAAGGGGTTTTATG
>NZ_CAJHOF010000047.1 GCF_905120465.1 Campylobacter majalis
GACTTATCGGCTGATTTTAGCGTTGAAATAATGCTTGGTGGAGCTTATGGTATTATAAAGAGTGCCAAAAAGTTAGATAAGGTGGATGGGGAATTTGTAAAGAGTGGGAATGAGATAAGCACATCAAAGATAAAAGATAAAGATAGTGCTGTAAATGTCGCTAATTATGAGAAATGAAAAGCGGATTTAAAAAAAGCAGAATATTCTGCGATATTCAATAAAGACAATACCATAAAACCAGAATTTATAAAACAAGGAAAACTTATTATTATAGGAGATAAACTTGGCAATAAAGAGTTAATACAAGAACTTATAAAAGATAATAGTAAAATAAAAGATTGGGGCAAGTATGAATTAAGATTGCCTGGTGACAATAGAGCTTTGCATTATTATTATAACTCAGTCACAAAAAAAGTTTATTATGATATGGATTATAAAACAAAATTTAAAAAGGTGTTAAATGAAAGTAAGGTTAAAACCAAATATTACTAATACAGACTTAAATAAGGATAGCATTTATAATGTGCTTTGTATAGAGATTAGCGATAAAATAGAATTTTATTTGCAAAAATATTTTAATTATGGCGATATCTATTTAGCATATCCCTATTTGTCTGATTTGCTTGATATTGTAGATAATGATATAAAAAATTGGAGTATTGAAATGTTTGAAAAAAATATATATTCTAATGCAAATTTTGATGAGATAAAACAAATAAAATATATATCAATTGCACCAAAAGAAATCAATTATGAAAGTTTTTGTGAAGATATTGCTGAATGTTATGGTTTGGAAAAATGCAATGATGCACATGATATGATGGCAAGAGCTTGTGGTTTATATGCAAATTTAGAATTAAACGAAGAAAGTTTTATAAGAATATTTTCTGAATTTCAGTTGCCAAATTTAGAGTATGGGATAGATATTGGAGAAGATTACATAATGTGTCCAAAATGTTCAAATGCTATAAAAAATAATAAAAAAGGTGTTATAAAATGTCACAATAAATATTGCAATATACTATATAATAACCCACAAGCCAAACCTACACCAAAAGGGGTAAAAATAATAGTTGAGAAAAACTAAAATAAATTTTATAAAAAGAAGCAAAGATTAATGAAATTTATAAAACAACTTATAATGCTTTTTGTATTATCAAGCTTAACTCTTTCTCAATATATCTTTGCAAATTTCATAAACAATCCCATATTATATACTACAAACAACATCTCATCCACCAAAAGCATAAGCTCAAACCTACAAGCTAAAAATTTAAACATTATCACTAATGAAGACATCACTATCACAGGAGCTGATATAAATGCTA
>NZ_CAJHOF010000048.1 GCF_905120465.1 Campylobacter majalis
CTTATGGTATTATAAAGAGTGCCAAAAAGTTAGATAAGGTGGATGGGGAATTTGTAAAGAGTGGGAATAATACAGAGGTTGAAATCAGATTTGGAAACAATAAAAATCAAAAATATCATGCAGAAAGACACATAAAAAATGAAACAAATTTAAATGTTGATTATGCAAAAAATGAGATAAAAAAAGATTTTATTAAACAAGCGGATAAAACCAAACAAAGTTATTCCATAAAAATAGATGGCTACAAGATTGAATATAGACCTTTTAGATTAAGCGACGGCAGTTATAATATTGGAAGGATAACAATTGTTGAATAATATTAGATGTATGACAAAAAATGAAAAATTACTACTCAAAGTATTGTTGGGAAATATAAAAGAAAAATATAGAAATATAAATTTTATATATTCAAATACAATTATAAATTGGGGTGATAGTAGTGGCAGTTTTGATTTTGTTTATGAGACCAAAATTGATCCGAAAAACAACCGCTCGACTAATATTTCAAAGGTCTATTTTTATGATGTCGATAAAATTATTTGCGAAGTAATATTGTTGGCGTATATTGATAAACAGTATTTATATTGTATTGATATATTAAAATTAGGTGAAAATGATTTGATTCAATTGCCAACAAATGAAAGGGAATTTTTTATATAAATAACAGAGAATAATTAATGATACCAAATAAACTAACAAATTTATTTTTAATTGTAGTATGTTTATTGTCACAAGCAATACTCCATGCTTCTATTATAAAATTTACAAACCCACACAGTATCGCTGTATCAAATCTAAACTCCAAAATCACAAGCGTAAATTATTCAAATTCACAAAACCAAGGTTATTTATCAAGTAAAACACTAGCTACAATAGGACAAGGAAATTTAATAGTAGCAAATACAAACATATCAAATTTAAGCAAAGATGAACCAAATAACCTTCAATCAAACAAAACAAACAATCTATCAAACTCAGATGACCTAACAAGACTAAATAGAGATACAAAAAAGATAAACAAAAACCTTTGCAATACAAACATTAGTTCAAATATAGATGCCTTAATAGATACAAGGTTATTTACAAAAGATGGTAGGAAAGAAATAGAAGATGAATATAATAAAGCCACAGCTATTACAAAGGCTACTCATTTAATCGCAACAGTCCAAAATGCAAAAGTCTCAGGGTTTTTTGATTATGTTGGACTTTTATAT
>NZ_CAJHOF010000049.1 GCF_905120465.1 Campylobacter majalis
AACCTAAACATCAACACCACAAACAACACAACCATAAAAGGAGCTAATCTAAGAGCCAATAATATAGCAAATATCAATGTAGGCAATAATCTAATCTTACAAAGCCAAAGGGATAGCTACACATCAAACTCTAAATCAACAAGTATAGCAGCTGGTATGGGATTTAGTGGAGAAAAAACACAAAGCACAAATCCAAACCCAAAAGCCATATCAAACAACCTAGTAAGCTATGAGAATGCAAAGCTATCAAGTATTAACTCAAATTTTACCCAAGACAAACAAAACACCATAACCAAACAAACAATACTATCAAGCATAACAGCAAACAACCTAAACATCAACACTAAAAACAACACTCATTTAAAAGGCTCAATGATAGCAGCTGGAAGCTTTGATGAGAATGGTAACTTCATAGACAACAAAAACCTAAACCTAACTACAAATACCCTAACCTATGAGAACCTATCAAATACAAGCTATACAAAAGGTTCATCTTTAAGTATAGGACTTAACTATGCCTTTAAAGACAATCAAACAAAAAAACAAGACAACACAACAAACAACAAAGACAATCAAGATAAAACAACCAATCCAACAGATATAGCAACCAACAAAGACAACCAACCAAAAGATCTAAACAACAAAATCACATCAGCCACTTACTCAAATAGCAGAAATTTAAACTATAACCACTCAAAAACACTAGCTACTATAGGGCAAGGCAATCTAAACATAAAAGATAAAGATAGTTCAGATGATACAGATAGACTAAACAGAGATACAGCAAAAACAAACAAAGACCTATACTCTACAAACATATCATCAAACATAGATGCTAGTGTGGATATGAGGTTGTTTAGTAAAGAGGGTAGA
>NZ_CAJHOF010000050.1 GCF_905120465.1 Campylobacter majalis
TATGCTTTTTTTATTGTTAGTTTTTTTTTCATGTTTATTTCCAGTTTGGTCTTATTTGAGATGATAAACCAGTTTCGGAGTTAAATTTTTTAGGTATTTTATTGACACCTCAATATTAATCGTCATATTTAAAATCCTATACATTTTTACTACTCTAATTTGATCCAATCCTCTCTCTTTATTCCAAATTCAAATTCTGCTTGCACAAAAACATCATCTAATGTCTCATGGTATGTATCTGTTTGTTCATTTCCAATTTCATCTAAATAAAATAGATAAAATCCTTCATCATTATCATATTGAATAATGCTTAATGCATACGGTTTTGGTAAAATATCATTGCCACAAAAATGTAAGGTTTTATTTGGTGTGGAGATATTGTTTTTTAAATAAATTTTATATAATTCTTTCATCTATTTGACATCCTGAATAATTTCAACTGATGTATTTTCTATAATCCTTCCGCCTTTTTCTATTGGCTTATCATACGACTCAAAATGAGCATGGTGGATTTTTGAGTTTGTTTCATGTTTTCCATAACGAACTTGTCTCATACCATCTTTGGATATATATCTACCATTTGGCAATGAAACATAACCATCTCCTAGCCATTGTTCTGCGGAAATTAAAAAATTACTTTCAGATATTTTGCCTCCAATATATTCTGGGGCTCGTCTTGTTGGTATATTGTCTTTAATATTAATAGCATCTATGTTGTTATCACTCTTTACAAATTCCCCATCCACCTTATCTAACTTTTTGGCACTCTTTATAATACCATAAGCTCCACCAAGCATTATTTCAACGCTAAAATCAGCTGATAAGTCAGATA
>NZ_CAJHOF010000051.1 GCF_905120465.1 Campylobacter majalis
CACTCTTTACAAATTCCCCATCCACCTTATCTAACTTTTTGGCACTCTTTATAATACCATAAGCTCCACCAAGCATTATTTCAACGCTAAAATCAGCTGATAAGTCAGATATAGCTTTTATATCTTGTTTTTGTTCGTTATTCCACTGATTTGAGTTTATTTCAAACAGATCATTTGCTATATAATTACTTAGTTTATCTTTTATGCCTTGCGTAAGATGACTTTGTATCTCACTACTGACTGCACTTGCGGTAGCTCTTAATAATCCTTGTGTGGCTACTTGTGTTACAAATATACCAGCTGCTGCATTGCTTTCACCTATGGTTTTGGTTATTGCTATTGTGGCTTTGCCACCTTTTAGTAAGTAATCATAAAAATCAGGTTCTGCAAAAGCAGTTATTTGTCCTAATATTATTTCATTTGATTTATAATCTTGTAAGATATTTTCATTGGTATTGTTGTGTGTGTTTGTGTCTGTTTTATTATGTAAGTCATTATAAGCTTGTATAAAATTTATAACTTCAGAATTTGATAAAATTTCATTTATTTGCTCGTTTGTTGCTCCACTTTCTTTAAGTTGCTGTTTTAATGCTTCTTGCAGTCCTTTGGATTTTATATCATTGCTTATTTTATCAACTTTAGTTTGTGTTAGCCTATTACTTTCAAATTTATCTTTTACAAATCTATTAAAATCATCTAACTTATCTACTATAAATTCATATTCTTGTTTAATTTGTTCTCTACCCTCTTTACTAAACAACCTCATATCCACACTAGCATCTATGTTTGATGATAT
>NZ_CAJHOF010000052.1 GCF_905120465.1 Campylobacter majalis
TTATGACATCTTGTGTTTTTTGATTAATAGCACTCATTGAGCTTGACATCTCTTCAACTGCAGCTGCACTTTCTTGCAAGCTATTTGCTTGAGAATTTGCTCCATCTGTTACTTGCTTCATACTATCAGCTAGTATAGTAGCTTTTTCTTGAAGCACTTCAGATTGTTTTAGATTTGCTTGAAGCATTGTTGTTATAGCATCACCTAAAGCATTTGTTACTCTTTCAACCTCTCCATTAGGATTAGATATCCTAGGGATAAAGTCTGAACGCTGATAGCTATCAAAGACTCTTTGAAGCTCATTTAAATCAGAGCCAACTTTTCTTTGAAGTGTATCAAGCATTTTGTTTAAAACGTTTTTAAGTTCAATTAGTTGAGGATTGGCTGGGTTTTGAGTGATGCGGGCTGTTAAGTCTCCTTTGCCAATTGCATCAGCTGTGGCTACAGATTGAGATACTGCTGATGAGTCTTGCTCTAATCCTTGTTGAATTTTGTTTATGTTTTCGTTTATTAAGCTACCCATTACACCAAATTCATCTTTGGTATTTACTTTAATTACTTCTGGATCTTTTACTTCATGGTTTAAGAATTTAAAGAATGAATTTAATCCATTAGAAATTCCAGATAAAGGACGTAAGAAGTAGTTTATAGCAAATACTAAGATTGCAACTATGATTATGATGAAGAGGATGGA
>NZ_CAJHOF010000053.1 GCF_905120465.1 Campylobacter majalis
ATAGAAGATGAATATAATAAAGCCACAGCTATTACAAAGGCTACTCATTTAATCGCAACAGTCCAAAATGCAAAAGTCTCAGGGTTTTTTGATTATGTTGGACTTTTATATAATGGCTACAACAAAGACAAAATTTCACTTGATATAAATTTAGATGTACTAAATAATCCAAATGCAAACATATTTGAAAAACAACAAGCCGCCCAAAATATCGCTGCACAAGCCGGACTTAGTGTAAAATTTGCAAATCTTGAGCCCTACAGTGGTGGTAAATTTAATCAAGATGATCCAAGCTCTGTATATATAGACACTAAATCTTTAGCTAGTGTTGAGACATTTTTAACAGCACTAAGGCATGAGCAAGCCCATTATCTAGATAATAAAAACGGAATTTTTATACCAAAAGATAAAGAACAAAATGAATTTGCAACTGCCATTGCCTTAAAGCAACTTGATATGTCCATAAAAGCTCTTGACATAAATGATAAACGCCCAAGTGATTATAAACCAAACATAGACAAGAATAACCCAATCATAATAAACAATACAAACTATCTATATTCATTAGATCAAAGCAAGAGTGATGATTTGATTTGGGCGCCTATTGTGGCTATTGCTGGACTATCATCATACTTGAATGCTCCAGATGTAAATGAACAACCAAAAAATGGAGTAGTTATTGACAACC
>NZ_CAJHOF010000054.1 GCF_905120465.1 Campylobacter majalis
ACAATATTAATGAAATATTTACACTAGTATCATATAATGAAACACTAACCAAAATAAAAGGATAAAACATGAAAATTTCAAAAATAATCTTAGCTAGCTTATTTGCAGTTTCAACGCTATTTGCTGCTGTAAATATAAATACTGCCACAAAAGAAGAGCTTATGAGTATAAAGGGCATAGGTGAATCTAAGGCTGATGCAATTATAGAATATAGAAAAATAAATAAATTTAATAACATAGAAGATATTAAAAATGTAAAAGGTATAGGAGATAGCACATTTGATAAGATAAAGGGTGAATTATCAACTGGTAGCACTAACTCAAAAACAAACAAAAATCTAAATGAAAAAGCCAAAGATAAACTAGATACTATCAAAGACAAGAAAAATAGTATTAAAGACGAAGCTAAAAAATAGATATCAATCATCGTCTTGCTTATTAATATATGGTTTGTTAAATGATAATTGCTATATTTGGCAAGACGATGATGTTTAGATTGCAGGTGTTTGTAAAACAAGTTGTGGCAAATTTAGTTTGTGATGTCAATTTTTAAATAAATCAGTTTAAAATTTGGTACTATTAAATTTAATGAATTATAATATTTTTCTTGAAAGAGCTAGTTAAAAGATTAATCGATACTGTAACATTGTTTTATAATTAAGTAGATTGTGTTAAATAAACACA
>NZ_CAJHOF010000055.1 GCF_905120465.1 Campylobacter majalis
CTCTCTCTCTCTCTCTCTCGCAGCCATTTTGCAAGGTGGGTGGCAACTACTGGTCCGCTTAGTTCATTATTTGCCATTGATGGATGACAAAGATAGGTTGAGATGAGAATTTCGTCGTTTGTATTATTGCTTGCTGGTATTATAAAATCAGCGTAGTTTAAAACGCCATTTTTATCGTGAGTGCTATCTATAAAAACCTCATAAATGCCATCTTTTAAGGTTTTTCTTTCGTTTTGGCTAATGCAAAATCCCCATCGTTTTTTATAGTAGCTAGTCACATATGGCACGGCATCTGGTTTGTCGGGTAGTGAGTAAAGGTGTTTGCTTAGCTCATCAAGGCTTAGTTTTGCATGTATTGGCTGTGAGTATCCAAGCAGATGTAGATTGTTTTGCTTAAAGTCACAAATTTTACGCCCATCTGGTGTGATGATGTAAGCATCTTTTACATTCCATTCATCAGGCACAATCCAGTCAAAGACCGCTTCGCCGCTTTTTATCTCATGAAATTTCATAATATTGCCAAGCTCATTGTCTAAGATAACCAAACTATCACGAAAGCCTTGACCTGTGATAGAGCGAGATATAGGAAATAGTTTGGCTGCGAGTTGGTACATTTTGATCCTTTTAATTGCCGTAATTATATCCAAAAAAGTATTGATTGTGAAATTTATTCAAA
>NZ_CAJHOF010000056.1 GCF_905120465.1 Campylobacter majalis
GAGGTGTCAATAAAATACCTAAAAAATTTAACTCCGAAACTGGTTTATCATCTCAAATAAGACCAAACTGGAAATAAACATGAAAAAAAAACTAACAATAAAAAAAGCATATGTTACTACTTATAACTTTTTGAGTTATTTATATTTCCAAAATTTAGATGATAATTTGGGTGGTTTTCTGGGTAGCATGTCTCCTGAAATTTGGGTTGATGCAAACTCTGGTGATCCAGACTTGTATAATGAGTGGCAAAGAATTACCAGTGAAATTTCGAACTCTCAAACGCTTACCTTAAAAGAGAGTTTTTTGGCAATGATAAAATTGTTAAATATGCAATATGAACTATTTGATGAAATATGGGCTAAAAATTTAGCAAATGAAATTTTAAATAATAAAAAATTATTTAAAAAATGGATAGATTGTATAAAATCAATTAACTAGATTATATTATAATGTAGCAAAATAGATAAAAGATAAACTAAACAATTATATAGCAAATGATCTGTTTGAAATAAACTCAAATCAGTGGAATAATGAACAAAAACAAGATATAAAAGATATATCTGACTTATCGGCTGATTTTAGCGTTGAAATAATGCTTGGTGGAGCTTATGGTATTATAAAGAGTGCCAAAAAGTTAGATAAGGTGGATGGGGAATTTGTAAAGAGTGGGAAT
>NZ_CAJHOF010000057.1 GCF_905120465.1 Campylobacter majalis
GAGAGAGAGAGAGAGAGAGTAAAACTTAAATATAACTACCGCTTTGTTTTTATCCCTGAGACAATTGGCTCAATAATATATCTATCGCGAAATTTAACACACCTTCAAAAACATGTAAAAGCTGGGTTTAATCTCTCTTGCGTTGGAGATGATTTAGCCTACTCACTAATTCATACACCAAACGCCAACACTCTAGCAGATAAAGCAGCCATGCATGTGCTAAAAGATAAGACAAATTTTAAAGAGTATGATTTTTTAGATAGTGGAAGTGACGAGAGACAATACTGCTCCCCACTGATAAACTTGCCAGTTTGTGGAATTTGTAGAAGCAAATACGGCGAGTATGAGAGCTATCATACAAGCAAGGATGATTTAAACTTTATCTCACAAAAAGGCTTAGAAGGCTCTTTAAATGCAATGTGTGAGATTATAAAAACACTTGAAATAAATGCCGTTTATAAAAACACTATCTTTTGTGAGCCAAACCTTGGCAAAAGAGGGCTTTACCCTACTCTTAGCACAACGACAAATGATAAAAGCACATATTACTACCGTAAATTTCTAGCCCTATGTGATGGCAAACGAGACTGTATAGATATCGCCAATAGACTTAATATAAAAGCATATGAGCTTGAAAATGTAGTGCAAAAACTTTTAGAAAATGGGTTAATAA
>NZ_CAJHOF010000058.1 GCF_905120465.1 Campylobacter majalis
AAAATAAGTACATATATCGTTCCCTAAATTTCAGAAAAGAAATTTAGGGAAATTTTAAGATATTTCTGCCTAGATATTGAGGCTACTAAAATATCAAAATTAGTAGGAATTTCTGAAGTTAGTTTATGTAAAATTTTTAAACAAATTAGAATTTTAATGCTAAAAAATTGTCAGTATCAAGGAAAATTAAGTGGTGAAATTGAAATAGATGAGAACTATTTCAAAGCTAAAAGAGTAAAAGGTAAAAGAGGTAGTGGAGCTGGTGCCTATACTTAGGGAGTTTAGCGAGTTAGAAAACTCTACTATTTATAGTGATGATTGGAAGGCTTATGATGGTTTAGTAGATTATGGTGCCAAAGCACACTACAGAGTAAAACATAATGAAAATGAATTTGCAAATGGTAGATTTCATATCAATGGTATAGAGAATTTCTGGGGTTATTGCAAACATAGATTAAGCAAGTTTAAAGGGATAAAAAGAGAGAATTTTATTCTACACTTAAAAGAGTGTGAATTTAGGTACAATAACAAAGAAAATCTCTATCAAATTTAGTAAAATTGATAAGAGAAAATTCTCTTAAGTTAAAGAGAGCCTAA
>NZ_CAJHOF010000059.1 GCF_905120465.1 Campylobacter majalis
TTTACTAGGCACCAACCCATCACTATAACATAACAATACTTATTAAAACACCAAACAATAATACTTTAAACACTTATAAAATTAAAAAACTATTTTTCACTTCTGTTATGATGCAAATACTACTTTAACAAGCAGATTATTAAACATAAATCACAATACAATCAATTGCTATTTATGATTTTAAAACTAAAATTTATAAATACCAAATGACTAAATTTGATAAGATTATTAGTAACATAAAGCTTAATAAAAGCTATTTTAAAGCTAGTCGTATAAAGGAAAATAAGGTAAAACTAAAACTAGACAAAGACACTAGCAAATAGCGTGTATTTACTATGCTTTACTTGCTTACAAGAAACCTACCACTGTGTGGCATTGCTTTGCTTGGCTTTGGTCTATACCGTAACCCCTTTGGGGCTTTATAAGTTTTTAAGTTTTACTAAACGCAAACTAGCTAAATTTATATCGTTAAGGCAAACTTCATTTAAAAGAGTGTGAGTTTA